>DASRQZ010000001.1:0-16571 GCA_035696125.1 Polyangia bacterium
GGAGAGCTACCTCCGCCGCGCCACGGCCGGCCGCGTACCCCGCCCCGCGGTTGGCTCGCTCGACGATAGGTTGCCGGCGGTGGCAGACTTGAAGATGAACAGGCCGTCGCCGATGCCGATGGTCTCGCCGTCGGTCAGCACGCGCCGGCGATCGACGGCGCTGCCTTCGACGGTGACCGGGCCGCCGAGCGGCGAGATCGCGAACTCGGATCCCTCCAGGGTCACCTCGGCGTGCTCGCTGGCGACGGTGGGATCTTGCGACAGCCGGATGGCGCAGCCCTGCGCGAGGCCGATCACGGTGCGCCCGTCGCCCAGGCGCAGGGTCTCGCCGCGCCGGCCGCTGCCGCCGGCGCGCACCAGCCAGGCCACCAGGATGCCCTGCGCCCCGCCGCGCGTCTTGAGCGTATCCTGGATCGCGACCACCGCGCCGCGCGCGCGCGGCGTCCCCAGCGTCGGGTGCTGGTGCGCGGCGGCGCGCAGCGCCTCGGCCAGGCGATCGAGCCCCAGGCTGGTGAAGCTGTTGCACTCGTCGGCGCCCACCCGCGCCGCCAGCATCGCCGCCGCCTGATCGGGCGGCGTGCGGTTGGCCACCGCGTCGGCCAGGATCGCTGCCAGGGTGTCGTCCAGCACCGGACTGTCGACCGACTTCTTGGCCAGCAGGTCGCGGATCTCTTGCATGCGCAGCCGCCCCGGTCGCGTGCGGAAGTAGGGAAAGCGCGGATCGGAGAACAGGTCCTGATCCATCGTGATGAGCTCGCTCACCGCCTCGGGGTAGTTGCGGGTCAACTCCTCGACCGCGCGCCGCGGCGAGGCGCCGCGCCGGATGAGATCGTGGGCGGCCTGCAGGATCTCGTCGTCGCCGGCGGGGCCACCTCCGGCGCCGCGCCGGCGCAGCACGAAGATCGCCACGCCCGCCACCAGGGCCAGCACGCCCGCGACTCCCAGCACCACCGACCGCAGCTTGCCGGGGCCGACCGTGACCGCGCCCATGTCGGCGTTGAGTCGCTGCCCGCCGCCCACGTTCAACCGCACCGACAGGTGGTGGCTCCCGCCGAAGACGTGCCAGCCATAGGGCGTGGGCAGGTGCACGCGCAGCAGGTCGGCCATGCCCTGTCCCAGCGACTCGAGCGCGTTCTCGAGATCCTGTGGTTGGTCGAGCAGGCGCAGGACGCCGCCGGCGGCGTCGTGCAGCTCGTTGAGGTTGGCGGCCGCCTGCGCGCGATCGGCGTCGGGCGCCGGGAAGGCGACCACCAGCGGCGTGACCCCCGCCCGGCGGATGTCCCGGCCCAGCGCCGCGAAGTCGCCCGGGCCCTCGCCTTTGGGATCGGCGAAGTCGCGTCCGTCGGTGACGATGAGCAGGACCCGCAACGGCGAAGGATCGGCCGCCAGGTCGGCCAGGTCGAGCTTGACCGCTTCGATGAGATTGGGGCGGTAGCCTTCGATGTACGGCACGTCGCCCAGCCGGCTGACATCCGCGGCGGTCAGCCGCGCGCGCCCCTGGCGCATGCGCCCGTACACCGTCGGGTAGACCACCGTGCGCGAGGGGACGCGCTGGAAGAAGGCCTGGATCCCGTCGAGCACGCCGGGCGGGACGTGCTCGATCCACAGGTACACCAGCCCCAAGCTCAACGGCGGGCGCCAGGTCTTGCTGCCCTCGGCCGAAGTGGTGGACCAGTCAGACAGCGTCTGGATCACCGGCACGGCGTCCGAGCGCTGGCCGTCAATCAAGAGATCGACGCTGGAGGCCTTGAGCGATCGCCCGGCGTCGTTGAAGCCGCCCACGAAGAAGGTCAGCTCGTCGGTCTCGGCGTCGACGACGGGCCGGGTGGTGATCAGCGCCGGGCCGGCGTGGGCCGCCCATCCGACCGCCCAGATCCCGAGGCCGATCGCGGCGGCGGTGGCCGCGCCCGGGCGCCGTCGCCGGGTGGTCATGAGTTACGGACGCCGACGGGCGGGAGCCACAACGACTTGAACAGCAGCTCGGTGGTCCCCACCTTGATGATGTCGCCGTCGGCCAGGCGGACGATCTCGCCCTTCACCAGCTTGTGCGAGTTGACGAAGGTGCCGTTGGCCGAGGGGCCGGGACGATCGCGATCGCGGATGGTGAAGGCGTCGGTCCGCTCGCCGGTCAGCGGGCGGCTCAGCACGGCGTGCCCGCTGGACATGAACCCGTCGTCGAAGGGGACCAGCTTGGCGGCGCCGGTCGGAGGCGCGTCGGCGCGCGAGAGCACGGCGTCGGCGTCGAGCTCGATCAGCGCCCCCCTCTTCGACTCGTCGCCGGTGCCGATCACGATCAGCCAGCCCAGCGTCATCCCGCCGGCCGCCTGGGCCGGCAGCTCGACCTGACCGGGGGCGAAGAACATGGTCTTGGCGCCAACCAGGTTGGGCCGGCATTTGCCGCAGGTGGTGCCCCACCCGGTCAGCATCGGCTCGCCGCAATTGGGGCAAGGGATCTCGGAGTGGGGGGCGGCCTCCCCCGCCGGCGCGTCCAGCGGTTCGAAGGCGCCGCTGGCCGAGCGCGGACGCCCGCCCGGCAGGCCAGGGTCGGAGCGCGCGGCGCGTGGGCGGGCCGGACGGCGGGCCCCCAGAGCAGTGGATGGAGGAGCGGATGGAGCGGCGGGTTGACCGGTGGGCGCGCCCGGGCGTGGCGGCGGCGTCACCGCTTCTTCATCCGAGGGCGGGCGCTCGTTGCCGAGAAGATTTTTCAGCTTGTCGAACACGCGTTTAGCGGAGGTCATCATAGGTTCGCGATCGGAGAGGGTCAAACTCGCTGACGCGAGAGACGCGGGCCGCTAACATCAGCCCCCTGCCGATGCCGAGCGCACGAAACCGGGTGGTGGCTCCTTTCGTGCTGGCCGGCGTGGCGGCGCTGGGTCTGGGGGGGGCCGTGGTCGCCGTGACCATACATCCGGGATCGGCGGCCGAGCCGGCCGCCAACCAGGCCAGCGCCATCATGGTGGCCGGACAGCTCTTCGACGTGGGGCGGCCGGTGGTGCTGTGGAAGGATCCGCAGGGATTCGACGCCTACCAGACCCGCTGCATCGACCAGCGCGGCGGCTGCTGCGATGCCGACTCCCGGCGCTACGGCGCGCGCAGGGGGCTGGAGAAGGAGAAGCGAACGACGGTCGAAGAGCTCCAGCAGGTGATCTCGCAGCTGGTGCTGCACTTCGACGGCTGCGTGAACTCCCGCTCGTGCTTCAAGTCGATGCACAATCGCCCGCGGCCGAGCGGTCAGGGCTGCGGGCTGTCCGCGCATTTCATGATCGACGCCGATGGGACGATCTACCAGACCCTGGATCTGGTCGAGCGCGCCTTCCACGCCGAGGAAGCCAACGCCACTTCGATCGGCGTCGAGATCTGCAACCGCGGCCGCGTCGACCGCGGCGAGTGGCCCAAGCTACCGGCGGAGTACCGCACCCGGCCCACCCGCGACGTGGTCATCAACGGCGAGCACCACGAGGCCTACGATTTTCGTCCCGAGCAGTACGACTCGCTGGTGGCGCTGGCGCGCACGCTGTTGCGGGTTTTCCCCAGGATCAAGCCGGTCGTTCCCCAGCGCGGCGATCAGATGATCATGGACACCCTGGACGATCCGCTCGGCTTCGCGGGCATCGTGGGGCACCTGCATGTGGATCTTCAGAAGCAGAAGTGGGATCCGGGCGCGCTCGACTGGCGGCGGCTGCTGCGCGCGTTGAACGGATTCGAGTTGCCGGTGCAGATCCGATCCTTCACCGACATGCCGCGCACCCAGCAGGATCTGGTGTCGGCGCGGCGCGCGGCCTTCTTCAACGCCGAGGAGCGCGCCACCGGGTTCTTCCCGGTGACGTCGGGGCGCTTCTGGCACTCCGGCGTGCACATCCGCGCCGCGCTGGGCGCCGGCGTGCGCGCGCCGACGCGCGGGCGCATCATCGCCGCGCGGCGCGCGACTGCGGGCGAGTCATCGCGCTCCTTCGTGCTCATGCGCCACGACCTGGAGGTCGACGACGCGCCAGTCACGTTTTACTCGCTGATCGCCCACCTGGCGCTGCCGCCGGTGCGTTCGAGCGAGGCCAACGCCGTCCCCTGGCTGCAGTCGGTGGCGCACGGACCGGCGGCGACGCGCGCCGCGCTGGAGGGCGGCGAGGTGGTGACCCTGGACGAGCGCGTCGAGGCCGGCGACGTGGTGGGCCATGTCGGGACGGTCAGCCGCGGCCCCGAGCAGGGACCGGAGATCCACTTCGAGGTCTTCACCACCGAGCGGCTGGGCGGCGAGCTCGGGCGCGCGTTCCACTACGTCAACGCCGCCGGCGACGGCCCCATCACCCGCCGCGCCGACCTCATCAACGTCGCCGACCGGAACGGCGATCAGGAGCTGTCGGCCGACGAGCTGCGCCAGTTCTTCCGGGCCGGCGACCTCGACCGGCGCCAGGCGCTGCGGCGGGTCGCCATCCGCCACCGCCACGAGTGGGGCGATCGCACGACCATGGCGGAGATCGTGGGGTTGCGCGAGCTGGCCGGCGTCTCCGAGGCCGAGCGGCGGCGCCTGTATGAGATCGCCATCGCGCCCTATATCTTCTGGACCGACGAGCTGTCGCGCGCGACCGGGTTGCCCGCCAATCAGACGATCTACTCGTACAACGCGCTGACTTTCTTGCTGGAGCTGGCGTCGCGGGCGGCGCGGGTCGAGCTACCCAAGGCGCGCACCCGACCGGTCGGCGACAGCGCCGTCGAGCCGCGCAAGCTGGCCAGCGTGCCGGTCACCGACTGGACCGAGCCCAAGGCCACCCCCGTCGAACCGGCCATCTTCGGCCCGGTCATCGGCGTCCGCCTGGGCCCCCGCCGCCGAGACGACATCCCCCTCATCGAGCTGGCCCCGACCGACAGCCGCTAGAGACCAGGTCCAGGTCCAGGTCCAGGTCCACGTCCTCGTCCTCGAGGACGCTAGCCAGCACCCCGCCCCATGGGACGCAATGCCGTTCGGTTAAGGGCCTCGGGCCTCGGGCTTCGGGCCTCGGGTAAGTTGAGAGAAGTTACGAGTGCCTGCAGAGCGCTGATCACACGGCTGTAGCCGGCTTGCAGTCGCCCCGCCATCGGTTTCGGTGGCGAATCCGAGGCGCACCGCAAGGCCGATCAAGTCGCGCACCTCGGAAGCCGAGCCGATCGCGATGCCGACGAAATGCAGGTAGTCGCGTTACGAGTGCCGAGCGCAGCCATCCACGAGGTTCGCCGGAACGGACACAGCCCCACGGCGGATTTGGCTCTGCAGACCGAATCGCTCGGCGATGGGGAAACCCGCCGTCGCTCGATAAGCGTCGGGGACGAGGTCGTCTGCCAATACGGACGCCCGTAGGCGGTACGGTTCTCTGCTCATGCCCAGACTCATCGGCCGTGGCGTCGCAAGAGTTTCCCCCCGCAGTCCAGGTCCGACGCCCCCGAAGTCCGAAGTCCGAAGTCCGAAGTCCGACGCCTGAGGCCGGAGGCCTGAGGCCTGAGGCCCAGGGAGGACCCCTTAACCGAACTGCATTGGGGTGCCGTCGGCGTCGGCATGGGCGTTGGCGCGGTCGAATACGACGGGCACGCGGCCCGAATCGACCACGCCGACGCCGACACCGGCGCCGATAGAGCGGCTACTCCTCCGCGGCCTTCTTCTTCGTGGTTGGTGGGGGCTCCGCCTCCGCTTCGTGGTCCTCGCCCGCCGCGGCGCCGCCGCCGCCCAATCCGTCGAGCATGATCTCGACGCCGGCTCCGGCCGTGATGTAGCGGTCCGTCGCGCCCCCGACGATCAGCGGCGACTGGGGCGTGACCTTGAGGTCGAGGCCATACTGCCGGAAGTCGACACCGGCACGCAGGCCGACCCGCTTCATGAGGCGATAGCTGACCGACACCCCGACGTCCAGCGCGTTGGCCTTGGTATTGGGAAAGAAGTCCTGCGACTTGATCTCGCCGGCCTTCGACCCGGGATCGGTGACCAGCAGGTACGCGGCGCCCACGTCGAGCGCCGCGATCGAACCGATCGCGACCCGCGTGCCCAGGCCCACGCGCAGGAACTTGTAGGCGACCGAAGGGACGACCGAAGCCGTGCCGTTCGACGACTCCAGGCTGAAGCTCTGCGCGCCGTAGGCCAGCGATGCATACGGGGTGAACGCGTTCACCGGCAGGCGCACCTTCACGCCGCCGAGGAAGTTCTGGAACTTGGTGGTGAGCTTTGCGCCGTCGGTGGTCGTCGAGCTGACGCCGAAGCCCAGGTTGAAGTCTCCGAACACCCCGACGTTGCCGGCGAACCCCTTGCTGAACATCGCGGCCGGATAAGCCTCCAGCCACAACGACGCCTGCGGTCCCGGCGACAGGGAGTAAGGCGGCACGCGGGCGATGTCCTGGTTCCAGTCCAGCCGGCGGAACAGCGCCCGGCCGCCGACGCCCAGGGTCAGCGCGGGGCCCACGGCCGTCCTGGCCGGCGACGACCCTTCGTCCTCGGCGGGACCGCCCTCCGCGCCCCTGGAAGGCTTGCTCTCGGCTTCCCCCTCCTGCCCGGCCTTCCCCGGTGCGGGCTCCGTCGTCGATTCCGCCTCGGCACGCGCCGCCTTCTTGCTCTTCTTCCTGGGCTCGGGGGGTGGCGGCGGCGACGCCTCTTCCTCCTCCGGGGGCGGCGCCTCCTCGGCGATCGCAGCCTTGGTCTTGGCGCCCGAGGGCGGCTTTCCTTGCCGGACCGCGGGTCCGAGCTGGCGCCAGAAGTTGGCGCCGACCTGGGCCGCGATCTTCTTGGGGTTGGCGCCCGAGAATGAGGCGTCGCCCAGCACTACCCCGTCGGCGCCGTTGCGCACGACCAGCCCGGCCTTCTTGCGCGTCAATTCACCGGCCACGAACGCCGAGATGTTGAGCTCCTTGGCGACCGCTTTGAAGCCGGCGTCGCTATCCAGCGACACGCTCAGCCCGCTGGCGGTGCTCTCCAGCTGCTGACCGCCCACGACCTGGAAGCCATTGGCCTTGAGCGCCTTGGTGATCTTGGCGCGCACCACGCCCTCGCCCGCGCCGCGCAGCACGACCACGCCGACCCGGCCGGCTTTGCCTGCCGCGTTGGTGACCGGCGCGGTCAGCCCCACCGCCAGCACGGCGGCCCCTAACAACCTTGTTTTTCGCCCAACTCCGATCGCCCTCCGCATCACGGGACGCTCGCCACCAGGCCGTTGGCCCAGGCCTGGAGACAGTCCGTTTCCGCGGACGACAGCGAGCCGCCCAGGGGCATCCTGCCGCCGCAGGTCTGCGTACCCTTGATCTTGTCGATCAGGATGCCGGTCGCGGGCAGGGTCGTCTTGTCGAGCAGGTTGCCTTTGCCGCTGCACATCCCTGTGCCGCCGGTGGTGGCCGGGACGTCTACCAGGCGCGTCGCCACCCCGTCGGACATCAGGTCCAGATCGGCGAAGGTCGCCTGCCCAGCCGGGTTGTGGCACGACGCCGTGCACTTGGTCAGCACGCTGTCGAGGGTCGTGCAGCTCATCGGGATGCTGCCGTCCGGATTGCCGCCGGCGTTAGGGTCGAAGCCCAAGGTCCCCGGACAGCCGGCCAGCCCGACCAACGAGACGACCAGCGCAGCACAAGCAACCAGGTTGGTGACCGCCGCCGAAGAGCGCCCGGCCGACCGTTTCAGATTCGCGAGATGTCGTTTCACCGCTCTCGTTCTTCTTTCTCGAGTCGTTCTTCGTGTCGTTTCTGGACACCCCGCCCCCACCGCGTTCGCCAGCATAGTCAGGGCCCCTTCCTTGACAACAGAAATCTGGAGCGCCCCGCGCGGCGAGCCGGGCAATTTTCCCCAACAAAGGTGAGCCGGTTCTCGTAGGCGTCCCGATCCATTGACGGTTTCTCCGTCGATGACGGGGCGCTCACCGGATCGCGCTGCGCCGTCACTGACGCTGGCCGCCGCCGTAACCGGTGAGCTCGAGATATCCCTCTCCTCCCACCGCACCGCCGGCATCGCTGCCCGCGAGCGAGACCGCCCCCTCCCAGTAGTTGACCGACAGGCGCAATTCCTGGTCGAGACGCAATGGTCGGATGTCGAGGAGCAACCCGGCCTCCAGCGCCTGCAGGCGGAGCGCGACCGGGTATGGCGCGCCCGTTCGCGGGCTGGTCCAGGTCTCGATCGGCGTGACCGTGAATTGCTTGGCGGTGAATCGGCGGGCGTTCCCGTCCGCATCGGTGATGGTCAGCCCACTTTCGGGCGTGGCCTGTCCAGCCTGATCGCGCAACCGGTACAACATCAGATCACGGCCATCCGACAGGTGAGCGCCCAGCCAGTCCCAACCGCGGACCTCGGCGCCGAGCGCGTCGGTCGCCCACTCGCGGTCCATCCAGCTGAGCCCGCCGACCTCGAAGGACCCGTCCTCACCAGCGCCGGTGGCGTCCGGCAAGGTGAGCCGGCCGCGCGTGGGCAGCCGGGTGCGCGAATAGTAGTACGAGGCCTGGCCCGGGCGCGGCCCCTTCGCGCTCAGCCCCCGATCGCCCTGCGCGGTCGGCCCGCGGCCGCCGCCCGCCGCCCCGGCCGGGATGGTCCCCGGACCGCCCCCGCCCCCGACCACCAGATCGATGGCCGCGCCGCCGTCGGCACGCGCGCGCAGGTGGATCGGCAGGGTGCCGGGCCGGTCCGGCGGCCCCTCCATTCGCCAGTCGTCGACCCAGGCGGCGAAGGGGTGGGCGCGCGCGCCGGCCAGCCCCAACCCGTCGCGCGCGAACTGCTCGTAGGCGTGAAAGCGCGGTCCCGGCCCGGTTCCATCGACGTCGGTGATGGCGAAGTGGGCCATGAAGACGTCGCGCGTCGCCCAGGCCGACGCGGGCGCCGACGGGGACGGCGGCGGCGACCGGGCGGCGACCAGCGCGCGACGAAAGACCGTCATCTCGTATCCGAAGCGTCGGCCCGCGGGGGCCGGACCGACCGCGCGCACGATGCCGGTGAAGTACCACCACTCGCTGCGGAAGGTGGGGTGCGGCCCGTCGTCCTCGGGAAATCTGAAGTCCCGCGGCGCCACGGCGCGCGCGAAGCCGGCGTCGCCGTCCTCGCCCGGCGACCCGGACAGCAGGCGGGCCACCGACAGCGGCGCCAGCGCCTGCGCGCCGGGCGGCGACGCTCCGGGCGAGCGGCAAGCGGCGATGGCCGCCAGCGACACCACCGCGGCGCACGCGCTCCGGGATCGGGCCGGGCGCTTCATTCCTCCCGCAAGGCCTCGGCCGGTGATACGCGCGCGGCCCGCCAGGCCGGCAAGACGCCCGACACCAGGCCGGCCGCCACGCCGAGCAGCGGCGCGGTCACCAGGGATCGCAGGTCGAAAGCGATGGGCATGGTCCAGCCGAAGGAGCGCAAGTTGATGACGAAGATCAGCACCGCGGCGATCGCGATGCCGAAGGGGATGGCCAGCAAGCCCGCCAGCCCGCCCAGCACGCCGGTCTCCAGCAGAGTCAGCTCGGCGACCTGTGCCGGCGTGGCGCCGATCGCGCGCAACGTGGCGAGCTCGCGGCCGCGCTCGAGCGCGACCGCCATCAGCGCGCCCGCCACGCCGAAGCAGGCGACGACAATCGCGAACAGGCGCAGCACCTGGGTGACCTCGAAGGTGCGGTCGAAGACTCGCAGGCTGTTCTCACGCAACGCGCGGTTCGATCGCACCAGCGCGACGTCGTCGGCCTGGAGGCACGCGCGCACCTCCGCGACCAGCCGATCCGCCGACACTCCGGGCGCGGCATACAGCGACAACGCCGTGATCGCCGGATCGTCGAAATAGCGGCGGTAGGCGCGACGGCCGAGGATCAGCGCGCCCGCGTCGCTGCCGTAGTCGCGATAGATGCCTGCGACCAGGAACGCGTGCCAGCCTCGGTCGGTGGCCAGCGATACCGCGTCCCCGACGTGCGCGTGGTGCTTGTAGGCGAATGGCTCGGAGACCAGCAGCGCTTCTTGCTCGGCCACCTGGCGCCAGGCCGCGCGCGCGTCGCCGGCCAGGATCTCCTCGCGCAATGCCTGTCCGCCGGGCGGCTCCGGCGCCGACAGCATGATCGGGCCGTGCTGGGTCTCGACGGTGACCAGGCGGTTCGATCCGCTGGCGGCCACGCCCGGCAGCGCGCGCACGCGCGCGATCAGCGCCGGTGGCAGCGGGGCGTCCGGGCGGGTGCTGACCAGCGCGGGCGCGGTCACGTACACGTCGGCTTGCAGCGTCGACGCCAGCCAGCGCTCGACGCTGCGCCGGAAGCTACCCACCATCAAGCTGAGTCCGGTGGTCACCGCCAGCGCCAGCGCCAGCGCCGCGGTGGCGACGCCGGTGCGGCTGAGGCCGGCCGCGATGCTGCGCGCGGCCAGCCGACCGGTCGCGCCGCGCCAGCGCCCGAGGAGCGCGCTGGCTGCCCGCGCCGCGACCAGCACCGCGGCCGGCGCCAGGCCCGCGCAGCCGGTCAACAGCACCAGCAGCGCCGCCAGCGCCAGGGGCACGCTCCGCCGCGAGCCCAGCAACGCCGCGACGGCCAGGGCGATGGCCACGCCGCCCGCGATGGCCAGGCGGGGCGTACGCGCGCGGGCGCGCGCCTCCAGCGCCGAGCGGTGCAGCGCCACGTCGGGTTCGGTGGTGGCGGCGTCACGCGCCGCCGGCCAGGCCGCCGCCACCGCCGCCAGGACCCCCAGCGCCAGACCGCGCGCCAGCGACGGCAGCGCCAGCGGGACATCGGTCACCGCCACCGAGAAGTACAGGTCGCTCACCGCGCGCGCGGTCAGCCGCACGAGATTGCGCGAAAGCAGCACGCCCAGCAACACGCCCAGCAGGCTGCCCACCAGGCCCAGCACCAGCGCCTCGAGCAGCAGGTTGCGCCCGATCTGGCCGCGCGTGACGCCCAGGGTGCGCAGGATCGCCAGCACGCGTCGGCGCTGGATCACCGAGAAGCTCATGGTGTTGTAGATCAGGAACCCGCCCACCAGCAGCGCCAGCAGGCTGAGCGCGGTCAGGTTCAGATCAAAGGCGCGCGTGAGCTGCGCCAGCGCCCCCGCGCGCGCGGCGACCGCGGCGACTCGCAACCCCGGCGGCAGCCGCGCCTGCAGCCAGCGCAGCGCCGCCTGCGCGTCGGGACCGGCGGCCGGCACCATGAGGTCGATGCGTGACAGCCGCCCCGGCGTGGCGGTCAGCTCCTGCGCCGTGGCGATGTCGACGATCGCCACCGAATCCAGCGCGCGCCGCGCCGCCTCGTCGGCGGGCGCCAGCAGGCCGACGATCTCCAGGGCCGCCCGCCGCGCGCCGACGCGCAGGCGCAGCGCATCGCCGGCGTGGAGGCCCAGGCGCGCCGCGGTCGCCGCCGAGAGGATCGCGGCGCCCGGGCGGCCCAGCAGCGCGCCGGGCGCGGGCGCGCTGGCCCCTGACGGCGCCGCGATCGCCGTCAGGTCGTGAAACGGCCCCTCCGCGAGCAGATCGATGCCCAGGACTTGAAGGACGCCGCCGCCGGTCTCGGGAACGCCGGCCGCGCCCACGAAAGGGGACAGGCGCAATCCGCGCGGGCGATCCGGCGCCAGGCGCAGCGCGCGATATACCGTCTCGTCGACGCCCCCCGGCCCCCCCAGCAGCTGGTGGGTCGCGCGACCGGTGACCGACTCGCTGGACAGCGCGAAAGCCCGGCGCACGCTGGCGCTGGCGACGTCGATGCCGACCGCCAGCGCCACGCCAAGCGCGATGCCCAGCACCGCCAGCGCCAGCTGCCAGGGGTGGCGGCGGAAGTGGCGCAGCCCCGCGAGCCCGACGACGCCGACGCCGAGGTTGCCGAAGATGCCGGCCCTCATCGCGGGCCCGCGCGCGCCGCGGAGCCGGCCCCGTCGACTCCGGTGGCGGCGCGGGTCGTGATGCCACCGTCGGACAGCACCAGCACCCGGTCGGCGACGCGCGCCACTTCCTCGCTGTGGGTCACCAGGATCACCGTCGCCTGGCGGCGGCGCGCCAGGTCCACCAGCAGGTCCAGCACCAGGCGCCCGGTCTCGGCGTCGAGCGCGCCGGTTGGCTCGTCGGCCAGCACCACCGCGGGCGCGTTGACCAGCGCGCGCGCGATCGCGACCCGCTGCTGCTCGCCGCCCGACAAGCGGTCGGGAAACTGTGCCCCGCGATCGCCCAGGCCTACCGCCTGCAGCCAGCGCAACGCCTCGGCGCGCGCCGACGTCGCCGGCGCACCGCCCAGCTCCAGCGGCAAGCGCACGTTCTCCTCCACCGTCAGGGTGGCGACCAGGTTGAAGAACTGGAAGACGAAGCCGACGCGCGCGCGGCGGAACAAGGTACGCGCCCGCTCGTCCATGGCCGAGATCTCCTGCCCCTCGATGGCGACACGCCCGACGCTGGGACGATCGATGCCGGCGATCAGATTGAGCAGGGTCGACTTGCCCGAACCGCTGCGCCCGAGCAGCGCCACCAGCTCGCCGCGCTGGACCTCGAAGGACAGGTCCTTGAGGACGTCGCGGGTCCGCCCCCCTTCCTGGAAGGCCCGGCTGACCCCCGCGACCGAGACCGCCACCATCGGCCGCCAGCCTAGCCGATGGCGCTTGCCGATGCGCGCGCGGCTGGGCATGTCGCAGCCACGCACCACACGCGCGGCGCCGGCGGGCGCGCGTCACCCTGGTCGTGTACGGCGACCACGAATGTCCGCCCGGCGCCCAAGCTTATCCAATCGTTCAAGAAGTAGATGGCAAGCTGTTGGAATAACTACGGTATCTAGAGTCGAATCAACGCCGCCTCGTTGCCGCGGGTCAGTGCCTCGCGCGCTTCGCGCAGGATGCTGGGTCCGGGCGTGATCCCGTCGGCGTCGGCGTCGGCGTGATCGTCGGCGATCCGATCCGGATCCGGATCGACCACGCCGACGCCGACGCCGACGCCGACGGGATTTGTCGTGGCGCTATTGCCAGCCCAGGTCGTCCACGTACACCCTGCCCGTCCAGACCCGGTCCTTGCCGATCGCGTATAGCTGCAGGCTCAGCTTCTCGACGTGGTCGACCGGCGAGGTGCCGCCCTCGAACAAGCGGTTCTCGCGTTCGAAGGCGTGGGCCAGCGTCCACCACCGACCGGTGGTGAGGTCGGCAGTGAAGCCGCCGCCGACCCACTTGCGGTCGCCCGTCGCCGCGCCGTTGATCGCGAACAGCTGCGCGCCGAAGCGGATGTCGGTGGGCCCCTCGACGAAGAAGTGCACCGTCACGGTCTTGCCGGTCAGATTGGCGGGCGCGGGCAGATCGACCAGCACCTCGCCGGCGTGACGCGGGCGATCGCCCAGGCGATTGGGCGGACCCACCAGATCGAAGCGCGCGTCGACACGCAGCGAGCCGGCGCCGCACCAGGACCGACCGCGATCGATCGCGGGATGGGTGAAGGCCAGCGAGATGGTCGACCCGACCTGGATTCCATCCAGCGATCCATCGAAGCGATCGAACCGGATCTGGGGCGCCCATCCCACGCAGGACGCGCCGCCGGCGGCGACTTTGGTCTCGCGGGCCAGGCGTGGCGCCGGCGCCGGCCAGGGCGCGGGCTCGAAGGGCGCGCGCTCGGGACCCGGCCCAACCAACGGCCCGAGCGCGGGAGGTTCGAGAGGCATCGCCCCGGAGGGCGGCGTGGAGGGCACGCCCGGCTGCTGGCCCGCGGCCGCACCGTCGCCCCGACCCGCGCGCGTGCGCGCCCCGCCAGCCTCGCGCGCGGCTTCGGCCGCCGCCCGCGCGCCGGGCACGGCCCCGACCGTGCCCACACCCGCGCCGACGCCCGCGCCCGCTTCCGCGGCCGGGCCACCCAGCGCGGTGACCGCGTCGCTCGCTCCCGGGCCGCCTTCCGACTGCTCGACGATCGACAGGCGCCCGCGCTCGAGGTCCGCCAGCAGGCGCTGGCCCGCGCGCAGCGACACCCCGGCACCCGCCAGCGCTCCCCGCACCGTGACCGCGCCGACGTGCAGATCGACCACCAACCGGCGCTCACCCTCCTGCCCCGACCGCTGTCCGGACGCACCGGTCCAGTCGACGTCGAACGAGGTCCCCGTGACCAGCACCTCGAACGGCCCGACCGCGACCGACCAGCGCGTCCGCGCGCGGTGGACCACGTCGAAATGCGCGTGGCCGCGCTCGACGGCAAACGTGGCGCCGTCGGCGGTCCGCGCCGCCACCCTCCCGGCGCTGGCGCCGGCCAGCGTCACCGCGCTGCCGTCGGAAAAGCGCAGCGTCGCGCGCTGCTCGGGCGCCGTGGTCACCCGACCGTCCGGGCCGCTGGCGCCGCCCTGCACCTGGAAGGTCACCGGGGCGGCGGCGCGCAGCAGGAACAGCGCGGCCACGCCACCGACCGCCACCATCGCCAGCGCCGAGACCAGCCAGCGTCGGCGGCGCACTGCTGAAGGCCGGCGCCCGCGGGCCACCAGGGCATCCCGCAGGCGGTCCCACTCGGCCGTCTTCAGCGATGGGCGCGTCTCGGGTAGCGCGCGCTCGACCAGGTCACCGGCCAACCGGCAGCGCGCCTCGTCGCCCGCTCCCCCGATCTCGTTCCCCTTCATCCTGACGAAGCTCCCTTCCAGGGGCCTTCCAGATAACCGGCCAGCGCCGGGTCGCGGTCGATGCGCGCGCCCAGGCGCCGGGTGACCCGCGCCAGCCGGCGCTTGGCGGTCGCCAGCGTGAGCCCGTGGACGCCCGCGATCGCCACGATCTCCATCTTCTCCACGTAGCGGGTGATGAACAGCGAGCGATCCTCCGCGCTCAGCCGGTCCAGCAAGCCGTAAAGACGGGCGAGCGCCTCGCGCGCATCCGGATCCCAGCTGGCGACCGCCGGCACGTCGGGCAGCTCGCCCGACGGCGTCAGACCGATCCAGCGCCGCACCCAGGCGCGGCGCCGCCCGTTGCGGGCGACGCCGAGCGCGATCGACATCAAGAACCCGCGCAGCGCCGCCGGGTCACGCAGCTCGTCGATACGCTTGAAAAGGCGCAGGAACACCTCCTGGCACAGGTCCTGGGCGTCGCTGTCACGGCCGGGCCCGAAGTACCGGCGCAGGTAGCTGAGCACCATGGGTGAGTAGGCGGTCCAGACCTCGACCGTCGCGCGCGGCTCGCGCCGCTTGAGCGCGTTGGCCAGCGCCGCGTCGTCGATCGCGGGTTGCTCGAAGCGTGTCGCCGCCATGCTCATGCCGCTGCGCTGCGCGATCCCCTGGGCAAATCGTGCCTCCAGCTAACCGGAGTCTCCAGCACCCTACCCCGGCGCACAATTCTTCGAAACACCTGGCGCCGAGAGCCAGCGAGGACGAGTCCGCCCACGTTCACGCCGGCGTCGGCGGACTCGCCCGCGGCCGCCCGCTCGCTACCCGTTCGATGCCGCGCGCAACGGCGCGATGGTGTCCGGGGGCAACTCGGCCAGCCCCTTCCTGAGCCGCGCCGCCATGAGATTGGGAATCCTCTCGGCCAGCCGGTGGGCCTCCTCGAACTTCTGCCGAGCCTCGGCGGCGCGCCCGACGCGCGCCAGCCAGCGCGCCTCGACGTCGGCGACCTCGATCAGCTCCTGCTCGACCGAGTACTTGGCGGCGCGCGCGCGCAGCGCGCTCCACTCCTCGTCGGTGGCGTCGCGGGTGAACAGATCGACCATGGTCAAGAGCACGTCCTCCGATGGCATCAGCAACCCGTCGGTGGCTCCGCCGCCGGCCAGCCGCTCCTGGTGGCTGCGGATCTCGGTGACCCACAAGCGCGCGCCCTCGTGGTTGCCCTCGAAGGCCATCACCCGCGTTTGCAGCAGGCGCGCGACCGGGCGCCCAACGCCGCTGAAGCGCCGGTTCTCCAGCTCGACGGCGCGGTTGACGTGGGGCCAGGCCGCGACCGGGTCGCCCGCCTGGTAGAACATCTCGCCCAGGTTGTATGACCCCATGAAGGTGGTGGTCGCCAGCCCGAGCTCGCGCGCGATCTGGATGCACTGGCGGGTGTCGTCGATCGCGCGGTCCAGATCGCGATGCGCGATCCAGATCTGCCGCCGGTTCAGCAGCGCGACGGCGACGTGCACGCGGTCGCCGTGGTCCTCGCACAGCGCGATCACCCGCTCGAAGGCCAGCTCGGCGCGCCTGGTCTCGTTGTACCAGGGCAGCAGATCGCCCAGCAGCAACAGCGACACCACCAGCGTCTCGTAGCCGTCGTCGCCCAGGCGCTCGGCCAGCGCCACCGCCGCGGTCAGCTTCTCCAGCGCCTCCTTGCGCTCGGAGAAGCGCCACATCGCGCGCCCCTGCCCCAGCAGCACGCGCGCCTCGATCAGGCGCGCGGCGTGCTCGTCGGCGACGCGCCCGGCCGCCAGCGGCCGCGCCAGCGCCTCGGCCTCGCCCACCAGCGCGCGCGACTTGCGATACTCGTCGGTCCAGTCGAAGGCCGTCGACTCGTCGAGCACGATCTCGACCTCGGCCTGCGCGTCGCCCAGGCGGCGCGCCGCCTCGCGCGCCAGCGCCAGATCGTCGATGGCGTCGTAGCGGCTGACCCGGTAGCGCATGAGGCCGCGCCCGCGCCAGGCCACCATGCGGTGGCGGTCGTCCGACTCCGGCAGCAGCGGCAGCGCCTGGCTGTACAGCGACTCCGCCTCCAGGTAGGCGTGGCGGCTGCGCGCGCGCTC
>DASRQZ010000002.1:0-22297 GCA_035696125.1 Polyangia bacterium
TCTCCGACGCCCAGGTTCAGATCCAGCCCGCGCGCGGGTTCGATGTTGATGACCTGGTAGATGATCTGCTGCTGGTCGCGCCAGGCGGCCGGCGCGTCGATCGGGCCGAGGCCGGCGTAGTATTCCGCGCCGATCGACACCATCTCGTGGACCCGGATCAGGACGGCCGCCGCTGGTTCGAACGCGGGCGTGCCGCCGCCTCCTCCGAATGAGAAGTCGAGGATGGGATTGACGGCGAGCAGCCAGCGCGCGCCTTGCCACGCGGCGATCGGACGCAGCTCCGCCCCCCATCGCTCCGCCTCGTAGCGCGCGGGCAGATAGCTCACCTCGACGTTGGCGCCGAGGCGCAGCGACGGATGCCAGTCGCGTGGCGTGACCAGCTTGGACCGAAGCTTGATGCCCGCGAAGTCGTACCCGCCGTCGGGCCGCACCGCGCTCTGCAGATAGAAGCCGAGCTCCCAGAACGAGAAGACGCCGTACGACGGTTCCAGTGTCAGGTGCGCCGTGTGGTGGGGCGCGATCTCGGGCGGCGGCGCGGTGCGAATCCCGTCGACCACGCCGTTCAGGTGCATCTCGACGCCGGCCGTGCCCGGCGCGTCGGCGCTGCCGTCGTAGACCTGAACCTCGAATGGATCCAGCGCCTGGGCCGGGCGTCCGTCGAGTAGCGTTCGGAAAAGGAGCAGCGCCGCAAGGCGGGCGGTGCGCGCCGTCTTCATCTCAGCATTCCACGGCGCCACTGCCGGCGCTTCCGCCGCCAACTATTCCCCGAACAACTCGTCGATCCGCACGCCCACGTCCGGAAATCCGAGCGGAGCGATCGCCTCGCCGGAGCGGAAGGGGGTGACGCGCGCGTATGAGCCGCCTGCAGGCTCGGTGTATCGCTCGATGATCCGATCGGCGATGTTCACCACCCAGTACTCCGGGACCCCGGCGCGCGCATACAGCTCGGCCTTCTCGCGCCGGTCGAATGCCAGCGAGGAATCGGCCACTTCGATGACCAGAAAGGCCCGATCCGGATGCGCGTCCTTGAAGTACCCGGTCTTGACGACCGCCAGATCCGGCTCGGGAAGGCTGTCACGCCCCGCAGCGAAGGGCAGCTGGACACGCACGTCGGCGCGGCCTGCCAGGGGAGGCATCAGCAATCGGTTCAGCACCTGGATCACCGCGGCATGCGGCGCATTCTGCGGGCTCATTTTTACGATGACCCCCTCTATCAGCTCGATGCGCTCGTTCCGGAAGAGGCCGGCAGCGATCATGCGCTCGTATTCCTCCCGGAGAAGAGGCCGCTGTCGTTCCGCGAGCTGACCCATGGGCTGAAATCTAACACGAACGCGCGTTGGCGCGCCGGGGCCCAGGCGGTCCCGGATGCTCCTGCCAGACGCGCGGGCCTCACCCGACCGGCAGGAACATCTTCCCCGGGTTGAGCAGATCCTCCGGGTCCCACAGCTGCTTGAGACGCTTTTGCCAGCCGATCACCTCGGCCGACTGTTCCCAGGACATGTACTTGGCCTTGGCGATGCCGATACCGTGCTCGCCCGATAACGTGCCCCCGAGGTCCAGCGCCGCGCTGAACATGTCGCCGAGCGCGGCGTCGATGCGCGCGGCGACGGCCGGGACGTGGTGGTTCTCGTCGGTGAGGATGTTGACGTGCAGGTTGCCATCGCCCGCGTGGCCGAAGGTCGCCATCAGCAGATCGTGGCGGGCGCCGATGGCGTCGACGCGCCGGAGCGTCTCGGCGATCGCTCCCGTCGGCACCACGATGTCCTCCGATAGCTTGAAGGCGTGCGCCTCACGCAGGGATCGCGAGCAGAGCCGGCGGGCCTGCCACAGCCGCTCGCGGTCCGCATCGTCGCGCGCGATGATCACCTCGCGCGCGCCCTCGTCCTCGCACACCGAACCGCAGCGCAGGATGCTGGCCTCCATTCCCTCGGGCTCGCCGTCCAGCTCTATCAGCAGGATCGCGCCGGCGCCCACGGGGAAAGAGAACGGCGCGCGCGGGCGCACGTGATCCAGCGTGGCGCGGTCGAGCAGCTCCAGCACGCGCGGGCAGAAACCCTTGCGGATGACGGCGCTGACGGCGCGTCCTGCCGCCACCGCGTCGGGCATCACCGCGATCAGGGTGCCGACCCCCCCGGGCCGGCCGATCAGCCGGACGGTGATCTCGGTGGTGACGCCGAAGGTTCCTTCGCTGCCGACGAACAGCGCGGTCAGGTCGTAGCCGGTCACACCCTTGGGCGTGCGCCGCCCCAGGCGCAGGCTCTCGCCGCCCATCAGGGTGACCTCGAGGCCCAGCGTCCAGTCGCGGGTCACCCCGTACTTGAAGGCGCGCGGGCCACCCGCGTTCTCGGCGACGTTGCCGCCCATCGAGCAGAACTCCAGGCTGGCCGGGTCGGGCGCGTAGAACATCCCCTGGGCCTCGACGGCGGTCTGCAAGTCGGCGTTGATCACGCCGGGCTCGACGATCGCGATCCGGTCGTCGACGTCGATCGAGACGATGCGCTTCATCTCCTCGGTCGACAGCACGATGCCGCCGCGCACCGGCAGCGCGCCGCCGGTCATTCCGCTGCCGGCGCCGCGCGGGGTGACCGGGATCTTGTGCGCGGCCGCGAAGCGCAGCACCAGCTCGACCTCGGCCCGCGACCGGCACAGCGCGGCGGCGTCGGGCGGGTAGATTCCCAGGCCAGACTCGTCCCTGGAGTAAGGCTCCAAGGCCTCTCCACCCCGCAACACCCGATCCGCGCCCAGCTCGCGGATCAACGACTCGTACACATCCATCGCCGGTTCTCGTGGCTCCCTATCCTGCGCGGATAGCGCGGCGAGACGCAACTTTTCGTGCGTCACGACGCCAAGAAACCGATGCTCCAGAGTCGCGTCAGCGGTTCAGATCGGTCCCACACACAGCCAGTCCGGCCCGCCATCGCCGGCTGGCCCAGTCGCACAGCGGCAATCGTAGGCTCCCGAATGGCATTGCTGGCCGGGCACGTCGCAAGCGTGCTGGCGCAGTTGTTCACAGGTCGACACGCCCAGGCCGTCGGGGATGCAAGCGTCGTCGGTCAAACTGCGGTAGCTCGCCGGGCACAGGCCGCGAATCCCGGCCTGGGTGCAGCCCGCCGGCTGGCGGTCGCCGGTCATCGTGTCACAACAGTAGAGGAACGTGGTGGCGCAGGAGCCGGGCGGGCAGCTCGATGTGAGCACCATGCCGGAGACGCAGATCCAGGCGCCCCGCGACTGGTCGCAGATGGGCGGGCTGGTCAAATGAACCTCGGAGAAGCAGGTCGATACACACGAATCCCCGGTCGGCGCGCACGACGACATCACGGCAGCTCCCGCTGCTCCCAGGGCCCCGCCGTCGGGTCGGGGAGCCCCTCGGCCGCCGCCGACCCCGCCGTACCCGCCGTATCCCGACCCGGCGTAGCCGGACCGGGCATTCCCCTGCCCGCCGATGCCCTGGTAATAGCCGGGGTCAATCACCGGTGGGCCGGGCGGCGGCGGGAACTTCTTGTTCTCGATCACGTCGCAGGCGACCCACAGCAGGACCGCCGCCGTGAGCCAGTGGCCCGCTCGCGCTGTCGCGCCCGAGGTCACACCGAGAAGGAGCTGCCGCAGCCGCAGGTCGACTTGACGTTCGGGTTATTGAACTTGAACCCGGCGCCGTGCAGCCCTTCGACGTAGTCGATCTCTGTCCCCATCAAGTACATCAGGCTCATCTGGTCGCAGATGAGCTTGACGCCCTTGACCTCGAACGATCGGTCGGTCTCCTGCGATTGGTCGAAGTAAAGGTCATAGGAGAAGCCCGAGCAGCCGCCGCCCTGGACCTTGAGACGCAGAGCGTAGCCCTCCTCGATGTTCTCCTCACCGCGGATCTCCTTGACCTTCTCGGCCGCCTTGTCCGAAAGGAGCACCATCGTGGGCTCCCCGTCGGCGCTCGGGGTGGAGGTCCCGGCCTCGACTCCCGGCGCCTGGTGCTGGTGGTCGTGGTGGTGGTGGTCGTGCTCGTGCTTCTGATCGGTGACCGCTACAGACATTCGTGTCTCCTTGTGTCGGAATATAGACGATAGGCGGGTGAGACGCCACGGCCTGCTGGCGGTCGTGATGGGTTGAGGATCGACCTTCTGTCCGCTATATAAGACAGGTTCGTCAGGGTCGCGCCATCCAAAGTTGCCCCGCTTGCTTCGCCACAGCGCTTCCCGTAAGAATGCCCGACTTTCTGACGGGCTGGGCGGGGATCTTGCGGACACCTTGCGACCTGGGGACGCAGTCGGTCATCAGAGAGGCAATCGAAAGTCCAGGAGTCAGCCGATGAGCTTCGGAAAATACCTGAAAGACGTGAAGGCGCAGATCCGGGAGGTCGACCTCGACACCGTACGCAAGACGGTCGAGGCGCGCCAGGGCAAGGGCGGCGACGGCAACGGCGCCGGTCCGATCCTGATCGACGTGCGCGAGAAGGACGAGTGGAGCGAGGGCTTCATCCCGGGCGCGCGCTGGATCCCGCGGGGCTTTCTCGAGCTGCGCATCGAAGACCAGATCCCCGAGCCGTCCTCCGAGATCATTCTTTACTGCGCGGGCGGCAACCGCTCCGCGCTGGCCGCGCGCTCGCTGGCCGAGCTCGGCTACACCAACGTCAGGTCGATGGCGGGCGGCTTCTCCGCCTGGAAGCGCGCCGGACTGACCTTCGACCGGCCCTTCATCATGACCCAGGAGCAGTCGCTGCGATACGCGCGCCACACCATGCTGCCCGAGGTCGGCGAGACCGGCCAGGTCAAGCTGCTCAAGTCCAAGGTGCTGTGCCTGGGCGCGGGCGGCCTGGGATCGCCCTCCGGTCTGTACCTCGCGGCGGCGGGAGTCGGCACGATCGGCTTCGTCGACGATGACGTGGTCGACGCCTCCAACCTGCAGCGCCAGATCCTGCATTCCACCGATCGCGTCGGCCTGCCCAAGGTGGAGTCGGCGCGCCAGGCCATCGCGGGTCTCAACCCGGACGTGAAGGTGGTCCCGCACCAGACCCGCCTGTCGTCGGAGAACGTGCTCGAGATCATCAAGGATTACGACCTGATCGTCGACGGCGCCGACAACTTCCCGACCCGCTATCTGCTCAACGACGCCGCGTTGAAGCTGGGCAAGCCGGTGGTGCACGCCAGCATCTATCGCTTCGAGGGCCAGGTGACCTCGTTCATCCCCCACGAGGGGCCGTGCTACCGCTGCCTGTATCCGTCGCCGCCGCCGGCCGATATGGCGCCGTCGTGCCAGGAGGCGGGCGTGCTCGGCGTGCTGTGCGGCGTGATCGGATCGCTGCAGGCCAACGAGGCGATCAAGATCCTGCTTGGCATCGGCAAGCCGCTGGCCGGGCGCCTGTTGATGTTCGACGCGCTGGGGCTGAAGTTCCGCGAGATGAAGCTGCGTCGCGATCCGACCTGCCCGACCTGCGGTGAGGGGGTCAAACCCGAGAGCATCGAGCTCATCGACTACCAGGAGTTCTGCAACGTCCGTCTATAGGAATAGCGCGGGATCGTCATCGGCCGTTTCCTCCGGGGGCCTGGGAGGCGCCGGCTTCGCCTTCGCTGGCGGCGCCGGCAGCGCGCCCAGGAGCCAGGACCGCAACTTCCCGCTCGGCATCGAGGGGGTTCGCTACGGCGACCTTCACGATCCGGCGGCGCTGGCGGCGCTGGACGCGCGCTTCCGCGCGGCGCTGGCGGCAGACGATCCGGCGCTGGCGGCGCGCTTCGAGGCGTATCGCGCCGGGGTAGAGCTGCGTCCGCCCGAGGAGTCGGAGCTGCTGATCGCCGCGGCGCGCCCGCTGTCGGCGTTCGTGGCGCGGCTGTTCCGCGTCGAGGCGGGTCGCCAGGCCCTGATCGACTTCGCCGCGCGCGAGCAGGCGATCTTCCGCATGAAGGAGTTCGTGGCCCGGCGCGCCGGCAAGAAGTATCCCGCCGGGGTCCTGGCCGGGGCCGACGCGCCGTCGCTGCACGCGCAGTTGCTGGACTTCACGGCGCGGGCCCTGCCGGAGGCGGTCGCGCCCGGTGACGACGAGCTGACCCTGGCGCGCGCGCTCGCGGCTCTGCTGGACATCGAGGATCCCTACCGGCGCCTCGCCGAGGGGCAGACCACCGAACCGGTGCCGCCCGCGGTCGCCGCCCGGCTGGCCGAGATCTGCGCCCGCCTGCCCGAAAATCTGGCGCCGGACCTGGTCGCCGTGCGCGTCCTGCTGGATCTCTTCGAGCGCTGGGCCAGCGTGCATCGCTTCGCCGCCGAAGGGCGTACCGCGGTCGCCGGTTGGGTGTCCTTCCATTTCCCGCACCACGTCGACTACGAACACCTGGTGCCGTTGCGCCGCCCGGTACCGACGCTGCCCAACGTCACCGAGGGGTTGCCGGAGCACCGCCGCCGCCGCGACGGCTTCAAGCTGACCGACACGCGCATGGCGCCGCGCGAGATCCTGAACGAGGTCGACTACTGCCTTTATTGCCACGATCGCGAGAAGGACTCGTGCTCGACCGGCCTGCGCGACAAGCAGGGTGTCGCCAAGAAGAATCCGCTCGGTATCGCGCTTGCCGGTTGCCCGCTCGACGAGCGCATCAGCGAGATGCACGTCCTCAAGAAAGGCGGCGATTCGCTGGCCGCGCTGGCCATGATCATCATCGACAATCCGATGCTGCCCGGCACCGGCCACCGTATCTGCAACGACTGCATGAAGGCCTGCGTCTATCAGAAGCAGGAGCCGGTCAACATCCCGCAGGCCGAGACCGGGATCCTGACCGACGTGCTGCATCTGCCCTGGGGCTTCGAGATCTACTCCTTTCTCACGCGCTGGAACCCGCTCAACCGCCGGCGTCCCTACGCGCTGCCATACAACGGCAAGAACATCCTGGTCGTCGGGCTCGGTCCGGCCGGCTACACGTTGGTCCACCACCTGGTGAACGAGGGCTTCGGCGTGGTCGGCATCGACGGGCTCAAGATCGAGCCCCTGCAGGCCGACCTGCTGGGCGCCGACGCCTGGCCACCGCGCGCGATCGAGACCTTCAGCGAGATCGAGCGCGATCTCTCGCAGCGCATCTCCGGGGGGCTGGGCGGTGTCGCCGAGTACGGCATCACCGTGCGCTGGGACAAGAACTTCCTCACCACCATCCACCTGGCGCTGGCGCGGCGGCCCAACTTCCGCGCCTACGGCGGCGTGCGCTTTGGCGGCACGCTGGGCGTCGACGACGCCTTCGCCATCGGGTTCGACCACATCGCGATCGCGGCCGGCGCCGGCAAGCCGACCATCATCGACATGAAGAACAACCTGATCCGCGGCGTGCGGCTGGCGTCCGACTTCTTGATGGCGCTGCAGCTGTCGGGCGGGTACAAGGCCGACTCGATCGCCAACTTGCAGGTGCGATTGCCCGCGCTGGTGATCGGCGGCGGGCTGACCGGCATCGACACCGCGACCGAGCTGGCGGCCTACTACCCGGTGCAGGTGTCCAAGTTCCTCGCCCGCTGGGAGGCCCTGGCCGCTGATTCCAAGGTCCTGGCGGGTGGCGAGGATCTGCTCTGGAAGATGTACGACGCCGAGGAGGCGGAGGTGGCGCGCGAGTTCCTGGCCCACGGGCGCGCCGTGCGCGCCGAGCGCGCGCGCGCCATGGCGGCGGGCGAGACGCCGGACTTCCAGCCCTTGATCAACGCCTGGGGCGGCGTGTCGCTGGTCTACCGCAAGAGCATCCAGGAGTCGCCGGCCTACCGGCTGAACCACGAAGAGGTCAGCAAGTTCTTCGAGGAGGGCGTGCGCTTCATCGAGAAGGTGTCGCCGCTCGCCTGTGTGCCCGACCAGTACGGCGCGCTCAAGGAGGTGGTGTTCGCCAACGGCGCCGAAGCGGGGGGCACGGTGACGCTGCCGGCTCGCTCGTTGTTCGTGGCCGCCGGAACGCAGCCTAACATCACCTCCGAGCGCGAGACGCCCGGCGCCTTCGAGGTCGACGCCAAGGCCAGGGCGTTCAAGAGCTTTCGCGCGCTGCGTGGACCGGATGGGAAGCTGAGTCTCGAGCCGGCGACGGCGACCCAGCCTGGCGACGGCGTCGGCTTCTTCACCTCGTACAACAAGGACGGCCGGCTCATCAGCTTTTACGGCGACAATCACCCGGTCTACGCCGGTTCGGTGGTGCGCGCGATGGCGTCGGCCAAGGACGGATATCCGCACGTCGCGGCGCTGTTCCGCGAGGACATTGCGCGCCTGGACCCCGGCGAGCAGCCGCGACGCGACGCCGCCTGGGGCGAGCTGACCGCGCGTCTGGACCGCGAGCTGCGGCCCGAGGCGGTCCGCGTCGAGCGCTTGACCCCGACCATCGTCGAGGTGGTGGTGCGGGCGCCGGCGGCGGCGCGCAAGTTCGAGCCCGGCCAGTTCTTCCGCCTGCAGAACTACGAGTCGCTGGCGCCGCGGGTCGGCGGACAGCGCCTGCAGATGGAGGGGTTGGCGTTGACGGGGGCCTGGGTCGACAAGGACAAGGGCCTGCTGTCGATGATCGTGCTCGAGATGGGCGGCAGCTCGCGCCTGGTCGCGGGCCTGACGCCCGGCGAGCCGGTGGTGGTGATGGGTCCGACCGGCACGCCGACTGAAATCCTGTCCCAGGAGTCGGTGTTGCTGTGCGGCGGCGGGCTCGGCAACGCCGTGCTGTTCTCGATCGCCAAGGCGCTGCGCGAGCAGGGCAGCCGCGTCCTTTATTTCGCCGCCTACAAGAAAAAGGAAGATATCTACAAGGTCGAGGAGATCGAGGCCGGCACCGACCAGGTGATCTGGAGCGTCGACACCGGCGATCTTCCCGCGACGCGCCGGCCGCAGGACCGCGCGTTCCGCGGCAACGTGGTGCAGGCGATGAACGCCTACGCGCGCGGCGAGCTGGGCGAGGTGCTGGTGCCGCTGTCGACCTGCAGCCGCATCATCGCCATCGGTAGCGATCGGATGATGGCGGCGGTCAAGGAGGCGCGCCACACCTTGCTGGCGCCGTACCTGCATCCCAAGCACACGGCCATCGCGTCGATCAACTCGCCCATGCAGTGCATGATGAAAGAGATCTGCGCGCAGTGCCTGCAGAAGCACGTCGACCCGGTGACCGGGCGCGAGTTCACGGTCTTCAGCTGCTCGAACCAGGACCAGCCGCAAGACAGCGTCGACTGGAAGAACCTGGCCGATCGCCTGCGCCAGAACACCGTGCAAGAGAAGCTGACCGGCCGCTGGGTCGAACGGCTGCTGGGCAGCTCGCCCTGAGATCTCCGAAACCGTGGCCGTGATCGTGGGCGTGGCCGCCCCCGTGATCGTTGACGGTCACGTGCACGGGAACGCTACCGTGAGCGTGATCGACAGCTGATCGCAGCTCGGGCAACGTTTTGAGCTTCTCTCACCTATGTCCCCGGTTGCACAGATCACGGCCACGGTAGCGTTCCCGTGCACGGTCACGTCGACGATCACGGGCGCGGCCACCATGACGACCACGACCGCGGGCGGGGACGACTGGCTCTCAGTGTTGCCCGGTCGGCCGCGTGGTGTCGTTCGACCACTCGCGCGCGCGCATGCCGACCGCGTTGTACACGCGCAGCTCGTCGGTCTTGCCCTTGACGCGAACCGGGGGCAGCGGCACTGCGGCGATCTCCCCCTGGACCTTGCGGTAGGTGGCCTCGGACAGGATCACCTGGCCGGGTTGGGCGACGCTGCACAGGCGCGACGTGGTGTTGACCGCGTCGCCGATCGCGGTGTACTGGAGCGCGCGCGAGCTGCCGATGGCGCCGGTCACCACCGTGCCGGTGTTGATGCCGATGCCGATCTTGATCTCGTTGAGCCCCTCGGACAGCCGCGTGCGGTTGAACTCGGACAGCACCTTCATCATGTCCAGCGCGCACTGCACGGCCTTGAGCTCGGCCTGCGGCACGGCGACCGGGGCGCCGAACAGCGCGATGATCTCGTCGCCCACGAACTTGTCCAGCGTGCCCTCGTACTTGAAGATCACGTCGACCATCAGCTCGAAGTATTCGTTGAGCATGCGCACGATGTCCTGCGGCGCCCGTGACTCGCTCATCGAGGTGAAGCCGCGGATGTCGGAGAACAGCAAGGTGATCTCCGAGAGCGCGCCGCCCTTCTCCAGCACCAGCTTGCCCTGCACGATCTGGTCGACCAGGTTGGGCGACAACAGGCGCTGGAACTGCGCGCGCGTCTTGGCCTCCTGCTCGATGGTGCGCGCCAGGTTCGAGTTGTGGATCGCGACCGCGGCCTGGCTGGCGATGCCGCCGAAGATCTGCAGATCCTTCTCGGCGAAGGCGTTGGTCGCGATCATCGAGTCGAGGTGCATGATGCCCAGCAGCTCATCGTGGTGCAGCAGCGGCACGGTCATGGTCGACCGGATGCCCTGCATGATGATCGAGTGCGCGCCCGAGAACCGGCTGTCCATGGTGGCGTCCGATGACAGCACCGACGCCTTGTTGTGCACCACCTCGGTCAGGATCGACTTTGACAGGATGATCTGCTCGTTCTTGCCGTCGCGGGTCTTGGCGATCTTGGGCGTGGGCACGCCGTTCTCCATGAGCAGGATGACCCCCCGGTCGGCGGGGATCAGGTCGAACGCCTTCATGATGATCTTTTCCAGAAGCACGTCGAGGTTGACCTCGAGGCCGATCGACCGTCCGAGCTCGTGCGCCAGCCGCAGCTTCTCGTAGTCGCGGCGCAGCACCTCGACGTCGAAGATCTCCTTCTCGGCCAGGAACTCGCGCGAGGCGGGCGGCGCCTGGATCTTCTGCCTGATCAGGGCCTCGGTGGCCGAGGGCGCGATGGTGACCTTCTGTAGCAGCGAGTCGGCCGCCGATTTTTCCTGGAAGTTGAGGGTGGTCGACCCCAGGGTGATCTCGTCGCCGTCGACCAGGATCTGCTCGTTGACCCGCGCGCCGCGCATGAACGACCCATTCAGGCTGCCGAGATCCCGGAACAGGAACCGCCCGTCGGGCTGCCGGATGATCTGGGCGTGCTCCTTGGAGACGATGCGGTCGAGGATCTGCAGAGAGTTGTCGGGGTGGCGGCCGACGGTGTTGATGGGACCGAGCTCGTACTCGCGCCGCTGGTCGTTCCCGGTGACGATAACCTTGGCCATGTATACGAACCAGTCCTGACGGAGCATCATAACCTCAGACCGCCCACCGCGGGCGGCGATTTAGCGGCCCGGTTCCGGCCGCTTCGGCTACTATCAGTTCGCGACGAGCGGCTGCCATGAGCATGTCCACGCCTACGCCTACTCCGACTCCGGTTCCCTCGACGATCGACGAAGTCACGCAGCCATCGGCCGCGTCGCCCGGCGTCTCCGACTCGGGTGAGACCGTCGCCAAGCGGCTGGAGCTGACGCCGGCGCAGTGGGAGGCCGAAGCGCTGGTCACCGCCGAGGAGGCCGAGGCGCGCGCCTCGTCGACGTCGCTATCGGGCGCGCTGCGCTACGCGGCGGCGCGGATGCTCTCCGATCGCGTCGGCGACGCGGCGGCCGCCATCGAGCACCTCATGCTCGCGGTCGCCAGCCCGGCCGGCACCACCTTTCCGCCGGTGTTGCGCGCCCTGCGCCTGCACGCCCTGGACGCGGGCAGCGTCTGGTCGGCGCTGGACCAGCTCGACGTCGAGATCGGCGCCAGCGTGATGGTCACCGATCGGGTGTCGCTCCTGGTCGAGAAGTCCTACCTGCTCGAGGACCGCTTGCTGGCCGCCGAGCCGGCGCGCGCGGTGCTGGAGCAGGCGCTGGGGCTGGTGGCGGGCCACCGCGGAGCGCTGGCGGCCGCGCAGGCGATCGCCGAGCGTGGCGACGATCCGACGTTCCTGCGCGGCGTGCTCGAGCGCCGGCTGGCCGCGGCGTCGTCGCCGTCCGAGCGAGCGCGCGTGCTGACCCGGCTGGCATTGATCGCCGAGAGCGACGCCGATCGACTGCTCGAGGCGCTGACCCTGTTCGGCCGCGCGCTCGACGAGGACGCGCGCGGCGACTCCGCCTTCGTGGCGCGCTCCGGGTTGCGGCGCGCGGCGGCGCGCCTCGACCGTGAGGTCGAGCTCATGCGCGGCTTTACCCTCGAATCAGAGGCGCTGGAGGCGGGCCCGGCGCGCGCCGCCTGGCTGACCCAGGCGGCGGCCGTCGCCCGGCACCGGCTGGGCGCGTCCGAGCGCGCGACCATGCTGGTCGAGAAGGCGCTGGCCGACGATCCCGACGACGTCGCGCTGCTGGCCACCGCCTGCGAGGATCACCTGGCCGCGGGGCGCTGGTCGCGCGCGCTGGCCCTGCTCGATCATCAGGCCGAGCTCACCACCGATCGCGACTGGGCCGCGGCGCTCTGGGCCATCGCCGGTCACATCGCCGAACGTCGGCTGGGCGACGACCACGCCGCCGTCGAGCGCTTTCGACGCGCGCGCGAGGTCAACCCCTCGAACCCCTCGACGCTGGCGGCGCTGGAGCGCATCGCCTCGCGCACCGGCGACACCAAGACCCAGGTACAGCTGGCGGTGGCCGCGGTCGGTCGCGCCGAGGACCCCTCGGAACGTGCCGCGCTGGCGGTGCGCGCGTCCGAGATCAACGAGAGCGCCATGCACGACATCGAGGCGGCCATCGCGATGGCCCGCCAGGCGCTCGACGCCGTACCCGGCTACCCCCCCGCGGTTCACCTGCTCGAACGGCTGTATCCCTTGCTCGAGCGCTGGGACGAGATGTTGAGCCTGGTCGACGCCGACGCCGACGCCGACGCGGCCACCATGGCCAACCTCAACGAGGACGACGACGTCGCGGGCCGCCGGCTGGAGCGGCTGGGCCTTTTGCAGGAAGAGCGGCTCGGCGATCCGGGCGCGGCCATGGCGCTGTTCAATGAATGGGCGCTGCTGGGTCCGCGGCGCCCGGCCGCGTTGCGCGCGCTGTTGCGCGCGGCCGAGAAGGCAGGCGACGCGCTGGTGGCCGCCGAGGCGGCACTCAAGCTGGGTACCGAGGTGCCTGGGTTCACGGAGGACACGCAGGTCGCCTGGCGCTACCGCGCGGCCACGATCTTCGAAGAACGCGCCGCCGCCGACAGCGAGGCGATCCGCGCCTACGAGTCGGCGCTGGCGCTGGCGCCCGGGTTCCGGCCGGCGCTGGCGGGACTGGCGCGCGCACACGAGCGCCGCAAGAGCTTCGAGGCGCTGGCCGTGGTGCTGTCGCGCCGCGCCGAGTTCGAGAGCAACCCCGCGCACGCCAGCGTCCTCGAGGTCGAGGCGGCGCAGATCGAGGCCGAGAACCTGGGTCGGGCCGAGGGTGCGCTGGAAATGCTGGGCAGGGCGCTGGCGTTCGACACCACCAACCTGGGCGCGGTCGATTACTACGTGCGCATGTTGCAGCGCCTTGGCCGCGGCGACGAGCTGGAGGCCGCGCTGGGCACGCTGGCGGAGAAGCTGAGTGACCCGGTGGCCAAGGCGGCGATCTATCGCCGGCAGGCCGAGGTGTTCGAGTGGCTGCTGCGTCGCCCGCGCGAGGCGCTGGCCTCGATCGAGCGCGCGCTGGCGCTGGGCGCGACCAACCGCACGCGCGCGGCCGGCACCGCCGCGGCCGAGGTCGTGCAGGAGCGCCTGTACCTGACGGTGGGCCGGGTGGGCGAGGCGCTGGCGCTGGGCGCGAGCCGGCTGGCCGACGGGCCGCTGGCGCCGGTCGGCCGGGGCGCGATCGAGGCCGCGCACGACAACCTGCGCCGGCGCATCGATCTGGCGCTGCGCTCGCCCAGCGCCGAGCAGGCGGCGGCGCAGCTCGGGCGGGTATTCGAGGACCCGACCGTGCTGGAGACGGCCAAGGCGGGGGGCGATCGCGGCGGGGCACCCTTGCTGGCGCTCGAGGCGCAGGTCGCGGCGCTGCGCCGGTTGGGGCGCGAGCGCGAGGCGGGCTTCGCGCTGGAGCAGCTGGCGGCGGCCACGCCCGATCCGGAGACGCGGGTCGCGCTGTGGCGCTGCGCGATCGCGGCGCGCGAACGGCTGGGCGAGGCCGGCGTCGCCGTGCTGCCGCTCTATGAACGCATCGTCGATGCCGCGCCCGAGCTGGACGCGTTGACCGTGTTCGAACGGCTGGCGACCGCCAAGGGGGACGCGGCGCGCGTCATCGTCGCGCGGCGCCTGCTGGCCGAGCACGCGCCCGATCAGTTGACGCGCGCGGTGTTCCTGTGGGAGCTCGGGCTCGCGCACGCCGACGCGGGCGACCTGCGCGGCGCCGCGGCCGACTTCGAGCGCGCGCTGGAGCTGGGCGCGCCGGACGAAGCCTTCCTGCCCGCGCTGCGCGCGCTGGCGCGCCTGCGCGAGCACACCGGCGAGCTGCGGGGCGCCGCCGAGCTGTGGATCCGGGAGGCGCGCCAGACCAAGCTGGTCGAGCGGGCGACGCGCGCCTTCCGGCACGCCGCGCGCCTGTACGCCAACGCGATCCGCGACGAGCGCAGCGCCGCCGAGTGTCTGGAGTCGGTGGTCAGCCTCGATCCCGACGCCGAGGTCGACTTCCAGGTCCTGTCGGTGATCCTGCGCCACCAGCACCAGGAAGATCGGCTGGTGCAGATCATGCGCCAACGGGCGGCCGAGGGCACTCCCGAGCAGCGGCGCGATCGGCTGCTGCAGCTGGCCGACCTGCTGCACGAGCGCGGCTCGGCGGAGGCCGTCGAGGCGTTGTCGGCGGCGGTCGAGCTCGACCCCACCTCGGGCGCGGCGCTGGTCCGGCTGGCCGAGATGCTGGCCGAGACCGGGCGTCCGGCCGAGGCGGTCGCGACCTTCCGGCGCGCCATCGGTGTATCCCCCGACGCCAAGCTGGTGAGCTCGGCCTGGATTCGCATCGGTGACATCTCGGCGGCCGACCTCGGCGACGTCGCGCTCTCGGTCGAAGCCTACCGCAACGCGCTGCTGTCGAGCGCCGACGACATCCGCGCGCTGGGCGGATTGCTGCGCGGGCTGTTGCAACAGCGCGACTACGCCAACGCGGCGCTGATCTCGCGCCGCCTGGGCACCGTCGATCCGAACCGCGACGCCCGCGTCGGCCACTGGATCGCGCTCGGCGAATTGCTGGCCGGGGCGGGCGAGGATCCGGAGGGCAGCGCCGAGGCCTTCGAGCAGGCCCTGGAGCTGGACCCCCGCCACGATCACGCCATCGATCGCCTCGACGCGCTCTTGATCCAGCTCGACGAGCCGGCGCGCCTGGCGGCCGCGTTGGGCCGCTACCTGGCCGAGGCGCCGCAGTCGACGCCGCGCCGGATGCGTCTGGCCAGCCTGTTCAGCGGCCCGCTCGAGCTGCGCAACCGCGCCGTCGACGAGCTGCGGCTGGTGACAAACACGACCCCCGATCACGTGCCGGCGCGCGCCGAGCTGGCGCGCGTGCTGGACGAATCCGGCCGCCTGCCCGAGGCGGTGCTGGAGCACCTGGCGCTGTTGCGCCTGATGCCGCTGCGCGTGGAGTCGCTGCGCGCGCTGCGCCGGCTGTTCGAGCGCTCCGGCGACAGGGCGCGCACGGCACGCGCCACGGCGGCGCTGGCCGCGGTGGGCGCGATCGACGCCGTCGAGATCCGCGCCGTGCGCGAGGGACGCACCCACTACGCCGGCGAGCCGACTGGAACCGTCACCGCCGCCGACTTCGACATGTTCATCCGTCATCCCGACGAGCACCACCCAGCGACGGCGTTGCTGGCGGCCATGGTCGACGTGCTGCCGCGCTTCTACCTGGTGAACATCGAGGACTGGGGTGTCACCAAGTCCGACCGCCTGGGGCCGCGCTCCGAGGATCCGATCCGCTCCTTCGTGCACCGGGTCGCGACCGTCTTCGGTATCACCGAGCCCTTCGACATCTACCTGGCGCGCACCGGCACCCCACAGGTGCAGATCGAAGCGACCCAGCCGCCAGCCTTGCTGGTGCCGGCGACGCTGCTGGGCCTGCCGCGGCAAGAGGCGCTGCTGCAGCTCGGCCGCCAGCTGGGCCGGCTGCGCGCCGGCACCTATCCGGCGGCGCGCATTCCGCCCAAGGACCTGGGTCTGCTGGTGGCCGCGGGCGTGCGCACCATGTTCCCCGAATACGCGCGCGGCGCGCTGCCCGAAGACAAGCTCAACGAGCTGTCGCAGAAGATCACCCGCGCGCTTCCGCGCCGCAACCGGCGCGCGTTCGAGCAGGCGGCGCTGTCCTTCCGCGACGGCGGCGTGTTCGACGCCGACCGCTGGCGCGTTGGCCTGTCGATGACCGCCTACCGCTCGGCGATCCTGGTGTCGGGTGATGTGCTGGGCGCCTTCGAGCGGATCGCGCGGGGCGACCGCCGTCTGGCCGCCGCCAGCACCGGTTCATCCGAAGAGATCCTGAAGGCGGCGCGCGCCAATCCCGAGGTCGTCGACATGATCAACTTCGCCCTCGGCGAAGAGCTCGCCGGCCTGGAGCGCCGCCTGAGCGGCAATTGACGTCCTCCCGTCGGGTCCTGGGAGAATCCGTGGGCGTCGGCGTGGGCGTCGGCGTCGGCGATTCCGGCTCCGTTCCCGTTCGGGTCGCCCTCGCTGATGCCGACGCCGACGCACGGGAGGACAGGCTGCTCCTCACCACTCGACGCGGGTGGCGTCGCTTTCCACGCGCGGGTGCAGGTCGAAGCGGCGGCTCTTCTGGGTGCCTCTCAGGGTAGCGGTGGCCTGGTAGCGGGCCTCGACCGAGAGGCGCTTTTCGTTGTGCTGGATCTCGACGGCCAGCTTGGGATCGGTGACGCCCAGCGCGCGCAAGCGCGCGGTCAGCTCTTCCTGGACGCGCGCGATCTCCTCACTGCACGCAGGCTCCGGGCGCAGGTTGGCGCGGTAGATGCGCGGGATGACCTCCTCGAGCTCGTTCTTGACCCCGGAGTTGAGCGCGATCACCGGCCACGCGCTCAGCACCCCCCAGGCGGTCAGCGCCACCAGCAACAGCAGCGCCACGGAGACGCCGCTGAACGAGCTCGGTTGCTTGTAGCGGGTCGCCACCTCCCCGCAGCGTAACTGGCGCCGGCACGCGACGTCAAAGGGCCGATCTCCACCAGCGTGGCGGCGCGGCCTCAGGCGTTGGGTCCGGGCTCGGTCTCGCCCGCCTTGGGATCGGCGGCCTTGGGGTCAACGAACCTCGTGGAGCTGCGCAGTTCGCGCCCGATCCGGCTGCGCAGACAGACCAGCCCCAGCAACGACTGGAAGCCGAGCGCCAGCGCTTGAGCGACCAGGCTCTCGGCCAGCACGGCCGCCTCGCGTGCGGTCTGATCTCCGCTAGCGTAGCGGGCGAAGAAGAACACCATCGCGGCCTGGGTGGTGCCAATGCCTTGCACCGAGATCGGCAGCACCGCCACGAAGAAGACCACCGGCAGCGTCGCGATCGCCACCACCGGCGGCACCTGGACGCCGAAGGCGTGCAGCAGCAGGGTCTGAAAGGCGATCAGCGTGGCGATGTGCGGGACGCGCACCGCGAGCGCGCGCAGATGTCCGCGCCAGCCGGCCGCCAGCAGCACGTCGAAGATCGGGCGCGAGGCCAACCAGCGCGGGCGCGCGATCAGCGCCACCGTGTAGATCGCCAGCCCGGTGTAGGCGATCGCGACGATGACGTAAAGACCATGTGGCAGATCGGGAGCGGGCGCGATCAGCAGGCCAGCACTGGTGAGGAAGAGCAACGCCAGGATGTTGATGCCCATGATCAGCAGCACCGTGGCCACCCCGCGCATGACCGGCGCGCCGGTCGCGCGATGAACGAAGTAAACGATCGCGCCCTGGCCCACGCTGTAATTGATGGCCGCCAACAAATACGTGGCGCCCCTCACGACCAAGATCTCGGCCAGAGAGAGTTGCGCCAGGAACCAGCCGAAGGTCTTCCAGATCGCGAACGAATCGGCCAGGTAGAGCGCGGCGAGCAGCAGCAGCGCGACCGGAACGGTCCACGGCGCCGCCGCGCGCGTCGCCGCCACGACCTGGGAAAACGGCGTACGCCAGAGCAACCAGCCGAGCAGGCCGGCGGTGATGATCCAGGCGGCGAACCGCAGGAGCTTCTGCCGCGAATTCGAATTGCCCGACGGCGAAGTCTCCGGCGCGCCCGGTCGCGCGGAGCCCGCAGTCGACGTGTTGATTTCCGCCATCACCGCGCGAGCAGGTGACTATCACGCGCGGGACCAGGTGACCATAACCATCGCGCGCTGTCGCGGCCGTACTGGCGAGGTTTTTCGCGCTTCGAAACATTTCGGAAACGCGCGCAAGCGACCAAGGTCGGGCTTCCAAGGTCGGGCTGCAACGGTCCGGTTGCAACGGTCCGGTTGCAACGGTCCGGTTGCAACGATCCGGTTACGTCGCCTTCAACCTCAGGTCGACGGAGCTCAACAATGATCCTGTGGATTCTTTTTTCGGCATGCGTTCACCACCGACGACGATGACAATGCCGATTCTGTTCTCCACAGGTGGATTCTTTTGTTGCTACGGCTGGCCAACTCCGTTACGGTGACGACTCCGGGTAGTGGGCGTGGAGGGCGGAGGCGGGGGGAGAAAGTGCGGATGCCGGGCAATCGCCCGGCTCCGCGCTTTCTGGGGTTGGGGTGGGAGTTGGGGTGGGGACGGGCTCGGACGAAGCGCGAGGGGAAGAAAGTCGAGAGAGATGGGGTACGACGCCGATCGCCGATCGTTTCACTGGTCACCTATCGTGACTTGTGAGGAGTGGTCCACGCATCAGCGTCGTAGCGGTGTCAGGAACGTGACGCGCGCATCGTCCGAGCCCGCCGGGGTGGGGGTCACTCGACCCACTCACCGACGGGCTGGTCGACGTTTCTGAGCGACGGCGCTATCGCCGCCAGTGGCCCGCTTTCCACTTCCAATGGTTGCCGTGCTGTTCCCAGTGGGGAGGAACCCACTGCCACCCATCGTGAGGTAGTTCCCAGCGGCCGGGGCTCCAGATGTACTGGTGTCCGTCCCAGATCCAGTCGCCCGCGATCCAGAAGTGCTGCGGCGACGGCTGAGGTGGCGCGTACTCCCGGCGCGGCGCCGGCGGTGCGACGGCGATCGTCACCTCCGGTGGCGGGGCGGGTGGATAGCCGCGCATGCCGCCAGGGGAGGGCGGCACCGGCACCGGAGCCGGCGGCGGGACGGCGGCCGCGGCGACCGTCCAGTACCCCGGGTAGAAGACCCACTCGCCGTTCTCGTTCACCCAGCGCGGATCGATCCACACCTGACTGTCGGCCGGCGGCAGCTCCCAGTGGCCGGCGATCCACAAGTGGCGGCCGCCCTCCCAGCGCCAGAAGCCCCCGATCCAGCGATGACGCGGTGAGGGGGCCGCGGCTCGGACCTCGACGCGGGCGGCCGGCGGCGCAACCCGGATCCGAACCCCCGGTCCGCGGTAACCGTTCCGGTGGTCCTGGCGCCATTCGCGACGATCCTCACGGTCCTCGCGCCGGTCTTCGCGGTCCTCGCGCCGGTCTTCGCGGCGGTCTTCGCGCCGCTCGTGATTGTCGCGGTGATCGCCGTGGCGGTGATTGTCATGCGCATGAGCGGCCGGCAGGCCCCCGGCCAGGGAGATGACGAACAGCCCGATGCTGGTTCCGATCTTCATGGTGATGGCCCTCCAACCTGGCATTGTCGCCAGATTTGACGTCCAGGCGATCAGGAATCTTCACGACCCTGGGCGATCCGCTGCGCGAGCAGTCGGACATCGCGGGCTGCCCCGGATGCTCGCCAGAGGGCGCAAGACGTTACGCGCAAGACGTTACGCGCAAGACGTTAGACGATGCCTTGAACCAGGAACCATGATGCCGGGGTGTTACGATTCGCATGTCGTTGCCGATCGCTCTTGGCGATCGCTCTTGGTGATCGCTCTTGGCGATCGATCACGGATAGACGCGACAGGAGACCGCACCGCAAACCTCAGGCAAAGGCTCACGAACGCCAAGCTACAGTCGCTCAGGCGATCCGCGGGCCAGTGATCGATTTCATTTCCCTTCCGGCTTTTCTCTTGGCAGGCTCTGAGCCGGGCAAAAGTTTCATTTGGTTGCGAAGCGGCCATTAGATTCGGAGGAAGCGGGCTTGTTCGCAGGAGCGCGACGAGACGGGGGCGGCCAGCTGGTCCCGATCGGGACCAAGCCCGGAGACCCTCCGGTTCCTCGCCGTGGGGTGGGCCGTCTGGTGCTTCCCGTCGCGATCTGCTCGGTCGTCCTGCTCGCGGTCGCCATTCTGGTGCGCGCCTCGTTCGACACCGACGAACCCGGACAGGATCGATCGGCATCGGGTTGGGCGCGCCGCCGGGCGCCCGAGGCCCAAGCTTCCGGCAAGCCCGGCCAGGCAGTCGGCAGCCCCGCGTCAGCCACGGGTCAATCGCCGGTGCGCCCGGGCGCGGCGCCAGCAGTGGGCATGGCGGCCAGGTTGGAACCTCCGCGCGCGGGCAGTTCCGGCCTCGAGCCCGCGCTGGGTGGCCCTGCCACCGCGCTCGCGCCGGGAGCGCCCGCGGGCGGGGCCGGGCGCCCGGGCGCACCGCTCTTCCCCGGCGGCGGCGCCCGTGCGGCTGGCGGTCCGGTGCGCGCGGGCAACCTGCCGGGACCCCGGACCGCGCTTCGCGGCAGCGCGCTGGTGGCCGCGAAGGACGCGCCGCGGAACGGCGGAGCCGCCGGGCATGCCGGCACCAGCGCGGGGGCTGGAGCCGGCGGCGCGGGCGGTGGCCGAGTCACCGAGACCAAGGTGGCGCTCGCGGGCGATCCCGCCAAGCGCGACGCCCTCTGGCGACGCCCGCTCTCGGAAGAGGACGCCAGCTCCAAGCTGGTCGCGAGATTTGCACCCAGCGGCGGGGCGACCCTGCGCGGGCGGGTCGTCGACGCCGAGAGCGGACGCCCGTCGAGCGGCGTGACCATCGAGGCGCACATCGGCGACGCGTTCATGCGTACGATCAGCGACAGCGCCGGCGCCTTCAAGATGTCGGGCGTGTTGCCCGGGCGCAAGATCACCATCTGGATCATTGGCCGCTCCGACACCTTCGTGGCCGAACGGATCGACCTGACCAGCCCCGGCGAGGGCGAGACCACCGACGCTGGCGTGGTGCGATTGCTGCGGGGCGACGAGCTGGCGGCGCACCTCGAGGGCTGGATGGGGATGTTCGTCAGCCGTCGCGGACGGCGCAACGTCGTCGCTGCGGTCAGCCCCTGGTCGCCTGCCGACCGCGCCGGGATCCAGGTGGGTGACGTGCTGCTCTCGATCGAGGGCCGCGACGTCGACGGTCTGGGACCGCGCGCCACCGGTTTCTTGTTGCGCGGACCGGTTGGAACCAAGGCCAACGTCGCCGTCCAGAGCCGCGATGGCGGCGGCGTTCTACGCTATCAACTCGAGCGTGTTTTGCGCTGAGGCGCGGCACCATCGGTCAGATCGGCGCAAAAAATACCACCAAAGGGGGATGGCGGTGGCGCTCTGCTGCGCTAGCTTACGCGGGATGCAAAACTCGCCCGCGGTCATCGGCTCGGGTGTCCGGCTCCAGCGGCACGTGTTGCTGATCGAAGACAGCGAAGACAATCGCGAGATGATGAGGGAGCTGTTGGAGATGGAGGGGTTTCGTGTCGATGTCGCCTGTGACGGCGCCGACGGCATCGAGCAAGCGCTGGCGCTGCGCCCCGCGATCGCCATCATCGACATCGGCCTGCCCGAGCTGGACGGTTACGAGGTCGCCCGCCAGGTGCGCGCGGCGCTGGGGTCGGGCATCACCCTGGTGGCGCTGACCGGTTACAGTCAACCCGAGGAGCGCGCCCGCGCCGCCGCCGCCGGATTCGACGTGCACCTGACCAAGCCCGTGAACCTGGCCGACCTCGAGGCCATCTTGGCCCCGGCGACCAGGTAGCTGGAGACCGCGGGGGGCTGAGGACAGCCCCCCAGGTGCCTGACGAATCCCCACGAATACGATTCATCCGTCGGCGTCAGCGTCGGCGTCGGCGTCGGCGATTCTGGCTCTGTCCCCGTTCGGGTCGCCCACGCTGACGCCGACGCCGACGCCGACGGGAAAGACGGCGCCGGACCGACTCGCGAACGAGATTCGTGGGGATTCGTCAGCCCCACGTTCCCCCCGTCGGATCTCAGGTCGACGCCGGTGCGGCGGAGCCGCACCTCCCGTCAAAAAACCCGCTCGCTGCGCTCGCTCTGGCGCTTCACTCCCTCGCCCCGCGCAGCGGGTCGACAGAGCCCTCGTCGTAGCGGCGCCAGGCCCGCCCTTCGAACTGCGCGTCCACGGTCTCGGGGTGCAGGATCTCGGCGAGGATCTGGGCGCTGTCGAAGACGCTGGGGCCGGAGCGGTTGAAGTACAGGTTGCCGTCGGCCAGATAGACCCGTCCTTGGCGCACGGCGCGT
>DASRQZ010000003.1:0-37804 GCA_035696125.1 Polyangia bacterium
GAGTTCATCGAGGGCTGGTACAACCCCCACCGCCGCCACTCAGCACTGGAGTACGAGTCCCCGATCAGCTACGAGAAGAAGCACGAACTGCAGCCCGCGGCGTAAGCCGCCAACCGTCCACCAAACCGGGTCAACTCCAGCGCTCAGGCGCAGTGAACGTAGTGGTGGGGTTTAGGGGGGCTTGGGGGAGGTGGGTGTTGTGCCCGCGGGGGCTAAGCGGGCGCTCCTGCCTGTCCGCAGGCAGGATGCCAGCCCGCCGTCGCAGGCGCCCCCGTGCCGCCGGCGTTCATGGTGAAGGAGTGGGAAGAGCTCGGAGACACCAAAAGTAGTCATCGAGAGTTCACCACCCGGCCGGCGGCGTAAGGGCGCCGACCCGCGGGCGCAATACCCACCTCCCCCAAGCCCCCCGCCCCACGACGGAGAGAGCGCAGCCGCAACCAGGACGGACGTCTGTCACACCGCGGCCAGGTAGGCGTCGTAGCTCACCGGAAGCGCGCGCGCGAGCACGCGCTTTAGCACCCGGGTGATCGCGCGGCGCTGGCTGGGCCGGCGCATATCGGCGGGGTGCACGGCGACCCGCGTGTCGGCGGGGGTCAGCAACCGCGACTGCAGATCCGCGTACAGCGCGGTGGCGCGCGCCTCGATCCCGCTCAGCGATCCCCAGCCGATGACCCGCGGCACCAGGCGACGTCCGCGGTGCTGGATGCCGCCGAAGAGCTCGTAGAACTCGAAGCCGGCGCCGCGCACGACGTCCAGCGCCGCCGGCGACAGCAGCCATGCGGGCGGAACGAACCCGCGCAGCGCCGACTCGAGTCCGGCGCGGCGGAAGATCGCGCGCCCCTGGTCCAGGCGGCGCTCGGCATCGGCGGCGTCGCAGCGAAAGAACTCACCCTGGCCGCGCGCGAAGAGGTGCCCGCGAAACCACCCCGCGGGCGTCCGCGCCCGGCCCGGCATGCGGTGGGTGAGGCCGTGCATGACCAGCGTCGCGCCCGCGTCGGCCAGCTCGCCCAGGAAGCGCAACGTGTCCCGGTCCTGGTCGATGGCACGCTCGCCTTCGTGCTGAGGGATGACCAAGCAGCTCAGCTGCGCGGGCTGTACGTCCAACCCGGAAAGCAGCGCGATCGCCCGGCGGCACTCCCCGAGGGTCAACGGCGATACGTCGTGCAGCGAGATCAGCGCGCGCGGCGCGCTCAGGCGTTCTGGGTGAACGAGTTCCATATGCGGCTGAACGGGACCTCTTTCCAGCGCTCGATCATCGCGCGCCGCCCGTTGGTGCTCAGCAGCTCGGCGCGGCGCGGATCGTCCAGGATGCGCGCGATGGCGGCCGCCAGCCCGGTGGCGCCGAACTCGTAGCACTCGGCCGACAGGCCGTCGGTCACGAACTCGGCGATGCAGGCGTCGGCCGGGACCAGCACCGGGACGCCGCTCGACATGGCCTCCATGTTGACCATGCCCAGCGTGTCGACCCGGCTCGCGAAGACGAACATGCGGGCCGAGGCGTAGAGCCTCTTCAGGGTGTCGCCTTTCTGCAGGCCCACGAAGCGTACGAACTCCTTGCTGCGGTAAGCCTGCTCCAGCGTCACCCGCTCCGGACCGTCACCGGCGACCACCAGCAGCGGGCGTGGCGCGCGCGACTGCAGGCGCTCGACCGCCTCGACGATGACCGGGATGTTCTTCTCCTCCGAGATGCGGCCCACGCTGAGGACCACGGGCCGATCGCCGACGTCCAGGTTGAGGTGTTCGAACACCGCCGGCCCACAGTGGGCCGGCGAGAAGTCCTCGGGATCGATCGCGACTGGCATGACCGACAGTTTGCCGGCGTCGACCCCCATGTCGATCAGCGCGTCGCGCGAGCCCGACGAAAAGGCGAACACCCGATCGACCTGACCATAGAACCAGGACGTGTACTTGCGGGCCGCTTTTTCCAGCCAGGCGTTGCCGCCCAGCGGACCGATCAGAGCCGGCACTTCGGTGTGGTAGCTGGCGGTCACCGGAAGCTTCAGGATCTTGGCGACCAGCAGTCCGGCCAGCCCCATCGGGCCCGGGGTCGACAGCTCGAGGTGCGTGATGCGCTCGCGCCAGACCCACGACAGCGTTTCGATCAGCGAGGGGAGGTGGAACTGGATCCGGGTGTAGAGCGGCAGCGTGAAGCTGCTGGCCGCCGGCAGCGGATGGAAGCTGGCCCGGTCCTGAAAGTGGGCCGGCAGCTCACCGCAGTAGGGGATCAACACCTGGCGACCGTCGACGCGCGCGCGGTCGACGAACCGCTTGCACCAGACCGACACGCCGTCGACCTGCTCCAGGGAATCGGTGAACACCGCCAGGCGCTCGGGACGGGTCTGGGGCGGGAACGCCCGCCACTGTTCCCACAGACGCCGGACTTGCAGCTCCTGCCTGCCGAAGTGATCGGCGGCGAAGAAGATCGGCGCCGCCGTCACCAACCCGCCGGCGATGTCGCGGAACGCGCCGAAAATTCGGTAAAGGTCGAAGTCCTGCGCGCCGGCGAGCAGATCCTGCAACGCGGTCTCGATGACCGTGTCGCTGAGGCGCGCGATGCTGTTGATGATGCGAGCGTCGCGCTCCTCGGAGGGGGGCTCATCGATGTCGAGGATGTCCAGCTCGCGCCCGACCGGCAGCGACGCGCGCTGGGCGCCGGTCAGCAGGCTGGCCAGGAAACCGGTGGCGCCGCCGTGCGCCACGCCGTTGCTGCCGCTGTGACCGTTCGCCGCCGCCGGGGGGCGGGGCTCGCGACCGGCGATGACGTCGACCATCTCGACGAAAGGATCGCGATAGTCGCTGCGCTCGCTCTGTCGTTGTTTCAGATGGTTGTAAGTCGTGTGCTGCACGCACAGGGCCATGGCGTTGAGGTCGGCCTGCTTGCCCACGCCCCGCCCCTGCCCCGTCAGGCAGCGCTCGAGGAAGACCGCCGGCGCGGTGATCGCGCCGTCGACCGCGGTATAGACGGCTCCGCAGCGCCGGTGAACGTGATCGTCGGAGCCGGCGGTCAGCGCCTTGCGATGCGGGGTCGCGCCGTTGGGGGTGATCCCGTGCTTGGCCGCCAGCGCCTGGATGACCTCCGGGGTCAGCCGCTCGAGCAGCATGGTCAGATCGGGCTCGATGCGCGCGTCGGTGAGGCCGTTCTTGCCCTCGAAGGTGGGGAAGAGCAGCAACAGCTTCTCCATCGTCTCGGCGTCGAGCTGCCAGTTCGGGCTGAGCAGAGGATGCGCCAGGCCGTGCGCGATCCGCTCGCGCGTCAGGTACTGCGACAGGCGGTAGATGTCGCTCCGGCACGCCTGTATTTGCTCGTGCTGGGCGGGCGTGATGTTCCAGGCCAGCACATGCATGACGCAGCCGTTCTCCGGGAACAGCGCGGTGACCTCCTCGGACAGGAAGAAGTCGGGCCTACCGACGAGCTCGAGCCCGCCGCTGATGGTGTCGTGGTCGGTCAGCGTCACCAGCGACATCCCGCGTTCCTTGCACAGCTCGTACTGGCGAACCGGATCGGCGTAGCTCTCGGGGCATCCGAAAAAACGCGTGTACCATTCGTCGTTTCCGATGGAAGCACTGGAGTGCAGGTGCAGGTCGCATCGCGTCTCGGTCATGTACACCCTATGGCGTGGAGTCCGAGCACTCTACCGACTATTCGCTCGGTGTCTAGAGACGCTGATCCCCCAGCGTTACACTTCTTGACATGAAACTGGCTTGCTCTTGATGAAAGCATACTGAACGTTTAAGGGCCCCGGGATTGATTGACGTGAGCTCAGCGCAATTCCCATTTTCCTCCGCGGCTCGCCCGGCGGAACCTGTTGCGACCCGCCCTGCCGCGGACGACCTCACGGGGGAACTTCCTGCCCGCGACCGGATCCAGCTCGAGCAAGCCGACCCCCTCGCGTCGGCACCCCTGCCCATCGACCCGATCTTGATCGCCGCCGGCTTCAACGTGGCGGCGCGGTCGCTGTGGCGCGGGCTGCGCGGGTGGAAGCGCTACCAGGGCGACGCCGAGGCGATCTGCCGCGCGGTCATCGACGATTGCTGGACCGGCGATTACCTGGCGGGCTCGGCGGGGCATTTCCGGCAGTTCTGGACGCGTGATCTCGCGATGTGCACCCCGTCGCTGTGCCGGCTGGGCTACCGCGACCGTGTGGTGGCGTCCTGGGACTGGGGGCTGCAACGATTCGAGCGGGCGGGCCGCATCACCACGACCATCTTCTACAAGCGCTTTCCGCGCGACGTGTACGCGTACGCTTGCGATTCGCTGCCCATGACCCTGTTCGCGCTGCGCGAAGCAGGCGCCACGCACTTGATCGCGCGCCATCGCGAGCTATTGCAGCGTGAGATCAATCGCTTTTACGAGGTCGTCTTCGACCCCGATCTGGGCCTGGCCCGCACCAGCGGCTACTTTTCAGGCCCGCGCGACTGCATGACCGGCCGGTCGACCGTCTTCGCCAACACCATGATCGCGCTGCTGGGACAGGTCCTGGACGGCCAGTCGCTGCTGTCGAACCCGTTCGCGGGCCACGACATGCGCGGCCAGCTGCTGCGCCACCACTGGACCGGGCGCTACTTCCGCGACTCGCTTTGTCGCGAGCTACCGTCCGGCGACGCGAACGTCTGGCCGTTTTTCTTCGGAATCTTCGACGGCTCGCCCCACGACGCAGCCATGCGCCGCAGCGCCTTCGCCACGCTGGAGGAGCGCGGTTTCACCGATCCGGTGCCGCTGCGCTACTTCGAGCGCCGGATGCCCGACAGTGAGCTGCCGATCCCCAAGCTCTTTACCCCCAACTACCAGGGCGACCCGAGCTGGACCCAGCTCGGCGCCGTCTATATGCACGAGCTGGGCAAGGTCGACCGCGCCAAGATGCTGGCCCACCGCGCGCGCATGGCCGGGTTCATCGAGCGCGACCGGAACTACCTCGAGCTTTACACGCCTGACGGCAAGCCGTACATCGGGCGCGCCCGCATCTATCACTGTGACGAAGGAATGATCTGGGGCGCGCTGTTCCTGGATCTTTACCGATGACGCGTACGTCCACGGCACCCGTCCAGAGCCGACGGCGATCGACGCCAGGATGAAGTAGCAGGTCCAGGGGCGCGCCTCCAGGGTTGGCGATGGGCTGGTGCCGCAGGCACCACGCCGTTAGATTTCAATCATGGGCATCGCCAGCGTGAACCCGACGACCGGGGAAACCGAGCGCACGTTCTCCCCACTCACGGCTGAGGCGCTCGAGGACAAGCTGGCACGCGCCGCGACCGCGGCGGCGGCCTGGCGGCGCACCGCGGTCGGCGATCGGACGCAGGTGCTGGCTCGGGCGGCCGAGATCCTCGAGCGGGAGAGCGACGCGATGGGCCGGCTCATGACCCTGGAGATGGGCAAGGTTCTGAGCGCGGCGATCGAAGAGGCCAGGAAGAGCGCCGCCGGGTGCCGGTACTACGTGGAGAACGGCGCACGCCTGCTGGCGCCCGAGGTGGTGCGCGACGCGGCCGGTGAGCGCGACATGGTGGTCTACCAGCCGCTCGGCGCCGTGCTGGCGGTGATGCCCTGGAATTTTCCCTTCTGGCAGGTGATCCGCGTCGCGGCGCCGGCGCTGGCGGCGGGCAACGTCGCCCTGCTCAAGCACGCCTCCAACGTGCCCCAGTGCGCGCTCGCGCTCGAAGACCTGTTCCGGCGCGCCGGCGCGCCCGACGGAGTGTTTCAAGCGTTGCTGATCGGCTCCGACGCCGTGCCCGCCATCATCGCCGACCCGCGCGTCGCCGCGGTGACGTTGACGGGCAGCGAGCCGGCGGGCCGGCTGGTGGCCGCGACCGCGGGGGGCCACCTCAAGAAGACCGTGCTCGAGCTGGGCGGCAGCGATCCCTTCATCGTCATGCCGAGCGCCGACCTGGAGCGCACCGTCGCCATGGCCGTCAAGGCGCGCATGGTGAACAATGGACAATCGTGTATCGCCGCCAAGCGCTTCATCGTGGCCGACGACATCTATGATCGCTTCGCCTCGCGCTTCGTCACCGCGGTCGCCGCCTTGCGGGTCGGCGACCCGACCGCGCCGGACACCGACGTCGGCCCACTGGCCACGCCCCCGATCCTCGACGCCCTCGCCGCTCAGGTGAGGGAGTCGGTCGCCGCGGGAGCGCGGCTCTTGACCGGCGGACATCGCCTGGACCGGCGCGGCAACTTCTACGCGCCCACGGTGCTGGCCGAGGTGCCGCGCGCCGCGCCCGCCTACTCCGACGAGGTGTTCGGCCCGGTGGCCTTGCTCTTCCGGGTCGCCGACATCGACGCCGCCATCCAGCTGGCTAACGACACCGGGTTCGGCCTGGGAGCCAGCGCCTGGACCCGCGACCGCGCCGAGGCCGACCGTTTCATCGACGAGCTCGACGCCGGCATGGTCTTCGTCAACGAGCAGGTCGTGTCCGACCCGCGCCTTCCGTTCGGCGGCGTCAAGCGCTCGGGCTACGGACGCGAGCTCGGCGCCCTGGGACTGCGCGAGTTCGTCAACGCCAAGACCGTGCGCACGTCCGGGCTGCCGCCAGTCTGAAACGACCACACCTCAGGCCTGATCAGCGCCCGCGTCGATGCGGTCGAGCCGGCGCAGCTCCGGGGACCACCAGCTGACCACGGCGACCACCACGATGGTGATGAAGCCGCCCAGCATGACCGACGGCTGGGGCCCCAGCAGGCGCGCCGCGACGCCCGACTCGAAGGCGCCGATCTCGTTCGACGAGCCGATGAAGATCTGGTTGACCGAGGACACCCGCCCCAGCATCGCCGTCGGAACCCGGGTCTGGATCAGCGTGCTGCGCACGTAGACGCTCAGCATGTCGGCGGCGCCGCCGACCGCCAGCAACGAAAGCGACAGCCAGAACCAGCGCGAAACGGCGAAGGCGATCATGCACAGGCCGAAGGCCACCACCGCCCACAGGAAGGTCGGCCCGGCCCGGCGCGGCGGCGGCCGCAGGGCCAGCCCCACCGACATCACCACGGCGCCGAGCGCGGGCGCCGTGCGTAGCAGCCCGAGGCCCTGCGGTCCGACGCGCAGGATCTGCTCGGCGAACACCGGCAAGATCGCGACCGCGCCGCCGAACAGCACCGCGAACAGGTCCCGCGTCATGGCGCCCAGGAACAGGCGGCGCCGGAAGATGAAGGACACCCCCTCGCGCAGGCTGGCGGCCAGCGAGGTCACCGGCGGGCGCGTCAGCGGCTCGCTGACTCGGATGCGCAGCACCGACGCCAGCGCGCTGGCCATCAGCGCGGCGGCCACCGCGTAGGCCGGGCCGGCCCCGAACCAGGCGAACAGCAGGCCGCCCAGCGCCGGGCCGGCGACCGCCGCCACCTGCCAGACGCCGGTGCGCCAGGCCACCGCCGACGCGTAGAGAGGGCGCGGGATCACCTCGGCACCCAGGGCATTGCGCGCCGGCAACAGGAAGCTGCGCGCCGCGCCGCAGATGACGATGACCCCGTAGATCGCCCACCGGAAACCGCGACCGCGCGTCGCCCACTGACCGGCGGCGCCGGGTCGGCTGACCAGCGCCAGCGCCACCGCGCACAGGAACAACACCACCAGCGCCACCAGCGCCACCCGCCGCCGGTCCAGCGAGTCGGCGACATGCCCCGCCCACAGCGCCAGGCCGATGAACGGCACCGCCTCCGCCAACCCCACCATGCCGAGAGACAACGGGTCGTGGGTGATCTCGTAGATCTGCCAGGCCACCACGACACCCTGGATCTGCGCGCCCATGGCCATGGTGAGGATGCTGATGACGAACCAGCGGAAATTCGCGACCCGCAGCGGCGCCAGTGAGTCGTGGCGCGCCGCCGCCGCGGGCACTGGCCGCGCGCCCGGGACTGGATTCGGCCCGGGGCTTCGAAGGTCCGCCATCGCGCCCTAGATTACGGTATGAATGGCGCTCCTCCTCAACCGATGAGACACCCGTGACCCTCGGAAAAAACTTTCGCCTCTCGACCGCCGTCAAGCCGACCCGTTACCGAGCCGATCTCCGCGTGGACCTCGACGCCGCCCGCTTCGAAGGCCGGCTAGCGATTGACCTCACAATGGCGGCGGCGCAGACCGAGCTGGTCCTGCACGCGGTCGACCTGAGCGTCACCGTGGCCGAGGTCGAAGTCGAGGGCAGCGCGACGGCGGTCGCCGCCATCGCGATCCGGTCCGACGCCGAGAGCGAGACCCTGACATTTGACCTGCCCGCGCCGCTGGCCGCCGGTCGGGCCACCTTGCACCTGACCTGGTCGGGCAAGTTCAGCCCCGGCCTGCGCGGCCTTTATCGCGCCGGCAGCCTGGCCGTCACCCAGTTCGAGGCCGCCGACGCGCGCCGGGTGTTCCCCTGCTTCGACGAGCCGGCGTTCAAGGCGGTCTGGCAGATCACTCTCGACGGCGTCGCGCCCGGGCTGGTCGCGATCTCCAACGGCCGCGTGCTGTCCGACGAATCGGCGCGCGACGCAGACGGGGGCCGGCGCCGGGTGGTGTTCGCCCCGACCCCGCCGTTGTCATCGTACCTGGTGGCGCTGGTGCTGGGTGATCTGGTAGCCAGCGAAAGCAGCGACGCGCGCGGTATCATCATCCGTACCTGGGCGGTGCCGGAGAAGAGCGCGCTCACCCTGTTCGCCCAGGTCGCCGCCGCGGCGGTCCTGCCCCTGCTCGAGGACTACTTCGGGCTGCCCTATCCCTTCGGCAAGCTCGACCAGATCGGCGTCCCCAACTTCGAGGCGGGCGCGATGGAGAACGCCGGCGCGATCACCTTCCGCGAAGTCGCGCTGCTGCTCGACGTCACCACGGCGCCGCTGGCGGTGCAGAAGCGCGCCGCCGAGGTCATCACCCACGAGCTGGCGCACCAGTGGTTCGGAAACCTGGTCACCATGGTGTGGTGGGACGACCTGTGGCTCAACGAGGCCTTCGCGACCTGGATGGCCTACAAGATCGTCGACGCCTGGCGGCCAGAGTGGCGCATCTGGATGGACTTCGAGATGGGCAAGGGCGCGGCGCTGGTGCTGGACGCGTTGCAATCGGCGCATCCGATCCGCGCCGACGTGCGCAACGCCGAGGAGGCGGGCGAGTCGTTCGACGCCATCACCTACGAGAAGGGCGGCGCCGTGCTGCGCATGATCGAGGGTTTCTTGCGCGAAGATCGCTTTCGCGAGGGCATCCGCCTGTACATGCGCCGCCATCGCGAGAGCAACGCCACCGCCGACGATCTCTGGGGCGCGCTCGGCGACTCGTCGGGGCAGCCGATCCTCGAGCTGGCCAACGGGTGGATCCGTCAGATGGGCTACCCGTTGATCACGCTCAGCGAAGCGCCGGCGACCGGCGAGCGTCCAGCGGCGCAGCCGGGTGCGCCGGCGCGGCCGGCGGCGCGGGTTCACCTGACCCAGCGCCGCTTCTTCGCCGATCCGGAGGCGCGCGAGGATGGGCCGCCGGCGCGCTGGCTGGTGCCCGCCGTGCTGCGCTTCCGCGACGCCACCGGGATCAAGGAGCAGTCTGTGCTGCTGCGCGAGGCCAGCGAGGAGATCGAGCTCGCCGCCGAAGGCTCGGTCGCCTGGTGCCTGGCCAACGCCGGTGGGCGCGGGTTCTTCCGCGCGGCGTACCAGCCGGCGGGCCTGGCCCGCCTGGTCGCGGCCATCGGCGAGCTGTCGCCCGAGGAGCGGCTCGGCCTGGTCTCCGATCAGTGGGCGCTGGTGCGCGCCGGTCAGACCGAGGTGGCGCGCTTCCTCGATCTGGTCGCGGGGCTCGGCGACGAGCACGACCACGTCGTGCTCGAAGAGATCCTGACCCGGCTGTCGGTCATCGAGCACCGGCACGTCAGCGACGCCGATCGCCCGCGCCTGCACGCCTTCATTGGCCGGCTGTTCGCGGCCTCGGCCGCGCGCCTGGGCTGGCAAGCGCCGGACGGCGTCACCGAGGATGACGAGAGCCGCCTGCGGCGCGCCGCGCTGCTGCGCGCGCGCGCGCTGCTGGCGCGCGTCCCCGACGAGCTGGCCGAGGCCGAAGCCCGCTTCGCCTCCCACATCGAGGCGGGCACGGCGCGGCTCGATCCCAACCTGCTGGACGTCGTGGTGACCGCAGCGGCGCGCGCCGCCGACGAGACTCGCTTCGAAAGCCTGCGCCGCCGCGGGCAGACCGAGACTGACCCGGCCGCCAAGCGGCGCTTCCTGCATGCGCTCGCCCGCGTCGAGACCCCGGCGCTGGTGCCGCGCGCGGTCGAACTGGCCATGACCGATGACGTGCCGATGCAGGACTTCACGTCGTACATGGGCGTGCTGCTTGGCAATCGCGCCGCGCGCGAGCAGGCCTGGACGCTGATGCAGACGCGCTGGGACGCGGTGCGCGCCAAGGCTGATTCGCCCATGTTGATCCGCCGCTTGATCGAGGCGCTGTCAGTGCTGCCCGAGCGCCGGCACTTCGAGGAGGTGCAGTCGTTCCTGGCGGCTCACCCCATCGACGGCGCCAAGCAAGCGACCGCGCAGACGCTGGAGCGGCTGCGCATGGACGTGGCGCTGCGCGAACGGCTGGCCCCGCAGATCAGCGCCTGGTTGTCGGCGCCCAAAAGTCCGGGAGCCCTTTGACATCAGCTTTGAGATCAGCTTTGAGATCAGCTTTGACATCAGCGTTGACACATCAGATCGATTCGACGAGACGGCGACCGTCAGAAAAACGTCATCCTGAAGGGAGTTTGACGCTCTTCGCAAAGACTGAAACGCGTCTCGATATCGGCCCGCCATTCGTGTACGCTGGGCTGCGCGACGTAGGTAGCTCTGCAACCAGTCGCTCCAATCGAGGCCGCGATGAGCACGATCAGAGAGACAGTATCCGCGTCCGCGCCCACGTCGGGCACCAGCCGTTCCGGTGGAATCCTCATCTCCCTCATCACCGCGATGATCGTGTTTGCCGTCGGGCAAGCCATCGTCTCGCACTTTAGCAGCGCGCCGGCCGTCGCTGAAGAGGAGGAGGTCGCGCCACCGCCACGGCCCCAGCCGGCGGCAGCCGCGGCGCCCGTCGCTGCGGCCGCTCCGGTGGCGATCGCACCGCCGGCGGCGGCGACCGACCCGGTCGCGCCGGCCGCCGCCAGCGCGCCCCCCGCTGCCAGCGCACCTGGCGCCGCGGAACAACCACCCGCGAACGCGCCTCTCGTCGCTGCACCCAGCGCCAGTGCCACCGCCAACGCCGACCCGAACCCGACGTTCGGCCCGCCGGCCCCGCCGGCCGCGGAAAGGGCCGAGGTTCCCACGATGGCCGTGGCGGAGGCCGCGCACCCCGCCACGATAGCTGCGCCCGCGCCCAAGAAGACCACCAATGTGGTCGCCGGACAGAGGCCGGAGGCGGCGCCGGCAGAGGAGCCGCCCGCGGCCGCCGCGGGCAGCGAGACCGCCGCCGGCACCGCGGTGAGCAAGCCAGCCTCGACCGCCAAGGCCAAGCCAGCGTCCGCGAGCGTCACGGCCCGGCCGACGGCCCCGGTCGCCGGCGTACCGGCACCTGCGCAAGCCGCGGTCGCGCCGACCGGCAACCCTCCGCCGCACACGGCTGGCCCCAAGGAACACGCGGCGGCCCCCGCGGAGGGTCCGCTCGCCGCACGGGAGGCGGCCGCGGCGACGGAGCACGCGCCGGCGACGACGCCCGCGCTGCCTGGCAGCACCAGCGCCGCCACGGCGACCGACAAGCCGTCCGACAAGGACATCGCGCGCGAAGCCTGGCGCCGCAACCTGCCCGACATCTCATCGTCCGAGGACACCAAGGCATCGATCCTGATCCCCATCAAGGGATCGATCGAAGGCGCGACTTACCACATCAACACCAAACCCAAGAGCGTCGTCGTCAACCTGCCCAAGGCCGAATCCCTCATCACCATGCGCTTTTACAAGATCAAGCGCGACGGGTTCCGCAACCTCTGGATCCTCAAACAGGAGGAGGGTGACGGCACCACGGTCAAGTTGATGCTGGGCGAGGCCACCGCGCCACAGGTCGAGATCAAGGACGAGTTCGTCCGCATCAATGTTCGCAAGCCAGTCGACCTGCCACCTGAGGAATAGCCGCTCGGGGCGTCGTCAGTCGCCGGGCTGCCGGGTGCGACGTCCGGCCGGCGTCTTTTTTCCGCCCAATCCAGAGGAAGTCAATCAAGATCAGCGCCAATTGGGACGATGAGGCATCGGGCAGAGGCGGGTTCGACATCAGGGCGAGTAGCATGTCATTGGATGCGCCATCATGAAATGGCGCTTGCAAGTGTGGGTGCTGCACCGATAATAATTGACTTGTAGCCCCCCCAAGTATTTTCGGAGCGGAGGTCTCGATGCGGTCGAAGTTGTCCTGTCTTATCGCGGCGATGATCATTTTCGGAGCGATATCCGGAGCGCAAGCGGCTGATCCCAAAAAGAACTCAGGCGCGTCGAAGAAGAAGTCGAGCGAGATGCTCAACGACAACTTCGAAAAGCAAATGCAGTGGGAGAACAGCGTGCTCGGTCCCGACGACAAGAAGGCCGAGATGGCAAAGATGGCGCGGGCCAACGCGATGGCCAAGGCCGCCGCCGAAAAGGCTGCCGCCGAAAAGGCCGTGGCTGAACGCAACGCCGCCAAAGAGGAAGCCAAGCAGCAACGAACGCCGGCAACCAAGACCGCAGCGCCGGTTCTGATCGCGACGCCCGTGGACGAGTCCGCCGGAAAATCGACCAGGGGCAACGACAAGTTCGCCGAGCAGCCCGCGCCGCCGCCGCCCGCTCCGGTCAAGCCGGCCGACGACAAGTTCATCGACAAGATCCTCAAGGGCGAGGCCAGCAAGAAGAAGGTTGTGCGCAACGACGACGCGCTCAACGAGCTCCTGGCCAAGGAAAAGATCGCCCCACCGCCCAAGCCCAGGGGCAAGCGCGCGGACAACGTCGATGATCTGTTGCGTTCGGCGGAAAAGGAGCCGGACATGCCGGCACCCAAGGCCAAGACGCCCGACTGGGCGAAGGTCGAGCCGGAGACCACGCCCCGGCCCGTGGCGGTGATCCCGCGGCCGCAGCCCAAGAAGGATGACGGCGTCATCCACATTGTTCAAGGCGCCGCGGGCACGATGAGCGCGCCTCCGCCCGCCCCACGCTCACAGGTCGCCGCGGCGAGCACCGCTCGTCGCCCTCAGAACACCGACACCTTCGAGCGCCGCGACTCCGATCCCTTCGCCGAAGCGCCGCGCAAGCGTACCGCGGGCGGCGCAGCTGCGCGGTCGGCCAGCTTCGCCGATCCCTTCGCCGACAACGGCGCGTCCCCGCCTGCCCCGCGCGCCCGATCGTTCGCGGCGCCCCGTCCTGTGGCGCCGCCGCCGGCACCGCGCGCCCTGCCCCCGCCGCCGGCGCGCCGCGAGGCGGCCGCGCCTCCGCCCGGCTGGACCGATCCGTTCGCCGACGCGCCGTCGGACCGCAGCAAGCCCGTCAAGCGAACCGCCGAGCCCAAGCGCGCCGCGCCAGCCGGTCATCCACCGGGATGGAAGGATCCGTTCTCGGACGCGGCCCCCGCTCACGGGTCCCGCTCGCTGGTTGCCCTGACTGGCCGGATGAGTGGTGGAACGCCCGGCGATACCCGTCACCACCGCGGTCCGAGCCGCGCGACAGCATCGGGTTCGGGATCGTCGAGCTGGGGCGTGTTGAAGAAGCAATCGCGACGCTGAAGACCAGTCAAATACCTGAGTGATTTTATAGGATTGAGCGATCCGAGCCGGGCTGACGCGAAAAACACATAAAATTTAAACTGTGTCTCAAGTTACTTTGTTTTTTGACGAAGTAACTTGGTGATGACGCGCTCACTTCTTCCGAGAGCCTCGCTCCTCGGTCTGACTGTCGCGGTGTTGTCCCCGGTCTTCGCCCCGGTCTTCGGCGCCGCGCCGGCGGTCGCGGGGGAGTTGGCCGGCGGCCCCGCGGCTCCGGTCGAGATCAACCGAGCAGCCGATGCGGCACCCTTGCCCGAGCTGCCGGCGGTCGGTGTCATGGCCGACGTCGGCTTGCCCGACGGCGCCAGCGCCTCGCTGGTGGTCCGGCCCATCAAGTGGCTGCGGCTGAGCGGCGGCGGGAGCTACAACATGATCAGCTCGGGGCTACGCGCCGGTGCCTCGCTGCTGCCGTTCGGCTGGGGCCCGTCGCTGAGCGTCGAGGGCGGCCACTACTTCGACGGCGACGCCAACGGTGTCATGCGTCGCTTTGCCGGCTCGAGCTACCGGTCGAACGCCGTGCTCGAACGGGTCGGGTACGACTATGCCAACGCCCACCTCGGCCTCGACCTCGGGCTTCGCCGCGTGACTTTCTTCATCCACGCCGGCTTCAGCTACATCCGCGCCACGGTCCACAACGTCGACAGCGCGATCCAGTCGGAGATGTCGTCGGGGTCGTCGGCCACCACGCTCAGCATCAACAAGGACCCCATCATCCGGGCCATCACCCCGTCCGCCAAGCTCGGCCTCATCGTCTACCTCTGGTAACTCACATGAAGACCACATCGCAGCGTTTCTTCCTGGCCGCCCGCAGTTCCCTGACGATGGCTCTGCCCCTGTGCGCGCTCGCCCTCGCATGCGCCGGCGCGGCGGGCTGCATCGTGTCGGTCGAGGCCGAGATCCCCGACGTCGAAGTCACCCAGAAGGGGCTGGTCTTCAGCGGCGTGCCGATGGGCGGCGCGCGCGGCGACGTGTCGATGACCCAGAGCTTCTCGCAAGAGCACGACGCGCTCGAGCTCCCGGACGGGCTGACCTCCGAAGTGAAGGCGTTCGAGGTATCGCTGACCGCCCGGCAGGGAATCAGCGACTTCAGCTTCGTCCACTACCTGCGGCTGACCATGAGCGACGCCAGCAACAACTCCAACGCCATCGAGCTCATCGACTACGTGCGCGACGATTCGGCCGTGCCCAGCCCGGCGCTGAAGATGATCGCCTCCAACCAGGTCAACGCGCTCGAGAAATGGAAGACCCGGTCGGCGCTGTTCACCATCGACATCGCGGGCGCGCTGCCCGAGCGCGACTGGGTGGCCGACATCACCATCCGCTTCGGCGGCAAGATCCGCTACCAGCGCTGACGTCGCTTCGCGGTCGGCGCGCCGCCTTTCGCACAACGCGCGCCGACCAATCGCGCCCTTTGGCCAGCGACGGAGGCGTCCTTCGGCTATCCTAGCGAGCTTGGACGCCGCCGCGTACGCTCCGCCCGACCCGACGAGCCACCTGGCCCGGTTGCAATGGATCACCTCGGCGCTGTCACGGTCGCTGACCCCCGGGGAGGTGGCCAACGTCGTCATCGGGCACGCGTTCGATGCGCTGCAGGCCAGCACGGGCGCCGCCTATTTCGTCTCCGGTGACGAAGGGATCCCGCGCTACGCAGGCTCGCGCGGCGTCGCCGAGAGCGACGTCGAGGCCTGGCGCAGCGGGACGCGCCCGCCGCGGTCGATCACGTGGGCGATCGAGTCGAAGCAGCCGCTGTGGCTGGGCACGCGCCCCCAGATCCTGGCCCACTTTCCCGGCTTCGATCAGTGGGCGACGCCGTCGGAACGGCTGCAGGCGCTGGTGGCCCTGCCGTTGCTGATCGAGGGCCGGCTGCTGGGCGCGATCGCCTTCTCGTTCGCGGACGAGCAACGATTCGGCGCTCAGCAGCGCGACTTTCTGACCACGCTGGCCGACCTGTCGGCGCAGGCGCTCGATCGAGCGCGCCTGTTCGAGGCCGAGCGCAAGGCCCGGCAAGAGGCGGCCGAGGCCAACCGGCGCTGGCAACTCCTGTCGGAGGCCTCGAAGTCCTTCGCCGAGGCCAGCCGCGACCTGTCGTCGGCGCTCAACGTCATCGCCGAGCGTCTGACCGCCATGGTGGGTGACGCGGCCACCATCGCGCTCATCTCCCTCATCCGCGAGGACGGCACCATGCTGGAGAACGTCGCGGCGCGCGCGCGTGAGCCGGAGTATGCCGAATACCTGGCGGCGTTCGCGCGCGAGCACCCGCAGCGCGTCGGTGTCGGTTGGCGCGGGCGCGTCGCTGCCACCGGCGAACCGTTGTTCCTGCCGGTGGTCGATCAGACCAGCCTGGAGAACTCGGCGGCGTCGGACGCGCAGCCGCTGCTCGAACGCTTCAAGATGGCGACCATGATGGTGGTGCCGCTGCGCGTGCGCGACCGCATCCTGGGTACGGTGTCGATGAGCCGCGCCGACCCGACCCGGCCCTACACCCGGTCCGACCTGATGTTCGTGCAGGAGCTGGCCGATCGCGCGGCGCTGACCATCGAGAACGCCCGCCTGTACGAGTCGGCGACCCGCGCCAGCCGGGTGCGTGACCATTTGCTGTTCGTCGCGGGCCACGAGCTGCTGACGCCGTTGACCGTGCTGCGTTTGCAAGTGTCCAGCCTGCAGCGCAACGACTTTGATCCGGCGCGCGCCGCCAGCAAGCTGGAGATGACCGCCCGCAGCCTCGAACGCCTCGATAACCTGATCGAGAAGTTCATCGACATCTCGTGCATCTCGGCCGGCCAGCTGTCGTTCACGCCCGAGCCGGTCGACCTGGGTGGGCTGGTGCGTGACGTCGCGGCGCTGTTCGGGGAGCGCCTGGAAAAGTCCGGTTGCGACCTCGAGCTGCTGGCGCGCGAGTCGATCGTCGGCCAGTGGGATCGGCTGCGTATCGAGCAGGTGATCACCAACCTCTTCTCCAACGCTTGCAAGTACGGCGCGGGCAGCCCGGTCGAGGTCGCGGTCGGTCGCTCCAGCGACATGGCGTTCGTGCAGGTGAAGGACCACGGGGTCGGCATGGCGCCCGAGAAGCAGGCCCTCATCTTCCAGCGCTTCGAGCGCGCGGTCGCCGACCGCAACATGGGCGGCCTTCGCCTGGGCCTCTGGATCTGCCGCGAGATCGTCGAGGCCCACGGCGGCCGCATCGCCGTGGAGAGCGCGCCCGGCCAGGGCAGCGCCTTCACGGTCTACCTGCCCATCAGCCAGGCGCCAGCGCCGCCACCCGACTGACCTCTCCCGGACGAACGTCAACTGCTGACTCGGGCGAGCCTCGGCCGCCCTACCCCCAATGCAGTTTGGTCAAGGGGTCCTCCCTCGGGGCCTCAGGCCTCAGGCCTCCGGCCTCAGGCGTCGGACTTCGGACTTCGGACTTCGGACTTCGGGGGCGTGGAGGACCAGCGCACTTGATCGGCCTTGCGGTGCGCCTCGGATTCGCCACCGAAACCGATGGCGGGCGACTGCAAGCCGGCGACAGCCGTGTGATAAGGGCTCTGCAGGCACTCGTAACTTCTCTCAACTTACCCGAGGCCCGAGGCCCGATGCCCGATGCCCGAGGCCCGAAGCCCGAGGCCCGAGGCCCGAGGCGCGAGGGCCCTTGACCGATCGGCATTGGCCCTACCCCGCCACCGAGGTTCGTCCTGGGCGAGCGTCGTCCGTCGCGGTGTGGTATGCAGGCCACCGTCGTGGCGACGCATCCTCTCGCTGGCAAACCGGCCCCGCGGTCGATCCTGGTCGATGTTCCCAAGCTGGTGAGCGCCTATTACACGCGGGCGCCTGACCCGTCTCAGGCGGCGCAGCGGGTAGCGTTCGGGACCTCGGGGCATCGGGGTTCTTCCCTGGCGGTGGCTTTCAACGAGGCCCACATCCTGGCGGTCACAGAAGCCATCTGCCAGTACCGCCAGCAAAATGGGATCGACGGGCCGCTCTTCCTGGGCAAGGACACCCACGCGCTGTCCGAACCGGCGTTCGCGAGCGCAGTCGAGGTGCTGGCTGCCCACGCCGTCGAGACCGTGATCGACGAAGCCGACGGATTCACGCCGACGCCGGTAATCTCCCACGCGATCCTGACCCACAACCGCGGGCGGACCTCGCGGCTCGCCGACGGCATCGTCATAACTCCCTCGCACAACCCACCCGAGGATGGCGGGTTCAAGTACAACCCGCCCGACGGCGGGCCGGCCGACGCCGAGGTCACCGGCTGGATCGAGAAGACCGCCAATCAGCTCCTGGTCTCTGGCAACCGCGGCGTCAAGCGGGTCAGCGTCAGGCAAGGCCTGGCGGCGTCCAGCACCCACCGGCGCGACTTCATCACTCCTTACGTCGATGACCTGCGCGAGGTGATCGACGTCGAGGCGATCCGTTCCGCCGGATTGCGGCTGGGCGTCGATCCGCTGGGCGGTGCCGCGGTCGCCTTCTGGGCACCGATGGCCGCTCGTCTCGGCCTGGCCATCCAGGTCGTCAACGACGCGGTCGATCCGACCTTCGGGTTCATGACCGTCGACAAGGACGGGCGCATCCGCATGGATTGCTCCTCGCCGTTCGCCATGGCCGGCCTGATCGGCCTCAAGGATCGTTTCGACCTGGCGTTCGGCAACGACACCGACTGTGACCGCCACGGGATCGTCACGCCTGGCGGCGGGCTGATGAACCCCAACCACTACCTGTCGGTGGTGATCTGGTATCTGTTTCAGAATCGGCCAGGCTGGCGCGCCGACGCGGGCATCGGCAAGACCCTGGTGTCGAGCAGCCTGATCGATCGGATCGCGCGCCACCTGAACCGGCGCCTGGTCGAGGTTCCGGTCGGCTTCAAGTGGTTCGTCGCCGGTCTGCTCGACGGTTCGCTTGGCTTTGGCGGCGAAGAGAGCGCGGGCGCCTCGTTCCTGCGCCGCGACGGCTCGGTCTGGACCACCGACAAGGACGGCATGATCCTGGACCTGTGCGCCGCCGAGGTCATGGCCCGCCTCGGACGCGACCCCAGCGAGGTCTACCTCGAGCTGACCAGACAGTTCGGCGCTCCGGTCTACGAGCGCATCGACGCGCCGGCCACCCCCGCGGACAAAGCGATCCTCAAGCGGCTGGCGCCCGCCGACGTCAGCGCGCGCGAGCTCGCGGGCGAGCCGATCACCGACAAGCTGACCGCGGCGCCCGGCAGCGGCGCGCCGCTGGGCGGCCTCAAGGTGGTGACAGAGAACGGCTGGTTCGCGGCGCGCCCGTCGGGCACCGAGGATGTGTACAAGATCTACGCGGAGAGCTTCCGCGACCGCGAGCACCTGCGCCGCATCCAGGAAGAGGCCCGCCAGATCGTCAGCACGGCGCTGGCCGCGGCCTCCTAGCAGCCGGGCGCGACCGTCTTGACTTGATTCCTGGCACGTCGTGGTTTGCGCCGACTGAAACGGCCGGATCGGTAGTAGCCTGGTGGATGGAGGACGGGACTGCGCACGCGGCTGAGATTGGCGATGGGGGCACTCGGGTTGCTGGGCGTGGCTGGCTGCGGCGACGTCCGACCGCGGGCGCAGCTCGACCCGCCGGTCGTGGTGGCGGCGCCCGCGACCGCAGGGGCGCCAGCGCGTGGCGTGCGCGTGGACCTGGGCGGCGAGGTGCACCACGCCCGCGGGCTGATTCGTCAGCCGGACGGCAGCTACAAGACCGCCTGCGTCGACGCGCCTGACGGCCTGCGCCCGGCGCCGGTGCGCCCGCGCGATCATCGAGAGCGGAGTCGATGAGCACGACGCGCACCACGGCCGCCTGGCTGGCCGCGATCGTGGCCGGGGCTGCGGCGCGCGACAGCGCCGCGGCCACCTTCATCGTCAATAACCTGGATCCGCCCGGCCTCGGTTTCAACGACGCGACACCGGCAACTGCCGTGGGTGACAACCCGGGCGTCACGGTCGGCGAGCAACGTCAGATCGCCTTTCAGTTCGCGGCCGACGTGTGGGGCAAGGTGCTCGACAGCCCGGTGCCAATCGTCGTCGACGCCCACTTCGCGCCACTGGAGTGCACCGGCGGCCTGATCATCCTGGGCCATGCGCGCGCGCAGACCATCGTCGCCAGCGTGCCGCCGCGCGACATCATCCCGGGGCTGCCGCCGAACATTCTGTTCCCGCAGCCTCTGGCCGACCGGCTGGCCGGGGTGGATCTGGATCCCGGCATCGCCGACCTGGTCGCGACCTTCAACGGCGGGCTGCGCGACTGCGATCCCAACACCGACTGGTACTACGGTCTCGATAGCCAGGCCGGCTCGCTCACCGACCTGGTCGAGGTCGTGGTGCACGAGCTGGCGCACGGCCTGGGCTTCGCGACCAACGTCGATTACGCGACCGGGGCCTTCAACCTGGGCATCCCTGACGCCTTCTCGATCCACGTCTTCGACAACAGCCTGGGCCTGTCCTGGCTGGAGATGACCGACGCGCAACGGTTGGCGTCGATGAGGAACGTGCGTCACCTGGTCTGGGACGGCGCCAACGTGCGGCGACTGGCGCCCCTCAAGCTCGAGCGCGGATCCCCGGTGATGGCCGTGCAGCCGGCGCTGCTGGAGCTGGACGGCAACCTGAGCGAGACCAACTTCGGTCCGACACTGCTGCAAAGAAGCGTGACCGGGCCGCTGGTCATCGGCAGTCCCATCGCGGGATGCGGGTCGCTGGCGGCGCGGGCGGGTGGGATCTTTCTGCTGGCCGGGGGCAGGGTGTGCTCGCCGCTGAACCAGGCTGACTTCGCCTCACGAGCCGGCGCCGCGGCGCTGTTGCTGGCCGACCCCAACGGCTTCGCGCCGCCCTCGTCGCTCGAGCTGCCGCCCGATCAGATCCGTTTGCTCAGCGTGGGCATCCCGGTCGTGACCCTCAGCCGCGCCGACGGACAGCGGCTCATCGATGGCATCTCGAGCGCGCCCACCCTGACCCTGGGAATCGACGCCACCTTGCTCACGGGCGCCGACGCCGAAGGACGGCCCTATCTGTACGCCACCGACCCGGTCCGCCCCGGGTCGACCGTCTCGCACTGGGATCCGCTGGCGCGCCCCGACCTGATCGAGGAGCCCGAGGCCGGCTATCAGCACCCGCACGACGTCACGCTGGAGGCGGCGCTGTTGCAGGACATCGGCTGGGCGACCCTTTGCGGCAACGGACGGCTGGACACGGGCGAGGAGTGCGACCAGGGCGTCGCGAACAGCGACAGCTCCCCCGGCGCCTGCCGTACCACGTGCACGCGCGCGCGCTGCGGAGACGGAGTCAGGGACGCTCTCGAGGAGTGTGACCAGGGCGCGCAGAACGGCACCTCGCTGTCCACGTGCACGAAGGCCTGCACCCTGGAGCCGACCACCGACCCCGACCCGGGCGGCGGCGCCCCGGCCCGCGGCTGCGCGTGCGCAGCGGGGCCCGGCTCCCACGCAAGAATGCCGCTGCTCATCATGGCGCTCGCCGCGTTGACGATCCGCCGCCGCCAACGCCGACGGGCCTGGCCACCAGATCATGCACGGCTCATGCGCACGTGCGCTTCGCCCTGCGCGTGCGCGGCTCACTTGCACGACTGAGCTTGGCGCGAGCGCGCCGGACGCTGTCTCAGCCCCCCGCGTGCGGCGAAGCCGCGTCAGAACAGGAGGATGTCGCCTTCGTGCGGTACCGGGGCGTTTTCGATGTCCTGGTCGGAGAGCGCGAAAGGCAGGCCGTCATTGACCGCATAGTCCATCCAGACGCACACACGCCCGCCGTTGGGGCTGCACAGAACGATGGGCTGGCACTGGCTGCGGCCGGTGAACGCCACCAGGTGATCGCCGCCGATCACCGCCGGCGGCGTACCGACGAGCTGGAGGCCGCGGCGAAAGAGGCGGTTCTTGATGCGCCCAAACAACTGATTGCTGAGCTCGGCCATCCAGTCGCGCTGGCGGGCCGCCACACGATTGGAGGTCTTCAGCGGCTCGGGGGTAGTCGCCAGCAGCAAGGTCCCGGAGATCCGACGCCCCAGGAACCCCACGATGCCGCACAGCTCGAGGTCCGGGATGATCTCGCTCTGGGTCTCGTCGGCGCACTCCAGGCAGACGCTGTACGAGAGAAACAGCCCGACCGCCGACTCGATGGCGCACTGCTCGATGAGATCCTCGAGCTGGATGGTGGTCAGGGTTGTCGCGGACATCCTGTCGCAGTATCGGCCAGGTGCGGCAGGCCTTGAGCCGGCCCCTTTCGCGGGCTTCGCGCTTGATCGGCTTCGCGCTAAAGCCCGCCGCTCGGCATGCCGATAACTGGCATGAGGGGTCGTTCCCCCACCCATGAGGCGCGTCTTAATCATCGATGACTCCGAGGCGGTCCGTCGCCAGGTCGCACAGACCCTGGCTCCTGCCGGGTACGAGGTGGTCGAAGCGTCCGACGGCTTCGAGGGACTCTCGGTCATCAAACTGGCCGAGCCCGCGCTGGTCCTGTGCGACCTCAACATGCCCCGCATGGGCGGGATGGAGCTGCTCGCCGAGCTCTCTCGTTCCCCGCCCAAGCCCGTCCCGGTCATGGTCATGCTGACCACCGAGGCTCAACCAGGCCTGATCCGCCGCGCCCGCGAGCTGGGCGCCGTGGGTTGGATCGTCAAGCCCTTCAAAGCCGACCTCCTGGTCGCCGCGGTCAACAAGCTGACCGCGACCGACCCCAGCACGGCGTCCTGAGCCAGGTAGCCCCGCGCCCTCGGAGAAGAGCCGCGCACGTCAATGCACGTGCAACTTTGCCGTGCACGATCCGGCTGTGGATCGTGCAACGGGGGACGGGGTCGGGGCAGCCTACTGCCCGACGATCTTGCGCACTGCCGCGACCAGCTGATCAGGCTTGAAGGGTTTGACGATCCATCCCTTGGCGCCGCAGCGCTTTGCTTGCTGGATCAGGTCGGCCTTGCCTTCGGTGGTCAACATCAAGACGGGCAGCGCCGAGTTGATGGCCTCGGCTTTGACGGCGGCCAGCATCTCGAGGCCATTCATGTTGGGCATGTTGACGTCACAGATCACCATGGCGATGTCTCGCTCCTTGGCGATGGTGCTCAGGCCTTGCGCACCGTCCTCGGCCTCTATGACCTCATAGCCCGCTTGCATCAGCGCGGTTCCGACCAGCTGGCGAATTGCTCGAGAATCATCAACGACCAGGACTTTCGCGGCCATGAATTGCTCTCCTAGACAACGACAAACGGTGAAAAGTCTCTCATCAAAAAAGTACCAGGTCGCCCTCTTGCGAGCAGGGAATTGCCTCGACGTGGCTGCTGAACAGCAGCCCACCCTCCGGCGGTACCAGCTCGAAGCAGATCGAGACCAGCTCGTCGCCCGCGGTCAGGACCAGGTCGATGATCCCCTCGCGCGTCGGCGAGCGCGGGCCGATGTGGCGCCCCTTGACCGCCGTCGGTGTGCTGGTGTCGAAGTCCACGCCGCGGTCACAGAAGCGCCGCTTGATGCGACCCAGGGTCTGGTTCACCAGCTCGCCCGCCCAGTCGAGCAGGTCGTCTCCCGATGGCGGACGAGAACCGGGCAGCGTGGGGAAGGTGGCGGTGAAGGTGCTGGTCGAAGCGGCCACGATCAGCGAGCCACGGATATGCCCCGTGAAACCGATGAAGCCGGCCAGCTCGTGCTCGCTCAGCGCGACCAACCGGCCCGCGGTCACGCTCCCGACCGGCAGCCCGCACGCCCCGAGCATGTCGACGCACGAATCACTGACGATCTGGCGCACGGCCTCTAGCTGATCGGGGCCGAGCCCGTTGCTCTCACTCATGGGCCACTTCGCTTCCCATCTGTAAGGCACAACGACGCTTCGACGCAGAAACTTGAGGGAGCGTCGCAACCGGGGCGGGTGCTGGCTCCCGTCGAGGATCGCGGATCTTCTCGAACGGCGCGACGCCGGGGCGCATGTCCGACCCCGGGCGCCCAGAGGCGCGGGGGGCCGACACCAGTCGTGCGAAGGTGGTCAGCCGCGCGGTGGGACCAGCGCGCGTCGGTGCTTACCAGCCGCCGGTCGGGGCCGGCTTCGTGTCGCCGCCCTTTTTACTCTCGGTCTTGCCTTCCGACTTGCCCTTCTTTTCGTCCTTCTTCTTGTCGCCCTCGGCGTAGACGCGCGCCGCCGTGCCGGAGGCGGCCGCGGACGAATGCGCGGGCGCCGTCGACGCCACCGCGACCGGCGCCAGCACCAGGGTCGCCGCCAGCGCGGCCGACAACGCGCCAGCAAGGAACAGCTTCGAGCACGTGACGATTTTCATGAATTCCTCCGTCAGTGAAGGCTGGACCGTAGCAGATCAAAGCAAGTCGAGAAAGGCTGCAATCTCGCCCGCGTCTTGCGTGTTCAGCGCCTCGCCGCCGGTCTCCGCGCCGCCGTGCGCGAAGCCTCGTTCCGGGAAACGGGCGCGCGCGATCAGCTCCTCGAGGCTCCTGGCCGAGCCGTTGGTGAAGTAGGGATACTTGGTGGAGATCCGCCGCAGCGAGGGGACACGCGCGCCTTGCTCGTGGACGTAGGGGACGACGCCGGTCTTGCGATACTCGGGCATTCCCCACACCAGCGGGTTGGCGTCGCTCAGGATCAGGGGCTCCCACTCCCCGAACGGGATGCGCGTCGACGGGTCGTCGCTGATCAGCCGCGCCTGATGGCAGCCCTCGCAGCGATCGCGAAACAGCGCCGCGCCGGCGCGCTGGCGGGGCGTGAACGTCGCGGCCCGGGCTGCGTCTGGATTGGGCAGCGGCGTGAAGCCGGCCAGGAACGTGATCAGCGCCGCGCGCAGGGCGGGCGCCGGCACCCGCTCGCCGGCGACGCCCAGCGCAGCCAGCCAGGGGTGGTCGGCGACCTGCAGGTCGAACCAGGGGTCGTGCCCGCTGTTGGCGCCGGCGACCCGGAACTCGTTGTTCACCATCGTCGCCAGGTCGGGATCGAGCGCGCGCGAGAAGTAAGGCCGGTTGGCCAGCAATCCGCGCAGCGGCTTGGTCGTGGCGCGCACATCGCCGCGCCCGGTGTGATGGGTGCGCCCGTCGATGCCGCCTTCGAAATGACAGGTCTCGCAGGTGAAACGGCTGGTGGCGCCATCGGCGCGGTTCCAGGGCGCCATCAGCGTCGTGAAGAACAACGCCTCGCCAAGCCGCGCCTGGGTCGGGCGCGGTGGGGCGCCGCCCGCGATGGCCGTCTCCTGCTGCTCTGCGATCGGGATCAGCACCGGCGCACCCGCGGCCGCACCGGCGGCGGGGGCAGCCAACGGCAGATAGGCTATCCACGCGTCCAGCAAAGGATCGGCAAAGACCAGCGCGCCGTCGGATCGGCGAGCCAGCGATGTCGTTCCGGGCGGCAGCGGCGTCAGCTGCACGGTGGGGGAGTCCGTGAAGCGCGGCCAGGTCAGCGCCGCCAACCCTTCGGAACCGTAGCCGGTGACCCAGGCCCTTCCTGCGCCGCCGTCGCTGGTGATCTCGAGCGCCACCACCTTGGGCGTGACCACGCCGTGCTCGGATAGATTGGTCGTGCTCAGGCGCTGCACCCGCGGCCCGATCGCCGAGGGTGTCACGCGGTAGACGGTCAGGAACGAGTCGATGTAGCCGAACGATCCGATGGTACGATCCAGGGGATGATCCTCGACGCCGCCGGCGGCGAGGATCAGATCATCCGGCTGGTCGGCGCGCGCGCCGCGCGCCACGCCCGCGATGGCCGCGTCGAACGTCCAGATCGGCCCGTCGTGCTGCACCCGCGCCGGCGCGCCCGAAGGACGTCCGTCGGCGCCCACCTGAAAGATCTGGAGCGCGTGCTCGAGCAGGCAACCCACCACCAGCCACGCGCCCGCGCGCACCACGCGGATGGGACCGTGCCCGACGGCGATCTCTTCCCGCCGGGCAGCAATTTCGCCGCTGCCGCTCGCGGGCCCGCCGCGCGCTCCCCCGATGGTGATCAGCCGGCCCGCGCCGGCATCCACCGCGTAAAGCAGGCCCTCCGGCCCCAGCGCCAGATCGCGGATGCGCCGGCCCGCCCCCAGGTCGACCCGTCCCGCCGCCACCAGGCGGGGCGGCGATCCCGGCGCCGTCACCCGAAAACGCGCGATCTCCCGGTCCAGGTCACCCGAGACCCAGATCTCCCCCGCGGGACCCAACGCGAGCCCGGTCGGGCTGCGCGGCGCCGGCGCGCGCGCGACTATCCGCAGATCGCCGTCGAGCAGCACGACTTCCGCGCTGCCGCGCAGCAGACCCACGAAGCGGTCGCCGCCGGGCAGCGCGCGCACGACAAAAGGATCGGGGCCGGTGGTCTTGTCTCCGGGCGGCGGGTGGCGAAAGTCGGCGGCGGCGCGCAACCGCTCCTCCTGCGCGTGCAACTCCGACAGCGCGGCCGCCGGCCCCGACGCGGGCGCGGCCGCCCGAGGTCGCGCCACCCCGGCTACCCGTCGCGGCGATCGCGCCTCGGCCAAGCCGGGCGACGAGGCCGCAGGCGCGATACCCAGCAGCCAGGCGATGGCGACCGGCGCCACTCTGCGAATCCCGGGGTAATCGTTCACGGGTCGGGCGTGCCTATCATCGAACAGTGTTGTCTCGCTCAGCAAGATTGCCTGTCGCCTCGACAGACATCAAGGCTGCGCGGTGCGGTGAAGATCATGCCGCTGCCGGCCTTTGCAAACCTCGCGGATTTGGACTATGAGAGCAGCCGACGGACGCCAGCTCGGGTCCGTCGTCGCACGTGCCGATTGGCGCCGCCGCGATGTGGTGTAACGGTTGGTCGATGCGGGAATAATTTATGCATTTGGCGTTTCTTCGGGGTGATTGCCACGTTCTGCTCCCTGAGCGATGGCATGAGAGCGTGTTTGCGATGACCCGCGCCGTCTGTCTCGGCGTTCTCGCGACGTTCGTCTGGACGGCATGGGGTGGAAGCCTGGCCTCCGCCGAGGATGCCGACACGCTCATAAGGAAGGGCGTCGAGCTGCGCCGGCAAGGGAAGGAGCAGGAGGCGCTGGAGACGTTTCAGCGCGCCGTGCAGATCAAGCGGGCACCGCGCGCCCTGGCTCAGGTCGCGCTCGCGGAGCAGGCGATGGGGACCTGGGTCACCGCCGAGCGGGATCTGAAAGAGGCGCTGGCTGGTGAGGCGACTGACGCCTGGATCGCCAAGAACCGTCGCCAGCTGGAAGACGCGCTGCGCGTGATCCAGGGCCACCTCGGCAGCCTCGAGGTCGTGGGCGAACCCGTGGGCGCCGAAGTGCTGGCCGACGGCGAACCGATCGGACTGCTGCCCCTGGCGAGGCCCCTGCGGCTCCCGATCGGCGAGATCACCCTGACCGTCCGCAAAGAGGGCTACGACAAGATCACCCGCGTCGCGAGCATCGCGCGCGGCGCACTGGTGCGCGAGAGCGTGACGCTCCATCGCGCGCCCGTCGCGCCGGTCGCGATCCGCAGGGCCCCACCGCCGCGGGTCGACGGTCCCGAGAGCACGACGCCCGCGGGCGGCGGGCGGCCGGTCCGGATGACGCTGAAGGCGGCGCCGCCCCCCGAAGAGGCGACCGCCGCCAGCTCCCCGATATATGGACGCTGGTGGTTCTGGACCGCGATCGGCGTGGTCGCGGTGGGCGCGGGCGCGGGCGCCTATCTCCTGACGCGGCCCCACTGCACCAAGACGGCGTGCAACGAGCTGCCCAGATCTTAGACCTCCCAGGTAGCCGAAGGAACGTCATCAGATGAGACCACCCGCAGACGAGGCGATGTTCGCGACCCGGACGGGCGTGCGGGTCCGGGGCGCGCTCGCGATGTTGCTGTCGCTTTCGGCATCGGCTTGCCAGCGCGCCGAGACCCGCCTCGAGCTCACCGTGCGCGCGGACGGCGCGCTCAACCTCGACAAGGTTGACGTCACGATCGCGGGCGCCGGCCGCAAGATGCTGACGCGCCGGTTTCCGGTGCAGCCCGCCGGCAGCGCCGCGACCGCGCCCGATATCACCTGGGAGGTCACCGTCCCGGATCTCAGCACGCCGCTGGTTCTCACGATCGAGGTGCGCGGCGGAACCGCGAGCGAGGACAACGTCGTCAGTCTCACCGCCGAGGCCAACCTGTCGCCCAAGCTCAGCGTCGATGCGCTGTTGAGGTTGACCAGCTCGTGCCGACGGTTGGTCATCGATTGTTCCTCCGCGACCGACAAGACCTGCGTCGACGGATCCTGCCAGCCCCACCCGGTCTTCGGTTCGAAGGGAGACTCCGGGATCCCGGTGACGGTGCCCGACGGCGCGACCGACACCGGAACCCCGGACCGCCCGCAGACCCCTGACGCGCGCGACGCCCGCGACACCGGCGCCGCCGATCGCGGCGACGGCGCGGCCGGCGCCGTCAACGGCACCGTGTGCGGCAAGCCCACCGACTGCGCGTCGGGCAACTGCGTGGAGAGCGTCTGCTGCGACAAGCCCTGCGACGACGTGTGCACCTCATGCAAGATCGCCCTCACCGTCTCGTCGCCCAACGGCACGTGCGCGCCCGTGGCGTCGGGGCTGGACGACCCCAAGGGAATGTGCGGGACGACGCCCGCCATGCCGAGCACCTGCGGGAACACCAGCCGCTGCGACGGCAACGGGGCCTGCGAGAAGTACGGCGGCACCACCGTGTGCGCCACCGCGACCTGCAACGCCAACGGCAGCTTCACGCCGGCGTCGACCTGCGACGGCAAGGGCGTGTGTCCGGCCGCGACAGCGCAGGACTGCAAGGGATTCGCCTGCAGCACGACGGGCGGCTGCGCCACGACCTGCGCGGTCGACCCGGACTGTCCCCTCGGCTATTGCTCGGCCACCAAGACCTGCGCCGCCAAGAAGATCGACGGCTCGGCTTGCGTGGGCAACAACGAGTGCCAGAACGCCCACTGCGTGGGTGGCATCTGTTGTCAGAGCGCCTGCGACACCACCTGCGTCTCGTGCGCCAACGCCGAGACCAACGCGGCTAACGGCCTGTGCCGTCCGATCGTCGCCGGCGGATCGTCCAAGGGCAAGTGCGTGGCCGACACGACAGCCTGCGGTCGCGACGGCACCTGCGACGGCAACAGCGGTTGCCGGAACCGCAGCAGCACCACCACCTGCGGATCGCCGGTGTGCGACACCGGGCAACTGCGCACGCAACCGTTCTGCGATGGCGCGGGCATGTGTGGCGCCGCGCCCGCCGCCAAGCCCTGCCCCGGCGGCGTGGTGTGCGCGTCGGCGACGGCGTGCAAGAGCCCGACCTGCGCCGCCGACGCCGACTGCGTCAGCACCAGCTACTGCCTGAACATGGTGTGCACGCCCAAGGTCGGCAACGGCGGGCAATGCGACGGCAACAATCAATGCGCATCGAACAGCTGCATCGCCAACATCTGCTGCGAGAACAGCTGCACGGGAACCTGCATGGCGTGCGCGATGGCGGACACCGGTGCCGCCGACGGCCTGTGCCGCGCCATCAAGGCGGGCGGCGCTTCGAAGGGCAAGTGCGCGGTGTCGGCCACGGCCCCGTGCGGGAACGACGGATCCTGCGACGGGTCTGGCATGTGCGCTGTGGCCAGGGCGACCACCAACTGCGGCTCGCCGCTGTGCACGAACGCCACGCTGCGCGATGCGCCGACTTGCAATGGCGCGGGGATGTGCATCACCCCGACGACGACCAGGCCCTGTCCAGGCGGCGTGGCCTGCGGGTCGACCATCGCCTGCGGCGCCACCAGCTGCGCCCGGGACACCGACTGCGCGGCGGGCAACTATTGCTCGATCGTCAACAGCGTCGGTACCTGCACGCCCACCAAGTCCGACGGCACCGCGTGTACACTGGGCACCGAGTGTACGCACGCGAACTGCGTGGGGGGCCTGTGCTGCGAGAACGCGTGCACGGGGACGTGCACCTCGTGCGCGAACGCGGACACCGGCGTGGCCAATGGGCTGTGCCGCTCGATCAGGTCCGGCGGATCGTCGAAAGGTAAGTGCCCACCGGGGCCCATGCCATGCGGCCAAGACGGCACCTGCGACGGCAACGGCAGCTGCCACTTCCCCCCGGTCACCACGCCGTGCGCCGATCCGGTATGCTCGGGCTCACAGCTAAAACGGGGGGCCACCTGCACCGGCACCGGCGCCTGCGGCACCGCGACGACCGCGGCCTGCCCGGGCGGCGTGGTGTGCAGCACCGCCACGACTTGCAAGCCGCCCACCTGCGTCGCCGATACCGATTGCGTCAGCAACTTCTGCGACAACGGCGTGTGCTCGGCGAAACGCGCCAACGGACAGGGTTGCTTACTGCCCCGTGAGTGCAACAGCGGATTCTGCGCCGACGGCGTCTGCTGCAACATGGCGTGTACGGGGTCGTGCCAGTTCTGCAACGTGTCCACGCAGACCGCCGGTACGTGCAACGTCATCAGCGGCGCGCCGCGCACGGGACATCCGGCCTGCACGGGGACCGCCCCGTGCAACGGGTCCTGCAACGGCACCGCCACCGGCTGCACCTTTCCCACCACGTCGTGTCGCGACGCCAGCTGCCCGACCACGACGACGTCGATCCGGCCCGCGAACTGTGACGGCCAGGGCAGTTGTCCCGGCGTCACGATGGCCACCTGCAACCCGTACATTTGCAGCGCGAACGCCTGCCTGACCAGCTGCACCACCAACGCCCAGTGCGCCGGTGGCGCGTGCATCGTCAGCGGGGGCGTTGGCACCTGCCGGGCGTGCACCGCCGGTCAGACCGTGTGCCCGAACCTGTGCGCGAACCTGACCTCCGACGGCAGCAACTGCGGCGCCTGCGGCCACAGCTGCCTCGGCGGCGCGTGCGTCAATAGTGTTTGCCAGCCCTTCCCCATCGTGACCGGTCTCACCGGCGTGCCGGGGCCGCTGCAGATCGACGGCACCAACATCTTCTGGACCGAGGGCGACACGTCTCAGATCATGTTGCTCAACACCGCGACGCTGGCGAGACGTGTTCTCAATCCCAGTGGGCTGCGTCTGGCGTACCGGCCCGACGGGGACATCTTCCTCAGCAAGTTCGGCAGCTCGTTCACGACGTTCAACACCTGCACGTTGAGCGCGACCTGCCCGACTTCGGTCGCGCTCAGCGACGCCAACACGACCGGCGGCGACTTCCAGATTGACAAGGCGACGCAACGGCTGTTCTACACGGACTTCTCGTTCCCGGACTCCGTCCAGTCGGCGCCGATGACCCCGCCCTGGCGTCCCGCCGGATTCATGACCTTGCCGGTCGGCAACATGACCGCCGGCATCATCACGCTCACCGGCGGGTTCCTGTACGGGACGGCGCTTCCCGTGACCGCCACCGGCACCGGGATCTTCTGGCGCTCCAGCACGACGCCCGCCACCAACACCGCGGCCATCCTGAGCACCCAGATTCCGATCGGCGGCCCGGCGCTGCCCCAGGTCGGGGTGACGTCGAACCGGATCTTCTTCTTCACGTCGACCAACGTGATCCTGTCCTTCCCCCTCAACGGCAGCGGCAGCGCGCCGCCCACGACCTATTTCAACCCCGGCGCGTTCGGCGGCTTCGCCGTCGACGAGACCTTCGTCTACTGGACGGACTTCGCGATCGGCACCGTGTCTCGCTGCCCGGTGGCTGGTTGCACCGCGGCACAGGTGGAGATCATCGCCTCCGGACAGCCCAGCGCCGTCTCTCTGGTCCAGGACGCCAGGGCACTGTACTGGGGCCAGGCCCAGCAAGTCGGCATGCACCAGCTGATGCGCTGGGCGAAGTAGCGCACGCCTACCGTCGGCGCCGGTGGCGAGGATCTGGGAGCTGGCGCGTTGGACGTGGCAAGCGCCTTGAGCTCGAGGCAGAGTCCTTTGTCGATGGTAACCGGACACTTGCTCACTCTGGCAGCGCCAAGCGTTAACCTGAGCACGTGCGGCCACGGTCGGAAGCCGGGGGCGCCGCGGCGCCGCGCGGGCGGAGGCGGAATTGCGTAAACAGCGCGAGAAGGCTCGGAAAAAATCTGGCCTACCCCAGGGGACCATGTCGTATAAGTGAAGCTTCACTTGCCCCCTGCGCAGCGTTGTAAAAGGCGGGCTATGCGCATCCGCCAGGAGGCTTCACCTAAATGAGCGACGGTTCCAGGCCTAGACTGACCTCTCTGCTCTTCGCCAGCGCGCTGTCTTTGGGCGGTTGCGTGGCCCTTCTCGACGACCCGCCCGACAGCGGCGCTGGGCTGCCCGACGGCAGCGGCGGAAAGACCGCCAGTGGCGGGCTGGGTGGCAACGACGGCTCCGGCCTCCGCGGCAGCGGCGGCGTCGCCGGCGCTGCTGGCGCGCGCACGGGCGGCGGAGGGGTAACCGGCCTCGGCGGAACGACGGTCAGCACCGGGGGACGAACCGGCGCGGGCGGCGCCAGCGGTGGCGGCGCCGGGGGCAGCGGCCCGGGCGGCAGCGGTGTTGGTGGGCGCGGCGTGGGCGGCAGCGGCATGGGCGGCGCGGTCGCCACCGCGTGCACGAACGTCGGTCCCTCGGCCAACGGCAACGGCGAATTCACCTTCTACTATTTCGGCCAGGGAACCTCGCGGGCCCAGGAGGGCGGCGGGTTCCGGACCGCGTGCGGCTACTTCGGTACCGAGGGCAACACCACGGTCGCGGGCGCCAACACATCGGACATGGTGCAGAACATCGTCAACCCGCAGTACTTCGCCGCGATCCCGGGCACCGATCCCACGCACTTCAATACCAACGCCCAGTGCGGCGCGTGCGCGCAGGTCTCTTACAACGGGCGGTCGCTGATCGTGACCATCATCGACGAATGCCCCCAGAACTTCAACCAGGTCTGCCAGCGCAACCCCACGGGCGAGCTGGATCTCAGCGTCCCGGCGGCGATCGCGCTCGGCTTCGGGCCAGGCTCGGGCCAGAACGGGAACCCCACCGGCCAGAGCTGGCGGATCGTTCCCTGCCCGGTCACCGGCAACGTCAAGGTCCGCGTGAAGACTGGCAACCCCAACGAGGTGTTCATCGAGAACACCATCCTGGCCATCAAGAGCGTGACGGTGAACGGGGCGCAGGCCACACACTCGTTCTACGGCACCTGGCAGCTGCCCGTGTCGGCGGCGGCGGGTCAGACCTTGACGCTCACCGACGCCGGCAATCGCACGCTCACGGTGATGGTCGGCGGCGCCGGACCGAACGTCAACCAGGATACCGGCCGCCAGTTCCCCTCCTGCCAGTGAGCTGAGCCGGTGTGGCGGCGGGCGCTGGACCTGGCCCAGGCCAGGCGGCACCCGCCGGCGGTGCGCGCCGCCTCGATGTCGCCGGAGGTGGCGCGCGCTGGCGCTGGTCCGACGAGGGCAGCGGTGGTGGGTGTCCACCGGCCCGCCTCTTGTCGCCGACGCTGCTCACGGGGCAGATGAACTTCATTTCCAGGACTGGGCTCTGGGGATAGGTCAGGTTTTTCAGCCGTTGCGCCATGTTGGTGGATTCCCCGATGGATCCCTTTCGCGCAACTCCACTGTCGGACCGGGCCCCTTTTCATATTCTCCTCTGCCTTTTCGCAAGGTTCTTGCCGCGCAGGCTCAAGTCGACGCGAAGCGCTGCCGAACTGAGCCAGGTGCCGTTTGCGCAGTATGGCAAGCAATCTGGCAAACAATTTGACAGGGGGGGAGTTAGCTTTGCACCTGACGAACGAGAGACGGAGACATCGACGATTCACGGTGGGAGTACCGGTCCGACTGCGGGCCGAGGGCGCGGCGGCGGCGATGGTCGAGCTCAGTGACGTCTCGTATCGCGGCTGTAGCATGCGCGCGCTGTCGACCGGCGCCGCCCCAGCGATCAATTCCCGCGTCGCCTTTGGCTTCGTGATGGCCGACCGGAGCATCGCGCTCGCCAGGGGCCGCGTCGTGCGCCGCATCGACGACGTGCAAGGCAGCGGCATCGGCCTGGCGATCGACCGCGCCAACCCGACGTTCTACGAATTTCTGAGGACGCTCGCCGAGAGCGAGAGCGGTCTGGCCGCCTGACAGGGGCCGGTTCCCCGCAGGCTGAATGGCCGCAGGCTCACCCGCGGAAGTGAGCCCAAACCCGATCAGCGCCAGCGCGGTCAGCGCCACGCGCGTGATCTCCAGTGGACGCGCCCAGCGGCGCGCCTCGACCAGGCCTCCGATCGAGAGCATCGCCATCAGCACCAGGGCGACGCCGACGGCCAGCACCGGCAGGGGCAAGCTCGCGCCCCACAGCATGAGGAAGAAGGTCAGCACCACCACCAGCGCGAAGTTGACCACCAGATAGCCGCGCAGCCCCGGGCGCAGGGCGGCCTCGAACTTTTCAGCGTCGAGCGCCAGCTTCATGTCGGGCCCGGCCCAGGCGAAGCCGCGCTCGGGTGGCGCCAGCCAGACCTGCAGCCGGTCACGCAGCCGGGGCGCGTGGCGGGTCCAGCGCGCGAGCTCCCAGATTGGTTTGCACTCCGCCCATAGCGAGTTGAAGCTGCGCAGCGGCCGGGTCAGCCCGTAGATCGGCCGCTCGCGCTCGGGCACGAAGGTGCCGAACAGGCGATCCCAGATGACCAGGACTGCCCCGTAGTTGCGGTCGATGTAAGCCGGGTTGCGGGCGTGGTGAACCCGGTGGTGCGAGGGGGTGTTGAGCACTTTCTCCAGCGGGCCCAGCCGTCCGACGAGCTCGGTGTGAATCCAGAACTGATAGAGCGTGCTGAACGCCGCGGCGGCGACGTAGACCAGTGGTGGAATGCCAACCAGGGCCAGCGGCAGCGCGAACGGCAGGCTGGTGAACGGCGTGAGCACTCCCTGGCGCAACGCGACCGCCAGGTTGTAGTCCTCGCTCTGGTGGTGCACGGCGTGCGCCGCCCAGAGCAGGTTCACCCGGTGCGACAGCCGGTGCCACCAGTAGTAGATGAAATCGACGCCGATCAGCGCGACCACCCAGGCCGCAATCGGATGGCGGCCAAGGTCGACCAGGCGCAGGTGACCGTACATCCAGACATAGGCCGCCAGCAGAGCCGCGTTGAAGAACAGGAGCAGCACCTGCTGGGTCATCCCGCACCCCAGGTCGGCCAGGGTGTCGGCGGTGCGATACAGAGCGCGCCCGCGCCGGCGCGCGACCAGGATCTCGACGCCGATCAGCCCGAAGAAGAACGGCACCGCGAGCGCGATGTAGTTGGGTCCCAAGCCCCCCAAAGGTAGCACGCGGCCGGACCTCCGATCGCCCGACAATTTCGCCTCAGCGGTGAAGAATACTGAGCAGGATCTCGAACCCGATGAGCAGCACGATCACGATCTCCAGCGACACCAGCCGGCGATCGCGCGCGACGTCCAGGATCAGCTCCAGCGAATCCTGCACGCTGCGCAGCTTCATCTCCATCGCCTGGTAACGATCCACCAGATCGAACTCCGCGCGTAGCTCGTCGTAGATGCGTCCCATGCCGGGGTCGTCCCAGGCTTCGTCGGGGCGGTCGAGCAGGTGCAGCACCGAGAGCACCTCGCTGCGCGTGCCGATCGCGGCGCCAATGAAGCGGTGCAGGGGCCGCGTGCGCAGCGACACCGTGCCCCGGATCTCCAGCCGCTCCACCCAGCGGCCGGTCTGACCGAACATCTCCTCGACCGCGCCCTCGTAGTACTCCATGGCTGCGCTCTGGCCCATGGTCAGCGCGACCACGCTGGCGCGCTCGGCCGTCAGCTGGTCCAGCATCAGCGCCCCATCGGCGACGTCGGGCGTGGCGCCCGGATCCTCGCGCACCTGGAACTCGTCGGCGCCGCCCGGCGTGGGGGTCAGCGCGGGGCGCGCGACCCGCAGCCGCGCTATCTCTGCTTCCCGATCGGCGGGCGACACGTCGCAAAAAACGATCGCTCCGAAGGGGTAGATGAACACCAGACCGCGCCCGCCGGGCAGCGCGTAGCGCAGCTCGTGCGGCGAACGACGCGCCTGTGGAAAGGTGGCCGCCAGGTCCTTGAGGACCAGGTTCTCGACGAACGCGACGGCATGAAACGTGTGGTGAGGCGACGCCACGAGCCCCCTACTATTACACGCGACAGCCTCGCCGTGACACTCGCGGAGCGGATGGATAAAGTGCCCCCATGCCAGGGACACGGGACGGCTGGGACAAGGCCCAGGTGATCATCAGCGCGGTGGCGGCGCTGGGCAGCATCGCCATCCCCGTGGTGCTGTTCGTCGTGGGCAACGACCTGTCCGAGCGCCAGCGCCTGGCCAGCGACAGGCAAGTCGCCGCCGACCGGGTCGAGCGCATGCTGGGGCACCTCTCCAGCGACAAGTCCGACGAGCGCAAGCTGAGCGTGCGCGTGCTGGAGTTCTTCGTCGCCGAGAAGCAATTTCCCGCCGAGCTGCTGCCGGCCGTGCTCGAGATCGCCAGCTCGGACGACCACGAGGACGTCGCCGACAGCGCGAGCGAGGTGCTGCAAAAGGTCGCCCAGGGCGGCGACGCCAAGGTGGCGTCAGCGGCGCAGAAGGGTCTGGCGGCGCTGCCACCACGGCTCAACCTGCGCCCGTCGGGGCGGGACGACAAGAGCGCGGCGGCGGTCGCTGACCTGGCGCACGCCGACGTGGTGGTCTCGCCGCAGGTGGCCAGCAACGCGCCGGCGCCGGCCACCACCGAGCTGCGCTACTTCCGCCGCGAGGACGCCGCCTCTGCCCAGCAGATGGCGCACAAGCTGGCCGCGCGCGGCATCAGGGCCGAGCTGCGTGACCTGTCGCAAGCGACGGGCGGGCGGGCGATTCGACCGCGCACCTTTGACCTGGTGATCGGGAAGAACGCCCAGACTCCATGACTGCATTTCCAGCGCGTCAAGAAGCTGTCGCGCGGAAAGGCGGTCCGCGACCGTCGGGGCGCTTGACAAGCGAGGCTCCGGGGCCTTATCACCCGAGGCAGGAAGAAATCACATGGGCAACATGAAGCTATCTCCTGGGGTGATCACCGGCAACGCGCTCAAGGACCTGTTCGCTTACTGCAAAGAGGTCGATTGCGCGCTGCCCGCGGTCAATGTCATCGGCTCGAGCTCGGCCAACGCCGCCATGGCCGCCGCCCGGGAGGCCAAGGCCCCGATCATCATCCAGCTGTCGCACACCGGCTCGCAGTTCTTCGCCGGCAAGAGCCTGGACAACGGCCAGCAGCAGGCGTCGATCGCCGGATCGATCGCGGGCGCGATGCACGTGCGCACCCTGGCCAAGGTGTACGGTGTCCCGGTGGTGCTGCACACCGACCACTGCGCCAAGAAGCTTCTGCCCTGGGTCGACGGCGTGATCGCCGCGGGCGAGGAGTACTTCGCCAGGAACCGCGAGCCGCTGTTCAGCTCGCACATGCTCGACCTGTCCGAGCAGCCCCTGGCCGAGAACGTCGAGATCAGCGCCCGTTACCTGACCCGCATCGCCAAGATGAACATGACGCTGGAGATCGAGCTCGGCGTCACCGGCGGCGAGGAGGACGGCGTCGACAACTCCGAGAGCAGCCACGACAAGCTCTACACCCACCCCGAGGACGTGCTGCACGCCTACGACACGCTGAGCCCGATCGGCAGCTTCACGGTCGCGGCGTCGTTCGGCAACACCCACGGCGTGTACGCCCCCGGTAACGTCAAGCTCAAGCCGACCATCTTGCGCGATTCGCAGCGAGCAATTCAGGCGGCGCGCAAGACCGGGCCCGAACCGGTCAGCTTCGTTTTCCACGGTGGCTCGGGCTCGACCGAGGCCGAGATCAAAGAGGCGGTCTCTTACGGCGTCGTCAAGATGAACATCGACACCGACACCCAGTGGGCCTTCACCCAGCCGGTCAAGAAGTACATGGACGAGAAGAGCGCTTACTTGCAAGCCCAGCTCGGCAACCCCGAGGGCCCCGACAAGCCCAACAAGAAGTACATCGATCCGCGCGGCTGGCTCTACATCGGCGAAAAGGGCCTGACCGCCCGCCTGGTCCAGGCCTACAAGGACCTGAGCTCGCACGGCAAGTTCGAATTCTGAGGCGTCGCCGCTCGCGGGGGGCTGAGGACAGCGTCACGGGCTCGGACCTGCAAGTCGCGTAGTCGGCGAGCATCGGACGGGTCAACCGTCGTAGCGGCGCCAGGCGCGCCCTTCGAACTGCGCGTCCACGGTCTCGGGGTGCAGGATCTCGGCGAGGATCTGGGCGCTGTCGAAGACGCTGGGGCCGGAGCGGTTGAAGTACAGGTTGCCGTCGGCCAGATAGACCCGTCCTTGGCGCACGGCGCGT
>DASRQZ010000004.1:0-13611 GCA_035696125.1 Polyangia bacterium
ATCTTCGACGTCGAGTTGCTGGAGATCCTGCCCAAGTCGGGCGCGAACGCCGGCATGTCCGGCGCGGGCGCCGACCCGCACGGACCGGCCGGCAAGCCGCACTGAGCCGGCGGGCGCTCAGGGGCGGGCTGCCAAAAAAAACCGTGGCCGTGAGCGTCATCACGGCCACGGCCACGGGGTTCTTGGTCTTGACCGCGCTCCCTTAACCTTTCTTCACAGCGCGGCACGCATCCACTTAACAGCCGGATCCCATTCTTGGGGAGACCGCGGGCGTTGGGCCCTCGGCAACCAAGACCCAGAAAGGGGATCCAGTCATGATCGGATGCGTATTGGCAACGGTGGGCGTGATAGGCCTGCTCAAGATGGCTCATTACCGGCGGCACGCCTACGGCTATTGCGGGGGCGGGTGGGGGCGGCGCTCCTTCCTCCACCATCGCTTTGCCCGCCGGAGGCACGGGGGATTCGGGCCCTCCTGGGACGACGGCGACGTCGGCCCGGAGTGGGCGGACGAGCCCGGCGTACCGCGGGGCGGCGGCTGGGGGCGGCGCTTCATCCTGAACGGCGTCCTCGACCGCCTCGAGGCGACGCCCGCGCAGGAGCGGGCGATCACCGCGGCGGTCGAAGAGTTCCGCGCGGAGGCCGCCAAGTTCCGCGGCGAGCTGCGCCAGTCCCGAACCGACATCGCGGGCGCCTTCCGTAAGCCGCAGTTCGACGAGGTCGCGCTCGGCGAGTTGTACGCGCGCCACGACACCGCGATCGAAGGACTGCGCAGGGCGTTCGTGGGCCTGGGCGCCAAGGTGCACGACGCGCTCGAGGAGAAGCAGCGCGCGCGTCTGGCCGACCTCATCGAGGCGGGGCCCCGCTTCTGGCGCGGCGGGTTGTTTCGTTCGGGGTGGGGCCGCGGCGCCTTCGATCGACACCCGTGGGACTGATAGAGTCACCGGGCTTGTCCCTGCGGGTCCTTTGCATCGACGACGACACCCGACTCTTCGAGCTGCTTGCCAGCTTCCTGGAGCCGAACGGCGTGGTCCTGATCCACGCCGCTGACGGTCGCCAGGGGTTGGCGGCGCTCGACGGCGGCGTCTTCGATGCGGTCCTGCTGGACGTCATGATGCCCGGCATGGACGGCCTGGAGGTGTGCAAGCGCATCCGCCAGAAGAGCCGGGTGCCGGTGATCATGTTGACCGCCAAGGGCGACGAGACCGACCGGGTGGTGGGACTGGAGCTCGGCGCCGACGACTACGTGCCCAAGCCGTTCTCACCGCGCGAGCTGCTGGCGCGGCTGCGCGCGGTGCTGCGGCGATCCGCGCCCGAGGCGGCGGCGACCACCTTGGCGGTGCGCAACATCCTGATCGACGTGCCTGCGCGCGACGTGCGCGTCGCGGGCGCCGTGGTCGAGCTGACCGGGATCGAGTTCGACATCCTGGTGACCCTGGCGCGGCGGCCTGGGCGAGTGGTGCCACGCGATACCCTGCTGTCGCAGGCCGGGCGCGACGACGTCACCGTGGGTGACCGCACCGTCGACGTTCACGTCTCCCACCTGCGCCGCAAGCTGGGCGACGACCCGCGCGCGCCGCGCATCATCAAGACCGTGCGCGGCGTCGGCTATGTGCTGGCCAAGGACGGCGAGGCATGAGCCGGTTCCGGCGCTGGCAGCGCCTGCAGCGTCGCCTGGATCGCGGCTACCGCCGTGGCCGGGAGCGAGCACTCGAGGACAAACACGACCACGGCCACGGTCCCCGGGAGCGCATGCGGGCCGCCATCCGCGCGCGGCTGCGCGCCCACCTGCGCGCGCATCGATACTGGCTGGCTCATCACCTGCACCATCCGGGTGGCATCCGAAATTACTTCGGCGCCCACCTGCACCGCCGGCTGTTCATGTGGTTCGGCGCCTCGATCTTCGTCACGGCGGTCTGCGTGTCCGCGGTGGTTCACATCAGCGGCGTGCGCAGCCCGGGGCGTGGATTCGCCGGTCTGATCATCGCGGGGGTCGCGCTGTGGATGGTGGCCGGCAAGATCGCGCGCCGGATCGCGCGCCCGCTGTCGGAGCTGGTGCATGTCGCCAAGGAGATCGGCGCCGGACGCCTGCGCGCGCGCGCCTCGGTACACCCGTGGCGCATCGGCGAGATCGATGTGCTGGCGCGGGCGATCAACGACATGGCGTCGCGCATCGAACAGCAGATCACCGATCAGCGCGAGCTTCTGGCCGGGGTCTCGCACGAGATCCGGACGCCGCTAGCGCGCATCCGCGTGCTGCTGGAGCTCGGTCGCCAGAACGGCGCCAAGGCCGAGACCTTCGACGAGCTCGAGCGCGAGGTGATCGAGATCGATACCCTGGTGGGCGAGCTGCTGGCCAGCGCGCGCCTCGACTTCGCGGCGCTGTCGCCGCGCCCGCTCGACGGCGGCGAGGTGGCGCGCCGGGCGCTGGAGCGCGCCGGTCTGGCCGCCGAGATGTTGTTGCTGCCGCCGGAGGGCGCCGGCGGCCTGCGCTTCGAGGGCGACGCCACGCTAGTGGCGCGCGCGCTCGCCAACCTGCTCGACAACGCGCGCCGCCACGGCGGCGGTGTCCGCAGCCTGAGGCTCGGGCGCAGCGCCGGATTCATCACTTTCGAGGTCGAGGACGGGGGCCCGGGCTTTCCCTCGGACGGTCAAAGCAAGGAGCGGGCGGAGGGGTCGCTGGGGCTGGGGCTGGTGCTGGTGCGGCGGATCGCCGACGCACACCACGGATCGCTGACGCTCGCCAACCGGGTCGAGGGCGGCGCGCGGGCCACCATCACATTTCCGGCCGCCGAAACCCCGCGCCCGGCCTAGCGGGCTTCAGGCTTTCAGGCTTCAGGCTTCAGGCTCCGGGCTTCGGGAAAGCCCACTCTCGAGAGAGCACACCCATCCATCCCTCGAGCCTGCAGCCCGTAGCCCGTTGCCCTTCTTTGCGATGTCTTGACAATGCCAAGGTTGGGCTTAATTCCAGAGCAACCACGACGTCATGCTTTCCCCGCGCAATCGCCGCTCGGTCAGCCGCGTACTGCCGTCTCTAGCGAAGACGCCCACCGGCATCCAGGGCCTGGACCAGGTCACGGGCGGGGGACTGCCCTCGGGCCGGGCGGCCCTGGTGTGCGGTGGGCCCGGCAGCGGCAAGACCCTGCTTGGCATGGAGTTTCTGATCCGGGGTGCGCAGCGGTTCGGTGACCCGGGCCTGTTCGTCGGCTTCGAGGAGACGCCCAAGGAGCTGGCGCTGAACGTCGCCTCGCTGGGGTTCGACGTCAACCGCCTGGTCGAGCGCAAGCTGCTGGCCATCGATCAGGTGCAGGTCGATCGCAGCGAGATCGAGGAGACCGGCGAGTACAACCTCGAAGGACTGTTCGTCCGACTCGATGCCGCCATCAAGGCGGTGGGCGCCCGCCGGCTGGTCATCGACACCCTCGAGACCCTGTTCACCGGCTTCGACAACCAGGCCATCCTGCGCGCCGAGCTGGCGCGCCTGTTTCGCTGGCTCAAGAACCGGGGCATCACATCGATCATCACCGCTGAACGTGGCGAAGGCGCGCTGACCCGCCACGGGCTCGAGGAGTATGTCTCCGACTGCGTGATCACCCTCGATCACCGGACGTCGGGCGAGTCCGCGACGCGCTGGCTGCGCGTGGTCAAGTACCGCGGCTCGAGCCACGGCACCAACGACTATCCGTTCCTGATCGACCAGGGCGGAGTCTCGGTGCTGCCCATCACCGCGCACGGGCTCGACTACCCGGTATCCAGCCAGCGCGTCTCGACCGGGGTCGCGTCGCTGGACGAGATGATGGGCGGCAAGGGTTACTTCCGTGGCAGCAGCGTGCTGGTGTCGGGCGCGGCCGGCACCGGCAAGACCAGCCTGGCCTCCGCGTTCGCCAACGCCACCTGCGGCGCGGGTCGGCGTTGCCTGTACGTCGCGTTCGAAGAGGCGATGAGCCAGGTGGTGCGCAACATGCGCTCGACCGGCATCGACCTGGGGCGCTGGATCGACGCCGGCCTGCTGGCTTTTCACGCGGCGCGACCCTCGGTGTTCGGCCTGGAGATGCACCTCATCGCGATCCATCGCCTGATCGAACAGCTCGCGCCCGACGCGGTCATCCTCGATCCCATCTCCAGCCTGGTGGGGTCGGCGCCGGTGGCCGAGGTCAAGTCGCTGCTGGTGCGGTTGCTCGACTACCTCAAGACCAAGCAGATCACCGGGCTGTTCACCTCGCTGGCCACCGCGACGTCGGTGGAAGAGACCGAGATCGGGGTGTCATCGCTCATTGACACCTGGCTGCAGGTGCGCGACGTCGAGTCGCGCGGCGAGCGCAACCGCGCGATCTACGTCATCAAGTCGCGCGGCATGCCGCACTCGAACCAGGTGCGCGAGTTCGTGATCACCAGCAGCGGCATCGACCTGCTGCCGGTGCAGAGCGGGCCCGACGGCGTGTTGATAGGTTCGGCCCGGCTGCGTCGCGCGGCCGAGGAGGCGGGGTTGATCCTGTCGCGGCGGCAAGAGGCCGAGCGCCGGCGGCGGGCGTTGCGGCGACGGCGCGCCGCGGTCGACAGCCAGATCGCCACGCTGCGCGCCGAGCTGGCCGCGGAGGAGGAAGACCTCAAGGCCATGATGGTCGACGAACAGAAGCTGGCCGACCGCGACCAGGAGGACAGCGCCACCCTGGAACGGCGGCGGCAGGGACAGGACCGAACGCTGCGCCAGCCGTCGCTGCGCGCGGCACGGAGAGGGCGAAGATCATGAAGCCAGGTACGGGCCGGGCGCGGCGCGCCTCGCCGGCGGCCGGCAGGCCGAGCAACGGTCGGCCGAAGCGGACCCGCAAGCGCAAGCCCAAGAACGACGTCAGCTTCTGGAAGCTGCGGCTTTACGTCGCGGGCGAGACGGCGAAGAGCGTCGCGGCCTTCAGCAACCTCAAGCGCATCTGCGAGGAGCACCTGCGCGGCCGGTATCGGATCGAGGTGGTCGATCTCCTGCAGAACCCGAAGCTGGCGCGCGGCGACCAGATCCTGGCCCTGCCGACGCTGGTGCGCCAGTTGCCGCCGCCGGTGAAGAAGATCATCGGTGATTTCTCCAACACCGAACGGGTCCTGGTCGGTCTTGATCTGCGTCACGTCACGTCGCCTGGGGGGTAATGGTGTCCCCCAAGAACAGCCTGGGCGCCTTCGAGAGGGCGGCCGCCCGATCGAAGGCGCCGCCGCGCTACCGCTTGCAGCTCTTCGTCGCGGGCGCGACCCCGATGTCCAGTCGGGCGCTGGCCAACCTGCGCGAGATCTGCGAGCAACACCTGCACGGCCGCTACGAGCTCGACGTGATCGACGTTTACGAGCATCCGGAGATGGCCAAGGCGGACCGAATCATCGCCATCCCGACGCTGCTGAAGAAGGTGCCGGCCCCCCTGCGGCGGTTGGTAGGCGATCTCTCCGATCGCGAGCGGGTCCTGATCGGGCTCAGCATCAAGGTGAGGGCGGCATAGGTAGGGGAGCATGAGAACGTCGCGGGGAACCGGCCCGAAGACCAGGCGGCGCGCCGGAGCGTCGAAGCTGGCCAAGCTGCGGGAGCGCCTGCAAGAGCTGGAGGCCACCCTGGACGCGATCCGCTCCGGGGCCGTCGACGCGCTGGTGATCTCGGGCGGGCAGGGCGAACAGGTCTTCACCCTCGAGGGCGCCGATCACCGTTACCGCCGCCTGGTCGAGACCATGAACGAAGGCGCGGCGGTGGTCCGCCGCGACGGGCTGGTTGTGTACTGCAACCGGCGCTTCGCGCACATGCTGGAGCGTCCCCATCGCCGGGTCCTGGGCGCTCTGCTGCCCGACCTGGCGACGGCGGCGTCGCGCGACGCCGTGCAGGCGCTGATCGAGCGGGCGCGCTCCGGCACAGCGCGCGCCGAGGTCGAGCTGCGGACCGGCCGCGACGCCTCGATCCCGGTCTATCTGTCGGCGACGCTCAACGGCTCCGAGGAGACCGACGGGATCTCGTTGATCGCGACCGACCTGACCGAGCAGCGCCACAACGCGCGCATGGTCGCGGCCGAGCGCCTGGCGGCGTCGATCATCGAGCAAGCCTCGGATGCGCTGGTGGTGTGCGACGCCGACGGCAAGGTGATCCGCGCCAGCCACGCCGCCCATCGCCTGGCGGGACGTAACCTGGCCCTGGAGCGATTCGCCGACGCGTTCCCGCTGCACGCCACGGACCGCGATCCCGCGCGCGCGGCGCGCGACTGGATCGCGGACGCGATCGGCGGCAGCGCGATCGCCGGTGTCGAGGTCGTGCTGACCCGGGCCGACGCGCCGCCCGCGACCTTGCTGTTGTCGGCCGGCCCGCTCATGGCCGACGAGGCCGGGATCATCGGTTGCGTGGTGTCGCTGGTCGATATCTCCGCGCGGCGCGACGCCGAGCAGCGGTTGCGTCGCGCGCTGGCCGAGGAGCTGACCGCGCGCCAGCAGCTCGAGGAGATGGCGGCCAAGGAGCGCGTGGCGCGCCGCGCGGCCGAGACCGCGACCCGCCTCAAGGACGACTTCCTGGCCACGGTCAGCCACGAGCTGCGCACGCCCCTGTCGGCGATCGTCGGCTGGGCCGCGATCCTGCGCTCGGGCGACCTGGGCGACGACAAGCGGCGGCACGCGCTCGACACCATCGAGCGCAACGCGCGCGCGCAGACCCAGCTCATCGACGACTTGCTCGACGTGAGCCGCATCATTTCGGGCAAGCTGCGGCTCGACGTCGAACGCGTGGACCTGGCGGCGGTGATCCGCAACGCGGTCGACGCCGTGCAACCGACCGCCGACGCCAAGGGCATCCACCTTTACACCGAGCTGCACGGGGACGCCGCCGCGGTGACCGGTGACGCCGATCGACTGCAGCAGGTGGTCTGGAACCTGCTCGCCAACGCGGTCAAGTTCACCCAGCGCGGCGGGACCGTGCACACGCAACTGACGCGCGAGGGGGGCGAGACGGTCATCCGGGTGCAGGACAGCGGACAGGGCATCGCGGCCGACTTCCTGCCCTACGTCTTCGACCGCTTCCGCCAGGCCGACGCCACCCCGGATCGGACCAAGACCGGGCTCGGCCTGGGGCTGGCCATCGTGCGCCATCTGGTCGAGCAGCACGGCGGCACGGTGCAGGCGCAGAGCGAGGGGCGCGATCGGGGCGCCACCTTCGTCATCCGGATTCCGGCGTCGCCTTCGCAGGACGTGGCGGTGCCGCTGATCGGCGCCGTCGAGCCGGAGGCGGCCGGCGGCGCGCCCCCGCAAGACCTGAGTGACAGCCTGACAGGCGTGCGCGTGCTGGTGGTGGACGATGAGCTCGACAGCCGCGAGCTCGTCATCGAGGTGCTGAGCGCCGCCGGGGCGGAGGTCAGTCAATGCGACGGCGCCGCGGAGGGTCTGCAGTGCGTCCAGGACCAGCTGCCTGACGTTCTGGTGTCCGACATTGGCATGCCGGGCGAGGACGGCCTGGCATTCATCAAGGCGGTGCGCGCGCTGCCGCCCGACAAGGGAGGCCTCACGCCGGCGGTCGCACTCACCGGATACGCGCGCCCCGAGGATCGCGATCAGGCGCTGCTGGCGGGGTTCGACCTGCACATCGCCAAGCCGATCAGCCCTGCGCAGCTGGTGCTGATGGTGAGCCGGCTCGCGGGGCGGGCCTCGGCGCGCCGGGCGGTGTCGTCGCCGCCCCAGGCGCGGGGGGCAGAGCGCGACAGCAAGGCGACCCTGCTGCTGATCGAGGACGCGCCGGATCTGCAGGAGGTGCTGTCGGAGATGCTGACCGCGGCCGGCTACCGGGTCGTCGCCGCCGCTCATGGCGGCGAAGGGCTGGACCGCCTGCGCAGCGGACCGCCGATCCATCTCATCCTCCTCGACCTGATGATGCCGGTCATGGATGGTTGGCGTTTCCGCGAGGAGCAGCTCCACGACCCGACCCTGGCGTCGATCCCCGTGGTGGTCATCAGCGCCAACGCCGAGCAGGGCGGCCGTCGCATCGAGGCTGACGCCGTGATCCCCAAGCCGGTCGACTTCGACCAGTTGCTGCGGACCATCGACGCCCACACCAGAGACGGCGCCGCAGGAAACGCCTGAGCCGACGCCAGCCGGCCACGCGCTCGGCTCCGCCCTCCCGTCGGCGTGGGGAGCCCAATGCAGTTCGGTCAAGGGGTCCTCCCTCGGGCCTCGGGCCTCAGGCCTCGGGCCTCAGGCGTCAGACTTCGGACTTCGGACTTGCGGTGCGCGTCGGATTCGCCACCGAAACCGATGGCGGGCGACTGCAAGCCGGCTACATCCGTGTGATCAGGGCTCTGCAGGCACTCGTAACACTTACCCGAGGCCCGAGGCCCGAGGCCCGAGGCCCGAGGCTTAACAGAACGGCATCGGTGGGGAGCCCGGATCGCCGACGCCGACGCCGACGCCGACGCCGACGCCGACCGATCTACGGTTCTGGTTTTGGGGCACACCGGCGTATTCTCCCCTGCGGATGAACACCCCCCTCCGGCTGCTTGCCGGCGCTGCGTCATTCTCGGTCTGCCTTCTTCTGCTTTCCCCCGGCGTGGCCCAGGCCGGCGCTGCGCGCGCCGAAGGCGGCAAGTGCGTCGCCGGAGACAGCGCCACCATCTGGTGGTCGCCGCGCGAGCCGCACGCGGGCGGGCCGCTCCGTATCCTGTCCGTGTCCGAGACACTACGCGAGGGCGAGCTGGCGATCATCGGGCCCGACGACAAGCCGGTGCGCGGCGTGCAGACCGTCCAGCGCGGCGGACCGCCCTTCAGCGCCGGTGCCGACCTGGACAAGGTCGCCGTCGGCAGCTACCGGGTCGAGCTGAAGAAGGCGGGCAAGGTGGTGGGCTGCCGCCAGATCCGGGTCGCCGGCAAGGACGCCGGCAAAGACGCTGGCAACGGCCCCGGCAAAGGCGTCTGGACGTCGCGCCTGGCCTGGGACCGCGTGACCGAGAATCTCTATTCGGCCTTCGTCGAGCGCTTGTTCGACGCGCCCGCCGACAAGTCGGTCGACTTCCGTCCGCTGCACCAGGCGCTGCGCGATCCGGCGCGCAACTTCCTGCACGACCACCTCGGCCTGCGCGAGGACGACCCCACCAACAAGAGCGCGATCACCGCGACTCCCGACTGCGCGGACCTACCGTACTTCCTGCGCGCCTATTTCTCCTGGAAGATTGGACTGCCGTTCGGATTCCGCGACTGCGATCGCGGCACCGATGCGCGCCCGCCGCGCTGCGGGGATCTGTCCAGCAACGAGATGGCGCCGGCCGCGGGCAAGGACTACCTCGGACGCGTCAAGAGCTTCTTCCGCCAGGTGATGAACCACGTGCAGTCGGGCAGCGCGCGCACCGCGCTGGGCGACGACAACACCGATTACTATCCGGTCAAGATCGATCGGGCAGTCCTGCGCCCGGGAGTTATCTACGCTGATCCCTATGGCCACGTGCTGATGATCGTGAAGTGGGTCGAGCAGACCGCCAAGCAGGGCGGGTTGCTGCTGGCGGTCGACGGTCAGCCAGACACCTCGATCGGGCGCAAGCGCTTCTGGGAGGGGACTTTCCTGTTCACCAACGACACCAAGAGCGCGGGGCCCGGCTGGAAGGCCTTTCGCCCGGTGGTGGCCGGCACGGGCGGCGGCGCGCCGCGGGCGCTCGACAATCGCGCGCTGGCGGCCACGGGCGCGCTGGCCGCCGGGCACGCGCCGTTCTCCGACGAGCAGAGCAAGCTCACCAGCGACGAGTTCTACGCGCGCATGGGCAAGCTCATCAACCCCGCGGGACTCGACCCCGCGCAGGCCTACGGCGAGACCCTGGACGCGTTGCTCGAACAGATGAAGGTGCGCGTCGGCTCTGTCGACAACGGCGAGAAGTACATGCGCGAGAACAAGAACCCGGTCGTCCCCATGCCGGAGGGTGCGAAGATCTTCGAGACCACCGGCCCCTGGGAGGACTACGCGACGCCATCGCGCGACATGCGCCTCATCATCGCGATGAACGTTCTCACCGGTCTGCCCGAGCGCGTCGTGCGCCATCCGGAGCTCTATGTACTCGGCGGACGCAGGCCGGAGGACGCGCGCACGGAGCTGCAGAAGTTGCACGCGCAGCGGATCACCGAGCGCGCGGTCGAGTACAAACGCAGCGACGGGTCGGCGTTCAAGATCACGGTCGCCGATCTGCTGGCGCGCAAGAGCGGGCTCGAGATGGCGTACAACCCCAACGACTGTGTCGAGGTGCGCTGGGGCGCGCCCGACGGCGCGGCTGAACAGTCGACCTGCCAGCGTCACGCGCCACCCGATCAGCGCGCGCGCATGGCGGAGTACCGCGGCTGGTTTCGCGAGGCTAAACGGCCGCCAAGGTGACAACGCGATGACAATGGTTGACGACAACGGTGAGACAACGGAGATGACAACGCTGATGAACGGCTACTCCGGGGCGGTCGAGCTTTTCACTCGACAACAATGCAAATGCGAAACAGAGTGTGGTTTCGGCCAGGTGCCGGAAGGAGCTTAGTGAGTGGACAATCGCAGGCCGGAGTTCACCAAGCGCAAGAAGGAGCTCGCGCGCATCGAGAAGCAAAAGCAGAAACTCGAGCGCAAGGCTCAGCGCGAGCGCGAGAAAAACAACCGCGACCCGAATGCGCCTCCCGAGGAGGACCCCGACATTGCCGGGATTGTGCCCGGTCCCCAGCCGCCCGCTGACGAATAGCGGGCGTGGTTGATGCCACCGCCCGGCTCCGGCTGAATGCCGGATTGACCGGGCGGCGAACCTTGCGACGATTTGCCGAGCTGTCGGGGTTACCAGCGGCCCCGGCGCCCACCGCCGCCGCCACCACCGCGGTCGCCGCCCCGGCCGCCGCCGCCCCCGCCGCCCCCGTAGCCGCCGCCGCCCCCGCCGCCCCCGTAACCGCCGCCGCCCCCGCCGCCCCCGCCGTAACCGCGGCCGCCGCCCCCGCCGCCGCCCCCGCCGGCGCGCTCGCGCGCCTCGCTGACGTTGATGGCGCGACCCTGGATGTCGCGTCCGTTCAGGACCTCGGTCGCCTTGGCGGCCTCCGCGTCGCTGGACATCTCGACGAAGGCGAAGCCACGCGGCCGCCCGGTGTCGCGGTCGAGGACCACCTTGACGTCGGCGACGGAGCCCGCTTCAGCGAAGGCGTCGCGCAGGTCGGCCTCGGTGACGCTATAGGATAAATTTCCAACGTATAGCCTCTTTCCCATTTCTCGATTCTCCTTCGTGAACGTGAGCGCGGTGCCGCTCACCCTGCAGTCTGTGCTTTCGTCTTCGTTTCGTCTGGTCTTCGTCTGGCTACCTCGGCACGAAAGAGACGGCCGCAAAAACGGGACAATTCGGCCGATAACCTATCAGGTAATCGCGCCCTGTCTATGCGCATTTTCCTGGGGTTTCCCGTGGTCTTGATTTCCTCGTGACCGCGCACCTGGTTTCCTCGTCACCTCATCGTACTTTCCGTCTCATCTGGTTCTGACTTGCTTGTCTTTCCGTCAACTCGTAACTCTTTCACTCGGCGGCTCGTGCGTGTAGTCTGCGCGGCGATGAAGGTTGGGATCCCGAGGGAGATTCATCCTCACGAGCGGCGCGTCGCCGCCACCCCGGAGACCGTTCAAAAGATCATCAAGCTCGGCCTGGACGTCGTCGTGCAGGCCGGCGCGGGCGAGGCGGCGGACCTCTCCGACGCCGCCTTCGCCGAGGCCGGCGCGACCATCGCGCCCGACGCGCCCACCCTGTGGGCGCAAGCCGATCTGATCCTGAAGGTGCGCCCGCCCGAGGCGTTGCCGGCAGTGGCGGGCGGCAGCGCAGGCCACGAGGCTGATCTGCTGAAGATGGGCGGCATGCTGATCGCCTTCGTGTGGCCCGCGCAGAACCGGGAACTCGTGGCGCGGCTGGCGACGCGCAAGGCGACCGTGCTGGCCATGGACGCCATCCCGCGCATCACGCGCGCGCAGCGCATGGACGCGCTGTCGGCGACGGCGAACATCGCCGGCTATCGCGCCGTCATCGAGGCCGCCAACCAGTTCGGACGCTTCTTCCCCGGGCAGATCACCGCGGCCGGGCGCGCCAAGCCGGCGCAGGTGCTGGTGCTGGGCGCGGGCGTGGCCGGGCTGGCGGCGATCGCGGCCGCGCGCAGCCTGGGCGCGGTGGTGCGGGCGTTCGACACCCGTCCCGCCGTGCGCGAGCAGGTCGAGAGCCTGGGCGCGAGCTTCGTCGAGTTTCACTTCAACGAGTCGGGGGAGGGCACGGGCGGCTACGCCAAGGAGATGAGCGAGGCCTACCTGGCCGCCGAGCAGGCGCTCATCGCCCAGCACGCCAAGCAGTCGGACATCATCATCTCGACCGCGCTCATCCCCGGCAAGCCGGCGCCGCGGCTCATCACCTCGGGCGCCGTGGTCAGCATGGCCCACGGCTCGGTCATCGTCGACATGGCGGCCGAGCAGGGCGGCAACTGCGCGCTCACCGAGCGCGACAAGACCGTGCAGAAGTTCGGCGTCACCATCATCGGCTTCACCGATTTGCCGAGCCGCATGGCGCGCCAGTCGAGCGACCTGTATGCGACCACGGTGTACAACCTGCTCAGGGACCTGGTGCGCACCGGCGGTAACGGCGACAGCCCGATCCAGATCAACCTCGAGGACGAGATCCACCGCGGCGTGCTGGTGCTCAAGGACGGCGAGCTGATGTGGCCGCCGCCCAAGCCGCCGCCGACGCGCGCGTCGGCGCCGCGGCCGGCGGTGGCAGTGCCCGAGGCGCGGCCCGCGGCGGCGGCCAACGGGGGCGGATCCGGCATGGGCGCGCGCCTGGCGCTGGGCGCGGCGGTGTTGCTGCTGGGCGCGGCCGGGTTGTTCGGACCGCCGGAGCTGTTGCAGCACCTGACCGTGTTCCTGCTCGCCTGCGTGGTCGGCTGGCACGTGGTCTGGAACGTCACACCCGCCCTGCACACGCCGCTCATGAGCGTCACCAACGCGATCAGCGGCATCATCCTGATCGGCGGCATGCTGGTGGTGGCGGCGGGCGCAGGCGCGGTGACCGGCGCGCTGGCGGGCGTGGCCGCGATCCTGGGTGGCGTCGCGATCCTGCTGGCGTCGATCAACGTCGCGGGCGGGTTTCTGGTCACGCAGCGGATGTTGAAGATGTTCCGCAAGTAACCGGGGCACACGACTTGGACAGCAACAGCGCGTGGCACAGGGAACCTCGGGCAAGTCACCTGGGATCGGTAAGGTTGGACGGCTAATTTGGAATCAATCGCTGGCACACTCCGGGGGCTCTCGTATCTGGCGGCGAGCATGCTCTTCATCCTGAGCCTGCGCGGGCTGTCGACCCAGGAGAGCGCGCAGCGCGGCAACACGTTCGGTGCGGTCGGCATGTTTCTGGCCGTGGTGATCACCGCGGTGGCGCTGCTGTTGCCGGGTGGTTCGACGGCCCAGAACGGCGGCGAGCTGTCTGCGCTCGGCCTGCTCGGCGGCGCGCTGGGCATCGGCTGCGCCGTGGGCGCGTTCCTGGCCGCGCGCGTCGCGATGACCTCGATGCCAGAGCTGGTCGCCATGCTGCACAGCTTCGTGGGCGCCGCGGCCGTGCTGGTCGGCATCGCGACCTACCTGCAACCCGGCGCCGAGGT
>DASRQZ010000005.1:0-50249 GCA_035696125.1 Polyangia bacterium
TCGGGTAAGGGGAAACCCCCCGTCGCTCGATAAGCGTCGGGGACGAGGTCGTCTGCCAAACGAACGCCCGTAGGCGGTACGGTTCTCTGCTCATGCCCAGACTCATCGGCCGTGGCGTTGCAAGAGCTTCCCCCGCAGTCCAGGTCCGACGCCCCCGAAGTCCAAGTCCGAAGTCCGAAGTCTGAAGTCTGAAGTCTGAGGCCTGAGGCCCGACGCCCGATGGAGGACCCCTTAACCGAACTCCGTTGGGGCTAGCAGGTCAGCGCAGCGAAGCGGCCAGCTCCAGGGCGACGCCGTTGGTCCACCCGAACCCGACCTCGTTGCTGGTGTAGCCGAAGCGGAGCGCGCCCGCGCTGTCCGAGGTCCGGCGTTCCACGTCGTACTTTTCGACCAGCGTGCCGCGGCGCTCGAAGTCCTCGACCAGCATGGAGAGAAAGGCGCGCGTTACCCGCGCGGCGTCGGCGGCGAAGCCGTAGCGGCGCAGGCCTTCGACGGCAAACAGTTGCAACGGCGCCCAGCCGAATGGGGCATCCCATTGACTGCCTGACACGTTGACGCTGGTCAGCACGCCGCCCGGGCGTTCGAACAGGCGCAGGTTGTCCCGCACCCGCAGCGCCTGGGACGGCGACGCCAGCCCGGCGGCCAGTGGCCAGAAGGTGGTGGCGAACGGATAGACCCGGCGCCGCCCGGCTTCGAAATCGTAGTCGAAGTAGAGTCCCGCCGGCTGGTCCCACAGGAAGCGATCGATCGCCGCCTGGCGTGCGTCGGCGCGGCTACGCCAGGGGACGGCGTCGGCATCGCCGCCGAGCGTGGCGGCGATGCGCGCCATCTGTTGCTCCAGCTGGAAGAGCAGGGTGTTGAGGCACACCGGCGCGTAGCGGATGACGTCGGCGCCGAATCGGCCGAACCGATCGGAGGGATCGAACCCCGACTCGCGCATCGAACGGTCGCCCTTGAAGAAGCGCGGCGTGAGCTCGTCGGTCGCCGCCCGGTAGTAGGTCTCGACCGGCTCGCGGGCGGCGGCGCGGCGGTAGTAGTCCTTCACGCGATCGTAGTGCGATCGCCCGCCGGCGTCGCGCTCGCCGCTCACCACCTCGGGCGCCGGTCCCTCGCCGTGATCGTAGTAGCGGGACAGATCGATCGCCTCGATCAGATGCGGGGGCGTCGTCCAGTGCCGGTATGTCGCCTCCAGCGCCGGCAGCGCCGACGCCAACCAGGCGCGGTCATGGGTGACGGAGAAGACCGCCCAGACCATCGCGCCCAGCAGCGGCGGTTGCGAGCGGGTGAGGTAGTAGGTCCGGTTCGCGTTCAGCACGCCGCCGTAGTGCACGACCTCGTAAAGAAAATCGTCGACGAGATCGCGGGCGCGCGCCGTCTCGCCCTCGCGCAGGAGGCCCAGCAAGATGAAGTAGCTGTCCCAGCCGTACATCTCGTTGAAGCGGCCGCCGGGTACCACGTAGGGACGCGGCAGGTACAGCAGGCCCGGCTTGGCGACGTCGTGGGGGTCGGCGGGCAGCACGCGCAGATCGATGCTGCTCAGGGACTCGGGCGGCAGGACGGACGCGATACGCTGGGCGATGCGGGCGCGGTCCTCGCTGGCGGCGATGTAGACCGGCCACGGGGCGCCCGGGGCGTGCGCCGCCTTGAGATCGATCGCGGCACGCGCCAGATCCCGGTCACCGCGGGTGAGGCTGGCCCAGGTGGCACGGATGTAGGCTCGCACCGGGGCCCAGCGCTGCGGCGCCAGGGCGGAGGACGCCCCGGCGGCAGACTGCAGCGGGGCTGCGCTGGCGGGCGCCGCCGGGGCTGCCGGCGCGGCGCAGGCGGTCGCCGCCAGCAACAGCGCCAGGGGAGCGAGTCGTGGAGTGCGGTGCGGCTTGCCGTCCATGATGGCCGAGCCGCACGCTTCCTGGCGCGCCGGTAGGTGCCCTTCAGCCATGCCGGCTCGGCCGTCTCACTGTAATCACTCCCCGGCCGAGCGTGGAGTCGTCTCAGCGGCGCGCGCGAGCGGACGGCTTCTTCTTTCGGTCTCTCCCCCTGACGGCGGTCTTGCGGGCCGAGCGCTTGGCCTTGGCCTTGGCCTTGGTCTTGGTCTTGATGGTGGTTGTCGCCTTCTTCTTCTTCGCCGCCTTCTCGCTGGTCCTGGCGGTCTTCCTGGCGGTCTTCTTGGCCCGGGCGGGGAGGGAGGCCGCGTAGGCCGCCGCCTCACGGATCCAGCGCCTCAGCGTGCGGGCGTCGGACACCAGCGCCGGCGACACGACGACATATTCTTTCATCGGCCGCCCCGGCATCGGTTCGAACGGTGTGCTGCCGGGCTCGGCCAGCAACTCCATCCGGCGCTCTTCGGGCAATCTCACGATGAGCTGCTCCCTGAACAAGCCGGTCGCCATGTTGCCGCGCACGAACGCCGCCGGGTATCCGAACATCTTTCTCCGCTCGATGCTGGCCTCCCTGGGTAGGGCCGCATCAAAGGCTTCCACGAGCCAAACCGGGGATTTCGTCCATTCGATCATCGGGGAACCTCCCGCGCGCGCATGTTACGCCCTTTCTGGCTTGCCGGGCTTCGCCACGCTCAGGCGATGGCCCGCACGACGCCACCGTCGACCCGGAGGGCGGCGCCCGTGGTCGCCGAGGCCTGCGCGCTGCACACGTAGGCGATCATCGACGCGACCTCTTGCGGAGTCGCGAATCGCTTGATCACCGAGGACGGCCGAGCGGTAGCGAAGAAGTCGCGTACCATCGCCACGGCGTCCAGGCCGCGCGTAGCTCCCATCTGGGCCATGAACTGCCCCACTCCTTCGGAGGCGGTCGGCCCCGGGATCACGGTGTTCACGGTGACGCCGGTGCCCGACAGGGTCTCGGCCAGACCGCGCGACACCGCCAGCTGCGCGGTCTTGGTCATGCCGTAGTGGATCATCTCGGCCGGGATCTGCAACGCTGATTCGCTGGAGACGAAGACGATGCGCCCCCAGTTACGCGCTCGCATCCCGGCCACGTAGTGGCGCGACAAGCGAATGCCGCTCAGGACGTTGGTCTCGAAGAAGCGCATCCAGTCCTCGTCGGGGATCTGCTCGAAGGGCTTCGGCTCGAAGATGCCCATGTTGTTGACCAGCACGTCGAGCTCGGGGAGACGCTCGATCAACGCGCGGCATCCCTCGCCATGGCCGAGGTCGGCCGCGATTCCCGCGACGGTACCCTCGGGCGCCAGGCGTTGCAGGCGCTCGACCGCGGCGGTGACGCGCGCCTCCGTCCGACCGTTGACGGTCACGTGCGCCCCTTCGCTGGCCAGGGCACGGGCGGCGGCGAAGCCGATGCCCGCCGTCGAGCCGGTCACCAGCGCGCGCTTTCCCTTGAGTCCAAAGTCCATGTCCCGATGGTGCCCATCGCGCGCGGATCCTGCAAGCCAGGCCCGCCGGCGGGAGCGTTCGGCAGCTGCAACGGCTGGTTGGGCGGCGCCGTCGGGCGAGGGTACACTTGGCGCATGATTCACGGCGCTCACGTCATCATCCGTCCAGGCGCTGATCGCCGAGATGAAGGCGAAAAAGTGGAGTGCTCGCCCATAGACGAGCGGCTGACGCTGCCAGGCGGCGGGAAGCTCGGCGTCTACCAGCCGAAGCACGCTTCGCCGCTGAAGGCCGGGGCGACGTAGCCCGGCGCGGGTCGCACAAGTCACGTCCAGTCGCGTGGAGCGCTGAGGATGCAGGAAAGTGGGCGGCCTCGCCTCCCCTCCGGTCCCCTCCCCCGTACTCGGGGGAGGGACAGGGAGGGGGCCGGCCTTGCGAGCGTCGAGGCACGCGCGAGCCGTAGCGCTCCGCAAGGTCTGCCCCCTCCCTGACCCTCCCCCGCGGCGGACCGCGGGAGAGGGGATCCGTTGTTGGTGCGCAGGTGGCGGCGGCGCGCGAGCGGGAGATCCATCGCCGGATCTTGTCGGCCGGCGTAGCGAGAATGTTGTGCGGACCCCTCTCCCTATCCGGTCGCTTGCTCCAGCATGGCCTGCGCCTCGGCGATGCGACGCTTGACCGTCGCCAGCGAACAGCGGCAGCGCAGCGCGATGTCGTCCAGTTGCTCGCCGTCGACGTAGCGCAAGGCCCAGGCGCGGCGGCGATCGCTGGGCAGCGCCGACATGATCCTGGCCAGCGCCGCCAGCAAGGCGCGGTCGGCCGGCGAGGCGGCAGGGTCAGCGATCTCGCTCGCCTCGGGATGCTCGTCGAGCGCGATGAAGCGCGGCCGACCCAGGCGACGGCGCGCCGTCCGGACGGTGACTCGGGTCAGCCAGGCGCACAGCGCCGCCGGCTCGCGCAGGTTGCGGATCCCGCGCAGTGCTTCCACGAAGACATCTTGCAAGAGGTCATCCACCTCATCGCGCCGGCACAGGACGCGCACCGCCGCCGCCGCCAGCACACCGCGGTGACGGCGATATGCGTCGCCCAGATCGACGGCCGGCGTGGTCAAGGCACAATGAATCTGCATTTTCCTCCCACGCAGCTCTCTCCGTCGTCGCAGCCGACCGACAGCGCGCCGTCCAGTCGACAACCGACGTTCTCCGTCCAGAAGCCGAGGTGGTTGTTCTGGGCGACGTCCTGAAACGGCAGCCACATGGGCTGGTACGAGGGGTCGCCGGGCAGGCGGCGGAGATCGATGGCCGCCAGCCACAGCTGCGGCGTCGGCGTCACCGCCTGGCTGTTGCGCAGCAAGAACCCGTAGTCGATCTTGGAGTTGAAGGTGACGAACAGGACGTCGCCGCCAGCTTGCGAGAAGGGTGCGAACTTGGGCCAGCTCGAGGTGTGGCCCACGCCCTGGGTCGCCCGGCCGAGCTCGTAGACCTGTCCGCCGGCGCGCGCGACCAGGCGCAAGCGCGCCATCCGCTGGTCGTAGCTCTTCAAGCCCTGCCCCGCCGGGGCAGAGGCGAAAACGATCCATTTTCCGTCGGGCGACCAGCTCGGGTAAAAGTTGAAGTCGGCGCCGTCGGGCACGATGACCTCGGCGCTGCCGAAGCGGTCCGCGGCCACCGGCAGGACGGCGATGGCGCCGGTGCGCACCGCCCACTCCGAGTCGGGGACCGCCGAGAGCGTGAGCACGATCTCCTTGCCGTCGGGCGACCACTCCGGCAGATAGCCATGGTAGGCAACGCCGGCCACGGTGAGCAGCGCCGGATCGACGGTGCCCAGGACGCGACCGTCGCTGGTCGCGCGCAGGGTGAGCGCGTTGGCGTACGAGGCCAGGACGCGGCTGCCGTCGGGGCTGAGCGCGATGGTGGCGCTGTCGTGGCTGGCGGCGACGGGAAACAGCCCGGTGTCGGGATCCGACGTGCGCGCCACGCGCAAGACCGCAGAGTAGGCGTCGTTGCCCTCGCTGAACGCGATGGTGGTGCCGTCGCGGCTGATGGCGTGGCAGCCGCCGCAGGTGAACTGGTTGCTGGCGCTGCTGGGCGCGATGAACGGAAGCGCCTTGCGCGCGCCGAACAGCAGGCGGTAGGTCGCGCCGAAGCCGGCGGCGATCGTGTTGTGCGTCGACCAGTAGTAGAGCCCGCCCTCGACCGGATCGGCGGAGAACGACAGCGGCTGTGGGTCGGAGACCGCGACCGCGCCGCCGGCGGCCGGGTCGTCGTCGACGGCGCCGACCTCGACGGTCACCTGCTGGCCGCGGCTCTTGAGCGCGAGGTCGAGCCAGGAGCCTGGTGGCAGCGCGTAAGTGCACTGATCGAGGGGCGTCGGCGTGCCCTGCGCCACCGGCGGCTGGCAGGGGACGTAGAAGTCGAAAGGGCCGGCGCCGCCGCTTGCCCCCGAGGCGCTGACCCGGATCCGAAACAGGGTCTGGGTGACCGGACCGCGCCGCCACTGGAAGGTGACGTCGGAGATGTTCATCGGGTGCAGGGCGCCCGCGAGCGGATAGACCAGCGCGGGCTTGTGGGCGGCGTTGCCGTCGGCGTGCCCGGCCAGGCGCCCCGCGGGATCGGGGCTGGCGGGGATCGACGGATCGCGGAAACAGGTGACGCCGCAGTTCCAGTCGGGTGGCAAGGCGGGGGTGTAACTCCCGCCGGCGCTGTCGCCGTCGACGACGACGCCGCGTCCGCCGGTTCCGCCCGCGGACGGCCCGCCGCCGCCGCCGCCATCCGGAGGTCCGGTCCAACCCACCATCTCGACGACCCGCGCGCAGCCGGCCGCCGGCGCGATCAACCACAGCGCACCGGCCAACCAGCACGACGTCGACCCGACCGTCTTCATCGCGGCGCCAGCTTGCGCGCCTCGGCGGCGTGACGGCCGTGCGGATAGGCCGCGAGGTAGCCGGACAGCGCCGCCTGCGCGCCGTCGTCGTCGAGAGCCTCGAGACAAGTGGCGCGCGCAAAGGCGGCGTCGTCGGCATCGGCGGGCGAAACCTGCGTCCCGACGACCTGCGCGTAGAGCGTCGCGGCCAGGCGGTACTGTCCGCGGACGCGCGCCAGGTCGGCGGCCACGCGCGCCACTTCGCCGCGACGCTCACTGCCGGGATGGCGGCGCAGGAAGGCCAGCCCCTCGTCGAGCGCGCGTGAGCTCTGGCCCAGCTCCGCCAGGGTGTCGAGGATCGACAGGTCGGTCTCGGCGCGCAGCTGCCCGCGCGGGTAGAGCGCCCGGTACCGTTGCCACGCCGTCAGCGCGCGCGCCGGATCGCGCAGCTGATCGTGATAGATGCCGCCGATCTGATAGAGCGCGTTCTCGGCGGCCGGCCCGCCGCGCGCGAACACCTGCTCGTACAGCGTGATGGCGCGCGGCGGGTCGCTGGCGCGTGCCTCGCGCGCGGCCGCCAGATCCTGGGCGTCGGACGCGGCGCCCGGCCTTCCGTCGGAGCCGGGCGCGCCCGAGCGCGACGCCTGGGTCCGCAGCGCGCTCGCTCGCCGCGCGTTCGGTCGTGAATCAGCGGCGGGCGCCCCTGCTGCGCCCGCGCGCCCCGGGAGCAACCCCGCGCTCCAGCGGCCGCCCGCCTCGACCCGCGCCAGACGCCGGCGGCCACTCCAGATATCGACCGCGCCGGCCTCGACGCCGACGTCGACGTCGACGCGCGCCTCTCCGGGTTCAACCCGCACCGAGAAGCGCGCGCCCGCGACGGTGACGTAGTACGAAGCCATCCGCACCACGAACGGACGGTCGGGCGGTTGATCGGGAATGTCGAAGCGCACCTGACCACCGCGCACCTCGGGGCGACCGCCGGCGTCGGTGGCCAGCACCGCCAGCGGTCCCAGATCGGCGCGCGCGCCCGCCACCAGCCGGCGCACGGTCCGCTCGGCCGCGCCCGTCCGCACCCATGAACCGGGCCCCAGCAGCTCGGCCGCCTCCCCGGTGGGCGCGCGCCGGACAGCGGGCGCCGGCAGGGGCGGGGCCACGAACGGCGCTCGCGCCAGCGACGGCACGGCGGCCCTGACGGCGGCAATCGGGCGCGCCGGACCCGCGGGGGCGCGCCGCCCGCGCAAGAAATGGTCGGACGACAGGAGCACGACCGCCGTCAGCAGCGACGCCAGCATCGCGCCCGCGGTGAAGGCGCGCCGGGCCACCCGATTCCGCGCGCCCGATCGTCCCAGCTCGGCCCAGACCCGGCGCCGCCGGACGTCGGAGGACGCAAAGGGCGGTGTCTCGTCCAGCGCGTCACGCAGCGCGCGCCGTCCCGCGTCCGGCACATCGGAGAGCCAGCGCGGATCACTCATCGGCTCGCCTCCTGGGCCAGCTTCTCCAGATCGGCGCGCGCCCGGTGCAGCCGGGTCCAGACCGTGGCCTCGGCGCAGTTGCTGAGGCGCGCGACCTCCCTGACGTCGAGTCCTTCGATCTCGTAAAGGACCAGCGCCAGTCGCCGTTCCGGGCTCAGGCGATCCAGCAGCTCGTGCAAGTAACGCTGGCGGCTGCTGGCATTTTCCGACCAATCGGCCGGCAGCAACGCGGGCCTGTCCCGTTGAAAGAGCTGCGCCAGCCGCTGGCGCAAGCGACGCCGGCGGGCAAAGCGGATCGCTTCCCGGACGCCGATGCGATGGATCCAGGTCGACAGTCGCGCCTGGCCCCGGAAGGTGCGCAGGTGACGGTAGACGATGAGGAAGATCTCCTGACACAGGTCATCCGCCTCCGCGTCGCGGATGCCCACCGCCAGGACCAGGCGCTCGATGGCGCCGAAATAGCGATCGTAAAGGGCCCGCCAGGCGGCGGCGTCGCCGGCGCGGCAGCGCAGGACCAGCTCCTCTTCGAGGCGCTCGGCCGGATCGGCGGGGGCGGTCCCGCGGGGATGCTGGATGCTCACTCCTCTCACTGCTGGCGAGATAGAGTCCGGCTTCACGTCAATTCTTCCCGACCGCGAACGCCAGGTCCAGACCCAGGCGCAGCGAGAACCGGTGGTCGAGGTAAAGGGCCGCGCCCGCCGGACCGGGATCGCGGACCTGGAAGGCCCGTTCCTGGCGGAAACCGACCAGGATCTGGGGCCGCAGGGACAGGCGCTGGCCCAAATGCAGCGCCGCCACCAGCCCCAGCTCGGCGACCGCTTGCACGCCCTGGACCTGCTCGGGGACCGTGATCGCGCGCGTCTCGGCGCGGAACAGGTCGACGCCGACCAGCGCGCTGATCGCGGCCCAGCCCTTGCCGCGGGGCAGAAACGCGGGCACCCCGATTCCGGCCCGCAGCGGCAGCGCCGTGTAGCGGAAACTGCCCTGGTCGGTCGAGGGGACGGCCACCTCGATGGGCAGGCTGAGCGCCGCGCGCAGCGACAGCACCAGCGGCAGCCACATCCAGTCGGCCGCCAGCTCAGGTTCGACGCGCGTCGGTCCGCCGCGCCCGGGCGCCAGGCTGATCCCGGCGGCCAGCAGCAGTTGGTCGTCGCGCGCAAGTGGCGCCGCCCTCGTGGCCTGGATCTCGGGCGGCGCGGCGCGCGCGCCCAGCGCCGGCGGGTCGGGCCGGACCACCGCCGCGGGCGCGCGATAGCCAAGCTGGCGCAGGTAGCGCTCGACGACCAGCGCGATGGTGTCCGCCAGCGCGGCGCAGCCGCCCGCGCGATCATCCGCGCTGGCCCCGGGGTTGGCGAAGCTGCGCTCGAGGACGATCTGTCCGGTGAGATCGACGAGCGCGAAGCGCACTCCGGCGGTGCCGCTGTCGTCCAGGTGCAGGTGCAGGCGTAGGGGATCGGGCCCGGATCCGCCGGCCTGGTTCGAGATGATGCCCGGCAACCGCGCATGGAGGGCGCGGCCCAGCACCGCGGCCGACGGACAGCCCGCGCCATCAGGAAGCTCGTCGAGAGCGAGGGTCGCCTCCCGCGTGGGGGGCGAATTCTCGGCGGTCGCGCTCGACAGCAGGACCGCCAGAGCTGCGCGTAGGAACATCGTCACGCGCGCCGATTATGCATCTTGTGGGGATGCCGGGCGGGCGCAGCGTCGAACGGATGCGCGCCGCAGCGCGCAGCCCGTCAGCGATAGACCCGGACGTAGTCGACCAGCATTTGCTGCGGGAAGACGGTGGTGGTGTCCGGGGAGCCGGGCAGGTTTCCTCCCACCGCGACGTCGAGGATCAGGAAGAAAGGGTGGTCGAAGGCCCACAGGCCGCTGGGCGGAAGGTCGACGACGGTCCGGGTCGCGTAGATCTGGTCATCGACCGAGAAGCGCACGCCGGCGCTGTCCCAGTCGATGGCGAAGGTGTGAAAGTCTCGATCAAAGCCTGCGCCGGCGGGCAGGGTGTACCGGGAAGTGAGCGCTGCGCCGCCGGAATAGCCGGGGCCGTGAAGACTGCCGCGGTTCACCGATGGCTGGCTGCCGATCGCCTCCATGACGTCGATCTCGCCGCACGCCGGCCAGCCACTGGTGATGACGTTGTTGCCGAGCAGCCAGAAGGCGGGCCACAGGCCACGCCCCGACGGCAGCTGGAGGCGCGCCTCGAAGCGACCGAAAGCCTGTTCGAAAAGGCCCTGGGTCTTGATCCGCGCCGAGGTGTAGGCGCGGCCGCCCATACTCTCCGCGATCGCGGTCAGCGCCAGGTGCCCGGCACCGTCGAGCGCCGCGTTGCGCGTGCTGTTGGTGTAGTACTGGAGCTCGTTGTTGCCCCAGCCGTTTCCGCCGACGTCGTTGACCCAGCGGGTGACGTCCGGGCGCGTCCCGGCCGCGCCGTCGAACTCATCGGCGAAGGACAGGCTCATCGCGGGCGCGCCTCCGCCCGCGCCGCCGCCGCATCCGGATAACCCCGAGCTGAGATAGATGAGATAGAGCAACGGTATCTGCCAGCGGGACCGGATCGACGTCATCGGCCACCTCGCGCGCCGGCCAGCGCGGGCGGCGTCGCCGTCGCGACGCCCAGCGCGCCCGCGCCTACCTCGACCGCGCCACCGTCGGAGAAGCCGACACGCGCCGGCCGCGCGCCGGGGTTGAACGCCACGTAGGTACGTTGCGCGCCCTTGCGAAATGCGGCGCCCAGCGGGCTGTCGGCGTGGACGGCGCTGTCGACCTGCCCGATGGCGCCGAGCGCGGTCAGCCAGTGGTCCAGGAAGGCGGCGCTGTCGCCGAACTCCGGATCGAAGTAGGGCTGCCGGTCGAGCAGCGACGCAGCCCGCGGCGCGTCGGCCAGCGCCAGGTACATCCAGAACAGGTCGCGCCACTGCAGCACGTCCCCGCCGTTCTGCCGCACCAGGCGATCGTAGCGGGCAAGGACGTCCGCCGGTCGCCGCCCGAGATATAGCGAGCCACCAGTGATGGGCAGCAGGTTGATCCCGACGGCGTAGATCGGATTTCGGTCCCACCAGGTGTCGTACAGCCCGCCCGCGTCCCAGAGGATGCCAAGCATGGGCGGGTCGAACCCGCGCGGGAAGACCTGCCGGTCGACGTCGAACCAGTACTGCTCGATGGCGCTCTCCGCGGTGGCGTACAGGAATACGCCCAGATCGCGGATCGCCGCGTCCCCGGCGACCGCGCCGTACAGCACGAGCGCGCTGGCGAAGTTCATCTCCTCCGACGACGATTCCTGGTTGTTGCCGTCGCGAAACGGCGCCGCGCCGCTGGCCCAGGCGTGGCCCGCATAGGGATCGAAGTTGCGCAGGAAGGGGAAGCGGTGGTCTTGCCGGTCCCAGTTGGCGGCGTCCTTGATCAGCAGGCGCACCAGGCCGCCCCAGCCATCGGCGCGCGCCCAATCGCCGGCGGCCGCGCCGCCGGACGGCGGATCGCAGGCCGCGACCAGCGCCGCCGCATGGATGAAGTAGCCGTAGTGGAAGTGGTGGTCGTTGAGCTCCGCGACGCTGCCGAAGCCGGCGGGTAGCCCGACCAGGGTGTGCCAGACCGGGTGGTAGGCGAACAGCCGCGGCGGCAGCCCGTCGAACCAATCGGCCAGGCGGTTCTTGACCATCGTCAGCAAGCGCCGGCGGTCGCCGTCGGCGGCCGCGCCCAGCTGAGCGGCGATGGGCAGCAGCCCGGCCAGGCGCGCCAGGCTGCGTCCTTCCCAGTAGGTATTGCGCTTGCCGTCGGGCCCGACCGGGAAGGGATCGCCGGCGCGCGCGGCCAGGGCCAGGTCGCGCAGCAAGCGTGACCGCGCGCCGTCCGACGCGGCGCCCAGCGGCAGCGCCGGCAGCACGCCGCCGAACGACAGGCGGGTCGTGAACGTCCCGCCCTCGTGCAGCTTCATCGCGCCGCGGGCCGAGGCGTACTCCAATCCCAGCAGCGGCGCATCGCTGTGCAGCCAGTGGTGGCGATAGAGCGCCAGCAGCGGCTCCGACGCCAGCTCGGGTCCTTGCTCCTTCGCCGTGGTGTCGACGGTGAAGCTGGTCTGCACGCGGGCCGTCGCGGCGTCGTAGCGCCAGGCCACGCGGGTATCGGTGACGAAGGCATAGGCGTGGCGGCGGAACAGCGCCAGCGTCGCCGGCGTCGCGTCGGGCAGGATCGCCACCGAGTAGAAATCCTTGCCCGCCAGCGTGGAGCGCAGCGTCCCGCGCGCGGCGCCCGGCGACCAGGTGGCGCCGCGCGGCGCGAAGACCCCGAAGTGATGCCCGTGCACGGTCAGGCCGAGCGTTCCCTGGCGATCGCTCCACACCACCGGCGCCCGGCCGTCGGGAAATGCCAGCGTGGCGGCGCCGCCGCGCGCGCTGACGTAGACGAAGGGCAAGCCCCGGCCGAAGGTGGCGCGCAGCGCGCGCGCGGGGCCCGGTCGGCTGCCACCGCCCGCGCCCGCGCCCGGCTGGTCGTCAAGCACGGCGGTCACCGCAAAGTCGGAATAGCTGTCGACGCGCGCCGCGCGCGCCTGCATCCCTTCGATACCCAGCACCAGATCAGGCGTGAGCGGAAAGCTGTAGCGGCGCGGCTGCACCTCGGCCTCGGCCGGGTAGCCGACCGCCAGCCCGTCGGCGCGCGCGCGCAGGCCCAGCGGATGCGGGTACATGTTCTCCGAGAATGGGTTCTCCTGCCCGTCGGCGTCGAACTGCCAGATCAACGACGACCACCACTCGTTGGTGGCGGGCGGGCCGGCGAAGTCCGCCGTCACCTTGGGCCGCACCGCTTGACCGCGCCGGTTGGCCGGGCCGATCTCACCCGCAGGCAGCGCGCTCAAGAATCGCCCGAAGCCGGCTGCTTCTTGTCCGGGCGCCGCTGTTCCCGGCGGCGGCCGTGGTGGCTCGGCGGGCGGCGCGGTGCTGCACGAGAGCGCGGCCGCCGCGGCGATGCCGGCGCCGATCGCCCTCACCAGCCCATCCGCAGATCGACGTGTCCGATGTGCAGGTCTTTGCCGATCGTATAAAAGTACTGGTTTTCGTAGCCGGCGCTGACCAGGAAGGCGGTGCCGCGCAACGAGGTGGCAAACGCCTTGGCCCAGACATCCAGCCCGCCGCGCACATTCTGGAAAGCATACAGGCCGGACAGGCGCGCGTCGTGCCGGACGGTGAGCACGGCGTTCACCATCGAAGGCCGGACGCCGAGCGCGCCCGGCGGCAAGCCTGGCATGGCGTCCTCGTCGATCAGGCGGCGCAGCACGACCAGCGTGGTTCGGTACTGGCCGTTGGTCTGTTGTGGATCGATGCCCGCGAATTGCCGCGGGTCGATCGGGCGCACGTCGACCTGCCCGGTGAACAGCGAGCCCTGCACCGTGAAGTCCCAGTCGCCGATGCCCAGCAGCCCGACCCCGAAGTAGGCGTCGCGCCGGCGCGCCCGGCGGATGCCGAAGGTCTCGTCGTCCTGGGCGGCGCCGGCGAAGAGGTGCAGCCCACGCGTGTCCTGACGGCGCAGCGCCAGCGTGCCCAGCTGCAGCTGCGGCAACAGCAGCGGGCGGTAGATCGCGTAGTCCATGTTGACGGCGCGGATGGCGCGTCCGCGCGCCCGATCCTCGATCACGCCGCCCACCACGTCGGGGATGCCCATGTACACGTAGGTCGCGCCGATCGACAGCTTGTCGGGCCCCAGGAAACGGGCGATCACCGGCCTCACCTCGAAGAGGTTGAAGTCCTGCGCCTGGTTGGGCAGGAACTCGACCACACCGGTCCGGTGGACGCGCCGATAGTCCCCGGCCAGCAGGAAATCGAAGGCCGGGTGCAGATCCAGCGCGCGCGAGAAGCCGAGCCCCAGCTCGGCCAGGCGGACGTCGTTGGTCACGCGTGGAAAGCTGAAGTTGGTGACCTGCGCGCCGTCGACGCGGTCGCCGCGGAACCAGACGTCGAGCGCGCCGATTGGCCCCGGGCGTACCCGCGCCCGGGCCAGCACCTCCTGGTGGCGCGGCGCGCGCGCGATCGCTTGCAGCTCGTCGGTGCGCAGGGGGATGGCCTTGCGGAACGCGCTGGCCGAGAACATCGCCTCGGAGGTGAAGCGGCGCGCGTCGTCGACGGCGGCGGGCGAGCCGAGGTCGACCGGGACATCGTTGGTGTCGACCGCGAAGCGCACGCCGGCCATCAGCGATAACCCCGGCCGCGGGGTGATCTTGTTCGCGTAAGGGAACGCCTTCCAGGGCAGGAGCGGCAGCCCGTCCTGCTGGTAGACCAGCATCAGGCCGCGCTGCGACCACTCCTCGACGGTCGCGTCCGCTTCCGAGGGCGCATCGCGCCGGCCGCGCACGCCTTCCAGCGCGCCCTGGAAGTGTCCCTCCGCGTCTTCGGTGAGCGGCGCCCGCGGCCCGCGCACGTTGCGCAGGTAATCGGCGTAGCGCAGCTCGTAGCCCGGCTCGCCGCCGCTGTCGGCCAGCGCGCGCTGGTAGGTTGCCGCCGCGCGATCGTCGCCCAGGCGCCGCATCAGCTCCGCGATCACGCACGCCTTGTGGGCGGTGGCCGCCCGCGCCTCGCCCGGCTCGGGCGCGGCGGCCAGGCGCCGGTCACGCTCGGCACGGATCTCGGCGGTGCCGAGTCCCTTCATGACCGCCTGGGCTTCACCCAGGCAGGCGAAGGGGTTGGGTGGTGGCGCTGGCACGTCGGCCCCGCGCGCGGCGCGCGGCCCGGCCAGGTCGACCACGGCGACGGTCACGGCGACGGTCACGGCGAAGGCGGCGAGGCCGGCGCGCGCGGGGGGCGCGCCGCGCCTCATTTTTGCCATGTGATGGCGTCCAGATAAAAAACGATGGGCGCCGTCGAGCCAAGGGGTGCGGTGACCAGCCAGGCGAAGCCGCCGAGCACGCCCGAGTCGTAGGTATGCCCGGTCAGATCGACGCTGTAGGGAGCCAGGGCGATCGTCAGGGTCTGGTTCTGGGTGACCTTGAAAGCGTCGTGATACGGCAGCGTGCCGTCGTTCTCGCCGCCGGCCAGAAACTGCACCAGCTCGCCGCCCGCGGCGCCGGCGGCATAGAAGGCCACCTTGGTCGCGCCGGCTTCGATCTGCTTGCCCGGGCTGGCGCCCCAGTTGTTGGCCGGGTACTGCCAGTAGACGCCGGCCCAGCCCAGCGTGCCCGGCGTGTAAGTCACCCGGTAGCAATCACCGACCGCGCCGGTGGGACGCGGCGTCTTGCAGGCGGTGGTGTCGACCTGGATCGCGCCCGGCGTCGCGCCATCGCCCATGTACCCGCTGGGAGCGAAGACGTCCGAGACCGTGAGCGGCAACGGCGCGGACATGACCACCTGGTTGCCGCCGTCCGCCGTGTTGCCCGGCGTCTTGTCCGAGCCACAGCCCGACAAACCGGCCGACAACCCGGCCAGCGCCCCGATGGTCCCGATCGCGATCAAACCAAACACATTCCGCGGCATGGAGTTGGTCCCCTTTACAGATCTGTGGGGACATCGGTGAGAAACGGCTCAGGGCGAGATCGACAAAAGGGCGGTTCAGCCAGCCAAACCATCCTTATGTTCGGTGCATGAGCTCAATCGTCTGGCTCGGACTCACCGTCCTCCTGGTCGCTATCGTCGCGCTCACCGGCACGGGGCCCAGAGGGGGGAAACCCGTGGCGCGGACCCGCCTCATGGGGACTGCCCGGGTATTCCTGATCGGCGCAGGTCTGGTCTGCGCCGCGCTTGGCGTGATGGGCCTCCTGCGACACTGATGCCGTCGGTCCCGTCGCGACGTACCATGTTGTCCGATGAAGTCTCTGTCTCGACAGGCCCGGGTGCTCCTCAAGATGAGCTTTGTCACCACCTTCGCCGAGTCGATGCTGGTGCCGATGTATGCCGCCTTCACCGAACGAGTCGGAGGCAGCATCCTCGATGCCGGCATCGCATTCGCGGCGTTCTCGATGGCGACGGGAATCGCCGTCGGCCTGATCGGCACCCGACCCTGGTTTCAGCACCACGTGAGGGCGTTCCTGGTGCTGGGGTTCGTGCTCTCGGCGGCTTGCGACTTCTCGTACATCCTGGTGGCGAACCGCTGGCAGCTCTTCGCCGCTCAGATCATCGCCGGGCTGGCGTTGGGGCTGGTCGAACCGGCCTGGGACTCGCTCTTCACCGAAGACATCGAGCATTCCCCGGCCAAGCACTGGTCAATCTGGGCCGGCGGAACGCACCTCATCGCCGGTATCGCGGCCCTCGTGGGCGGAGCCATCGTCGCTTACCTGTCGTTCACCACGCTCTTCGTGACGATGGGTCTCATGGACACGCTGGCTGCATTGCTGGCTGGCAGGAACCTGGGCGCGTACACGCCGCCGGCTCCTCCCGCGCGGGCGCGATCCGACTCACTGACCTCGCCTTGACGGCGGTCGCGGAACGGGTGCCGGCGGCCCGTTCCACGCCGTGTCGCCCCTCAGCCCCGCGCGGGTGATCGACTACTTCGCCGGCGCCTGAAGTCTCGCCACGTAGGGGTCGACGCTGAGCTCCATGAGGAAGGCGAGGTCTTCGGTGGGCAGGAACCGTTTCATGTCGCTGACCACCGCGGCGCGACGCTCGGCGGGAGCGGCCGAGAGGTGACGGTCCACCGACTCCATGAAGGCCCGCACATACCGGCGCTGGGCGTCGATGAGGGCGGCGCCGCCGGGGTCGCCGTGGCCGGCGTAGAGCAGAGCGGACGGGATCAGCTCGCGTTCCAGCCGGTCGAGGCACGCCAGCCATTGCGTCGCGAAACCGTCCGCCAGGTAAGAGTGCATCCTGGAATAGACCAGGTCGCCGACGAACCATTCCCCATCCGACAGTCGATAGAGACTATCGGCGGGCGACTCGCCCGGACCCAGGTCCACCACATCGAACGACAGCGAACCGAGTCGCAGCGTCGAGCCGGCCGTCGTGTCCATGCCAGGGAATACGCGCGTCCTGGGCCACTCGTCCTTCATCATGGGACCGACGATTTCGTTCTTCACCGCGTCGTCACGCTCGATCGCCTGCCGCACGGCCGCGGTGGCGAAGATGGGAACCCCGCGCGCGCCGAGCATCTCGGCCAGCCCGGCATAGTGGTCGGGATGGGCATGCGTCACGATGGCGCCCAGCACGGGCTTGCCGATGCGCTCGATCTCCCCTCTCACCAGCCGCGCATCGCTCACCGTCAGCATGCCGTCGACGACAACGATGCCGTCGCGCGCCTCCACCAGGTAACTGTTGACCGGCATGACATGTCCTGCGATCCGCTGCACCTTGGTCTTGGTCATTTGTGTCCTCCGGCGGATACCATTCGCCGGCCATGGCCTGGGCGCCAATCGAACGCCGATATGAAGGTATTCAGGACGCGAATCCTCGGGATGGAGCGATGCCGATCGGTCAGGGGCGCGCGATCGCCGCCGCCGCCTCGATCAGCTGGCCGCGCAACCAGCGCAGCGCAGCGTGGTCCGAGGTGGCGGGCCACACCATCTGCACCGCGAAGGGGGCCAGCTCCAGCGGCGGCGGCAGGATTCGCAAGTCGTGCGCGCCCGCGACCAGCCGCGCGACACGCTCCGGAAGCGTGAGGACCAGGTCGGTGCGCGCCACCACCAGGGGCGCGACCAGGAAGCTGGGAACGCGCACGCTGACCCGCCGCTGCATCTTCCGCCTGGCCAGGGCGAAGTCGACCACGCCCGGCCCGTAGTCGGGAACGCTCACCAGCAGGTGATCCAGCTCCAGGAATTGCTGCAGTGTCAGCGTCGTTCGCACGGTCGGATGTTCGCGGCGGACCACGCAGCAGAATCGCTCGCGAAACAGGTCATCCACCAGCAAACCAGCCTCGACGCGCAGGAACACTCCGACCGCGACATCCAGCTCTCCCCTCGCCAGCTCCTCGGCGGGCGCCTGACCCCGGTGCGCGTGCAGCTCGAGCTCGACGTGCGGCGCGAGCTTGCGCAACCTGGACACCAGCTCGGGAATCAGCACCGCCCCGCAATAGTCGTTGGTGGCGATGCGAAACGTGCGCCGGGCGCTGGCCGGCGCGAAGCTCCGATGCCCAAGCAGCGCCGAATCGATCTCACCCAGCAGCTCTCGCACCCGTGGCGCCAGCCGCTCCCCAAGCGAGCTCCGCCGCATCGCCCGCCCGTCCCGGGTCAGGATGGGATCGCCTAGCAGGTCGCGCAGCCGCGACAGGGCATGGCTCATGGCCGGCTGGCTGAGCCCGATCCTCCGCCCGGCCCGGGTCACGCTGCGGTCGCGCAGCAAAGCGTCCAGCGCGACCAGCAGATTCAGATCGATCGACGCCAGCGTCGCGCGCGGCGACCCCGGCCTTGCGCTGGTGACCATCTCGCTTCTACCCGTCAGCCCGGTTTCGACGGGAACGCCGTCCCTACTTGGCCTCCGCGGCTTTGTCCTCCCCCGCTGCGGCAAGCGCATAGTTGAGCACGTCATCGCCCAGCTTGAATCCGGTCTTCTTCAGATCCAGCAGCAGCGGTTTGACTTCCTTGATGTGGCCCGCCTTCTTGGCCTCCAGCAAGATGCCGACCATACCGATGATGCGGGGGACCAACCTCCGCGCAACCTCTCGTCCCATCTTTTCGTCGATGATGAGCACGTCGGCGCCCGTTTCGACGGCTAGCGCAATCGCCTCGGACTCGCCGATATCCAGGTGAGCGCTCAACCTGGCGACGATGGCGGCGTTCTGCACCTTGACCTTCTTGATCCAGGTGGAATTTAGCACCTGCAGCGCGCCAGGTTGCGCAGTTCCCCCGGCCAGGAGCTCGTCGAATACCGCTTGCGGTATCAGGATCTCGCCGTAGACCGCCTTCAGCACCTGGAGTGCGTTGATGCGAGACAGGTGAATGATGGCGGTCGAATCACTCACAACGATCCGGTGCATGAGTATTCTCCTATAGGTCGTTGTTCTTGATGTCGTTCGCCAGGTCGTCGACGTCGTAGTTCACGGTGGCGCCTATCTTGGCGAGCAACTGGTGGAACTCCACCTGGCTCAGCCCCAAGATCTTGCCGGCTAGTGACCCGTGAATCCCCTTCCACTTGTAGAGCGCGACCGCCAGTAACTCCAGAGCCTGTCGCTCATCGACGCCCGCCCGTGCTGCGATCTCATCGCTCAATTCGATCTTCATGGCGCTCTCCTGTACCTGCCAAGGACGACTGCAGGGCCGGTCACGGTTCCTAAAAGGCGTAAATGATACCACCAAGGCTGGTGCCGGGATTCATGGCGTCTTGACAGCGCGCAAGACTCTGAGGGTGTCTCGGAGAATCGGGAGCTGCCCCAAATCCTTGGGACGTCCGGCCGCCTCCTTGGACGCGATGATGTCCTCGAGCGAAGCGACGACTGCCACGACTTCCCCCAGGTCGATGCGAGCGCTCCGAGCGCGGAGACCCTGAAAACCAAGCCCTCCAGAGATCTCGTCGAAAAGAATGTCCAGATTTGCCTCGCGCGTGGTGATACGTAGCGTGGGAGACAGCGGCGACAATGCGACGGCATGGCTCCCAAGTCGTTGCTCGAGCTCGTTCAGCTTGAGGCGATTTGTCGGTGTGTCGCGAATGAGCACGTCCATGTCGTCGGTGGTGAGCGGAGCTCCCTGCAAGAGCGCGGCGACGCTTCCCACCACGACCGCCTCGACACCGGTGTCGCGCAGCGCCGCGAGCACGGCGACCACGAAGGCTTCATCAGAAGACATTTACACCTGGCCGCACCTGACGAATCAGGAAACGCCGTCCCGAGCCCCATGGTCGGAAGATAGCGACCAGAATCGAATTGAGGTCCCCTGGATCCATGTCGGGAAGCAACGGAGCCAGCCTGGCTTGTTCCGCCTGGACCTGAGCCAGGAAGGACGCCAGATCGCCGGGTTCTGGAGCATCTGAGCTCACGGATCCAGTCTACCGCGACGTTCGCCGAATCGAAGGGGACTTGCGCTGCCACGCCTTCTCGCGGTCTCAGACGCGTCCCGGCGGCCGCCAGAAATCCGTGGAGCTGAACGGGAGCGAACCGTCGGCCTCCTCAATTGCCATTTTTCAGCTTGGCAAGAAGTCACGCGTAGTTACGGGACGCAACCGTTTCAACCGGAGGCGAAATGTCAGCGGTTTCGTGGCCTTGCCTTCGAGCCATCATCGGGGAGCCAGGTCCAGGGCCAGGTCGCCGAGCCGCCCAGACCGATCGGCGTTCTCCAGACAGAGGATCGTGGTCCATCACCTCCGACTTCCGGCGGCTTCGTCGCTGGGGACGCGCGCGGACAGCCAGTCGGGATGGCGTCGCTCGAGCTGCCGGAGCTTCGCTTGCGCGCCCCAGCTCCGGTAAAGGTCGTACGCCTCCTCGAGGTGCGTGCGGGCGAGATCCAGCTGGCCCCGCTCCGCCAGGAACTGCGCCTCGAGCTCGTGGACCAGGGCCCGGATGTTCAGGAAGCCGTCCCCGGCCGCGCGCAGCGCTTCGTCGTAAAGAGGGATCACCTCCTCGAGCGGCGCGCCGCGCACGCGCGCCAGCTCCGCCTGGGCGAGCGCCAGCTTGTGCGCGAAGTTGCCGGGGCTGTGGCCCGCCCACTTGCCCAGCCGATCCACGATGGCGCCGATTCGTTCCAGCAGCGCCGGCCGCTCCGCCTGCCCGGCATCCTTCACCTGCTGGGCGAGGATGAGGCCCTGGAACAGGTGGTAGTCGGGCAGCGAGAAGCTCCCCGCGGCGGCTGCGACGGAGGGCGCCGCGTAGGCGTCCCATTTCGCCGCCGCCGCCAGATCTCCGAGAAGGAAGTTCACCATGGCCTGCATCTGGCCGTGGGTGAAGATCGCGTGCGGGTTGCCCGTCGTACGCAGCATCTCCGCGAAGCGCTCGTCTGACATCTGCGCGCCGTCAGGCTCCGCGGTGGTTCCCCGGAGCGGCGCCAGGGCGCGGCGCAGGACGTCGAGCCCGTTGAGCGGCCCCACCGCCCTGGCCTCCGTCAGGTGGCGGGCGGTGCTCTCCGTCTCCGCGTGACACTCGTCGAGGTTCCTGCCCACCAGGAACATGCGCTGCGCCCGGAACACGCGGGTGTAGCACACGTGCCGGACGTCACCCATCTCCAACCCGGCGCGCAGCGCGCGCGCGAAGGAGGCGAAGCTCTCTTCGTAGTGGCTGCGCCAGTGCGACACGAACGCGGCGAAGACGAAATGCACGGACGACTCCAGCGGCGTGGGGAGGTATCGCTCGAGCAACCGGAACGCGACCTTGCCCAGCCGATAGGCGCCCTCGTAGTCACCGAGCATCCCGCCCTGAATGATCCCACAGTCGACGAAGTTCTTGCACGAAGCGGCGCTCACTCCGTGCGTGAGCGCCAGGTCGAACATGATCACCTCGGCCAGCACGAACAGCGGTGGGTTGGTCTGGATGGCGGAGGGAACCAGCTGGAAGAGCAGGTTCATGATCATGATCTTCTCTTGGTTGGTCATCTCCGGAAGGTTGACGAAGTCCTCGATGGGCGTCCGCGCCAGGTGCGCCTGCATGGTGGCGATCCCTTCTCCGACCCTGCGCTGGAGCTCGCCTTCCTCCGACGGCAGCTCAACCCCCAGGCGCGCCAGGCCGGTGCGGATGGTTCCGACGGCCTCACGCAGCAGCCCCTGATGTTCGAGGATCCCCGCCTGGAGGTAGAAGACGGCGCCCTGCGAGACCTTGTCGTGGGCGTGGGCGTGGAGCTCGTCGCACAGATCGCTGGCCCGCTCCAGCTCGCCGGCCAGAAACAGGCACTCCGCCCGCCCGCGCCGGCATTCGAACCGGCGGCGCGGATCGGCGGCCGCCTCCTCGGCGGAGAGCAGGTCCATGCTCTTTTCCAGATAGGACGCAGCGATGGCATACGCCGCCGAGCGCATGGCCCGCTGCCCGGCCACGAAGTTCAGCTCGGCCAGCTCGGCGCGATCCTTGGCGCTGGTGATGAGGCTGCGCCCCAGGTTGAGGTGGTTGAGCCGCTCGAAGAACAGCGCCGCCCGCTCCGCGGTCGGCGGCTCGGCAGAACGCGTGAGCCGTCCGATGGTGAGGTGGATGCGCGATCGCTCCCAGTCAGTCAGCATCGAGTAGGCCGCCTGCCAGACCCGGTCGTGCTGGAACTGGTACTCGACGCCCAGCTTCTCCAGCTCGTCGTCGTCGTAGATGAGGTGCTCCTGGACCAACCGATAGGCGCCCCCGATGGGAAAAAGGATGCGCTCCTGGACGGCCTCGCGGAGCGCGCTGGCGATGGTGCCGGCCGGCATGTCCACGGTCCTGGTCAGGGTCGACAGATCGAAGCGGCTGCCCAGGCAGGCCGCGTGCCGCAGGTACTCGATCGCCCTCGGGGACAGGCGCCCGATCCTTTGAACCATCAGGTCGACCACGTCGTCGCTCACCTGGAGGCTCTCGACCTTGGCCGCGTCCCAACCCCAGCGGCCTTCGGCGGACAGGAAGGGGAAGGCGCCCTCGCGATACAGCATGCCCAGGAGCTCGTTCACGAAGAACGGGTTCCCGTGTGTCTTGCGCGACACCATCGCCGCCAGGGCCCGGCTGTCCGCCGGCTCGCAGCGCAGCGTGTCCGCCACTATCTGGCTCACGCTGAGCTCGGACAGTGGACGCAGCTCGATCGTCTGCACGGCGCCCGGGCGTCTCCGGGCAAGCTCCGCGACCGCCACCTGCAGCAGGTGTGTCGGGGTGACCTCGTTGTCGCGGTAGGCGCCGATGAAGAGGACATGCCGCAGCTCCTCGTCGGCGAGCAGGCTCACCAGCAGATCCGGCGTGGAGGCGTCCGTCCACTGCAGATCGTCGAGGAAGATCACCAGCGGGTGTTCCGGGCGCGCGATCGCCTTGATGAGCTCACGGAAGAGGGGCTGGAACCTCTCCTGTGCCTCGCGCGGGGAGAGCTCCGCGACCGGCGGCTGCGGACCCACGACTTGCTCCAGCTCCGGAATGAGGTCGAGCAAGACGCGGCCCTGGGCACCCAGCGCCGGTCCCAGCGTCCGCCGCCAGTCCAGCAGACGTTCGTCCGGGTCGGTCAGCAGCTGCTGGACCAGCCCGCGCAGCATCTGGACCAGGACGCCGTAGGGGGCGTTGCGATCCAGCTGATCGAACTTGCCGGCGATGAAGTTGCCGCGCCGGCTCACGATGGCCTTGTGGATCCCGTGGATGAGCGAGGACTTCCCGACGCCGGAGTATCCGGCCACCAGCAGGAGCCGGGCCGGACCGTTGCTTGCGGATTCGAAGAGCTCGAGGAGGTTCGCGGCCTCGTCCTCGCGGCCGAACAGCTTGCGTGAAACCTGGAACCGCTCGGAGAGGTCGTGCCCGCCGATGACGAAGCTCGACATCGGTTGCCCCGCCTCAAGCTCGGCGCACTGGCGCTGGCAGCCCTCGAGATCCTTGAGCAGCCCACGAGCGCTCTGATAGCGATCATCCGGGCTCTTGGCCATCAGCTTGCGGATGACGCCGGCCAGCGCAGCGGGCAGGTCGGGGCGCGCCTGCCGGGCGTCCGGCGGCTCCTGAGAGATGTGGCATTCGACCCACCCCATGGCGTCGCTGGCGACGAACGGCAGGACGCCCGTGGCCAGCTCGTACAGGGTGACGCCGAGCGAGTAGTAGTCGGTGCGATAGTCGACGTCGCAGCTCATGCGACCGGTCTGCTCGGGCGACAGATAGGGGAGCGAGCCCTCGAGCTGGGTGGCGATCTCCTGGTGCTCCGTGGAGACCTCGCACGCGATGTTGAAGTCGATGAGCTTCACCGCGCGGGTAAGGGGATTCATGAGGATGTTGCGCGGCTTGATGTCCTTGTGGATGACGTTCTGGCTGTGGATCTCGCCCAGCGCGCGGGCGACGCTGAGGGCGATCTCGAAGAAAACCTTCAGCGGAAGCCCCCCCGCGCCCAGCGCCGGGAGGTTCTCACCGCCGAAGTCCTCCAGCACCATGGCCACCTGCGCGGCCTCCTTCTCGAACGCCTCCGCGCGGATCACGCCCGGAGACTTCAGCTTGCGCAGGATACGGTACTCGAACTCGAGCTGTCCGCTCTCGCGCCGGTTCGGCTGCTCGCGCAAGGGCATCTTCAGGATGACCCGCGCCTGATCTCGGCGGCGCACCGCCCGTCGCAAGATGGTGCGATGGGACTGCGCGACCACCTCCTTGATGTCGTAACCCTGCGGTTCCATGAAGAACGTCCCTCGGGAGCAGCGTTTCCCGATCGCAACTAACTAACGGCAGTTCCGCTGGATTACTTCAGGTCGAGGGGGGGCGGGCGGCGCGCCCGTCGACCTGCAGCCGCCCGCAGGCGAAATTCCGATCCTCGGACCCTGGATGCGGTCGTCGACGCAGAAGGCCTTCGGGGCGAAGGAGGTCTCCTGGCCTTCGCGGGCTTCGCGCGGCGCCCACGTCGACCCGGAGCATGACGCCAAGGCGAGCTAGATCAGCGCAAGCACACGGGAATCCCGCCCGCCGGAGGCTCAGCTTCCGCTCAGAGCGTGTCCTCTAGGCACATGATGGTCTGGGCTGAGCAGCCGAAGACGTTGGTCCAGTTGAACCATATGCCCGTCACGTCGGGGGCGCCGTAGACGGCTCCGGTGGCGGCGGCACCATCTGACCAGTTGTTGCAGGTGCCGGCTGCCGTGCCGTTGGTCGTGGCGGTGGAGGCGCCCGTGAAATAGCGGGCCCCCTGGAAGGCAGGCGACCCGTCGACGAGCACGGCAATGGGTGCGCGCAATGTACCCAGCCAGAACGCCGTGGAGGAGGCCGCGACCACCACGCCGTCGATTCGGACCACCGGGGTGGCGCCATCCTGGTTGGTGAAGTGGCTCTTGGCCGTGGCGCCCGTTCGCGCCAGCACCGCCTTGAACGTGCACGACGTAGCGGAGCTGCAGAGACCTGCACCCACGGCGTCGGTGCGGCAGACGGCGTCCGCATCGCTGATGGATTTCCCGGTGCCCGGCGCGAAGTTGCTGGCGCTCAAGAAGACGCGCCGCTGCGGGCTCGGCGCCGTCGGCGCCGCGACGGGCACGGCGTACTTCGTACCGAAGCAATAGATCCGCCCGAGGGGGATCTGATCGCACGTTCCAATGCTCCAGGCCAGCCAGTTGTTTGCACCGCCGGTGGCGCTGCCGCCCCAGACGTTCGCTGCGGCGGTGGCCACTGACCAGTTGCTGCAACTGCCGTCCTGCATGCGCGTTCCGTCGTTGTTGCTACCGGTGAACACGTCGGTGGTGGCGGTGATGGCCGTGCCCGACTCGGTGATGTTCAGGGGATACCAGAGGAGCCGGCTGCTGATGGCGGACCGCTGGTCGACGAACGGCAGGCCGTCGGGACGCAGCCAGCCGCGTGCCGTCGTACCCAGCTGATCGATGGCGTTGGTGGTGCTGCTCGAGATGAACGCGACGTAGTTGGCGGCGCCCGGCAGACTGGCGGCGGTCGCCAGCCTCCGGCAGGTGTTGGTGGCGCCCGTGACGCCGCCCAGGTTCGAGCTCGAGGTCGACGACGACACGAAGGCGTAGTTATAGGGCGAGAATGTGCCGGTGATGGTGGCGGCGACACTGGCAGCGAACGAACAAGGTGAGACGGTGTCGGCGCAAGTGCCCTGACCGCCGGTCCAGCCGGCGAAGCCCGTCGCCGCGGCGGGGGTCGCGCGCAAGGTGACCGTCTGACCGCACTGTACCGAGAGGCTGCAGGTGGGCGCGCAGGTGCTGGTTTGAGTGCCGACCTGAGCGGTCAACGTCCCGGTGGCGCTGTCGACCGACCCGCGGGTGACCGTGACCGCCACAGTCTTCGCCGCGAACGACGCGGTCACGGTCTTGGCGCCGTCCATGGTCACCTGGCACGTCGAGCTGGTCGCCGGACAGCTGGCCAGCGACCAGGCGGAAAGCGTCGCACAGCTGCCGGGTAGGGCTGACAAGGTGACGACCGGCGCCGCGGTGGTCACGACATAGCTGTGCGTGCAGGTCACGCCGCAGTCGATGTCCCCCACCGGCGTCGTCGACCTTACCGTTCCCGACCCGGTGCCGCCGCTGGTGGACACGGTGAGGGTGAACGTCTGCCGGCCCGTGCCCGAGATGGTCATTGACGTCGTGACGCCGGTGCCCGCGGAGGCCGTCAACATCGTGTTCTGGCTGCCGTAGGCGGTGGGCGCGAAGCGAACGGTGATGGTGCAAGTGTTGCCGCCACCACCCGGGGACAGCACCATGCCCCGGCAGGTCTCGGACATGATGGTGAAGCCGCCGGCCCCGCTCAGGAGAGGCGCGTCGAGCGCCGCCGTCGCTTGCCCGCCGGTGTTGCTCACGGTGAACACCCTCGTGGTCGAGCCGCCCACGTCGACGATGCCGAGGTCGCCGGTGGCCGGGGAAATCGTCAATGCGGGCCCCGGTCCGATTGTCCCGCCGGTGCCCATCCGACCGCCGCTGCCGACAGCGCCGCCGCGACCGCCCATTCCCGTGCCGCCCGTGCCGATCGTGGCCCCGCCGCTGCCCAGGATGCCTCCGCCGCCCCGCCCGCCGCTTCCGCTGCTGCCTCCCGACGCGGCGCCGTCCCCCGGGCTGCCCCCCGAGCCGGCCCCCGCGCCCCCGGTGCCGCCGTTCGGACGATCGGAGCCATTCGGACGGTCGGAGCCGTCCACCCCGGCGTCCGTGATATCGGGGAACACCCGCAGTGTGGCGCACGCGCCGGCAATGCAGGTCTGGTTCGCGGCGCAAGCGACACTGGTGGCCGCCCGCGAGCATGCGCTGTCGAGCGACAGCGACACTTCGACCCGTTGCCCCTGTCTGACCGTCGCCAGCGCGCGCTGCGAGACCAGCACCGTGCCGCCGGCATCGAGGCCAACGGCCTCGACGGTGGCCTGCAGCGTCGCGGTCGAGCCGTCGGAGAGGATCACCCAGTGCACCGTTCCCGCCGCGGTCTTTTCGGTCGCGACGTCCAGATTCTTGCTGAAGCCGCTCCGCCCGTCGCTTGTGGCGTTGATGGTCACCGTCTTCAACGTCAGGGCCGCATCCAGCCTGACGGTGACGGAGATGGCGGTGGCTTCATCAGTCGAGGACTGGCAGGCGCCGATGAGCAGCGCGCCGGTCAGCGCGCGAGCCATCGCACCGACGATCCGAGCATGACGTTCGAGACGACGTTCCGAGATCACGGCCATGGCGAGCACTTCCCCCCGTCCATGGCCGGGCACACAGGACCCGCGGGATCCTTTTTCAAAACCAGGTAGCCGCCCACGGCCGCTCCCACCGCGACCACGCCGACCGCCGACCAGAACCACCAGCGTGTGTATAACGGTGACGATGACTCATCCGCGGTGTCCGCCTCCTCGGCGCGCTCGCTCGAGCGAATCAGGGTCTCCTCCCGGCGACCAGTCTCCGGCTCTCGTGCTGCGAGGGAGATCGGTCGGGTCTCTCCGGCCTGCCCCGTCGCCAGCGCAGGTGGGGCCTCGAGACGCTGCAACACGAACTGCTCGCGCCGCAAGGTCCCCGCGGCCAAGCTCAACGAGCGTGTCGAGGTCGCGTGGCCGGCGGCGCGCACGGTGACGACGATCGTTCCTTCGGTGACCCGCACCGGCTCGGGCAAGGGCAACGTCCCGACCACGCGCTGGTTGAGCAGAACCTGCGCGCCGGCCGGCTCGCCCCACACCTCGATGGTCGCGAGGTGCGACTGGATCGCTGCACGGGCCTTCTCGAGCGAGGCGCGGTTCTTGACGATCCACGAGTCGGCGGTGTCGGCCAGCGCCACTCGGAGATGATCGTGCGCCACTTCCCACATACCTAGCGCCTGTTCGGCCAGCGCGATCTGCGCCAAGAAATGCGCTGACCGGCGCACGGCGTAGGCGCGCTGGAACTCCTGCAGCGCCTCGCGATCTTTCCGCTCGCGGCGGAGCTCGACGCCGTGCTTGGCGTAGGCGTCGGCGCTGTCGGCCGCCTGCGCCTCACGTGGAAGGGACACGTTCGCGGCCCAGAATCCCAGCCCCAGCCACACCACGACTGCTCGCGCTGCGGTGGCGCGGCGTCGTCGTTCGTACCTTCGCTCCGTCCGTGACCGCATGAGAAGGCGAGAATAGTCGAGGGGTGCTTCGGGTTAAAGGCCCATCAGGCGCGGGCGCTAATTTTCTTGCGGTGTGTCGAGTGGGTTCGTGAGGCCCCGACAGCGGCGGCTCAAACAGCGCGGAAGCGCACGGGAATCGAACCCGCCGGGCGCTCGCTTTCACGAGGCCCCATCGGTTTTGAAGACCGGCGAGAGCACAGTCAGCAGAAGGGGGTATTTGTTCGGTCTCTTGGAGATATCGCGGCGGTCGGCGGGAGGGCGGCGTGCACGCCAGTGCACGAGAATGCACGGGACCGAGCAGTGGTCTGGACGCGTCCTGGACACTGTCGAGGTGTACACGGATGCGGGCCGGAGGCAGGTACAGCGTCCTCGCGCTCGAGCCCAGAGACAATCGCTCGGTCTGCGTTAGCTCGCGTGTTGGGCGATCCAGTCGCTCACCAGCTTCAGCGCTGCGGGGGACATCGTCTCGTCGATCTTTCCGTACTCGGCCAACGCGCCGGTCTCGGCGGTCTGGAAGAGGTGATTGAGGCCCGGCAGCTCGCGGACGGTCACGTCGCGGTCGTGAACGAGCGCCTTCCTCATCTCCGGCAGGTTCGCGTCAGGCGGAACCTGGCGATCGCGCTCGCCGTCGATAGCCAGCACCGGCACTTTCACTTTGGCCAGGAACGTCCGCGGATCGAGCGTGATGAAGGTGCGGAACCAGGGCGACAGCACCTGTTCGACCTGGGCGTCGAACCCACCCTTGCGGTCCAGTTCCTGGCGATCAGCGCCGGGTAACCCGGCGTAGATCGCGCGCAGCTTCTCCCTGGCAGCGCCGACGTCCTTCTCCGATTTGAGGATCGCGTACACCTTGTGCCATTGGGCCTTACTCTCTGCGATCTTCTGACCGCTCACTCCGGCCGTCTTCTCCAGCCAGGCACGCTGCAGATCGAGGATCTGATCGCCCGGCAGCGCCGGACCCGCCAGCAGGACGATGAACGCCAGGTCCGTGGACCTGGCGGCCGCGATGGCGGCGACCGTGGACCCCTCGGAGTGGCCGAGCACGCCGACGTGCGCGCGAGCGATCTCGGGGCGGCCGCGGAGGGCGGCAACCTCCGCCAGCGCGTCCTCGGCGAAATCGAACGTCGTCGCGTTGGCGAACGCGCCGGTCGACTTCCCGACACCCCGATCGTCGCAACGCAGCACCTCGACCCCCGCTCTGGTGATCGCGTCGGACAGTACCAGGAACGGCTTGTGTCCCATCAGCGCCTCGTCTCGATCTTGGGGGCCCGAGCCGGTGAGGAGCACGACCCCCGCGAACGGCCCGTCGCCGTGCGGCTTGGTGAGCGTGCAGGCGAGCGTGATCCGGGCGGTCGGGTTCTCGACGACGGTCTCGATCTCGTCGTAAGGCAGCGGGCGTTTGGGCTCCTGGACGCGCGGCCTCGGTACGGGCGGGGTTTCGGTGCGGGTCAGATCGAGCGGCCAGACCTGCCCGCCTTGCGTCCAGCTGCCGGCGAGCGTGTCGCGGTCGACCCTTCCCTCGTAGCGAGCGTTGATCCCGGGGAGATCGAGCTTCAGCCTGCCGCCATCGAAGGTCACCGCGCCGACTGGAATGTCGCGCGCGTTCTGATCGAGGCTGTCGACGGTCGCCTCCCATCCCGTCGCGACTCGCCTGATCTTGACGACCAGCCGCAGCCGGACGGCTCCGATTTGCAGCGCCCCCGCCCAGTTACCGTCGAGCGCGGGCTCGCGGGCGGCCGCAGGACGCGGCGCAGTGGTGGGAGGAGTCCCGTTCCTCCTGAGATCGAGAGCCCGCGTTTGCCCGTTCTGGGTCATCGTCCCCGTCAACCTGTCGGCGTCCATCCGGGCCGCGTAGTGGAGATTGATTCTGAGGACGTCGATCTCGAGCTTTTCCCCGTCGACGGCCACCCTGTCGACGGGAATGTCGTAGGCGTTCTGGTCGGGGCTATCGGCGGTCGCCGTCCATCCCGTGCCCGCGCGCTTGATCTTGAGCACCACGCGCAGACGGCCGGAGCCCACCTCGAGAGTCCCCTCCCACACGCCCTCGATCGCGCCGAGCACGGGCGGGGCGGCTTGCGCCGGGAAACTTCCCAGGACACTCGCCGCCCGCCAGTTGCCGGCACACACGACAGCGGACGCGAAGAGGCACCCGCAAACGACAACCGCGAATCTTCGCATGGCGGCGATCTCCAAGTTGAGGATAGCGACAAACGACCTGGCTGTCTCGGCAGCAACCTGCCAGCCCGTCAAGTTGCGATGGCGACCCCTCCTCGGACGTCGCGGCCGACGCACACCGCGGGAAGCCTGGTCGGATGACCTCTATCAATTCCAATACGCCGGGGGGGCGCGCCCGCGTCCGGGGCAGCCGCGGCCGCGGGCGGCGCATTGCCGGCCGCCCGCCTCGCTCCCGTCTTCCGCATCGGGGGGGTACTCGTCGGCTCGCACGCCTTCGTCGTGCTGGGCAACATGCTTGGCGTCAGGTGGCAAGAGGCCATGGTCCGCACCGACGACGTGGATATCGCGCACGACCACCGGATCGCCGTCGCTCTGGCCCGGGATGGAGCGCCCGCCAACATTCCTCACGACCTGGGTGATGCCTTGCCGCGGTTCACGATTCTTAACCCAACGGATCATGCGACATCTTTCCGCGTTCGGGGAACCCAGGTCGATGTCGAAGTGTTGACGCCCCTCATCGGCAGGGAGCGCAAGCGGCCCATCCGGATCGAAGCCATCGGCGCCGCAGCGACTCCTCTTCGATTCCTCGACTACCTCATCGAGGAGACCCAGCGCGGCGCCGTTCTCGGCGGTTCGGGCTTGTTGGTCAACGTGCCCAGGCCGGGACGCTTCGCGCTCCACAAGCTCATCGTCGCCTCCCGGCGGAGCAGAGGTGCATCCGGTACCACGAAGGCACCCAAGGATCGCGCGCAGGCGAGCGCCCTCCTGCGCGTGTTGCTGACGGAGGTGCCGGGCGAGATCACGATCGCCTGGAAAGAGATCTCCAGACGGGGCAAGGCCTGGGTCACCGGTGTGGCGAGTTCTTTCGCTCGACTGGACGAGGACCTGATTTCTCAATTGCGACGCGCGGGCGTCGATCCGTGAACGCGTGACCGGCGGCCCGGTCACCGGTCGAGTCGCCGATCGGTCAAGGTCATCCCCTATCTGCCCCAGCATTCGGCTGACGAACCACGCCCCCTCCCGGAGAGACGTCTTCGATCCTGACTTTCTGCGCTCCCCTGATACGCTTCGCCCATGCCCAGGATGAATACGCCTGCCGCCCACCACGTCGGACCTGTGCCACTGCCGGGAGGCCATTCCTTCTTGCCCTACACCAGCCTTGCGCACCAGACCACGCTGCGTGGGGCGATGCACATCATTCAGACGAGGATCACCACGCACGCTCCCTGCAATACCGCCTTCAAGGCACTCCCCGGGGGACGCACGCTTCAACAGATCTGGGCAGACCCGAACATCTGGATCAATTTCGATCCTGCGAACAACGCTGGCGACTATGCCGCCACCCGAGGAAACGACGTGACGATCACTGCATTTGCGCTCAACAAGGGCCGGTGGACCGTTGCGGCGACGTTGGTTCACGAGTTGGCCCACGTTGGTGGCGCTCCGGGAGGGACGAGCCCGCTAGCGGAGCAAGCGCTCTTGCCATGCCTTCTGGGAGACCTGCGGCAACCCGGACTCGTTGGACAGCTCATTCAAGCCCGACGAATGCAGCGCGTGGCTTGAGGCCTGGATGTCAGGAATGCACTTGAGCAGGCAGATGTGGCTCGTGTCTCTCGTGATGACCGTCGGCATCTTTGCACCTGCGGGAGCGCAGGCTTGTCGATGTATCGAGCCAACGGTCAAGGCGGCGTATCGTCGGGCCGATCTAGTGGTCGTGGCAACGATCGATGAAGTCGACCGTTCCGGCGAGACAGTGAAGGTCAGAGCCACCGTCAGTGATGCGTGGAAGGTATCCGCGCCGGCTCAGATCACCTTTCTATCGGGCGAGACCTGTGCGTATGACGTAGGAGTCGGCCAGAAGCATCTTCTCTTCCTGTACAACGGAGAGGGTGGCGTCTACGGAACCGTGCGGTGCCGAGGCAGCCGGTCCCTCGCCAGCGCAAGAAAGAGCATCGCTTGGCTCAGGCGATTTGGGAAATCGGCGAGCGTGGGGCCAGCGAAAAACTAACGTCCAGCAGAGGTTGACGTCTCCGAATTCGGGTCGCGCGGTGATCGCGAGCTGACACCGACGACGGACATTGGTCACGATTTGGACACACTTGGCGATCCGACGACGATCGAGACACACTCCGAATGTCAGCAGACCAGCGGAAGCGCACGGGAATCGAACCCGCCGGGCGCTCGCTTTCACGAGGCCCCATCGGTTTTGAAGACCGAGCCGGACACCAGCCCCGGAAGCACTTCCGTCGTAGGATTTACCACGTGAGTCCACGCGGTTGCGAGCGAAGCCGGCGAAGACACAGGAGCGCCGAGGTACCCGCCGGTGGAACGTGTCAGTTGCTCGGTTTGCGCTCGCGCCAGGACTTCACGAGATCCGCCGGTGACAGAAGCAGGCGCTTGGCGGCCACCTCGATCTGCGCCGTGGGGGTGGGCGCGAAGGAGTTACCGACGGTCGGATATTTCTGCGCCTCCTCGGGCGAGAGGGGGACGTCCGGTTCCTCGCCCAGAATGTCGATGCGCCTGAAGGATCGCGGCGGGCTTCCCATGCGGTAGTAGCGATTGTGGGGCTTCACCGGCCCGGGCATGGTCTCCTTGGTGAACCGCCATCGTTCGCCCGCTTTGTGCTTCGGGGCCAGGATGAACTCGGCTCCCACGAACATGTCGCGCATCAGCACCGGCTTGCTCGCGATGTCCTTGGGTGGCGTGGGCTCGTCGCCCACGTAGTCGAAGATGTCGACCAGCGGCAGCTTCCCCTTGCGGTAGTAGGTGAGATAGCCGAACGCGTACCCGCCACCGAGCAGCGGCACGGTGAAGATCCGGCCCACCTGGAAATCCGCGTCGTTCATCAGCAACCCCCCCGCGCCCGCCTTCTCGCGCGCTCGTGTCGCTGGAACGCGCGGGCGCGGCTGTCGGTGCGCGCCGGATCATAGGACCAGCATCGATTCGGATCGCCGGCGACGATCTCCTGGCCGATCCGGCTGGTGTCTCGCCTCCCGACCATGGCGATGTCCGCTTGCTCGTACCCGCGTGCCTGGGCGTAGGTCAGGTTGGTCTCGACGACTTCGAATCGATAGCCGTCGCCCAGTCGGCCCGATTCGAGGTGTTCGCCTTGCCTGCGGATCGCGTCGTTGGTGATGCCCACGTACCTCACCTCGCCGGTGCTCTCATCGATGATGTGGTAAAGGTCATAGCCGGTCGCGTTCAGCGGCACCAGCCCGAACGGATCGAGCTGCACCAGTGGGTCGGGGGGATATCCGTAGGGGCGGGTGCCGCCGTCCAGTCCCAGCGGATCGGGCGACAGATAGTTGCCGCCCGACGGGCTGTACCAGCGCCAGAAGTTGTAGCTCTGCTGCAGATCGGCATCGGCGTACTGGCCGGGCCAGCGCCAGGGGAAGTCGTTCGCGTCACCGACGTCGATCGTGGCGCTTCCGAACGGGTCGAGCCGCATCTTCCAGACCAGGCGACCCTGGTCGTCGTAGGCCTCGGTCGGCGTCCCCAGGTGGTCCGTCGCGATGTACGATCGAGCCCCGTCGCGGTCGCGGGCCACCGGCGTGAAGGTCTCCGGTTCCCAGTGCCAGGTGGTGAGCCCCGATCGGTCGTCGAGCTCGTGTACCATCAGGTGCCCGTCCCAGACGAAGACGGTCTCTCGCGGGCGCTCGCCTTCGGCGCCGATGACCTTCTTCTTGGTTCTTCTCGCGAACGCGTCGTATTCCAGCTGCACCCGCATGCCGTCGGGATCCTCGACCGCGCTCAGCAGACCATGGCCGTTCCAGGTGTAGCGCCAGCGGCGGCCGTCGGGTCCGACCTTGGCGGTCTGATTGCCGTCCAGGTCGTACTCGTACCGGGTGCCCTCGTCGTATTCGAGGCGGCCGCCCGGGGCGTAGCGGCGATCGCGGCCGTCGGGGGTCCGGTACACGTTCCCGACGCTGTCCATCGCGCGCTCGATGGTCCCGTCGCGCCGATGCTCGCGGATCAGGCGCCCGCGCGCGTCGTGTTCGAATGACCGCGCCCCGCTGGCCGAGTCCCTTCCGGTGGTGATCGCCGCGATCTGATCTTCGCCCCGCCACTGGTATTCCAGCAGGTCGATCTCCTGCCCGGATCGATCGGAGGTCCTGCGCGCCAGCGGCCGCCCTGCGACGTCGCGGTCCCAGGTCAACTGGATGCCGTTGGCGAAGCGGCGAGCGCGTTCCAGCCCCAGCGCATCGCGGTCCAGCTGAACGTCCGGGGCCGGGTCCGCTCCCGCGCCGCCGGGATCGGCGGCCCCGAAGGTGAGCGCGCTGACCCTCCTCATCGGGTCGCGCCGGATCGCGACGTGCGCGCCCAGCGAGCTCGTCATCTCGAGGCGCTCACCGGTGAGCGTCAGGCGCGCGCGGACTTCGCGGCCGTTCGAGCGTTCCGCCACCACCCGCCCCAGCTCGTCACGCTCGAGCTCGACCTTGGTCGACTCGTTCTCGGCCGAGATGAGGCCGCCGGCGGCGTCGTACTGGAAGCGGGCAAAGGTTCCGTCCGAATGCGTGCGCTCGATGAGGCGACCCGCGGGATCGTACTTGCTCTCGCTCCAGCGCCCGCTCGGCAACAACGCCTTCACCACGCGGCCGGCGGGGTCACGGAAGTAGACGCGCTTGTCTCCGGCGAACCCGACCTCCTCGCGCGGCCGCCCGTTGTCGTCCAGGGTATAGGCGTGGCGTTCGCCGCCTTCGTTCACCAGCGCGGTCGGGCGGTTCTCGGTGTCGTATTCGAACAGCAGCGTCGCACCGGCGGGCTCTTCTCGTCGCTCCAGGCGGTTACGGTGGCCGTAACTCAGCTTCACGTGGCGGGTGGAATCCTGCGAATCGATCAGATTCCCTTCGCCGTCGTAGCCAAGCCGCTGGATCACGCCGGCCACGGTCTGGGCCTCGACGGGCCGGCCCTCGGCGTCGTACTGCAGCCGAAGTGTGCCGTCGACGGGGTTTCTGACCTTGACCCTGCGGCCGAGGTTGTCGGTTTCATAGCGGACGAAGCTGCCGTCCGGAAAGCAGACCGCGACCAGGTTCTTCTGCTCGTCGTACGAGTACAGGGTGCGGCGTTCGGGGCCCTCGCTCCAGGACGTGACCAGGCCCTGTTCCCAGGCCAGGCTGACCCGAAGTCCAGTCGGCAGCTCCTGTTCGATCAGGTGTCCGGCGTGATCGTATCGCCAGCGCCACTCGCCTTTTCGGGGACCGACGGCGCGAACCGGCAGGCGGCCCTGGTATTCGAGCTGGGTCACCGCGCCATCGGGTGCCACGTGCTCGACCAGGTTTCCGGCGTCGTCGAAGCGCTGGGCGATACGCTCGCCGGCGGGGTTCTCTTCGAGGGTCTGTCCGCCGGTCACGGGATCGTAGTCGAGCCTGGTCGTCCCGCCGTGAGGGTCGGTGATGGACACCACCTGGTTGCGCTCGTTGTAGGCGTAGACCGTGGTCGCACCCAGGGAATCCTCGACCAGCGTCGTGCGATTGGTGGCGTCGTAAGTGATGAGGTGATCGAACACGCCGTCGTCGCCCCAGGTGCGCACGCAGCGCGCGTTCGCGCCCACGCCGTCATACTGAAAGTAAAAGGAGTAGCCGTTGCGATCAGTCTCCTGCACCAGCAGATGCCGCCGGTAGCCGTATTCCCAGGCCTTTCCTGCCGCGTCGACCACCCTCACGAGATTGCCGTCGCTGTCGTAGGCGTAGCGGCGGTGCTGGTACCAGCCACGTCCCTTGGGAACCGGAAGCTTGATGGTGGACAGGCGCCCGCTCGCGTCGTGCTCGAAATGGATCAAGCGCCCGGCGGCATCGCGCACCCACTCCAATCGCGCCTGCCGATCGTACTCGAGGTCGATCTTGTGGTGACCGTCGCGCGACCGGATCCGGGTCAGCCGTGCCACCTTCGGGTCGCCGCCCGCGACCGGCGCAAACTCGTGCACGCGGCCATCCGCGTATTCCACCTCGAAGGTTTCCAGCGACGTGCGGCGCAGCTTCATCTTGTGGATGACCCGCTCGAGCTCGTCCCCGGGCCGCATCACCCGATCCGGCAGATCCCACAGGGGAAACTCCACCTCCCGTCCATCCCCGCAGCGGACGACGGCGCGCCCGCGCTCCATCCACAGGGACTCGTCGAGGCTGTGGTTCCAGCCGAACCCGAGCGCGCTCGCCTTGCCGCAGCCCGCGCTCTCGTAAACGCGCTCGATGGTCAGCGGCAGCGCGCCGGGCAGGCTGACGTCGGTGACGCTGGTGAAGACGTTGCCGGTCACCACGTCGACGGGGTGGCCGGTGACAAACCGCACCCCGCGCGACCACATCTGTCGCCAGCGGCTGGCTCCGGCGGGCGCGAAGCAGCCGCCCAGCTTCGCGCTCAGGCGCCGGAAGAAGGCGGAGCCGTCGCGGAACTTGCGGAACAGCGCGGCGCCTTTCTTGAGCAAGGCGCCGAGCCCCTTCATCGCCACCTTCAGCACCGCCGCCGTCGCGATGGCAGCCAGGTCGGGCACCATGGGCGGCCTGTTGAGCACCAGACGTCCCTTGGGGATGGCCAGCACCAGGCTGGTCGGCAGGCGGACCGGGTCATTGCAGCTGAGCGCCACGTCTCCGAGGCGCACGCCCTGCGAGATGCCCAGGGTGACCTTCAGCGACCCAAAGAACAACATCGCGTCGTTGCTGGGCTTTGGTGGCGGAATGAAGGTCACGCCCGGCGCCGGGATGTGCGGCATCGTCAGCATGTTGGTGACGTTGGTTCCGCAGTTGGTCACCGGGAGAGAATTGACCAGCACGATCCCCGGACCGCCGCCGGTCGCCATCCCGATGGCCGCTCCGACCGCCAAGCCAATCGGATCGAACACCAGTCCCACGAACGGCATTGGTATGGGGGTAGGGACGGGCGCGGGCGCGGGTGGCGCCGGGATGCCGACGATATGGGTGTCGAGGCCGAGGACCGGATCGAAGAACGTGCTCTGGATCATCGCGCGTCGACTCCCTCGTTCGGCGCGGCGTGGGTCTCGGCGGCGGAATCCTCGTCCTGCTCGACGGCGCCGGCCTGCGCGTCCAGCGAGTCGGCTTGCTGGACCAGGCCATGCTTGCGACAAAGGCTCGCCAGCTGGCGCGCCGCCTCGACGAAGGTCGAGCCGCGTTTGACCTCGGGGCCGCCCGCTTCGCCGGTCTCGATCGCTCGGCGGAACGCCGCCGCCGCGCCTTCCAGGTTCCGGCGAGAAGCCAGTAGCTGCCCGCACATCCGGTACGCCTCGATGGCCAGGATGGGCGCGCCCGCGCTGGCGCCCAGGCGGCCCGCCTCGGCGTATTCGGCCGCGGCCTCCTCCGGTGCCTTCATCAGCAAGAAACAGGAGGCGACTGCGGTCTGGGCCTGGACCGCCAGGTCCATCAAATGGGCGGCCTCCGCGCGACCGCGGCCGGCCCGAAAAATCTCGAGGGCCCGCTCGGGCATGCCGGCCTGAAGCACGTATCCCGCCAGTACCAGCTCGTTGACCACCGCCTCGCGGATGAGCTGGTGCTGGACGCAGAAGTCGCGCGCCTCGCGCTGTAGCCGGACGGCCTCGGCGGGGTTGTTCTCGCGCATCGCCCCGGCGGCCGACAGCACCAGCACCCGCAGCGTCTTCATGCTGTCGGGGTCGAACAGCGCGGGGCTGATCCCCAGCTCCGTCGCCAGCGCTGCGCGCTGCTCTGACGAGAGGGCAGGGGGCTGTCCCCGCCGGGGCGGTGGCGTCACCGCGGGCCCGGCCCCTCCCACCAGCTGGTAACCGGACGCACCGGCGCCCGCGGCCCGGATCGCGTCGAGGCTGGCGCGCGCGTCTTCGTCCAGCGCCGCCGTGTCGACGCGCGCATCGACACGCTCGGCGAGCGGGCCCATCTTCTGGAAGACCGGCAGGGAGTACGGCTCGTCACTCTCGACGACCACGAACCTGGCGCGCGCCAGGGCCTTCACCCGCAACAAGACGGCCAGGTCGTCGCACCAGCGACCACGGTCGCGCACCCATACGGGCGCAAACACGATCACCAGACCGGTCATCGGCGGCCGCAGCGCCGCCAGCGCCCGGCCGAGCTCCAGAGAGAACTGTGCGACCCCCGCGCTGCCCTCGGCGGGCCACAGCGGCGGAAGTGGGCAGGACGCTCCCGCGCTCGCCACCAGACTCTCCCAATCACCGCGAAGCTCCTCGCTGCGCAAGGCCCAGCCGTCGTCGCCGGGTTCGGTCGGTGCTTCGAGCACAAAGAACGGGCAGGTGTTGAAGTCCAGGACCTCTGTCGCGCACAGGTGCTTCAAGACCGCGCCGCGGATGGCGCCGGTGGTGAGCACGTGCATGGCGCGCAGCTCAGGCGTGCGGATGAACCATTCGGTCGCCTCCGCAACCTGTTCAAGTGGCTTCAGGATGGAATCCATGGCGATCCGGGGCAACGCTGGGGACGCTCGCGACCAGGAAGCTGACCGAGATCTTAGAGTCGCCTCATGGCCGGAACTCTCACCCGCCTTCTGGACCGCACAGCATTCACGACGCAGCCGGCCGCGTTCATGCGATAGCTGCGGTCTGGCATAGGCCCGCTCTTCAGATCTGGGCCGCGCTGACGGCCGGAGTCTCACACCTCATTCATTGCGCCGCCGCGGCACTCTTCATGCAAGTCATCACATCACCTCGGCGAATCGTCGCGGGCTAGATCGCGTCCGATCCCGTCTCCACGCCTTCGAATAGCGCCGTGGACAGATAGCGCTCGCCGGTGTCGGGCAACATCGCCAGGATCACGCTCCCCTCTGGCGCCCTGGCGGCGGTCTCGAGCGCGCCGGCAAAGGTGCCACCGGCCGAGATGCCGCAGAAGATGCCTTCGCGGTGGGCGAGATCGCGCGCGCACGCGATCGCCTTGTCGTCGGGGACAGCGATCACCTCATCGTAGATCTCGCGGTCGAGCACCGAGGGCACGAAGTCGGGGGTCCAGCCCTGGATCTTGTGCGGCTTCCATTCCTTGCCGGTCAGCAGCGCCGCGCCGGCCGGCTCGCACGCCACGATCTTGATCTGCGGGCGCGCACGCCTGATCATCTGCCCGGCCCCGGTCAGCGTGCCACCGGTTCCCCACCCGGTCACCCAGTAGTCCAGGCGCATGCTGGCGAAGTCCGACAGAATCTCGGGGCCGGTCGTCTGGCGGTGGTAGGCCGGGTTGGCCTGGTTGTCGAACTGGCGCGCGAGAAACCAGCCACGGTCCTTGGCCAGCTGTTCGGCGAGGCGGACCGCGCCCGAGGCCCGCTCCGCAGCCGGCGTCAGGACCACCTTCGCGCCGTACGCGCGCATGATCTGCCGCCGCTCGACGGAGAACGATTCGGGAATCACCGCGACGAAGGGATAACCGCGCGCCGCGCATACCAGCGCGAGCGCGATCCCGGTGTTGCCCGACGTCGCCTCGACGACGGTCTGCCCGGGCTCGAGCAGGCCACGGCGCTCGGCGTCCTCGACGATGCCGATCGCGAGTCGATCCTTCACCGAGCCTCCGGGGTTGGCCGCCTCGAGCTTCACGTACATCTTCACGTGAGCGGGCGCCAGGCGGTTGATGCGCACCACCGGGGTGCGGCCGATGGTTTGCGAGATGTCGTCGTACAACATGGGGCTGCATTCTACGCGCCCGTTTCCATTCCGGGAGCCTGAAGGCTGGTGCCTGCGGCCCCCCCTTTTTCGAGCCTGCCCGGGCGGTCGGGTGGAAAATGGCGGGCGCGGCAGACGTGGTAGGTTTTGCCGATGACGGAACAGCAGCGGCGCCAGCTCATCACGCGGATGGCCACGTGCGGTGGCTGAGCGGCCAAAGTGGGTCCGGGTGACCTGCAAGAAATCTTGAAGCGCGCGGGCGCAGGGGCGTCTGCTGCGCCGGTCTCGCCCCGGCTTCTGGTCGGGACCGAGACCGGCGACGACGCGGCGGTGTACGCTTTGACCGAAGACCTGGCGCTGGTGATGACCACCGACTTCATCACGCCGGTGTGCGACGATCCGTTCCTTTACGGGCAGGTGGCGGCGGCCAACGCGCTGTCCGACGTCTACGCGATGGGCGGGCGTCCGCTCCTGGCGCTGGCGGTGTGCGCTTTTCCTGACGCCCTGGAGCCGGCCATCGCGGCGGAGATCTGCGCGGGCGGCGCGGCCAAGGCCGCGGAGGGGGGCGCGGTCGTCGCCGGCGGCCACACGGTGCGCAACGCCGAGCTGTTCTACGGCCTGGCGGTCACCGGCCAGGTCCACCCGCGCGACATCATCCGCAACGCCGGCGCGCGGCCGGGGGATCGGCTGGTGCTCACCAAGCCGCTCGGCACCGGCATCCTGATCAACGGCTACCGAAGCGGCGTCGTGGGCGAGGCGGACTTGCTGGCGGCCTGTCGCATCATGGCCGAGCTCAATCTGCAGCCGTCGGCGCTGATGGCCGTGCACGGCGCGCACGCCGCCACCGACGTCACCGGGTTCGGGTTGGCCGGGCACGCGCTGGGCATGGCGCGCGCCTCGGGTGTGCGGCTGCGGGTGTGGCCGGATCGACTGCCCACCTTCGCCGAGGTTCCGCGGCTCATCGAGGCGGGCGTCACCAGCAAGGGCGCCCGGCTCAACCGGCAGACCTACGAGCCGGAGCTGGGCGCCCCGCCGGCTGGGTTCGGCGCGCGCGAGCTGGTGGTGTTCGATCCGCAAACCGCGGGCGGCCTGCTGGTGGCGCTGCCGGCCGATCGCGCCGACGCTTTCGTCGACGCCCTCGAGAACGCGGGTACGCCGGCGGCGGCGATCATCGGCGAGGTGATCGGCGCGGCGGGGGGCAGCCCGGGGCCGGGCGGCAAGCTGCTCGAGCTGGCGCCCTCGACCTGACCTGATTCATCGACGCGCCGCCAGCGTGCCCTGCGCCAGTCTTGAATAGGAGGGCGGCGCGGCGCGCGCTAATCTGCGGGTGATGGGGCACGAAGAGCTGCGGCAACTCCCATCGGTGGACGAGATCCTGCGCTCGGACGAAGTGGCGCCGCTGCTCGCCCGTTTTCCGCGCCGGGTGCTCACCGAGGCGGTGCGGGCGGCCCTGGACGCGCGCCGGCAGCGCTTGCGGGCCGGCGACGGGCCAGCGAACGGGCAGGGCGGGGAGTTGCCGGCGCGGCCGCCGGCGCGCGAGATCGAGCAGCGAATCGCGCGCGCGCGCCAGCCCACGCTGCGCCGGGCCATCAACGCGACCGGCGTGGTGCTGCACACCAACCTGGGGCGCGCGCCGCTGCCCGCGTCCGCGCTGGCCGCGGTGGCCGAGGTCGCCGCGGGCTACTCCACCCTGGAGTACGCGCCCGGGCGTCGCGAGCGCGGGTCACGGCAAGACCACGTCGCGCAGGCGCTGTGCGCGCTGACCGGGGCCGAGGCGGCGCTGGTCGTGAACAACAACGCGGGCGCGGTGCTGGTCGCGCTGGCGGCGCTGGCCGCCGACCGCGAGGTCATCGTCTCGCGCGGCGAGCTGATCGAGATCGGCGGCGGGTTTCGCATCCCGGACGTCATGCGCGCCTCGGGGGCGCGGCTGCGCGAGGTGGGCACCACCAACAAGACGCGCGCCGCCGACTATGCCGGCGCGGTCGGGCCCGACAGCGCGCTGATCCTGAAGGTCCACCGGTCCAACTTTGCCATGGTCGGTTTCACCGAGGAGGTGGAGCTGGACGCGCTGGCGGCGCTCGGCCAGCAGCACGGGCTGCCGGTGATGATCGATCTCGGATCCGGGGCCTTCGTCGATACCCGGGCTCTGGGGCTGCCGGCCGAGCCGACGGTGCGCGCGGCGCTGGAGCTGGGGGCGGGGCTGGTGGCGTTCTCGGGCGACAAGCTTCTGGGCGGTCCGCAGGCCGGAATCCTGGTCGGCCGGCGCGCGCTGGTCGAGCGGATCGCCGTCCACCCGCTGCTGCGCGCCTTGCGCCCCGACAAGCTGACGCTGGCGGCGCTGGGCGCGACGCTGGCCATCTACCGCGACGGAACCGAGCTGCGCGACGTGCCCGCGCTGCGCATGCTGGCCACGCCGCTCGACGTGATCGAGCGTCGGATGAAGGCGATCCTCGACGGCCTCGCGGGCCTGGCGGGTGTCGCGGCGCAGGGCTGCCGGCTGCGCTCCAGGGTTGGCGGCGGCGCGCTCCCGCTCGGCGAGCTCGACACCTGGGCGGTCCGGGTGCGCGCGGCGGCCCTGGACGCCGACGCGCTGGCGCACGGCCTGGCCGACGGTGAGCCCTGCATCGTCGCCCGGGTCCAGGACGATGCCGTGGTCATCGATCCGCGCACGCTGGCCGATGACGAGGTGGGGGAGGTGGTCGCGGCGCTGGCGCGCATCGCCGGCGCGCAGGTGGCGAACCCACCCCCACCGGCATGAGCAACAGCTCGACCCGCATCGTGATCGGAACGGCGGGACACGTCGACCACGGCAAGACGTCGTTGGTCAAGGCGCTGACCGGCACCGACACCGACCGCTTGCCCGAGGAGAAGGCGCGCGGCATCAGCATCGAGCTCGGCTTCGCGCGGCTGCCGCTGGACGGCGATCGGACGGCGGCGGTCATCGACGTGCCCGGGCACGAGCGCTTCGTGCGCACGATGGTGGCGGGCGCGACCGGGATCGACCTCGCGCTGTTCGTCATCGCCGCCGACGAGGGGGTGATGCCCCAGACCCGGGAGCACCTCGACATCTGCCGCTTGCTCGGGGTGAGCCGAGGCCTGGTCGCGCTGACCAAGATCGATCGCGTCGACGAAGAGATGCGGCGCCTGGCCACCGACGACGTGCGCGAGGCGGTTCGCGGGACCTTCCTCGAGCGGGCGCCGGTGGTGCCGTGCTCGGCGGTCACCGGCGAAGGGTTGGAGCGCTTGCGATCGGCGCTGGCGCGCGCGGTGATCGACGCCCCGGCGCGCGCGCTGGACGGGCTGGCCCGGCTGCCCATCGATCGGGTGTTCTCCGTCAAGGGCTTCGGCACCGTGGTCACGGGCACGCTGGCGGCCGGTACGCTCGCGGTCGGGGAGGCGGTGGAGATCCTGCCCTCCGGCGTGAAGAGCAAGGTGCGCAACCTGGAGGTGCACGGCGAGCCCCGGCCGCGCGCCGAGGCCGGAGAGCGGGTCGCGGCAAACCTCGCGGGCATCGCGCAGGACCAGGTGGCGCGCGGCGATGTCCTGGCGCCCGACGGCGCCGCCCTGGCGTCGCTGGTCGTGGAGGTCGAGCTGACCGCGCTGTCGATCTGTCCGGCGCCGATCGGCAAGCGGAGCCGCGTCCTGTTCCATGCCCTGACGACCCATCAAGACGCTCACCTGGTCCTGGTGGGCGGCTCCGCGCTGGCGCCCGGCGACACCGGGATCGCCCAGATTCACCTGCCGCGCGCGGTGGCGCTGTTGCCAGGCGATCGATTCGTGCTGCGCGGTTTTCGCGCGTTGCCCGGACACGGCAGCACCATCGCGGGCGGACGCATCGTGCGCGTGGCGGCGCGTCCGTTGCGCCGTCCCTCCTCCGCCGACGAGGCGCGCATCCGCCGCAGCGCGCACGCCGCCCCCGACGAGCTGGTGGGGTTCGAGCTGGAGGCCGCCGGGGCGGCGGGCATCACGGCCAGGGAGCTGCGCGCGCGCACCGGCGCGGCGCCGCAGGTGCTGGAACGGGCGATTCACCAGGCGCTGTCGCGCCGGCTGGCGGTCACGCTGGATCGCGACACCGGACGGGTGGTGACCCTGGCGGCCCTGACCGAGCCCAAGCGCCGCATCGTCCAGGCGCTGGACGACTTTCACGGCCGGGAACCGTTGCTGCCCGGCATCAGCCGCGAACAGCTGCGCACCGCGGCCGGTGCGGCCGTCGACGCGCGCGTCTTCGTGGTCGCGCTCGCCGAGCTGGATCGCGAGGGGCTGATCGAGGAGGACCGCGACCTGGTGCGACGTCGCGGGTTCTCCGTGACCGTCGCCGAGGCCAGGAGCGAGGACCTGGTGGGCCGGGTGCGCGCGGCGCTGGCCGCCCAGGGACTGGGGCCGGCCTCCCTCGCGACGCTGGCACAGGAGCTGAGGGTCACCGAGGGGGCCACCTCGTCGGCGCTGGAGATCCTGGTTCGCCGCGGCGACGTGGTGCGGGTGAAGTCCGATCTGTTCTTTCACCACGACGCGGTGGCGGGCCTGCGCGCCTCGCTGCGCGATTTCTTGCGCGCCAAGGGCCAGATCACGGCGCAAGAGTTCAAGCAGCTCACCCAGCAGTCGCGCAAGTACGCCATCCCGCTGGCCGAGTACTTCGACGCGGAGAAGGTCACGCTGCGCGTGGGAGAGATCCGGAAGTTACGCGGGTAACCGGGCGGGCGTCGAACGGATCCCCTCTCCCGCGGTCCGCCGCGGGGGAGGGCCAGGGAGGGGGCAGACTTTGCGGAGCGATACGGCTCGCGCGTGCCTCGACGCTGGCAAGGCCTGCCCCCTCCCTAGCCCTCCCCCGAGGACGGGGGAGGGGACCGGAGAGAGGAGGGGGACGCGCGGCGCCTCCGCTCAGATCCCCGCCAGGCCCGGTTCGATGCGGGCGTAGCCCTCGTCGGCCGCCCAGAGATCCATCGACAGGGACAGCAGGTCGTCGACCTCGGGGATGGCGCGGGCGTCGACGGTGAGGTCGATCGACTTGACGTAGGCGCGGCAGCTGGCGCAGGTCTCGATGCGCACCGTGGGGTGGCGGTCGCTCTGGAATGACGCGAGCTTGTCCGGTCGTTCCTCATCGCACGCCGGGCAGCGGATGCGACCGGCCGGCCATTCCTTGCCACACAGCGCGCAACCGAGAAAGCGCTGGGCCCCCTCGCTGCTGCCGCTGGACACGCGCGAAGCGATCCAGGGTAGCCCTCCACAGAAGGCGCAGGCGCAGGCGGCCGAGTTTGCGCCGGCCGGGCGTCGTCCCGGCGCCAGGCCCAGGGCGCCCAGGACCTCGGCGTAGGGGCGCAGCAGGGCGCGCGCGAGGTAGTCGTCGCCGCCCGACCCGCCGTCGTTCCACCAGGCGCACAGCCGGGCCCGCAGATCGTCGCGGGCGTAGCCGCGGGCGGCCTCGCTCAGCGCCGGCGGCCCGTGGTCGGTGGCGAAGCGCAGCAGCGTCTCCGTCGCGCCCGCGAACGAGTCCAGGTCCTGGTCGAGCCGTCCCACCAGAGGCCGATCGGCGGCGGCCGCCTCGATGGCGCTGGCCATCGACTGCTGGGCGCGGTAAAGGCCGGCGGCGAACTCGAGCGGTTCGCGCGCCGGCGTCGACTCTCGCGCAAGCGCCTCGGCGCGGGTGGCGCGGCGCTCGAACGCTGATCCAGCTCCCATGTCGGGGTCAGCGACCTGGCGGTTTATCGCCGGCGCCAATCGGACCGGCCGGGGGCATGGCCGCCGGCGTGCCCGCCCTGGCGGCGGCGCCGGTGGTCTCGCGATACCAGCTCGGGTGGTGCGTGCGCGCGTAATCCTTGCTCACCGTGCCCCTGGTCATCGACTTGAAGGTGCCGGGTATCGCCGCGGTCCCGAGGTAGATGTGCCCGATGATGGCGACCGCGAACAGCAGGAAGCCGGCGTCGTGCAGCACCCAGCTCACCTCGCGCAGAGCCGCGTCGAAGCTCAGCGGATACCAAAGGACGATGCCGGTCAGCAGCAGCGCGACCGCCAGCAGCGCGATCAGGTAAAAGAAGATCTTCTGGCCGCCGTTGTACTTGCCGACGTCGGGGTCGTCCTCGCCGCGCCGGCGGAAGTAATCGATGAACCTGGGGCCGAGCCAGCTCCAGTCGCCGGCCTTCATGCGCATGTCTCTCATCCAGTAGATGACCATCACCACCGTCGCGGCGGTGAACGCGATGCCTGTCAACGGATGAAGCCAGCGGCACACCGCGAGGCCGCCGAACAGAGCCGCCAGGCCGCGGAAGATCGGCGTCCAGATGGGCAGGCCGCTCAGCAGCGTCAGGAAGAAGAACAGGGCCACGCTCCAGTGGATCAGCCGCGAGGCCAGGCTGTGGCGGACGATGTGCTCGCCCACCACCGTGTCCTCGCGTGCGCCGCGAACCGTCGGTGGCGCCGCCGGCGCCGCCGCGCCGCCCGCCGGGGCCGGCACCTCCTTGGGGCCGTAGCCCAGGAAATGCCCGAACGTTCCCACCACGCTGCCGAAGACCGCCACCAGCCCCAGCGGGCGCAGCAGCGATTTGGTGATGCCCACCGCCCAGGGGATGTGCGGGTCCTTCGACAGCTGGTACCACTCCGGGTGGTCGCCGTGAGCCAGGACGGTCACCACCCCGGTGCCACCCACGCCCGGCGGATCGTAGAGCGCGGCGTTGGGGAAGCCATTTTCCTGCAGCTGCTTGACCCGCGTGGCCCCGATCTGCAGCATGTCGCTCTTGGTTCCGAACTGCAGGCAGCCGGTGGGGCAGGCCTTGATGCACGCCGGCTCCAGGCCGACCTGGACCCGATCGACACACAGCGTGCACTTGGACATCTTGCCGGTCTCGGCGCTGAACCGGGGCACGTCGAAGGGGCAGCCGGTCGCGCACAGGCCGCAACCGATGCACAGGTCGGGGTTCACGTCGACGATGCCGTTCTCGTACTGCACGATCGCGCCCGGCGCCGGACAGGCCCGCAGACAGCCGGGATCGTTGCAGTGCATGCACTGGTCCTTGCGCATCAACCAGGCCAGGCCGCCCCCCTCCAGCGGTTGTTCGTGGAACTTGATCAGGTTCCAGAAGTTGGCGTCCAGCGACGGCATCGTCTGGTAGGTGCCGACCTGCTCGGTCGCGACGGTGCGCAGGTCGTTCCATTCCTGGCACGCCACCTCGCAAGCCTTGCACCCGATGCAGGTCGAGGTGTCGATGTACTTGGACACCACCGGAAGCTGGCGCAGGTGGGTGTGCTCGCCGCGCAACGAGGCGGATGATTGGCGGACTTCGAGAGACGGCAGGTTGTTGCCCATGACCTAGACCTTCTCCAGGCGAACCAGGAACGCCTTGTACTCCGGCGTCCAGGTGTTGGGATCCATCGCCGACGGCGTCAGCGTGTTCGCCAGTGGCCCGGCGTGGTTCTTGGCGCCCGCGAAGCCCCAGTGGATCGGGAACCCGATCTGCCACACGTCCTTGCCGTCGACCTTCAACGTCGGCAGGCGCTTGGTGACCATGGCGACGCCCTGGATCTCGCCGCGCGCCGACACCACCTTGACCTGGGACCCGTTGGTGATGCCCTTTTGTTGCGCGAGCGCCTCGGGGATCTCCACGAAGAACCCGGGTTGCAGCTCGTTGAGCCGTCCCCCGGCCTGGTGCTGGGTCCAGTAGTGGAAGTGCTCGGTCAGCCGATAGGTGGTGCAGACGATCGGGAAGTCTTCCTTCTTGCCGTACCTGTCGATGTCGTTCTTGAAGGTCTTGGAGACCGGATTCGAGGTGACCTTGGGGTGCAGCGGATTGTCGATCGGGGCCTCGACGGCCTCGTAGTGCTCGGGGAACGGCCCGTCGTTCAGCCCCGGCGCGTACAGCCGGGCGACGCCCTCGGGCAGCATGATGAACGCGCCGTAGGTGCCCGGCGGAGAGTCAGGCTTGATGTCGGGCACGTCGCCGACCCACTTCTGGCCGTTCCACTGGATCCCGGCCCGCTTGGGATCCCAGGGTTTGCCATCGGCGTCGGCCGACGCGCGGTTGTACATCACGCGCCGGTTCGCCGGCCAGGAGAACGCCCAGTTGTGGAACATACCCAGCCCGGTCGGGTCGGCGGTCACCCGGCGTTGCGCGTTGTTCCCCGCCTCGGTGTACACCCCCGAGTGCAGCCAGTTGCCGCACATCGTGGACCCGTCGTCGCGCAGCTGGGCAAATCCATCGACCTGTTGCCCGGCCGTCCTCAGGATCTTGGTCGGATCCTTTTCATCTTTGACGTCGGCCAGCGCCTTGCCGTTCATCTCTTTCAGCACTTCCCCGAGATCAGGCTGATACGGATTCGGGTACGACCAGGACAGGTTCAAGATCGGCTCAGGCAGCTTGCCGCCTTCCTTCTTGTACAGATCGCGCACAGCCAGGAACAGCCGGGCGACGATCTCCTGGTCGCTCTTCGCCTTTCCCGGTGGATCGGTCGCCTTCCACTTCCACTGCAGCCAGCGCGCGGAGTTGGTGAAGGTGCCGTCCTTCTCGGCGAACGACGCCGCGGGCAACAGGTAGACCTCGGTCGGGATGGCCGCGGGCTCCTTGCCTTCCAGCTCCCTGGGCGCCTTCCAGAAGATCGAGGTCTCGGTCTCGACGTTCTCGACCACCACCATCCATTTCAATTTCGACAGCGCCGCCACCATCTTCTTCGAGTTGGGGCCGAGCCCGACCGGGTTCATGCCGAAGGTGATGAAGCCCTCGGGGCCCGGTTCGCTGCCGCCCGCCCGCGTCGAGGTGCCGCGATACATGTCGTCGAAGATGTAGAGCCACGAGTAGTTGCCATCGACCTTGGGCAGCCAGGAGTAACCGAACTCGTTGTCCTTGGTGGCCGCGGCGCCGTAGGTGGCCTTGAGCAGCGAGACCATGAACTTTGGATAGTTGACCCAGTAGTTCATGCTGGCCCACGCCTGCTTGTTGAGGGTGGTCGGGACCGCGTCCTCGTAGTACTGGGCCAGGGTCTGGCGCGGGCCGCTGGGCGTCTTCAGATAACCGGGCAGGATCTCGAAGGTGCCCGCGGTGTCGGTCGCGCCCTGGATGTTGGAGTGGCCGCGGAACGCGTTCACGCCGCCGCCCGGCCGGCCCACGTTGCCCAGCAGCAATTGCAGCATGGCCGCCGCCCGGATCATCTGCACGGCGGTCGAGTGCTGGGTCCAGCCGAGCGCGTAGGTGATGGTGCCTACCCGCTGGGCCGTGCCGGTCGAGGTCACCAGCTCGGCGACCTTGAGGAAGCTCTCCCTGGGCGTACCGCAGATCCGCTCGACCATCTCGGGCGTGTAGCGATCGACGTGTTTCTTCAGCAGCTGAAACACGCAGCGCGGATGCTGCAGCGTGGGGTCGGTCTCGTAACCGGTGGTCTGCTTGTCGGGCTCGTAGGCCCAGCTGGTCTTGGCGTATTCGGCCTTGGCCGCGTCGAAGCCCGAAAACAGGCCGTCCTCGAAGGCGAACTTGTCGCCGATGATGAACGGCGCGTTGGTGTGGAGCTTGACGTAGTCCTCGTGATAGCGCTGCTTCTCGATGGCGTAGCGCATGACGCCCAGCAGGAACGCGATGTCCGCGCCCGGGCGGATCGGCGCGTAGAGATCGGCGACCGCCGCCGTGCGGGTGAAGCGCGGATCGACCACCACCAGCTTGGCGTTGCGCGTGCGGCGCGCCTCCATGAACCACTTGAAGCCGACCGGGTGGTTTTCCGCCGGGTTTCCGCCCATGGCCAGGATGACATCGGCATTCTTGATGTCGACCCAGCCGTTGGTCATCGCCCCGCGGCCGAACGTGGTGGCCAAACTGGCCACCGTGGGACCGTGTCAGACTCGGGCCTGAGTATCCCGGTAGGGGACCCCCCAGGCGGTGAGCGCCTTCCACTGCAGGAAGTTGAACTCATTGGTGTCGGTGCAGCCACCGATCCAGGCAATCCCGGGCGTGCGGTTGACGACCTCGCCCTTGGCGTTCTTTTCGACGAAGGTGCGTTCGCGCGTGTCCTTCACGTGGCGCGCGATGCCGGCGATGGCGTCGTCCCAGCTGATGTCCTCCCAGTGGTCGGACCCGGGGCGGCGCACCTTCGGCGCGGTCAGCCGGTTGGTGTTGTTGATGTCGTTGCGCAGCGACGCGCCCTTGGGGCACAGCGTGCCGCGGCTGATCGGATTGTCGGGATCGCCTTCGACGTGGACCACGGCCGGCGAGACGTTCTTCGCCTTGTCGCCGATGGTGTGAATGATGACGCCGCAGGACACCGCGCAGTACGGGCAAGTGCTGCGGGTCTCGGTGGTGCGCGCGATCTTGAGCTCGCGCATCTCGGCGTGGGCAGAGCCCAGGTCGAAGCCAAGTGCGCCAGCTGCCCCCGTTCCCGCGGCCGCCACCTTGAAGAAGGTCCGACGATCCATCAGAAACCTCCGAAGTGAGAACAGTGTTAGTTGATGCCTTGCCGCGCGAAAGTCAACCCCTGGCCCATTTGTGCGCCTGGGCGGCGGCGGCCGTCACACGAAATCGAGGGCGTGCGCGTGACGCGCCTCGTCCTTGGCCCCAGCAGCGCCACCTCGGCCGTGACGGATCCGGGGCATGCTCGTGCAGGTCGCGCCTCGGTGACGTCTCCGGTCGACGAATCCTCACGATTACGATTCATCCGTCGGCGTCGGCGTCGGCGTCGGCGTCGGCGATTCTGGCTCTGTCCCCGTTCGGGTCGCCCACGCTGACGCCCGACGGATGAATCGTAATCGTGGGCATTCGTCGACCGGAGACGTCACCGCGGCGCGGACCTTCGCGAGCATGCCCCGGATCCGTCACGGCCGAGGTGGCGCTGCTGGGGCCAAGGACGAGGCGCGTCACGCGCACGCCCTCGATTTCGTGT
>DASRQZ010000006.1:0-27667 GCA_035696125.1 Polyangia bacterium
GATCGCCGACGCCGACGCCGACGCCGACGCCGACGGGATCGGGCGCGGGCCCTTACTTGCCCGGGATCATCCCGGGGAACACGTACGCCTGCAAGAGCGCGATGAGCCCGATCACCGCCGCGCCCGCGACCGAGTGCCACCAGACCTTGCGGAAGATCGGGCCGACCGCGTGGCTGCGCTCCTGCGGGATGTCGTAGCAGGCGGCGCCCGCGACCATGATTGATTGCGCGTCGATCATCTTGCCCATCACGCCGCCGGTGGAGTTGGTGGCGACGATCAACACCTGGTCGAGGCGCAGCTGCTGCGCGGTGATGCGCTGCAGGCTGCCGAACAACGCGTTCGACGCCGTGTCCGACCCGGTGAGGAAAACGCCCAGCCAGCCCAGGTAAGCCGCGAAGAACGGGTACAGCGGTCCGGCGCTGGTGAACGCCAGCCCGAGCACCACGTCGGTGCCGGCGTAGCGGGTCAGGAAGCCCAGCCCCAGCACCTGGCCGATGACCAGCACCGGAACCTTCATGCGGTTGGCGGTGCGCGCGACCGCTTCTCGCCACTGGGCGGCGCGCAGGCGCAGCGCCAGACCGGTCAGCAGCGCGGCCAGGAACACGCCGGTGCCGGCCGCCGACAGCCAGTTGATGGTGAAGCGCGCCGCTTCCGGCTTGGCGCCCGGGAGCGCCGCCGGCGGCATCCGTTGCACCAGGTTGTGCAGATGAGGCATCTCCCAGGCCGGCGCGGACAGCGGCCCCGAAAATGACCCACCCAGCAGGTGGGTCTTGATGGGCACCGCCGCCAGCACGCCGTTGAGGTACTTCTTCCAGGTCGGGACGCCCCATATCGCGCAGCAGACGATCAAGATCGCCCAGGGCAGCCAGGCGTAGGCGGTCTGGCTCAGGCTATAGCCGAAGCGGCGCTGCGCCGCCGCGCTGGCGACGTTGGCAGACGCGGCGCCCGCGGTCCCGCGCTCCGACTTCAGCAGAAAACGCTGCTTCGGCTGCCACACGAAGCGCAGGAACAGCGCCGTGCAGATCAGCGAGAACACGCCCGACACCACGTCGGTGATCAGGTGCAGCGACTCGCTGTGCGACGCGAAGTGCTGCATGATCGCGAACGACCCGCCCGCGCACAGCGCGGCCGGCCAGACCGCGAAGCCCTCGCGCCAGGTACCGCCCTCCATGCGCACGAAGGTCACCACGAGCCAGAACGGGACCAGCACCGAGACGAACGGCAGCTGGTTGCCGGCCATCGCCGACAGCTGAAGCTGGTCGAGACCGCTCACCGACGCCAGGGTCACGATGGGCGTGCCTATCGCGCCCCAGGCCACCGGCGCGGTGTTGGCCAGCAGATTGAGCACCGCGGCCTGGAAAGGTGAGAAGCCCAGGCCCACCATCACCGCGCCGGCGATCGCCACCGGCGTGCCGAAGCCCGAGGTGCCCTCGATGATCGATCCGAACGAGAACGCGATCAGGATGACCTGGAGGCGCCGGTCGAAGGAGATGTGGGTGATTGATTCCTTGACGATCTCGAACTTTCCGGTGATGACCGTCATCGTGTAGAGGAACATCGCCGCCACCACGATCCAGATGATGCCCAGGAACCCCGACAGCGTGCCGAGCGCGAACGCCGCCGCCGCCGCCGCCCCGGGCATCCGGAACACCAGGATGGAGATCAGGAACGCCGCGATGACGCCGCCGAAGGCAGCCCAGGGCGCGGCGATGCCCAGGCGCCGCCGTCCCTGCGGGTCGCGTCCCGGGTGCAGCGCGATCAGGTAGAGCAGGACCAGGATGGGCACCGCCGCCAGCAACGTCGACAGCACCACGTTCCCTGCGGGATTGTAGTTCTGGAAGTACATGGACATTCCTCCCTGGATGTTGGCGCTGCTCAGGGACGAGCTCGAAGACGACAACGGCGTCCACAGGCTCGAAGAAACTGGACAGTCCCACGAACCGGGACGGCGATCAATCAATCCGTTTGATCGCCTGCATCGTTTGTCGTCATCGTCTACTATGCGCGTCGCGGTCATTGTGACCGCAAGGAGGCGCCATGAAACTTCGCATCAGCTTTGGCATGGTCGTTGCCGTCGTTGCCGTCGTTGCCGTCGGGTCGTTGACGTTGGGCGTTCGCGCGCTTCATGGACAGGTGCCCGGATTCAAGCGGGTCGAGCTGCAAAAGCACGACATCTCGAACGCCGGTCACGAGACCGTCATGGCGCGCGGCGAGTTCGCCACCGGCGCGGCTGTCCCCAAGCACACCCATCCGGGCGAAGAGGTTGCTTATATTCTGGAAGGCCAGGTGACCATCGAGGTCGAGGGCAAACCGCCGGCGGTCCTGAAGGCGGGCGACGCCTTCTTCGTGCCCGCCGGTACGGTGCACGCGGCCAAGAACAGCGGCACCGGCCCGGCCAAGGTGCTGTCCACGTACATCGTCGAGAAGGGCAAGCCTCTCGCCACCATGGTGAAGTGACGTCATGTCCGAACGCACGCTGTTGATGATCCCGGGGCCGATCGAGCTCGACCCCGAGGTGCTGCGGGCTCTATCGCGACCGCAGATCGGTCACATGGACCCGGAGGTCGCGCGTGCGTTCGGACGGGTGCTGACGCGGGCGCGCGAGGTCTTTGTCGCGCCCAGCGCGCAGCCGTTCGTCATCGCCGGCAGCGGAACGCTGGCGATGGAGGTCGCGGTGGCCAACCTGGTCGACGCCGGCGATCGCGCCGTGGTGGTCAACACCGGCTACTTCGGCGACCGGATGCGCGCGATCCTGGAACGGCTGGGCGTGCGGGTGGTCGAGGTGCGCGCCGCGCTGGGCGAGGGCCCCGACCTGATCGAGCTCGAGCGCGCGCTGGCCGCCGAGCCGACCAAGCTGGTGACGGTCACCCACGTCGACACCTCGACGGCGGTGCGCGCGCCGGTCGAGGCGGTGGCCCGCCTGGCACGCGCGCGCGACGCGCTGGTGGTGGTCGACGGCGTGTGCTCGGTGGGCGGCGAGGAGCTGCGCCAGGACGCCTGGGGCGTCGACGTCTCCCTGACCGCCAGTCAAAAGGCGCTGGGCGCCCCGCCCGGGCTGGCCCTGGTGATGGCGGGGCCGCGCGCGCTGGCCGCCCGGCGCGCCAAGAGGGTGCCCGTCGCGTCGCTGTACCTGGACCTGCTGGAGTGGCTCCCGATCATGGAGGCGTACGAACGCGGCACGCCGCAGTACTTCGCGACGCCGCCGGTGAACCTGATCCTGGCGCTGGACGTCGCGCTCGGACAGCTGGTGGCCGAGGGTGTCGAGCCGCGGGTGGCGCGCCACGCGCGGCTGGCGGCGGCATTCCGCGCCGGCTGCCGCGCCCTGGGCCTGGCCATGCTGCCGGCGCGCGAGGAGATCGCCGCCAGCACGCTGAGCGCGTTCTACTATCCCGCCGGCGTCGACGCGACCCTGTGCGGGCGGGTGCGCGCCGAGGGCATCGCCATCGCCGGCGGCCTGCACCCCGACGTCCGCGCCAAGTACTTTCGCGTCGGCCACATGGGCGCGATGAACGCGACCGATCTGCTGGCGGTGGTCGGCGCGCTGGAACGCGCGCTGGCGTCCGGCGGGCACCCGGTGGAATTCGGCGCCGGCCTGGCGGCGGCGCAGGCGCTGCTGGCGCTGTGAGCGCGCCTCAGCGCAGATACGGGGCGATCACGCCGTACCAGGTCTGCCCCATCAAGGCGTATCCGGCGGGGTTGGGATGCAGGTCGTCGGACAGCAGCGCGGTCTTGTAGTTGGCGTTCGCGGTGTAGGTCCCGTACATGTCGACCAGTAGCACGTGCTTGCCGGCGTTGGCCCGCGTCTGCACCAGCGCCGGGATGGGGGAGTTGTAGGTCTGAATACGTGCGTTGGTGGTATCGGTGCGGGTGGGGATGATCTGCGCCACCACCAGCAGCGTCGATGGCGTGGCGCTGGTGATCTGATCGATGAGGGCGGCCAGCCGCGCCGGGGCGTTGGCCACGTCGAAGTTGCCGTTGATGTCGTTGGTGCCGATCGCCAGCAGGATGACGTGCGGGTGGTACAGGTTGATGGCGTCGGTCGTCTGCTGTCCGCTGATGCCGGCGATGGTGAAGCCCGAATAACCCTCGTTGCCCCTGGGGAAAGGCTTGCCATCAACCATGCCCGAGGCCGGGCCGTTGGAACGCCGGCCGACGAAGGTGATGTTCTTGCTGGCGAGGTTTGCCTGGTGAAACAGCTCGACCCGGTATCCCCCCAGGTAGTCCGGAGCACCCTCGGTGATCGAGTCACCGAGCGGCATGACGACGCAGGCGCCGCCGTCGGCGGGGCAGGGCGCGAAGGGGGGCGTGGCGTCGCCGCCGCCGTCGCGCGCATCGCCAGAGGCGCCGTCGGGCGCGCGTGTGTCGCCGGCGTCGGCGTTGCGGTTGTCCGGCGTGCCGCCGTCGCTCGCGCCACCGTCGGCCGCGCCACCCGATCCCGAACCGCCCGAACCCGATCCGCCGGTACCCTGCGTCGTCCCGCCGGTGCCGCTGGTCTTGGCGCCGCCGCTACCGCTGCCGCCGGCGCCGTCGCCCGATCCATTGCTGCTGCTGCAGCCGGCTGACACCAGAATCAACAGGCCGGCAAGCGTCCAGGTCGATCGAAGCTGCGACGTCATATCGCCGTTATCGTCTCGCCAAACCCACGTCGTCAAGGCCGGAGTTCTTACCGGCCGTTCGTTATTTGCGATTCATTTTTTTGACCTCTTTTGCGGCCCAGCCGCGACTGCACGCGCGTGCTGGCGCCGCGCCAGGCCCCGGTGCCTGCCGTCCCCGGTCCGCTGTGCGGAGGCTAGCTACTTCTGCCTGGGCAGCGGCTTCATGATCGCCAGCACCGCTCCGGTCGGGTCCTGCATGACGCCGAAGCGCCCCACTCCCGGGATGTCCTCGCAGGCCATCGGGATGTTCGCGCCCAGCTTGCGGGCGCGCGCGACGGTGGCGTCGGGATCATCGACCGACACGTAGGGCAGCCAGTGCGGCGGCACGCCGGGGGCGAGGTGGGCGGTCACGCCGGCGCGGTCTTTACCGTCCCTGGCCAGGATGTGGTAGGTGCCCCCCGGTCCCATGTCCATCGACCGATGGCTGTAGCCCACGACCGCGTCGTAGAATTCCAGCGCTCGGGTCGGGTCGCTGGTGTGCAGCTCGTTCCAGAAGAAGTGGCCCTGCGGCGCGGTCTCGAGGTCAGGCGCGTTGCCGGTGGCGCTGTGGAAGAGGTAGAGCTCGGCGCCCTGCGGATCGGCGATGCGCGCCATGCGTCCCACGGTGGGCGCGTCGAATGGCGCCTTGACCACCTTGCCTCCGTGGGCGGTGGCGGCCCTGGCCGCGCCGTCGACGTCCTTGACCGAGACGTAGGAGATCCAGTGCGCAGGCTGCCGTTCGTCAGCCAGCGACGCGTAACCGCCCTGCATGGTGTCGCCGGCGTAGATCATCTCGTAGCTGTCCTGGCCCATTGCAAACGGCACCGCTCGCCATCCCAGCGTCTCGCCGTAGAAGGCCTGCGCCCTCTTGCGGTCGGCGTCCTTGGTGCAGAGCTCGAACCAGACGAACTTCCCCGGAAGCAGGTTGCGATCAGACATGGCAGCGCTCCTTTCGTCTATAAGACGAACGGGCGCGGTCGCGATCGACAACCCACCGACGATCCTTGATAAACGCGACTCGGCCGGCCCGTCGCCCGCGCTATCTATTCGAGAAGAGAAGGGTTGTCGATGAGGATCACCGACGCCATCACCGCGCGCAGGTAGCGCGTGTGCTCTTCCTCGCCCGCGAAGACCAGCGTCCGTAGCTCGGCCGGTGATGCGGCGCCCGCGGCCAGGGAATCGATCTTCTTCTCCCCGGCGTTGTAGGCCGCGATGGCCACCGCCCAGTCGCGGTAGCGTTGGTGGAGGTGAGCCATCATGGTCGCGGCGGCGTCGGTGGCCCGCCGCGGTTCCAATCGTTCGTCCAGGACCGGCGACACCGCCAGACCCAGCTGCCGCCCGGTGCTGGGGATGATCTGCCAGATGCCCACGGAGCGCCTGTCGATCGGCGTGTCCGGATGCGCTTCGTTGTCGAACGCCGACTCGGCCATGACCATGCCGAGAAGCTCGACGGGAAGACCACGGGTGCGCAGCGCCTGCTCGATCATGCCGCGGTAGGCGGGCATGCGCTCCATCGCCCTCCTCATGGCATCGCGGGCCGTGGGCTCGGCGATGTACTGGTTGAGCCGGGCCACCACGCCCTCGTCGACCAGGACCGGAAAACCGCCGCGGGTCGCGATGCGGGCCGCGAGCGCGTCCGCCTGCGACCGCGTCACGCGGTGATCGGCCACCGCGCCGTGCACGGCCCACGACGTCCCGACCAGCAGCGCCGCGGCGGCCGCGCCCAGGATCCAACCACCGATCCGACCTCCGACCCTCGACCGGGTGTCGCGCTTGCCACGATCCGTTCGGTTCTCATCCAATATGACAATCCTCCTGGTCAGCGATGCGGCCGACCCGTCGGCGATGCCGCGGGCACAAGACAACAAGTAGCGCTGCCCCTGGGCCGCCTCGGCCGCCCAGAGCAGGACCTGGCCGTAAGCCAGCGGCGTGACCTGCGCGCGGCGGAGCACGCGGTGGTCGCAGGCAAAGTCCTGCAGCTCGGCCAGGCTGCGCTCGCACAGGGCCAGCAGCGGGTTCCAGAAGAACAGCGCGCGCAAGAAACCGAACAACGCGGCGGCGCGCAGGTCGCCGCGCCGGTGATGGTGGGCCTCGTGCGCGATCACCAGCCGCAGCCGCGCGATGTCCGACAGCAGCGCCGTCGGCACCACGATGAAGGCGCTGCCCTGGAAGGCGGCGGCGAAGGGGGCGGGTGCGTGATCACTGGCGCACACCCGCACGCGCGCCACCCGCTTGACCACCGGCAGCGCCAGGCACAGCCGCCCCAGCCGCCGGCGCCGCACCACCCAGCGCGCCAGCGAGATGAACAGCCCGGCGCCCAGCGCCACCACAACCCCGACCAGCACGCCCGGCAGCGGCGCCGGCAAGCTCCGGCCGCGGCCCGTCGCCGGCGTGCCAGCCCAGGCCAGCGACACGCGAGCGGCCGGCGGGTCGCCGGCATCGGCGCGCGGACCGCTCCAGATCTCGAGGGGCGCGCCCGGGCGGCGAGCCATCCCGCGCGCCGACCAGACGCCGGGCAGCACCAGCGCCAGGGCCAGCAGCACCCAGCCTACGGCCAGCCAGCGTTCGGGCGCGCGCGCCGCCAGCCGCGGCGCCCAACGCAAGAGGCCGGCGAGGAACGCCGCGCCGATCGACACCAGCAACGCGCCCGGCAAGTACAGGTTGAAAAGCGCGATCAGGCTGGTCGTGGTCGCCATCGCTCACCGGGCCTTGGCCCGCCCCCTGCCATCCAGCAGCGCCTTGAGGGCGGCCAGGTCCTTGCGGGTCAGCCCCGCCGTGTCGACCAGGCGGCGCACCAGCGACAGCGGCTGCCCGTCGAAGACCTTGTCCACCACCTGTCCGAGCGCGAACGCCTCGTAATCCCCCTTGGCCACGGCGGGTAGGTAGCGGTGCCCGCGGCCGACCTTCTCGCTGCGCACCACCCCCTTTTGCTCCAGGATGCGCAGGATGGTCGACACCGATGTGTACGCCAGCGGCCGCTCCGGAGGCAGCGCCGCCTGCACCTCGCCAGCCGTTGCGCCCGCCCCGCGCCACAGGATGGTCATCAACTCGAGCTCGCTCTCGGTGAGCAGCCGTTCGGGAACCTTGTGGGTGGCGGCCGACATGGCAGGTAACCTAACTAAGAGATTAGTTGGCGTCAACTAAATATTTAGTTCGTGGGGTGCGCGGAAGCGCGATCTTCATCGCGCCCGATGGTACGAGCGGGCAGGCCGCGGATTCTGATCTACCAATAGCAATTTCCAGCACAGAGGAGCTCGTCGGGCGTCACCTGCAGCGACACTCGGGAACCTGGGCGAATCGCTCGCCGACTGGAGAGTCAAGCAGTGAAACCAAGCTATCCCTGTCCGCATGGCAGCATACTCGAGGGGCTCCATGCCGGAATTGCTACAAACCGGCGGGCGCCCCGACAGTTACCGGCGAGGCTCTATGCGAAGCGGACTGGTCGGACTCGGATGTGTCGTGATTCTCGCGTCAACGGTGGGGACCACCGGTTGTAGCACCACCTCTCACAGCGGCGACGCAGGCGGAAACGGCGGAAGCGGAGGACCTTCCTGCTCCGACGTGACTCCGTGTGGCGGAGACATTGTCGGAACCTGGACGGTGACGTCGTCTTGCCTGAAGGTGACGGGCGCGCTGAACCTCGGGTTGTTCGGGGCAGGCTGCGCCTTCGCGCCAGTGACGGGGTCCCTCAAGGTGACCGGAACGTTGACCGCCAACGCCGACGGGACATACTCGGACGACACCACCACGACGGGCGACGAGCAGTTCACGTTGGCGCCATCGTGCCTGGTCATCTCGTCGGCCCCCGTCACTTGCAGTGGCGCGGCCGGCCTCCTCAAAGGCTTGGGCTACTCCTCACTCACTTGCCCGCAGGCCGCGGGCGGCGGGTGCACGTGCTCAGGTACCATCCAGCAGCCTGGCGGGCTTGGGTTGCCCTCGGTGGCAGCGTCGACCAACGGCAATTACACCATTTCGGGCAATGTGGTGACGATCTCGGGCGATTCAGGGGACGTGCGCTATTCGTACTGCGTCTCGGGGACGACCACCACCATGACGCCTCAGAGCGCGAACCCGACCATAACCGGCAGCATCGTGCTCCAGAAGAGCGGCAATTCGGGCTCGGGTGGGGCGGGCGGCAGCGGGCAGACCGGTTCTGGCGGCAGGCTCGCCGCCGCCGGTGGAGCGACTGGTGCGGGTGGAGCGGCTGGCTCGGGTGGCGGCACGGTCGGTAGCGGCGGGGCGGGCGGAGCCGGCGGCTCCGTAGTCACCGCCGGTCCGTGTGACATCTACAAGTCCGGGGGCACGCCCTGCGTCGCAGCGCACAGCACGGTCAGAGCGCTCTTCGGAGCGTACGACGGCAAGCTCTATCAAGTGCGCAACTCTGCTGGGACGACCAAGGACATCCTCACGCTCTCGCCTGGCGGCTTCGCCGACGGGCCTTCGCAAGATGCATTCTGCGCGGGCACCACGTGCGTCATCACCGTCGTCTACGATCAGTCCGGCAAGGGCAACGATCTCTGGTACCAAGGCTCGACCATGGTGCCCGGTTCGTCGGTGAATCTCCCGTCGAGGGCGACGACCGAGTCATTGACCCTGAGCGGTCACAAGGTCTACTCGCTCTACATAAATCCCAACAATAGCTATTGGGTCGACGCATCGAGATCGGGCATTGCCCTGGGCAGTCAACCCGAGGGCATGTACATGGTGACGAGCGGCAAGCACTTCAACTCCGGCTGCTGCTTCGACTACGGCAACAGCGAAGTCGATCGCATGGCGGACGGTCCCGGCACAATGGATGCCATAAACTTGAGCAGCATCACCGCGTGGGGCACGGGCGCCGGCACTACTGGTCCGTGGGTGATGGCCGATCTCGAGTTCGGAATCTTCGCCCAGAACAGCTTCGCCAAGAATCCGAGCGATCCGGCCCAGACCAGCACGTATGTCACCGCCGTCTTGAAGAACAATGGGACGACGGAGTTCGCTCTCAGGGGCGGCAATGCGGCCTCCGGTAACTTGAGCACCTATTACAAAGGCGGACTCCCCGGCGGGGGATGGAACCCAATGAAGAAACAAGGCGCGATCGTCCTCGGAAGCGGTGGAGACTGTTGCAGACCCGGCCCGAATATGGGCGGCAATGCGAGCGCTGGAACCTTCTACGAGGGATGCATCGTCTCGGGTTATCCCACCGACGCCACGGAAAACGCTCTGCAAGCAAACATCGTCGCCGCCGGGTATGGCAAGTAGCTCGATCGCCTCGGGCGCCGCACTTGCCGGTGCTCCTTGCGCCCGCCAAGACTCGGTCCGCCGTCTTGACGCGAGCCTCTCCTGCTGCCAGAAGCGCGTTACAGCGCGCCCGCCCCGGCATTTGTTACAGTGTCTGGCGCCGCCGCACCCGGGCAGGAGATCACCAAATGACCGCAGGACAGCCGCCGCCAGCCGCCGCCAGCCCCTGCCCGTCGGGGGCGGCGTGCCGCTGATCGACAAGGGTCTGGTGATCGGCGCCATCGGGGCGCCGGGGATGCAGTCGTTACAGGACGCCCAGGTCGATGCGACCGGCGGGCGCGCCCTCGGCGAGTGAACGCAGCCTGCGCCGCATGCGGTCGATGTCGTCGCCGACGCCCGATGCCCAGGCCGAACAGGCCGCGGAGTTCGTGCTCACGCGCGTGCGCGCCGCGCGCGGGCGGTTGTGGGATGAAGGAGCGCGCCCGGGTCCTACCTTGGACGCGCCGGCGGGAGCGGACGCGCTTTCGGTCTTTGCCACGCGCCGGGTCCGCGGCGTGTCACCGGTGGTCGCGGGCGCGCTGCTGGCCTGGGCGCGTGGCGAGCGGCCTGTCGATCTGCTGTTCGAGATCTTGCCCGCGCGCGAGATCGTCCGCCGCCAGGCTGCCGGCCGGCGCTGTGTCGCCCTGCTCGACGATGGGGCGGCGCGCGCGCACGGCGATCCTCGCCACCCCGACGGGCTCTCGTTCGCGCTCCACGATCTGTGTCACCTGGAGAAGTTCGTCGCGCCGGACCATCACCACGGGCAGCTGGGATTCTTCCGCGCCGTCGAGCGCGCGCTGGACAGCGCGCCGGTCGCCGCCCTGGAATCGAAGCTGGACGCGACCTGGGCCGCCGACCGCGATCAGGTCCTCGCCGACATGAACGGGTCGGCGGTCTTCCTGTTCAGCGTTCTCAAGATGCGACTGGCCGTCGCCGTGCGTCGCCGGCGCGCGCGCGAGCAGGGGCGGGCGGCGCCGACGACGGGCGGTCCCGAAGCCGCCGACCAGGAGGCGCTGCAGCCGGTGCTGGCAACCTGGTTCCAGGCGATGGGGCTGCCCGAAAATCTCCGCAATGACGCGGTCATGGTGTCGGCGCGCCGCGATCATCCGGCGCACGCGCGCCGCCTGCTCGACTATTTCGAGGGAGTCGGTCAGATCCCGTAGACCAGGTGCATCAGCTCGGGGACGTTCAAGGCGTCGCCGTTGAAGTTGTAGGTCGTGGTCGCTTCCGCGGTGTAGTCGAGATTGTCGACCGCGATGATGTCGCCGCCGCCCGGCATGTAGACCAGGACCACCGGATAGAAGTCACCGGTGAGGGTGCCGTCCTGCACCTTCAAACGAAACTGCTGGCCGGCGACCAGTGGAGGCGACTGGAGAACGCCGCGCGCCGCGGCGGGGGTCATGACCGGCACGGCCTTGTAGTAGCCCACCGCGAGGTGGGTCGGCGGGCCCGGGATGGTGTCGGGCATCTTGACCGTCAAGCAAACGGTGTGCGGCTCGCTGCAGGCCGGAGCGCTGGCGTCGAGCAATTCGGGAGCCGCCATCGGGATGGTCGAACCAAAGTTCGGCCCGCTGTCCACCACGACGGCATCGGGGGTCCCGCAACCCGCGACCAACATTCCGGAGACCACCAGCAGCGAAAAACGTAGCTTCAATGTCATGTGATTCCTATCGGCACTTCAAAAGCCGTACTGCAGTCCAAAAAGCACGGTCGCGCGATTTACCGGAATGAGCTCGACCTTGTTCGGATCCGCTCCCCCGGTGCTGGCAGCGTAGGGATTGGTGGTCGTGACGGCGTAATCCGCAGAGATCCGGTACTGAAGGGCCCTCAGCCACGGAATCTGGCCGCTGCCGGTCAGCCGGAAATCGATGGTGGGAGGCGCATAGTGCATCCCGATCACCCCGGGGTCCTGAGAGTAGTCGGCCAGGCGGCGCCCAGTGACCTGCGACACGAATCCGACCACCGGGCGCGCGCCGCCGAAGTCGTACGAGACGCGCGCGTTGCCGAACAGCGAGGGTGTCACGCTCATGAGCTCGGTTCGCCCGGCGGTGATGAGGCGGGCGTAGGTGGCGGTCAGGTTGGCGCCGTAGCTGAGCCGGCCGTCGCGCAGGCTGCCCTCGTAACTGGCGTTGAGGCCATAGTTATCCACGCGCGCGACGTTGCGGAACTGAGACGCGCTCACGGCGCTGGAATCGATCAGGCCGGCTCGCTGCGCGGCCGATAGCTCCGCCTGTGACAGGCGCTCACTCTGCACGACATTGCTCCACCACGAGCGGAAGACACCGACCAGCATTCGCTGCCGCCCGATCCGCTGCTGGAACGACGCCTCGAAGGAGCGAACGATCTCGGGCGATAGCATCGGCGCGGCCAGGACCCGGTAGCGGTTGGTGAGATTCCTCTCCTCGAAGGTCGGAGCGCGGAACGCCTCCGAGTAGACCACCTTCGCGGTGCCGCCGTGCCACACCTCGGCGGTGGCCGCCGCCCGTGGCGACAGCCGCTGGCCGAGCTGGTTGTCCCAGTCCCAGCGCCCGCCGGCGTTGAGGGCCAGCGCGGGGAATGGGCTATAGACCTGCTGTCCGTACAGCGCGCCGTTGCTGCTGACCGCGCGGTAGGTCGCGAACTCGTCCACCGGCAGACCGGTGGCGAGATCCGAGATGCCGCTCTCGAAATTCACGCGCCGGACCCGTGCCTCGACGCCAACCATGGACGCCATCGAAAGGTCGGCCAGCCACTTGACGGTGGTCTGCAGCTCGGTGCCGAACCATTGCGCCGCTCCATGCGAGGTGCGGATGCAGCCGTTGGGCTGGCTGCCCAGGCAGCCGAGGAAGGTGGATCCGCGAATGCGGTTCCCTTCATCGGACGCGTCCCCGTAAAATCGCGCGACCATCGACGTCCGGCTCGAGATGACGCGATTCCAGCCGAGATCGATGGCGCCGTAGCCGCGGTCGGTGGTCGAGTGCGGATCGTCGAAGTCGCGAAGGAACTCCTGCACGCGGGAGTAGGGCTTCGAGGCGTGGGTGAAAACTCCGTGCAGGGTCAGCTGCCAGTTGCCGGCCTGCAGGCGCAGGTACCCCGAGGGGATGCGCTGAAAGTAGCTGCGCTGGGTGTTGCCGCCCCACACGCCGATCGGCGTGTAAGGCCCGTAGTTGAAGTTTCCGTTGCTGATCGGCGTCCAGCCGAGCTGTGGTCCGGTGAAGTCGAAGTACTCGAGCTGCCCGGTCAGCTCCGCCGGCGTATCCCCCAGATGAAAGTTGTAGCCAAGCCCGACGCCGATGCGGTAACCGCGGCCGACCTGACGGGGGTACTGCGAATCCAGCCGCGGCGCGATCGGCTGATGCGCCTGATTCTCGGGTGGCGAGAACGCCGACTCGGCGATCAGCTGCAGGCCGTGGTAGTCCTTGGCGCTCTTGGTGACCACGTTGACCACGCCCAGGGTGGCGTTGGCGCCGTAGAGCACCGAGCCAGGCCCCAGCATGATCTCGATGTGATCGATGAGCTCGATGGGGATGCCGGCGCCGTAGGAGTGGAAGGACGCCCCGTTGCGCTGATCGTTGGTCACGTGCCCATCGATGAGCAGCAAGATGTGCTTGCCCGCGTCGTAGGTGAACAGAACGCCGCGCGATCCGATTTCGGCCTGCCCCAGCCCATCCTCGGCGATGATCCCGAGGCCCAGGAAGTTGTAGGCGTCGGCCAAGGTGCGAATACCGTAGCGCCGCAGATCCTCTGCGGTCACGTTGATGGCTGTGGCCGGAACGGTGGTGCTGGTCTGCGCCGACTTCGACGCCGTGCTGCTGACGGTCTCGCCGAGCAGCGCATCCAGATCGGAGGTGTCGGAGACGTCCTGGGCTCGGGCCGCGGCGGCGGGCAGCCACGTCGCAAACAGAATCCCCAGCGTGACTGCGAGCTTTCTCATTCGACGATCCTCATGAGCTTCATGACCGCAGCGCGCAGGACGACTTCCTGCTTCTTGGCTTGCTTCAGGTTGAACACCATCTTCGGGTGGCCTGACACCAGCTCGAATCCCAGGATGACGCCGCCGCGCACGAACGAGTCGACGGCGCCGATGGTCATGACCCGTTGCCCGACCAGGGCGGCCGCGCTGGAACCAATCTCGCCGTCGAGGCCAGGCGTGAAATACAGCACGGCCAGACGCTGACTTCGGGTCAGCTCGGCGAGCGTCTGGGCGCTCGACCACTCGATGATGGACTGGTCGTGGGGGCTTCCGCCCGCCATCGGCCCGACGCGATCGAAGGCCGCCTTCAGCTCGGCGCCGGCGCGCATCGACTCCGGGCTGCTGCGCTTGACGACGATTCCGATCCGGATGCGATCGAGCGACAACACCGGCGGTTGCTGGATGTATTCGATGACTTTGTTGCAAAGGTCCACCTGCAGCTGCAGGGGCACGCCGGGGCTCTCCGCGCGTGCCAGGCCCCACCACAGGACTACGCCTGCCAACGACAGCAGCACGCTACGGGCCATGGAGGGGACGCGGGGCATCAAACGCAGTTCGCCGTCTGATCCAACGGCACCCGTGCGTCAAACTTGATGTAGGTAGGAGAACGTTCCGTAGCTCAAGGTTTGGCGGGAAAGTCCGATCTATCCGATCTGGAAGTCACGACGAAGCCGGTCCGCCCAGCGGGCGGCAGGCGTGGCTGGTCGCGACTGAACCCCAAGAACATGCGCAGCCCGCCGACGATCTGTCCCTGGCACGGTCTCGACGTATGCGACGAACGTCCGTCGGCCGCCAGCGGGGGCTGCGGCTTCCGGTGAAGGTGCCGGGTATCTCGTCGGTCGCCGCCAAGCTGGCGGGAGCGACCATCGCCCTGCTGGCGATGGCGACCGCGGGTATCTATCTCCGGCTCAGCGAATACCAGCGCGAGAACCTGCTGAGCGCCAAGGAGCTCAGCGCGAACGCGGTGATCCGACTGTTCGCCGATTCTTCCGCGCCCGCGGTGGTGTTCGACGATCCCGACGACCTCCGGCAGACGCTGGCGACGCTGGGGCGCAACCAGGAGATCGAGTACGCCGCGGTGTGGGCGGTCGACGATGCTGGTCGAATCGACGGCCTGCTGGTGGAGCTCCGGCGCGGAAAGCCGGCCACCGTGACCGCCGTGCCAAGCACCGTCGTGTCCCGCCGCGAGCCCGATCGCGTCGTCGTGGTGGCGCCGGTGCGCGACGTCAAGAGCAAGGTGGTCGGCGTGCTCACCGCCGGCTTCTCCCTCGCGCGCGAGAACGCCGCCATCGCCCGGCTGAAGCGGACGGCGTTGCTCACCTCGATCGCGGTCGCGACCGGGCTCATGGTCCTGCTCATGGCGATGGCGCGCCTGGTGGTGGTCGGGCCGCTGGCCAAGCTGGTGAGCGCGGCCAAGCGGGTCGAGGAGGGCCGGGGCGTCGACATCGAGGTGTCGAGCGACGACGAGGTGGGGCAGCTTGCGCGCGCCTTGCGCGCCATGGCCGGCGCGATCCAGGTGCGGGAAGAGCGCATCAATGCCCGGAATCGCGACATGCGGCTGGTGCTCGACAACGTGGGGCAGGGCTTCATCACCCTCAACTTCTCGGGCGCGATGACCGAGGAGCGTTCGCGGATCGTCGACGAGTGGTTCGGGCCGGTCGCGGGCAGTCACATGCTTTGGGACTACCTGCGTCCGCTGGATCCGGCCTTCGCGGATTCGTTCGAGCTCGGGTGGTCGGCGGTCGTCGACCAGTTCTTGCCGATCGATCTGTGCCTCGACCAGCTACCGCGCGCCGTGCACAAGGACGAACGTACTTTCCAGCTGGATTATCGCCCGATCTTCAACAACGGCGGGCTGCACCAGACGGTGGTGGTCATCACCGACATCACAGTCCGCCTGGCGCGCGAGCGCTCCGAGCAGCGCCAGCGCGAGACGATGAGCATCTACCGCAGGCTGCTGGCCGACCGACCGGCGTTCGAAGAGTTCTACTCCGAGGGCAGCGCGCTGGTGCACGCGCTGGTCGAGGGGGCCCCGGCCGACATGACCACCGTCAAGCGGCAGGTCCATACGCTGAAAGGCAACTGCGCGCTCTTCGGTCTGGAGAGCGTCGCGCAGCTGTGCCACGAGCTCGAGGAGCGAATGGAGGAATCGGGCGCGCTCGACCAGAAGGATCGAGCTCGCCTGCGCGTCGCTTGGGATGCCATCGTCGAGACCCACGGCTCGCTCACCGAATCGGGCACCGAGGACTCGATCCGGGTCGCGCGCAAGGACTATGACAGCCTGCTCGGCGATTTACGCCGCTGCGGCGCTCCCCGGGCGCTGCTGGCCGAGATCCAAGCCTGGGAGTTCGAACCGGCGGTCAAGCGATTCGCTCTGGTGCGCGAGCAGGTCGAGCGCCTCGCGGGTCGCCTCGGTAGGGCCGAGGTCGACGTGGTCTGGCAGCCGACGACATTGCGCTTGCCGCCGCGCAAGTGGGTGGCGTTCTGGTCCGCCTTCGCCCACGTCATTCGCAACACCGTGGATCACGGCGTGCAGACAACCGAGGCCCGGATCGCCGCCGGCAAGTCGCCGCGCGCCACCATAGAGCTCGGCATCACCCAGGAACGCGACCAGGTCTTGGTGAGTGTCACCGACGACGGGCCCGGCATCGACTGGGTGGCCATCGCCACCAAGGCGCGAATGCGCGGACTGCCCTGCGTCGACCGCCGCGACCTGGAGGCGGCGCTGTTCGCCGGCGGCCTGTCATCTCGATCGGAGTCGAGCACCACCTCGGGACGCGGTTTGGGCCTTGGCGCCGTGCACGCCACTGTCCGCGAGCTGGGTGGACGCTTGGAGTTGGCCGACGTCCCTGGTCGGGGAACCTCGCTGCGCTGCTGGCTTCCGAGCTCGGTTCTGGTGCTCGACGGACGCGAGGAGGTCGCTCCGGCCACCGCGCAGGTCAGCGTCAGCCTGGGCGCCGAGGCAGAGGGCGCGCGCGATCCGCGAGCCGGATTCCCGGATTGGCAGCCGGGACCGCCTCGCTCAGACGGCGAGCGGCCGAAGTCGTTGCTTGAGTAGTACGGCCATACGTGAGATCACCGCTCCCTTCAAACTCGAGGAGCCAACCGATGACACGATCCTGGTCCGCGTTTCGTATTCCGATGGTGGTGGCAAGCTTTCTGCTGGCGTCGACGGCCACCCAGGCGGCTGCCGCCGTGGGAACGATCTCCACGTTCGGGCCACCGCTCGCCGGCACCTCGTGCGCAAACCCCGAAGGGCTGGCGATCGATCTGCAAGGGTTCATCTACACCGCCTCCGACATCGACGGTGCGCCGACTGGCACGATCTGCGTGTTCAGCGCCGCCGGCGCGCTGGCGCGAACGATCTCGATTCCCGCGGGCCCGACCGGCGTCGCCCCGCTCATCGGCATGCTCTTCGAGGAGCCCCACACCCTTTTCGTCGCCGACGGGGCGGACGGCGGTCCGGGCAACGGCCGGCTCCTGCGCGTCAACACCCAGAGCAATTCGGTGACGGTGCTCGCGAGCGGCTTCAACTTTCCGAACGCCATCGCCGAAGACCTCGCGGGCAACCTCTACGTGTCGGATTCCGACCTCGGTACCATCAACCGCATCTCGCAAACCGGCAGCGACAACGTGGTGTGGGCAAGCAGCCCGCTGTTCGCCAAGGGTGATATCCCGGTCGGCATCAACGGCCTGGCCTTCGATCGCCTGTCCAGGAATCTGTACGCCACCAACACCAATGACAGCCGCGTGCTGCGCATTCCGCTGCTGGCCAACGGCAACGCCGGGGCGGTGCAGATCTTCGCGGACGGCCCCACCATCGACGCCAACCAGCACACCACCGGCTCCTTGGTTGGCCCGGACGGGCTGGCGTTCGACCTGTTGGGCAACATCTACGTGGCGGCCCACATCGGCGAGATCCAGGTGCTGTCACCGAGTGGCCATTTGATCGCGCGCTTCAGTGGCACCGGCGCGGCGACGCTGGCCTTCCCCGCCTCGGTGGTCTTCAAGGGTTCGCAGCTCTACATCACCAACACGGCGCTGTTCGACGACGGCGCCAGCTCGCGGATCACCGTTCTGCAGGCGGCGTTTCCCGGCTGGCCGCTGAACTGACGGAGTCGAACCGGCCAGCGGGCGACGACCAAGCCGCGACGCGAGGCAGCTCGCCTCTCGCGCGACGCCATCGCCTGCGGGCGCAACAACCTGGGCAAGCGGGTGACGATCGACTTTCGTGTCACATTTCCTGTCACCGACTCGTCTCACGTAGGCGACGCTCAAATTTTTGATGATGTCCTCGCCCTGAAGCGCACGAACATCCTCGACGGGAACCGCGCCGCTCATTGAGTCGCCGGCCTTACGGAAAACACTCCAAAAAAGTGGAGCGGCCGTTGACACCCCGAAGTTCCTCGCGATATACGCGGACCAACACCCGATGGCTGACCACCCGCCTGACCCCCGAAGATCCTTCTTGAAACTCCTGACCGGCGGATTCGCCGCGGTGATTGGCGCGATGGCTGCCATTCCGGGGCTGAGATTCCTCGCCCACCCGCTGGTGAAAGAGACCGTGACCGGCGGCGAGGAGCCGCTGCGCGTCGCCGCGAAAGACGAGGTGGAGGTCGGCCGGCCAAAGCGCGTCAACGTCGTGGGTCAGACGCACGATGGCTGGTTGAGGAGCGACGGGGTGAAGCTGGGCGCCTGCTGGCTGGTGAAGTCAGCGAGCAGCAGCGAGGTACGCGCCTATTCGACGGTCTGCCCGCATCTGGGCTGTGGCATCGACTGGAACGCCGCCACCCAGAAGTTCGACTGCCCGTGCCACGGATCGGTCTTCGACCTGGAAGGCCGCTGCGTCGAAGGGCCGTCCCCGCGCGGAATGGACGAGCTCGAGGTTGTTACCGCTGGGGAGGACATCAAGGTACGATACCGACGCTTCCGCGTTTCCATCCCCAACAAAGAGCCCATCGGATGAGTCAACCCTCTTCAAGTCACGGGCGCGGCCCGCACGGGCACGAGACCCACGCGCACGATCCCCAGGGGCATCAGGCGCCGCCTCCGGGTTCGGGCAGGGTGCTGGCCTGGCTGGAATCACGCGTCGGCTACAGCGAGCTGGTCAAGCTGCTGCTGGAAGAGCCGGTGCCGGGCGGCGCGCGCTGGTGGTACGTCTTCGGATCGGTCCTGACCTTCATCCTCACGCTGCAGCTCCTGACCGGGATCCTGCTGGCGTCGTTCTACTCGCCGTCGTCGACCACCGCGTGGGCTTCGGTCGCTTTCATCCAGGACCAGATGACCATGGGCTGGTTCGTGCGCGGTCTGCACAGCATGGGCGCGTCGGCGATGGTGGTGATGACCTGCCTGCACCTGGCGCAGGTGCTGCTCTTCGGCGCCTACAAGGCGCCGCGCGAGATGAACTGGATCATCGGCGTGCTGATGATGGGCCTGGTGCTGGCGTTCTCGCTGACCGGCTACCTTCTGCCCTGGGACCAGAAGGGATACTGGGCGACCCAGGTGGCGACCAGCATCATCGGCACCACCCCGGTGCTGGGTACGGCGCTAAAGAAACTCTTGCAGGGCGGATCGCTGTACGGCAACTACACGCTGACCCATTTTTACACCTTGCACACCTACGTCCTGCCCGGGTCGATCCTGGGGCTCCTCGGCCTGCACCTTTATCTGTTCCGCCGCCACGGCGTGACCCCGCTGTGGACCCAGAGCCGCGAGCAGCTGGTCAAGAAGACCCAGCCCTTCTGGCCTGACCAGCTGTTCCGGGACATCCTGGCCTGTGCCGCGGTGTTCCTGGTCGTCGTCTTCCTGGTCATCCGCTCGCACGGCGCTGACCTGGAGTCGCCGGCCGATCCCGCGTCGAGCTACCTGGCCCGCCCCGAGTGGTACTTCCTGCCGCTGTTCCAGCTGCTGAAGTACTTCGAGGGGCCGCTGGAGGTCATCGGCACGATGGTGCTGCCTGGCCTGGCCGGCGCGCTGCTGATCGGGCTGCCCTTCATCGATCGCTCGCCGACCCGGGATCCGGCTCGGCGCTGGCCGTTCATCCTGGGTGGCGTCGTCGGGTTCTCGGCGGTGGTGATGCTGGGCCTGCTGGCGACCAGCCACGATCGCCGGGATCCGATCGTCATCAAGCAGCGTCTCGAGGCGCTGGAGAAGGCGGACATGGCGCGCAAGCTGGCGCTGCAGGGCGTTCCCGCCGAGGGCGGGGTCGCGGTGTTCCACAACGATCCCTTCTTTCGCGCGCGGGAAATCTGGGAAGAGCGCTGCGTGGCCTGCCATTCGCTGACCGGCACGGGCGGCGACAAGGGTCCGGACCTCGCCAACTACAACTCGCGGGCCTGGATCTCGGGCTTTCTCGCCGATCCGAACGGCAGGCTCTACATGGGACCGGCCAGGTTCGACAAGGGCATGAAGCCGGTCGAGGGGACCCCCGAGGAGATTCAGGCGCTGACCGAGTTCGTCTACGGCCAGTCGGGCGCGCCGGACACCGACGGCGCCATGGCCAAGAAGGGCGAGGAGCTGTTCCACGCCAAGGATTGCGACGCCTGCCACGACATCGACGGGACGACCCCGAACGCCGGCCCCAACCTGAAGGGACGAGGATCTTTGCTGTATGTCGTCAATGTGATAACAGACGCTTCGCAGCCCACGCTGTTCAACACCAAGAACAAGATGCCGAAGTTCGGCGGCAGGTTGTCGCCTCAGGAAATCGAGACGATGGCCAAGTTCGTGCTTTCCCAGAAGAAGTGAAGATCAAAAGGAGATCAGATGAAGCGTTTTTCCCTCGTGAAACTCTCCGCCGGGCTGTTGCTCGCCGTCGCGCTGGTCGCGAGCCGGGCCTCGGCCGACGACAAGTGCACCATTGCCACCAAGGGCGATTCGCCCATTGCCAAGGCCTGCGCCAAGGGCGGCCGCGGCGAAGCCAAGAAGGTCATGAAGGAGGCGGTCAAGACCGCCAAGGCCAACGGTACGACGTTCACCTGCGAGAACTGTCACAAAGACCTCGAGAGCTTCGAGCTGACCAAGAACGCGCGCGACGACTTCGCGAAGCTGATCGCCGCGCAGAAGAAGTAGGCCTCCCGCGCGACGGCGCCCACGCGTGACGTGGGCGGAAACGACGAATCCCCGGTGCAGTTTGGGCTGCGACCGGGGATTTGTCATTCTGGCCCTTTCGGGCCGATGTGGTTTCGGGTTACGGAGCCGAGACCGACTTCACCACCGGCGCGACCGCCGAGCCGTTGTAGCGGGCGCAGTAGCCGACCCAGCGGGTGCCGTTCGGCGGCAGGGACAGGAAGGCGCTGGTCGCCTTGACCGTGTGCACGCTGCCGACCGCGGTCTCGGTGCCGAACCAGCGGAAGTACTGGGTCGCCGAGCCGGTATCGTAGGCCACCGTCCAGGCCGGGACGACCGCGCTGGTCTTGTTGGTGACGCTGACGTTGGCGCAGTAGCCGAACGGGGTCTCGAAGTAGCGAGTGATGGCGCCGGTCAGGGTGGGCGTCGTCTTGACGATGGTGGTGCTCCCGGTTGCCGCCTTGCGGAAGGTGGTGACGATGTTATTCCAGCCGCTGCAGGCCTTGAAGCCGCTGTCGCTGAAGGGCTGATCGGCTGGCGTGCAGACGTCCGAGCAGTAGCCGGTGCTGGTGGAGGCGTAAGGGCCTGCGATATACGGGTTCTTGTAGGGGGCGTTGATCTGGTTCGCGCCGATGCGGCCGGGGACCGTGTCGATGTCGTACGCCTTGCCGTTGCAGTAGAAGGCCTGCACCGTGGTCGGGTCGCCGCCGTGGGCGCCGAGGACGAACAGATTGCCGAAGAACGAACCTTCCTGGTTGGGGTAGTCGGCGCTCAGGTCCCAGCCGACGTTGCTGTTCTGCGACACCACGAACAGAGGTACGTGGGTCCCCGTGGTGTTGACGTGGGCCATGAGGCAGGCCGAGAGGTACTCCTGACAGCTGGTGTCGCAGGCGTTGTCGCGCCACTGCGGGGCGAAGCCGAGCTGGCCATGGTAGGTGTAACTGGTGCCGTACTGGTCCTTGGCGATGATCGACTGATCCGCGCCCAAGGCGCAGCGAACGATGTACTCGACCGTGGTGCGCCCGCCCGAGGTCGTCATCAGACCGTTCTGCATGGACAGGCCGTTCTGCATGGACAGGCCGTTCTGCATGGACAGACCGTTCTGCATGGACAGGCCGTTGATGGTTTTCAGACCGTTGGTCGATTCCACCGCGGATTCTGACTCCGAGGAGGGGTCGTCCGAGCCGTCCAACGGTTCGGTGCACCCCAGCAAGGCGAAGGCTGACGTGATGGTGAGGCGACTCAGAACCAGCGCAGGGCGGTGAAGATTGCGAAGCATGTCTATCTCCGTTGCAATCCGTGTGCTTAATTACGAAAAATAATTAACCAGTAAAATCATGGGCCACTGGTGCGCCGTGTCGCGTTTCGTTGCGGCGGGCGCCCTCCCAGTTGCCAAGCCCGCAACAGAGGGGGCGTTGCCCGCGAAATCGGGGCGGGGGTTCCCTGGCGCATGAGAGGCCCTCAGGCTGAGCCGGCGGCGCCTTCCAGCGCCCCATCCCGGCTGCTTAACAACCTGGTGGCGACTGCCGATGGGCTAGTCACCTCGCCGTGTGCCCTGTTACGACCTCAGATAAGGAACCGTCGCTCGATGGGTCGCTGGCACGCGGCACCGCGGTCGATCGCTTCATCGTGCTGGGCCTGGTCGGGCGAGGCGCCATGGGCGAGGTTTACGCGGCGCACGATCCCGAGCTGGATCGCAAGATCGCCATCAAGCTGCTGCGTTCGCGCGGCGGCGAGGACACCGCGGACGAGGCGCGCGCGCGCCTCATCAGGGAGGCGCAGGCGATTGCGAAGGTGTCGCACCCCAATGTGGTGGTGGTCTACGACGTCGGCACCTTCGATGGACGGGTGTTCATCGCCATGGAGTTCATCTCCGGCCACACCCTGGGCTACTGGCTGCAGTGCCAGCCGCGCACGGTCGCGGAGATCCTGGAGGTCTTCACCGGCGCGGGCCGCGGGCTGGCGGCGGCGCACGAGAAGGAGCTGGTACACCGCGACTTCAAGCCCGAGAACGTGATGGTTGGCGCCGACGGTCAGGCGCGCGTCATGGATTTCGGTCTGGTTCGCCTGGCGATCGATCGAGAGAAGAGTGAGATCGAGAAGCGGTTGCCACCCGGGCTGCCCTCGCGTCTGGAGCTGAACATCGATCCGCTGGCCACCTTCATCATCCAGGGGCCGGTCGAGCCCTCCGCGGGCGGGGTCTCCGATTCCCTGGCCTTGAACCTCACCAAGGCCGGGACGGTGATGGGGACGCCGGCGTACATGTCGCCCGAGCAGTTCCGCGGCGGGGCCACCGACGCGCGCACCGACCAGTTCAGCTTCTGCGTCGCGCTGTACGAAGCGCTGTACGGCGAGCGACCCTTCACCGGCGGCAACACCCTGGAGCTGACCGCGAATGTGCTAACGGGCCAGGTCAAGGCGGAGCCCAACGGCAGCCGGGTGCCGCGCCGCATCCGCACGGCGCTGCTGCGTGGAATGAGCACCGAGCCTGCAGCGCGCTTCTCCTCCATGGGGGCCCTGCTGGGCGAGCTGCGCTCCGAGGCGGCCCTGGCCGGGATGCGGCGTTTCGCCGAGGGAGCAGCCGAGAAGCTGAACGGCACCTGGGAGGCTCCCGAGGCCGACCGTCCGGTCGAGAGCGAGACCAAGGCCGAGATCCGGCGCGCGTTCCTGGCCACGGGCAAGTCCTACGCCGCCACGGCCTTCGAGGCGATGAGCCGGATCCTGGATCGCTTCGTGCGACGCTGGAGCGAGATCTACGTCGAGGCCTGCGAGGCCACCCACCTGCGCGGCGAACAGTCGACCGAGGTCCTGGATCTGCGCATGGCGGCGCTGGCTGAGGCGCTGCGCGATCTGCGGGCGCTGTGCCGCCAGCTGCGGCACACCACACCGGACACCATCGAGAACGCGGTCAACGCGGCCCACGCGCTCGGCACGCTGGAGCGCTGCTCTGACATAAATCTGTTGCGAGCCATCGTGCGCCCGCCCGATGATCCGGTCACCCGCGCCACCGTCGATGAGCTGCGCGGGCGCCTGTCCGAGGTACGCGCGCTGGCGCGCGTCGGTCGGGTCCTGGACGGAATCAAGATGGTCGCCCCGCTGGAGGCGGACGCCCGCCGCATCGGCTACGCCCCGCTGACCGCCGAGGTGTTGTTCTTGTCCGGCTTCATGCGCGTCGACGTCTCAGACTTCGAGGCGGGAACCCGGACCCTGGAAGACGCGGTGTGGGCTGCCGAGCTATGCCGCCACGATGAGATCGCGGCGCAGTCGGCCGTTGGCCTGATCTTCAGCACCGGTTACGGTCTGTCGCGCTTCGGCATCGCCGAGATCTGGAGCCGACACGCCGAGACCGTCCTCGCCCGCATGGGCGGGCACGAACTGATCCGCGGCTGGCTCTTCAACAATCGCGGCGCCATGCGCGCCGCCCAGGGGCGCCTGCGCGACGCCGTCGACGACCAGCACCGCGCGATCGAAGCCAAGGAGCGCGCCCTCGGGACTGATGATCCCGACGTGGGGATCTCGCTGGTCAACGCCGCCATTTACCTCGACGAGCTGGGCGAGACCGTGCGCGCCGCCTCCTATCTCGAGCGCGCCGTGGGCATCATGCAGGAGACGTTGGGCCGCGATCATCCCAAGGTCGCCATTCCGCTGGCCAACCACGCCGAGCTGCTCAACCGTCTGGGCCGCTTCGACGAGGCGCTGGAGCCGGCGCGCCACGCGCTGGCGGTGCTGGAGCGCGAGACCGATGCGGAGAGCGTGTACGTCGCCTATCCGCTGGCGGCGCTGGGCTCGAGCTACGTCGGCCTGGGCCAGTTCCGGGAGGCGCTGCCCGTCCTCGAGCGTGCCGTGCACATCCGCGAGGCCAGGGAGGTCAACGCGGCCCGGATCGGCGAGGTTCACTTCACGCTGGGCCGCGCGCTGTGGGGATCGGGCGAGGACCGAACACGCGGCCTGGCGATGGTCGAGCGCGCGCGCAGCGAGTTCCGCGCCAGCCCTCCCACGCCCGCCACCCAGCGCGAGCTGGCCGACATCGAGCTGTGGCTCGCCAGCCACTCGGATCCGTCGGCGCCAGCGCGCGCCGTGGCCGCCCCCGCTCCGATGCCCTAGGGATGGTTAACGCCAAGACGGCAGGACGCCATGTCCGGATCCTTTGAGATTCCGGACCCTGGCGTCCCTGGCGTCCTGGCGTTTCACCGCCGGCGGCTAGGCTTCCAGTGGAAGGCGGCGAAGGCGACGCTGATGAAGGTCGCCAATCCGAAGGCCAGCTCGGAGCGCGCCGGCCACAGGGTGGCGGCGACCGCGCCGGCCAGCAGGATGGCCGCCATCAGGGCCATCCAGCGTTCCAGCACCACCGCGGCCACGGCCACGATCACCGCCAGCAGGTATCCGTCGCCGGCCAGAATGCTCTCGACCGAGGTGCCCCATCGCATGGCCAGCGCGCGGTGCCCGAGAAAGGCGAGCACGGTCAAGGCGACGATGGCCCGGAAGTGCCGGTTGAGCTGGGAGCGGCCCAGCGCCCGGCGGGTGGCGATGAGGCCGGTGAGGACGATCGCTGACGGAGCGAGCGCGAAGAAGAAGGCCTCGCGCGCGTTGCTGACGGTACGGCCGGGCCCGCGTCCGATGATCAAGGTCGCGACGCCGACCGACAGGAGCAGGATCAAGCCCAGGATCACCAGGCGCGCCCGCCGCGCGGCGTGGGAGTCCGACTCGCGCGCCCGCCCACTCAGCCGATCCAGGTCGGCGACCATCGCTTCCATCGACGGATGGCGCGCGCCGGCATCTGGTTCAAGGCCACGCTGCAACAGCGCCAGCAGCTCGGCGGGTGGTGCGTCGAACGATGCCGGCGGGAGCTGCGCGGTCGCGGCGGCCATCGCCGCCTGCTTTGCGCCGGGCTGCGCCTCGGGCGTCGAGCTGCCGGTCAACGGCCGGGCGTCGGGATGGCGGCCGTAGATTGCCTCGTGCAACGAGACGCAGAATGCGTACTGGTCGCTGGCCGGGGTGGCGTACTGCCCCTCGTGCACCTCGGGCGCGATGTATCCCGGCGTCCCCATCAGAGTGCCGCTGCGGGTGATGGTGTGGACCAGCAGGCCGCGTGGCTCGTCGGGCCCGGGGGACACGCCGGCCGCGCCCGGGACATCGCCGGGATCACCCGCGCCGCGGTCGGCGCGCGCCGCCAGCCCGAAGTCGGCGACGCGCGCGCGGCCATCGGCATCGACCATCACGTTCTCCGGCTTGAAGTCCCGGTGCACCAATCCGCGCGCGTGCATGCGCGCCAGCGCGCGTCCCGCATCGGCATAGGCCTGCACCACCTGGCGCCAGGAGCGCTGGCGCGCCCAGGAGCGCAGGTTCTGTCCTTCGACCAGCTCCATGGCGATGAACACGTGACCGTCCTCGGTCTCGCCCGCGTCGTGGACCGCGACCACGTTGGGATGGGCGATCTGGGCCAGCGCCTGCGCTTCGCGCAGCAGGCGGGCGCGCGCGTCGGCGTCGGGGCGCTGGCGCAGCAGCTTGACCGCCACCCGGCGGTCGAGGCGTTCATCGTAGGCGGCGTACACGAAGCCCATGCCACCCTCGCCGATGCGGTTCAGGATCGCGTAGCGACCGATGCGCGCCGCTGCGGCCAGCGGCGCGTCGCCCTGGCCGCCCGCGCCCGCTGCTGCACCCGGCAGCGTCTCCGCCGACAGGAGCTCCTCGACGCGCGCGCGCAGCGCAGGGTCACCGGCGCAGCGCCGGCGCAAGAGCTCGCGCCGCGCGGGGCCCTCCGGCACCGTCTTGGCGGCGTCGAGCAGCGAAGCCAGCTGGTCGTCGAATGGCAGGGGAATGCGGGCGCATCATACCGAAACCGGTCCGGCACGGGAACTCGGCCCGGACCGGCGCGCTGGTCTCACGGGCGGGGGTGTGTTACAGGGTGCCCACCATGAAACAAAGCTCGCGTCCTCTTGCTCTTGCTCTCGCTCAGGCTCGTGCTCTCTCCGCCTTGATGGCCTGCTGCCTGGCGGGCTCGCTGTCCCTGACCGTGGGTTGCTCCCGTGTGGGCGCCACGCCCGAGCCCAAGACCGAAGAGCAGAAGACGGTGTACGCGCTCGGTCTGATGCTGGGCCGCAACATCGGCGTCTTCAACCTCACGCCCGAGGAGCTGGAGCTGGTCAAGGCTGGGCTTAGCGACTCGATCAACAAGAAGAAGCCGGCGGTGGAGGTCGAGACCTACGGACCCAAGCTGGACGCGCTGGCCCGCAGTCGATCGGCCACGGCCGCCGTCACCGAGAAGGCGCGCGCCAAGACCACGATCGAGAACGCGGCGCGCGAGCCAGGCGCGGTGAAGCTGCCGTCGGGCATGGTGATCCGCACCACCAAGCCGGGAACGGGCGCGAGCCCGGACGCGTCCGATCAGGTCAAGGTGCACTACCACGGCACGCTCACCGATGGGACGGTGTTCGACAGCTCGGTCAAGCGCAAGGAGCCGGCGACCTTCCCGCTGAGCGGCGTCATCAAGTGCTGGACCGAGGGCGTGCAGAAGATGAAGGTCGGCGAGAAGGCCATCCTGACTTGCCCGTCGGAGCTGGCCTACGGCGACGGCGGTCGGCCGCCGACGATCCCGGGCGGCGCCACCTTGATCTTCGACGTCGAGTTGCTGGAGATCCTGCCCAAGTCGGGCGCGAACGCCGGCATGTCCGGCGCGGGCGCCGACCCGCACGGACCGGCCGGCAAGCCGCACTGAGCCGGCGGGCGCTCAGGGGCGGGCTGCCAAAAAAAA
>DASRQZ010000007.1:0-51798 GCA_035696125.1 Polyangia bacterium
TGCGCGGGCTACTGGTCGTGGCCCTCACCGGCCTGGCCATCCCGGCGGCGACCCTGCTCGGCCTGTGGACCGCCGAGCTGACCACCCGCAGCCTGCCGCTGATCCTGGCGCTCGCGGGCGGCACGCTGATCTACATCACCTCGAACGAGATCATCCCCGAATCGCACAGCCACGGCCACGAGGGGACGGCCTCATCGGGCGTGGTGCTGGGGTTTCTGCTGACGCTGGTGCTGAGGGCGGTCTTGCCGTAGGCCGAACCCGAAGACGGTGAGCAGAAACCTGCTTGCCGACCCGTCCCAATCCCGGTTGGTCAAAACGCCAAGACGCCAGAGACGCCAACGATCCGGATTTTTGAGGCTCCGGACCTTGGCGTCTTGGCGTCTTGGCGTTTATCCCAATCCGACCAGCATTGGACCTACGCCCGCTTCTCCTCGCCCTTCATCAACCGCGCGATGTTGGCGCGGTGGCGGACCGTCACCAGCGCGGCGGTGCCGATCGACAGCCACAGATAGGGGCGCGCCACGCCGCCCAGCAGCCACCCGAAGATCGGAAAGGACCACATCCCCAGCAGCGAGCCCACCGACGAGATGCGCAGGGTCAGGTAGGCCAGGAGGTAGAGTCCGAAACCGCACAGCGCCGCGGGCGGTGAGATGGCCAGCGCGACGCCCAGCGAGGTCGCCACGCCCTTGCCGCCGCGGCCGCGCAGGAAGATGGTGAACATGTGGCCGACGATGGCGGCCAGGCCGGCCAGCGCCACCACCTCCGGCGACAGCTGCGGCAGGAAGTGGCGCCCGATGAAGACCGGCAGGAAACCCTTGAGCGCGTCGCCGACCAGCACGGCGATGGCCCACCCGCGCCCGAGCGCGCGCGCGACATTGGTGGCGCCGATGTTGCCGCTGCCGACGCTGCGCAGGTCGACGCCACGCGCGCGCGCGACCAGCAGCCCGGTCGGGATCGACCCGACGAGATAGGAGGCGGCGCACAGGATGGCGGCGGTCAGCATGCGGTCAGGTCCGACCGCCGCCGTTTCCAGAAGGCGGCGACGTCGTCGAGCGATTCGGTGCGCGGGCAGTCGGTGGGCAGGCTGCCGAGCAAGGTGGCGCCATAGTGCCGGCGCGCGAGCCGGCCGTCGAGGATGGCGACGATGCCGGTGTCGGCGCGGCTGCGGATCAGGCGCCCGAAGCCCTGCTTGAGCGCCAGCGCCGCGCGCGGTAGCTGGAAGCTGCCGAACGGATCGCCGCCCTGCGTGCGGATGCGCTCGATGCGCGCCGCGGTGAGCGGGTCGTCGGGTACGGCGAAGGGGATGCGGTCGATCACCACCAGCGACAGCGCCTCGCCGGGGACGTCGACCCCCTCCCAGAAGCTCTGGGTGGCCAGCAGCACCGAGCCGACCCGCTCGCGCAGCGCCGCCAGCAAGTGGTGGCGCGGGCGCTCGCCCTGCACCAGCAGTGGGAACGATGAGGGCTGGGCGCGCAGGTAGGCCTCGGCGACGCGCAGGTTGCGGAAGCTGGTGAACAGCAGCAACGCGCGCCCGCCGGTGATCGCGCACAGCTCGGCGGCGCGCACCGCCGCCGCCGGCGGAAAGCGCGCGTCGTTGGGCTCGGGTAGGTCGGTGGCCAGGTACAGCAGCGCCTGCTCGTGGTAGCGGAAGGGTGAGGGGTAACGCGCCTCCGACGCGGCGTCGGCCAGCCCGAAGCGCGCGCGCACGTAGTCGAACGACCCGGCGACGGTCAGCGTGGCCGAGGTGAACACCACCGGGCCCGGCATCGAGTCGAACGCGCGCCCCAGCGCGGGGCCGACCTCGATCGGCGAGGCGTGCAGACTCATGTTGCGCGGCGTGGCCGCTACCCAGCGCACCATGCCGGTGCTCCCGCGGTCGACCAGCGCGCCCAGCTCGTAGCGCAGCGCCGCCGCGCGCCGGCCCAGGCCCGCCAGCTCGGGTCCGTTGCGTGCCTCGCGCACGGTGTCGCTGTCGGAGGACAGCCAGGTCGCCACCTCGTCGAGCACACCGTCCAGCTCGTGGTAGCGGCGCAGGCGCGCGCCCGACCACAGGTCGTCGGGGACGGGGACGCGCACCTCGTCGGCGCCAGGCCGGGGCAGCGGCAAGTGGTCGCGCACCGCATCGCCGAGCGCGGCGGCGCCGGCCAGCAGGCGCCCCGACGCCGACTGCGCGCGCCCGCCGTCGAGCCCGTACGCGCGCGCGACGTCGCGCCCGAGCGCGAACACCCGCTGAGTCGATACGTGCATGCCGAAGAACTCGGTGGCGATCTCCTCGATCTGGTGGGCCTCGTCGAAGATCACCACCTCGTAAGGCGGCAGCACTTGCGCCTCGGGCCAGGCGGCGCGCAGCGCCAGGTCGGCGAAGAACAGGTGGTGGTTGGCGATCACCAGCTGCGCCTGCAGCGCGCGCCGGCGCATGCCGGTCACGAAGCACTGCTCGAAGTGCGGGCAGCGCGAGCCGATCCGGGTCTCGGTCGTGGCCGAGATCTCGCGCCACAGCGGCGAGTCGTCGGCCAGCTCGGCCAGGTCGGCGCGGTCGCCGGTCTCGGTCCGCCGCGCCCACGCCACGATGCGCTCCAGCTCCGGGTTGGCGACCAGATCGCGTGGGGACTGTCGAGCTCCGCTCGACGGGCCCCCTCGCGGGGGGTCTGGGACCCTCCCAGGGTCCCAGGTCAATGTCATTTGTCGCGTGTGCTCCTCCAGGCGGCGCAAGCACAGGTAGTTGCTGAGCCCCTTCATCACCGTCCACTGGAACGGTTGCGGCAGGATCTGGCGCAGGCGCGGCAGGTCGATGCGCGCGATCTGATCTTGCAGGGTCTTGGTGCCGGTGCTGACCACCACCTTGCGCCCAGACAGCAGCGCCGGCACCAGGTAGGCCAGCGTCTTGCCGGTGCCGGTGCCGGCCTCGACGAACAACCGGTCGTCGCGCTCGATCGCCTCGGCGATGCGCTCGGCCATGGCCAGCTGGCCGGGCCGCGCCTCGTAGCCAGGCAACGCCCCGGCGACCAGGCCGCGCGGACCCAGCACCTGGCGGACCCGCTGGGCCGCGCTTCCGGGTGACTTCGGCTCGCTGACGGCGGACGGGGCCATGGCCAGGGTCACCTCACTTGCGGCGGGCAGCCTTCTCGTCGATGCCGGAGGTGCCGAAGCGGCGGCGCAGCTCGGTGAAGACGGCGCCGGCGGGAACGCCCGCCGCCTCCAGGCCGACCAGCATGTGGAACAGCAGATCGGCGGCCTCGTGCGCGCTGTGGGCCGGGTCGCCCGCGGGCAGGGCTTCCACCAGCTCGCGCGCCTCCTCGAGGATCTTGCCGTTCACCTTGTCGAGGCCGGCGTCGAGCAGCGAGACCACGTAGGACTTCTCCGGCCGCTCGCGCTTGCGGCGCGCGATGATGTCCGCCACGCGGCTCACAATCAGCGCCGGTGGATCAGGCGGACCGTCATCGGTGGCGAGGACGCCGTCGGGCCCGGCCGCTCGAAAGAAGCACGACGCGGCGCCGGTGTGGCACGACGGCCCCTCGGGATCCACGCGATAGAGCACGACGTCGCCGTCGCAGTCGAGACGGATCTCCCGCACGGCCAGGGTGTGGCCAGAGCTCTCGCCCTTCTTCCAGAGCGCGCCGCGCGAACGGCTGTAGAAGTGCGCGAACCCGGTGGCGGCCGTCGCAGCCAGCGCCTCGCGGTTGGCCCAGGCGAACATGCGCACCATGCCGGTGTCGGCCTCCTGGGCGATGACCGGGATGAGACCCTGCGCGTCGAGCTTGATCGCGCCCAGCAGGGTCTCGATTGGCAGGGCTTCAGGCGGCGGGGCCATGCCACCCTTGTCTCACCGGGATCCCGCGCGCGCGCAAGTATTCGTGCGCAGCGCCCACGGTGTGCTCACCGAAGTGGAAGATCGACGCCGCCAGCACCGCCTCGGCGTGTCCGGCGGCGATGCCCTGGTACAGATGCTCCAGCGTGCCGACGCCGCCCGAGGCGATCACCGGCACCGACACCCGGTCGGCCACCGCGCGGGTGAGCTCGATGTCGAACCCGTCGCGGGTGCCGTCGCGGTCCATGCTGGTGAGCAGGATCTCGCCCGCGCCGGCCTCGGCCATGCGCGCGCACCAGGCGACGGCGTCGATGCCGGTCGGCTTGCGCCCGCCGTGGGTGAACACCTCCCAGCGCTCGGGCTGGGTCGGGTCGCGGCGCGCGTCGACCGCCACCACGATGGCCTGGTTGCCGAACGCGTCGGCGGCGCGCCGCACCAGATCCGGGTCGGCCACCGCCGCGGTGTTGATGCCGACCTTGTCGGCGCCCGCCAGCAACAGCGCGCGCACGTCGTCGACCGAGCGAACGCCACCGCCCACGGTGAGCGGCAGGAACACCCGCTCGGCCGTCGCGCGCACCATGTCGAGGGTCGTGGCCCGTCCGTCCGACGAGGCGGTGATGTCGAGGAAGCAGACCTCGTCGGCGCCCTGGGCGTCGTAGGCGGCGGCGACCGCCACCGGATCGCCGGCGTCGCGCAGCTCCTTGAAACGCACGCCCTTCTTGACCCGGCCGGCGTCGACGTCGAGGCAGGGGATGACCCGCTTGCACAGCATCAGCTCCCTCACTCCTCCTGCGCCGCCGCCGTGGCATTCGCCGCGCGTGCCAGCGCCTGCTCCACGGTGAAGGCCCCTTCGTAGAACGCCTTGCCGATCACCACGGCGCTGGCACCGGTGCCGGCCAGCGCGTCGAGGTCTTCGATGCGGGACACGCCCCCCGAGGCGATGACCGCGCACGGCGCCAGCAGGCGCGCCAGCCGCGCGGTCGCGTCCAGGTTGGGTCCCGTGCGCATGCCGTCGCGGCCGATGTCGGTGTACAGCACCGCGCCCGCGCCGGCGCGCGCCACCCGCGCGCCGATCTCCCCGGCGTCGAAGACCGTGTCCTCGGTCCAACCTTCGACCGAGACCTTGCCGCCGCGCGCGTCGACGGCGACCACGATGCGCTGCGGCCAGCGGCGGCAGGCCTCCTCGACCAGGGACGGGCTCTTGATGGCCGCGGTGCCGGTGACCACGTAGCGCACGCCCAGATCGAACAGCCGTTCGCAGTCCTCGATCGTGCGCACGCCGCCACCGACCTCGACCTCCATGCTGGTGGCGGCGACGATCTTCTGGATGGTGGCGTGGTTGTGGCTGGCGGCCGGTCCGCCGCGGGTGAAGGCTGCGTCGAGGTCGACGACATGCAGGCGCGAGACACCGATGCCCGACCAGCGCTGCGCGACCTCCCAGGGCGTGTGCGAGTAGATCTTGGCGCTCTCGCGGCGCCCTTGCTCCAGCCGCACGGCGTTGCCGCCCAGCAGATCGATCGCGGGAAATACCAGCATCGCGGCGCAGTCTACGCTGTCGGTTTCACGCTGTCCCAGACGAAGGCGCGCAAGAGAGCCAGCCCGGCGGCCTGGCTCTTTTCGGGGTGGAACTGGCACGCGAAGATGTTGTCGCGCGCGACCGCGGCGCAGAACGCGGCGCCGTGGTCGGAGGCGAGCGCGACGTCTTCGGGCCGCGCCGGGTCGGCGTAGTAGCTGTGCACGAAGTAGAAGAACGTCCCCTCTGGAATCGGCGCGAGCGCCGGGGTGCGCGCCGCCGGGCCACGCCGCGTGGCATTCCATCCCATGTGCGGGATCTTGAGGCCGGGCGCGGCCGGCAGGCGGCGCACCCGACCGGGGAAGAGGCCCAGCCCACGGCAGCTCGGGTCCTCGTCGCTGCCCTCGAACAAGACCTGCAGCCCGAGGCAGATGCCCAGATAGGGGCGACCAGCGGCCAGCGCGCCGCGCACCGCCTGCTCCAGCGCGCCGCCGGCGCGGGTCAGCCCCGCCATGCAGCCGCCGAAAGCGCCCTGCCCCGGCACGACGACCTTGTCGGCGCGCGCGATGGCGTCGGCGTCGGCGGTCACGAAGGCGTCGGCGCCCGCTGCGCACAGCGCCTTCTCGACGCTGCGCAGGTTGCCGGTGCCGGTGTCGGCGATGGCGACCCGCGGCCGCGCGACCGCGACCGCCGGGCTCATGGCCGGCGCGCGCTCACGAGGTGAGCGTCCCCTTGGTCGATGGCACGCCGGTCACCCGGGGGTCGAGCTGGACCGCGGCGCGGCTGGCGCGCGCGAAGGCCTTGAACAGCGCCTCGACGATGTGATGAGCGTTCTCGCCGTAACGGACCTCGAGGTGCAGGTTGCACAGTGCCGACGCGACGAAGCCGCCGAAGAACTCGCGCGCGAGCTCGGCGTCGAAGGTGCCGATCCACTTGCCCTTGATGGCGTCGGCCCGGTAGACGAAGGCCGCGCGCCCGCCGAAGTCGACCGCCGCCGAGACCAGCGTCTCATCCATGGGCATCAACGCGTCACCGTAGCGGCTGATGCCGCTGCGATCGCCCAGCGCTTGCCGGAAGGCCTGGCCGAGGCAGATGCCCACGTCCTCGACCGTATGGTGGGCGTCGACCTCCACGTCGCCGCTGGCGTCGACCTCCAGGTCGAAGAGGCCGTGCTTGGCGAAGGCTTCCAGCATGTGGTTGAAGAAAGGGACCGGTGTCGCGACCTTGCGCACACCGGAGCCATCCAGCGCGATTGTGAGCCGGATCTGGGTCTCGCTGGTCTTGCGCTCGACGGTGGCGCGCCGGTTGGTGCTCATGCTTGGGCCGCGATTCTAGCCGCGCAAACCCCTCTGGCCAAAGGTTTCTCGGGGCGCCTGACGATATGCAGATATAATGTCTTCGAGCGCTTCGATGACGAAGCACCAGCGCAGCCCGGTCGTCGGGTACAACCACAACCTGCGATACCGCGGGCGCCTGTTCCACGTGCAGAGCGAGGACTCGGGACCGGTCAACCCCCACGTCTTCACGCACCTGTTCTTCGAGGGGACGATCCTGTCGTCGAAGAAGCTGCAGTACGACGCCGAGGCGCACGAGGACCTGGTCAAGGTGCAGATGCAGCAGCTGCACAAGGCGATGATCAAGGAGTTGATGCACGGTGTCCACGACGAGCGCGTCACCGCCTTCTTCGCCGCGCGCGGCCAGGAGGCATTCTCCGAGCCGCCGCGCGCCGCGGCGGTGATCGTTGCCCCGGCCCCGGCCGGGACCGCGAATGCGGGCGTGCCCGATCCGGCGCCCGAGACCGGGACCCTGCCGGTGCCGGCGCCACGGCTCGCGCCGCCGGTCATCCAGGTCACCGGCGTGGTGGGCGGCAGCATCGACTCCGGTCCTCGACGCGGCCAGGCCGTCCCCGCGCAGGCCAAGACCACGCCCCGGCCGGTCATCATGGTCAAGCCGATGAAGCGGTCGCCCATGGTCTTTGGTTCTTCGGCCGACGGCGTCGTCGTACAGCGCAACGTGGTCATCGGGGCGTCGTCGCCCGGCACCGGCGAGATGGCGTCGGTCACCAGCGAGCCGCGGGCGCCCAAGATTCGTCCGGCCGCTGTCGTGGGCGAGACCAGCGCCGTGTCGCCGCCGCAGCACGCGGCGGGCACCGCCGCAGCACCAGCGGCCGCCGGGTCCGCTCGTGGCCGCGGCGCCGCGTCCGACAAGGCGTTCTCCGACCTGGTCAGCGACAAGAGTCTCGACGAGGTCATCCTCGAGTACCTGTCCGACGACAACGAGCCCGAGCGACGCTGAGCCTGTAATTCAGATCAGCCGAGCCGCACCACGCAGCCGGCGTCGGCGTCGAGCAGCAGGAGATCGCCGTCGGCGATCGTCGTGGTCGCGCCGCGCGCGCCGACCAGCGCGGGGATTCCGCGCTCACGCGCCTGCGCTGCCACGTGGCCCAGCGCACCGCCGCTTTCCATCACCAGGCCCGCGGCCGGCAACAGCGGCAGCTCGGTCGGCAGCAAGGTGGTCGCCACGACGATCGACGCGGGCGTCGGCGCGGCGCCGGACGCGGTCGCGCCCGCGCTGGGCAGCGCCGACCGGTGCACGAAGGCCCGGCCGATGACCCGGCCGGCGGAGGCGCGCTGGCCCTGGATCACCGGGCCGTTCGGATCGCCGGGGTAGTGGCCGCGTGCAGCGGCGCCAGCGGGATGCTCGGCCGCGGGCGGATCCCGCACCGCCCGGTCGTGGGCGGCGCGCGCGGCCGCAACCTGGTTCCTCAGCCCGGCGCCGTCCTCGGGCGCGGGTGACGCGGCCAGCGCCCGCACCCGCTCCAGCGCCAGCCAGAAGATGTCGTCGGCTGCGGCGAGCAGGTCGCGCCGGCACAGCTGCGCGCCCGACGCCAGCAACGCGCGGCGCACCGCGGCCTGGGCGCGGGCGTAGACCCAATCGTCATCCTCGCCGACCGCGCGCGCGCGGCGGGCGCCGTCGACCAGCGCCGCAAAGGCCTGGCGCGCCGGGCCTGACAGCCGGGCCGCGATCTGGTCCTGCGTGCGCGCGCTGGGCGGCGCCGCGGCGGTGCGCGCCGGTACGCCGACCAGCGATTGCAGGCGCGTGGGATCCTCGCGATAGGTGGGCACGGCAACGTCCCAGATCGGCGCCTCGTCACCGAAGCGATCGAGATAGCCGGCCAGCGCGGCGTCGCGGGCCGCGCCTGGCGCCGCGATCGCGATGCCTTCGGCGAGACGCTGTCGCTCCTGGGCGATCGAGGGGACGCCGGCGAGCAGCGCGGCAGTGTCAGGGACCTGGTCGCCGAGCTCGCCGGCGTGCGCGCGCAGGAAATCCTCCAACGCCCGGGTGGCGCGCCGGGCCGCCGGCTGGATGACGCCGTACAGGCGCTGGTAGACCTCGACGAACAGCGCCAGCGCCTCCTCCAGCGCGGGCTCCGCACCCAGCGTGGCCAGACGCCGGTCGAGATCGGCGGCCAGCGCGGCCAGCGCGGTCGCGATCGCCCCGGGGTCGATGGTCTCGGGTGGCTCGGGCCCGCCGGACGCGTAAAAGAGGTAACCACCTGCGACACGCTGGCGCAGGCCGATGCGACAGCTCCGGTCGACCAGCTCGACCAGCCCCGCCTGCGCCGGCGACAGTGGCAGCGGATTGTGGGCGGCGTCCCAGCGCCAGTCGGCGCCGGCGAGCGCGCCGGCTGCCGCCCAGCCGCGCGCGGGCGGAGACGCCAGATAGCGACGCAGCTGCAGGAAGACCAGCCGCGCCGCGCTCTCGACCCATTCGACCTCGATCGCTCCGTGGCGTGCGGCCAGGTCGCACAGCGCGCGCTCGATCTCGGCGCGCGCGCCTGCGCCGAGCGCGCCGGTCGTGACTTCGATCGCGGCCGGCGCGCCGCCCGTCGGGTCCAGCGCCGCGCTGCCCGCCGCGCGGCCATCGATCATGCGATGAATCAGCACGGCAGGCGCTTGCCCGTCGGGGGTTTCGCCGTGCGCCTGCGCGTACGCCACCGCGCCCGGCGCCAGCGCCGAGGCCAGCACCCGCCGGATCGCGGCGGGGACCTGGTCGCGTTCGACCCCCACCATCGATTCGTACACGCCCGCGCCCAGCGCCAGGGCGTCATCCTCGCGCGCGAACGAGGAGCGAACCGAGAAGCGCGCATGGTCGTCCGCCGGGGCCAGCCGCGCGAGGTGCTGGACGATCTCCTCCGAGAACCCCGGCGGCCAAGGCGCGGCCAGCAGCGCGGCGCACGCCCGCTCGAGCGCGTCGAGATCGACGCCGGTTCGCAACGCCACGGGGAGTGGCGGCCCGGCGGCGCGCAGGTGGCGGTACAAGGTATCCGTCACGACGAACGCGGGCGGAACGGCCAGGCCCGCCTCGGCGAGGCGCAGGAGTGACCGCGCCTTGCCGCCGACGGCGCCGGCAGGCGTCGCGGTCGGGTCGTCGGAGCTGAGCGCCAGGCACCACGTCATGTGCAGGTGAAGTCTAGATGATGGGTCGCTTGAAGGACGCCGCACGCGCGTCGCGCGAGGCCCCGCCGTGTTAACTTCGGCGCTCATGCCACTGCGGGGTCCCTTCCTTTCCGGCGCGCTGGGCAGCACCGCCTCGCTGGACGCGATCCTGCGCTGGGCCAAGGGGAGCGCGGGTGAGCCGGTGGTGGTGCTGGGCCCGCTGTGGCTGGGCGTGACCCTGTCCGCCGAGCTGCGTGTGGTGATGCTGGTCGCCACCGACGACCACGCCGCGGTCAAGCGCGCGCGCAGGCGCGCCCACAAAGCGGGGCGCGCCTGCGAGATCGCAGTCGGCGGCGCCGAGGTGCCGCTGCGCCCGCGCTCGGTCGGTACCATGGTGGTCGAGAACGCCTCCGGCCTCGACGCCGTGGCCGCCGCCCGCTGGATCGAAGCGCTGGTCCCCAGCCTGCGCCCGGGTGGGCGGCTCATCGCCGCCGACGCCACCAACGACGTCGCCGCGATGGCGCGCCTGTCAGGGACCTTCCTGTCGGCGTCGCTGGTCGGCCTGACCCAGGAGCTGCCGCGCGACGGCGTGGTGCTGACGGTCGCGCAGGCCCCCGACGCGCGGGTCATGGCGGCGCGCTACGCGCCGCCGCCGGCGGCACCCGCCGGCATCCCTGGCTCGGCGTCAGGGTGACGTTGGCGTTGTCGATGCAGCCCGTGCTGGGGCCGCCGGCCAGGGCCTCCTGTCTTGAGTCCAATGCCGTTCGGTAAGGGCCCTTGGGCCTCGGGCCTCGGGCTTCGGGCCTCGGGTAAGTTGAGAGAAGTTGCGAGTGCCTGCAGAGCCCTGATCTCACGGCTGTAGCCGGCTTGCAGTCGCCCGCCATCAGGTCCGACGCCCCCGAAGTCCGAAGTCTGACGCCTGAGGCCGGAGAGGCCTGAGGCCCGAGGCCCGAGGCCCCAGGGAGGGAGACCAACCTATCGAGTGCCGTCGTGAGGTGTCAACGGTTGCGAACGGCGCCGCCCGGCGAAACGCGAGGGGATAGCCTTTTTGCGTTACCCTGAAGGGAGGATGCTGCAGCGCTGGTGGATCGCCGTTGCGCTGTCGATCGCAGCGCACGTGGCGGTGGTCGGCGGCATCGTCGGCTGGTTGTTTGTGAACGGGCTGACATTCAATGGGCGAATCGATGTCGAGATCTCCGGCATGCGCCTGGATGAGGTCCACGATCTGCCGCTGGGGCCGCCGCCCAGTGTCGCCGAACACCCTGCGACCCTGCCCCGGTCGCCGCCGCGCCGGCGCGCACCGCAGCCGCCCGCCAGCGAGGGCGTGCTGATGGGCACGACCCTCGACGGTCCCGCCAGCGCTGCCGAGGAGGCCGCGCTCGACGAGGGGGCGTCGAAAGCAACCAGCCTGCGGCAGTATGGACCCGAGGGGTCGCGGGTCACGGTGCTGCTGAGGCTGGATCGCCTGCGCGGGACCAGCTACGTGCCGGCGCTGGACGCGCTGCTGGGCCGGCTCCCGGATCGGCGGGACCTGTTGGAAGGGACCGGGCTCGACCTTTTCCAGACGTTCGACGCGCTGTTGATCGCAACGCCCAACCCGCTGGACTACACGGTAACTTTTCTCGCCGCCCAGCACCGGCTCAAAGACACCGAGCTGCGTGCCGCCCTGGAGCGCGGCGCCAAGGTGACCGGCCGCGTGCTCACCTGGCGGACCGAGGGCCGGCGGCCGTTCGCCGAGCGCCATGCGCGCGCGCCCGCGGGCGCGCCGCCGCCGCCGGGCACCCCGCGAGCGATCTCGCGCGACGAACGACTGATCGTCCTGCCTGCGCCTGGCCTGGTGGTGGTGACGCCGCCCAGCTATCGCTCGCTGCTGCTGGCCAGCATGAAGCCGCGTCCCGCTCCCCCTGTGCGGGATGCCGGCGCTGGCGGCGACGCGGTCGGCGAAGCCCGCGCGGGCAGTGCCGAGGCGGCTGCGGCAGCCAGGGCGGCGGCCGCGGATGCCGGCGGGTCCGGCTCCGGACCCGAGCCGCAGTGGGGCGCGCTGTTACGGCGGCTCGACGCCGAGAACGGCATCATGCCGCCCGACGCGGTCGCCCTGCTGAGCGCGATCGATATCTTCAGCGCGCGCAGCCTGTCCCGGGCAGCGACGATCCTGGGCTTGCCCGTGCCCAAGGTGCTGACCGCGGCGATCGGGACCGAGCCGAGCCCGTTTGTCGACGTGAAGGCGGAGATGGCAGATGAGGCGCAGGCGCGCCGCTGGGAGGCGGAGTGGCCGGCCCTGCACCAGCGGCTCAAGACCAATCCGTACGTGCTCCTGACCGGCTTCGGCGCGCTGGTCGCGCGCGCGGAGCTGGAGCGCAACCAGTCCCAGATCCACCTGCGTCAGACCGCGACCGAGGCCGAGACCCTGCGCCTGCTGCAGCTGGCGGCGCGCTTGCTGGGCGCCGAGCCGGTCGCGACGCCGTAGACATGACCTCCTCGTTCTTCCCCGCCTTCTCACCGTCGGCGCCAGCCTGGGCGATTCCGGCTCCTTGTCCCGTTCGGCTCGCCCACGCCGACGCCGAAGCTGACGCCGACGGGAAAGCCGACCGGTGTTGCGCGTCGTTCGAGCACCACTGTGAGCCCGGTGAATTGACACCGCCCTGGCGCGGAGTGTATCGAGCGTCGGGAGGATTGATGCCCCACAAGCTCGTGATGCGGATCGCGGCCCTGATCGCGCTGTCGACCAGCGGCTGCGCGACGATGTTCACGGGGAACACCCAGCAGCTGACGGTGTCCTCGCAGCCGCCCGGGGCTCGCGTGATGGTCAACGGCGCCTACTCGGGAGTCACACCGGTCGCGCTGTTGTTGAAGACCGAGCACGACTACACGATCACCCTGCAGCGCGAGGGCTACCGCGACACCACGGGCGCGGTGTTCCGTGAGTTCAATCCGGTAGCGGCGCTCAATCTCCTGAGCCTGGTTTGCTGGGCCATCGACCTCGTCACCGGCGCCATCTGGCGGCTCACGCCGGGTGCGGTGTACATCACCATGCAGCCGGTCGGCTACCCGGGTGGGTACCCGCCGATTCCCAGCGCGCCGCCCGCCGATCCCTGGGCGCCGCCGCCCGGCATCGGTCCGCCCGGCATACCGCCGGGACCGCCGCCGGCTTATCCACCTCCCGCGCCGGGCTCTGCCGCCCCGGCGCCCGCCCCGCATTGATCCGCGTCGTGCGCGCGCGACGGCTCTTGATCGCGGTGGTCGTCGGGGGGGCGATCGCCGCCGCGTGCGCGCCGGCGGTGGCGCAGCCGCTGCCGCTGGGTGGGCGTTGTCTGCTGATGGCGGGCGCCGGCCACGCGGTCTGCCGATCGCCTCCCGTCGTTTGGCCGCCGCCGCCGGTCGGCGTCGCGCCCGCGCCCGCGGGCCTCAGTGGCCACGCCGCGCGCGCCGCCACCAGCCGGGCGCGCCTGGCCATCGGCTTCGCCGATTTCGCCGCGGCTTACTCCCTTTACCGGCTGCTGAGCGCGACCGATTCGCATCGCGGCTGCCGCTTGCAGCCGACCTGCAGCCTGTTCGCGGCACAGGCGGCGCGGCGCTTTGGTTTCTGGCGCGGGTTGCTGATCGGCCTGGCGCGCGCGCAGATGGAGCACGGCGATCAGGGGGGCTGGCTGCCAAGAGCGCTGGCCTCCGACGGGGATTTCATATTTCTGGATCCGGTGGAGCGCTGGATCCCCGGTGAGCCTTGAACGGGCGCAAGGCGGCGCGCGCGCGTCGGGCGGTGTGGGCCGCGCTGGCGGGCTGCGCGCTGCAGCTCGGCGTGGCGCGATCCGCGGCAGCCTGCCGCGACGACGCCCTGGTGCGCGAGCTGCGCGACAGCGGCGATGACTTTCGCGCCGTCACCGTTCTGCGGCAGCGTGAGCTGGAGGCGCGCGGAACGCCGCAGGGCCTGGAGTGCGCGCGCCTGATCCTGGGCGCGTACCTGCGCCACGGCGAGCTTGACCTGGTCGACGACTGGGTCACACGCATGGGGCGCTCGTACGCCTCACTGTTGCCCGCGGGCGCGGGCTCGCGCCTGCACGTCGAGGTGGCGTATCTGCTGGGCGGCTCGCCCGAGATCCGGCGCCGCGTCGCCGAGAGCGGCCTGTCCGGGCTCGGTCGCCTCGATCTGCTGGCCCGGGCCGCCGAAGGGCCGCTGTCGTTCGACGCGCGCGAGGCGGCTGCCTGCGCAGCGCGCGACCCCGCCTGCGCCGAGCTCAGCCGCTTGCTCGACGAGCGGCCGCGCCTGCCGCACAAGAGCCCGGGTCTGGCGGCGGCTCTGGGGTTGGTGCCCGGTCTGGGTCAGGTCTACGCGGGCCGCGTGCTGGCCGGACTGGGTAGCTTTCTCCTGAACGGATTCCTCATTGGCACGACCGCCTTCGCGATATACCGGCAAGAGTACGCGCTCTCGGTGTTCGCCGGCGGGATCAGCCTCGCCTTCTACTCGGGCGGTGTCTATGCGGGATACGAGGCTGCCAGGCGCGTCAACGAACGCGAGGAGGAATCATTGCGCGCGCGGATTCGCTCCGTTCCGGTCGAGCTCCAGCTCAGCAAGCTGGCGCTGTGAGCTTTCAGCGCCGACGGCTGGCCGAACGCACCGCGTGAGGCGGCGTCCGTTCACACTCCTCGAGCCGCGACAGGTCCTCCTTCGAGATGATCACGGCCTGGGTCTTGTTGTATCGAGTGAGCTTGATTCGCTGCCCGCGCGAGCCCTTGTCGACGATACGAGCGAACTGTTTGCGGGCCACCGCAGTCGGAACTCTTTGCGCCATGCCTTCATGGTTGGGCTCAGCGCCGTGCGGTCAAGGTGGCGTCCCGCAAATCGGGTGCACGCCGGAACATCCTGCCCACATCCTGGAACCGTCTTCTGAGGAAAAATACGCTAGCCCTTGACGCGGCTCGAGGACGGATATGTTGTTGTACAAGAGATGCTCTCCTCGCAAGCGACAGCTGAAATTTTTCCGATGGCGCCGAAAGCTACACGGCTCTCCGAACGCCAGCCTCGTCCGAAAACCACGTCGACGTTGCCGCTGCTGCTCCTCGTCGAGGACGACTTCATCCTGCGTGGCGCGCTCACCGAGATGCTGTACGACGAAGGTTATCAGGTCGAGTGCGCCGCCAACGGCGTCGAGGGACTGCGCCGTCTCCTTCAGCCGCCCCGACCGGCGCTGGTCCTGCTGGACATCATGATGCCGCACATGGATGGGCTGACCTTTCGCTCGACGCAGCTGGCGCTGCCCGCGTTCGCCGATATCCCGGTGATCGTCATCAGCGCCGCGGGCCCTGGACGGGGCGCCGCCGATCTCGGGTTCGCCCGCACTTTCACCAAACCGATCGACACCGCGGGGCTGCTGGTTTCCATCCGCGAGGTCCTCGAGACGCCCAAGGCCTGACCGCCGGCGTCGGGCGGCGGCGACGGGCGTGAGCGCAGGCGCGCCGACCTGCACTGGTTCAGCGCGCAGGCGCGGCGGCGGCGCGCGACGCCGCCGCTGAGGGCGCCGGTTTCTTGCCCGCCGTGGTCGGCGGCGCGGCTCCTGCCGGTGGTCGCGGCGCCGGCGTGCCTCCTGGCGGCGGTGCGACCGCCGGGCGCGGCGGCGGGGTCTGGGTGTCGGCCAGGATCTCGTCCAGCGTCGTGCGCAGCCGCCCGCCGGTGTCGTTTGGTTTGACGCCGGCCGGACGTTCCCAGGGGATGTCCTGCAGCGGCTGTCCCGCGGTCACTTCCATCATGTAGCGCGCGAACATCGGCACGGTGAGCATGAACGCCGCGTCCTTCTGGCCCAGCGGGCGCTTGCGCAGGTCGTCGCCCATCCAGGTCGTGGTCATCCAGCGCGAGGTGTAGCCTACGAACCACACGTCCATCGTCGCGCTCGACGTGCCGGTCTTGCCGGCGGCCGGGATCCCGGTGGCGCGGATGGCCGGGGCGTGGCCGCGCGTGACCACGTGACGCAGCAGCGTCGAGGTGAGCCAGGCGGTGCGCGGCGAGATCACCGGCTTGGGCCGGCGCGCCGCGATCGAGACCACCCGGTCGAGCCGATCCTCGGGCGATCCCTGGGGATCCCCGATCGACGAATGGTCCTCCAGCACCAGGCCGTTGCGGTCGCGCACCCGCCGGATGTAGATCGGATCGACCTTGACGCCGTTGCGCGCGAAGGCGGAGAAGGCGCGCGTCAGCTCGTCGGCGTGGGTACAGGAGGCGCCCAGCGCCAGCGCCTGATCGGGGATGATCTTGGTGGTGATGCCGAGCCGGCGCGCCCAGGCCTCGACCTCGTGCCCGCCGACCAGCTTGAACAGCTGCACCGAGGGGACGTTCTTGGACCAGATGAGCGCGTACTCCAGCGAGACCTGGTACTCGACGGTGTTGTTGAGGTTGGTCGGCGTCCAGATCTCGCCGGTCACCGGATCGACCTCCGCGCGCGGCACGTCGTTGAGCAGCGACTGGAAGCCATAGCCACGATCGAGGGCCAGGGAGTAGTACATCGGCTTGTACGACGACCCCGGCTGGCGGCAGGCCTGCACCACGCGGTTGAACTGGGATCGGTCGTAGTCCTCACCCCCGACCATGGCGACGACGTAGCCGTTGCTATGGTCGTAGCTGAAGATCGCCGCCTCGACCCTCGGTGTCTGCTCCAGCGTCAGCTCCACGGTCCTGGCCGCCTTCTCGGCCGCGCCCGGCGTGGTCTTCTCGTCGTAGGCCGGCAGCCACTGGACCTCGCTCTTCTGGTCATAGGTCCAGTCGGACCAGCGTTTCAGCTTGGAGCGGTGAGCGTTCTTCACCCAGATCACATCTCCGGGATTGAGCACGCCGACGGTCGAGGTCAGCGCGCGGGCGTTGGCGAAGTTGCTGAAGCTGAACGGGAAGGCCCAGTCCATCCCCTGCGTCGGCAGCGTGTATGTGCCCTTGCCGACGCGTACGCGCGCCCCGGTCTTCGACGTGGATTCGACGATGCCCAGGTAGAGTCGGCCCTCGGCCGGGGCGTCCGGGCCGTAGCGGACCTCGCCGCGCCGGATGAACTCGGCGGCGGCGCGGCCGCGCAGGCGCGCGACCGGCCCGCGCCAGCCCTGGCGCTTGTCCAGCTTGCGCAACGAGAAGTCGACGTTCTCCTGCCCGGCGACATCGATCCAGGGCACCAGCGTGGTCTCGATCTCGAGACCGCCCTCCCACAGCGTCTTCTCGCCGTAACGGGCGGCGATGTCGCGTCGTACGTGCTCGGCGAAGTGCGGCGAGATGTTGCGGAAGAAGTCGGGCCGCTCGCGCACAACCACCGGCCGCGCGCGCCAGGGCAGCGCCTCCGCTTCGCCGAGGTAGCCGGCCGCCACCATCGCCGACAGCACCTGGTCGCGGCGCGCACGCGCGCGTTCGATGCTGGTCAGCGGCGAGAAGCGCGACGGGGCACGCGCCAGGCCGGCCAGCATCGCCATCTCGCCCAGGTCGATCTCGTCGATTGACTTGTCGAAGTAGCGGCGCGCGGCGGCGGCCACGCCGTAGACGCCATGGCCGAGGAAGATCTGGTTCAGGTACAGGGTCAGGATGTCGCGCTTGCTGTAGCGCTGCTCCAGCCGGCGCGCCAGGATCGCCTCGCGCGCCTTGCGCTCGAAGGTCCGCTCCGTCGACAGGAACGACTTCGCGACCTGCTGGGTGATCGTCGAGCCGCCTTGCGCCACCTCGCCGGCGCGCAGGTTGGCGCCCAGCGCGCGCGCGATGCCGCGGTAGTCGAGGCCGCCGTGCTCGAAGAAGCGACGATCCTCGGCCGCGATGAAGGCCTTGATCAACGCGGGCGGAAAACGGTCGAAGGGCAGGATCTCGCGTCGCTGGTTGGCCAGCTCGGCCAGCGGCGTGCCGTCCCAGGCGCGCACCATGGTGGTGGTCGCCGCGGTCTGGTGGTAGGTCGCCAGGTCGGGCAGGTTGGGCAGGGTGCGGGCAAAGTAGAGATAGGTCGAGATCCCCGCCATCATCAGCAGCCCAGCGACGGAGAGGGCGCCGAAGGCGTAGAACTTGCCCAGCCAGTACCAGAAACCCCCGTCGGAGGGATTCTCGACTTCTATGGATAGGCCGGGGGGAGATAGGCCGGGGGGCGGCGGCATGGCGTGGCGGTCACTTTAGCACCTGGACCACCCCCCAGCGTGGCGAGCGAAGCTGCCTTTGCCGTGGGGGCTCGGCGCGGCCGATAGGCGTCCGCGGCGGCCTCGAGCGGGTATCATCGAAGCGCCGGGGGCGGCTGCGGACACTGTTGACGAAGACCCCGGTTCCCTCATCGGAGCGCTGCGAATCAATCAATCTGAGCTGAAGCTGGGAGACCGCCGCATGACCCTATGTCCGTGGAAGTACCTTGGCTTGTCGAGTGCCTTCGGCCTGGTGCTGGCGGCCTGTAACGGCGGCGTCGACAACAACGGCGGTGGTGGCGCGTCGGGGACAGGCGGCGGCGACGGGACGGCGGGGACCGGGGTAGGTGGAATGACCACGGGCGGCGGCGGCGTCCGCGCCACGGGCGGCACGACCGGACGTGCCGGGGCCACCGGGGGCGGGGCCGGCGGTAGCGCGGGCAGAGGTAGCGGCGGCGTGCAGGGCGCCGGCGGGGCCGGGGTGGGCGGCGCCGGCACCGGCGGCGCGCCGACTGGCGGCGGCGGTGCCGTCGGTGCTGACCAGCTCATTGGCTGGGCGGCTTCCGGCTGCGCCATCGGAGGGGTCTCGACCACCACCGGCGGCGGTACGGGTGCTCCCATGGTGGTCACCTCGCTGAGCGCGCTCAACTCCGCGGCAGCCGGCGCCGAGGCGCGCGTGATCCAGTTCTCGGGCAACCTGAGCGGCAGCCTGACCGTCGGGTCGAACAAGACCATCATCGGCAGCGCGGGCGCCGCCATCAGCGGGCACGTCGACGTCGATGGTTCGGCCAACGTGATCCTGAAGAACTTTGCCGTGGTCGGCCGCAACTGCGCCGACGTGCCGTCGAACGGCGACTGCCAGGACGGCGCCGACGCGGTCACCATCAACCACGGCGCCCACCACATCTGGGTCGACCACCTCGACGTCTCGGATGGGTCGGACGGCAACATGGACATCACCAACGCCAGCGACTGCGTCACCGTGTCGTGGACCAAGTTCCACTACTCGGCCAACCGGGTCGCCGGGTACACCGGCGAGGTTCACCACTTCTCGAACCTGGTAGGGGGCGACGACGGCGCGACCGGTGACGCCGGCCACCTCCGCGTCACCTGGCACCACGACTGGTGGGCCGATCACGTCGTCGAGCGCCAGCCGCGCATCCGCTTCGGACAGAACCACCTCTTCAACAACCTGTGGAACGCCATGGGCAACCACTATTGCGTGGCCGCGGCGGTGAGCTCCAACGTGCTGGTCGAGAACAACGTGTTCGACAACGTGATCGATTCCGTGGACACGGTGAACTACTCGAACGCCGCCACGGTCGCGCTGTCGCGCAACAATCTCTACCTCAACGGCGCCACCATGAGCGCCAACAAGGGCACCGGGGTCTTCACGCCCCCGTACAGCTACCCCCTGGAGCCGGCGGCCGCCATAGAGGCCGAGGTGATGGCGGGCGCCGGACCGCACTAGGGGGGCGAGACGCGAGGCCCGCGCCGCTCAGGCCGCGGCGCCGTCCTCGTCGTTGCCGCGCCGGCCCGCCAGCAGCCAGAGCAGCACCGGCATGACCGCCAGGCCGAGCAGCGTCGACGAGAAGATGCCGCCGATCACCACCGTGGCCAGCGGGCGCTGCACTTCGGCGCCGGCGTGGGTCGAGATGGCCATGGGGATGAATCCGACGGCGGCCACCAGCGCCGTGGTCAGCACGGGGCGCAGCACCGAGACCGCGCTGGCGGCGATCGCCCCCATGCCGTCATTGCCACCGCTCGACAGACGGCGCGACGCCTCGCTGGCCATGACCACGCCGTTCAACACCGCGACGCCGGCCACGGCGATGAAGCCGACGGCGGCCGGGATCGAGAAGGGCAGCCCGCGCAGGTAAAGCGCCAGCACGCCGCCGATGAGCGCGAACGGCGCACCCGCGAACACGGCGATGGCCAGCCGCAGATCGCCGAACATCAGGAACAGCATGCCGAAGATCAGCCCCAGCGCGACCGGGACCACCAGCCCCAGGCGCTTGCTGGCGCGGGTGAAGTTCTCGAACTGGCCGCCCCATTTCACGGTCACGCCCTCCGGCACCTTCACCTGCGCGGCGACCTTGGCCTGCGCCTCCTGGATGAATCCGACCAGGTCGCGCCCGCGCACGTTGACCTCGACCAGCACGCGGCGCTGCAGCGACTCGCGGTTGATGACCGCCGGGCCCTCGATCTCGTGCACCGACGCCACCGACGCCAGCGGCACCAGCTTGCCGGTAGACGATCCGACCAGCAACTCGCCGAACGCCTCGGGGGTCAGCGTCGCCGGCGGCAGCAGCAACATCAGGTCGAAGCGTTGCGATTTCTCGAAGATCTTGCCGGCGAAGCGCCCCACGCGCGACGCCTCGACCACCTCCAGCACGCTGTCGGCGCTGACGCCGTAGCGGGCCATGCGCGGGCGGTCGGGCGTTATTTCCAGCAGCGGCAGGCCCAGGACCCGCTGCACGCGCCAGTCGCCGCGCCCGGGCACGTCGCGCACGACGCGGCCGATCTCGTCGGCGGTGCGCTTCAGCGTCGCCAGGTCATTACCGAAGACCTTGATCACCACGTCGGCGCGCGACCCCGCCAGCAACTGGTTGACCCGGTCCTCGATGGGCTGCGACACCGAGATGAAGGTCGCCGGCACCTCGCGTTCGACGGCGGTCTTGATGATCTCGCCCAGGGTGTCCAGGTCGGCGGCCGTTTGCCAATCTTCGCGCGGCCGCAGCTTGACCATCACCTCGGTCTCGTCGGGACCGACCGGATCGGTGGCCACCTCGGCGCGTCCAGTGCGGGTCACCACCGAGCGCACCTCGGGGAAGCGCGCCAGGACCTCCTCGACCTGAACGCCCAGGCGCTGCGCCTCTGTGATCGACACCGAGGGCAGCCGCTTGACGTCCAGCGACAGCTCGCCCTCGTCGAGGCGCGGCACGAACTCGGCGCCCAGCGTGCGGCCGAGCCCGATGGCCGCCACCAGCGCCAGCGCCGCCACCCCCAGCGCGACCCGCGGCCACGCCAGCACCTGCTTGAGCGCGCGCGCGTACACCCGCTGTAGCCGGCCGAACACGCCCGCGCCTTCGACGTGCGGGTGCTTGGGTGCCTTCAGCACGTAGCTGGCCAGCGCCGGGAACGCGGTCAGCGAGAAGGCGAGCGCGCCCGCCAGCGCCAGCGCGACGGTGATCGCCATGGGCTGGAACATGCGCCCCTCGACCCCTTCCAGCGCCATCAGCGGCAGGTACACCAGCAGGATGATGCCGAGCGCGAAGGCGACCGGCCGCGCCACCTGTCGCATGGCCTGCGCGATGACCTCGGCGCGTTCGATCTCGGGCGGCCGGCGCAGCGCCAGCTGCAGCAGCGCCGCTTCCAGCATGACGATGGCGCCGTCGACCAGCAGGCCGAAGTCGATCGCGCCCAGCGACATGAGATTCCCGGTCACGCCCAGCCGCACCATGCCGATGACCGCGATCGCCATCGACAGCGGGATGGCCAGCGCCGCGATCAGCGACCCGCGCAGCGTGCCCAGCGTCAGGAACAAGATCAGCACCACCAGGCCCGCACCCTCGCCCAGGTTGATCGCCACTGTGCGCAGCATGCGGTTGATGAACTCGGCGCGGTCGTAATAGGAGCGGATCTCGACCCCTTCGGGCAGCTCGGCCTGGATCTGGGTGAGGCGTTCCTTGACCGCCGTGACCACCTCACGGGAGTTCGCGCCGGTCAGCATCATGACCGTGCCGGCGACGATCTCGCCCTCGCCGTGCTTGGTGACCGCGCCGAAGCGCAGCGCCGGCCCGATCCTCACCTGCGCGACGTTCTTGATCAGCACCGGCGTGCCGTCTTGATCGGCGGCGATGACCGTGTTCTCGATGTCGTCCAGCGTCTGGTACTGGGCGTCGCCGCGGATCACGAACGACTCGCGGTTCTTCTCGATGTAGCCGCCGCCGATCGAGGCGTTGTTACGCTGCAGGATGTGCTGGATGTCGCCCACCGCCAGCCGGTAGGCGGCCAGGCGCTTGGCGTCGACCACGACCTGGTACTGCTTGACCTCGCCGCCCATACCGTTCACCTCCACCACGCCGGGCACGGCGCGCAGCTTGAACGCGACCTCCCAGTCGAGCAACGTGCGCAGCTCCATGGGCGTGTGGGTCTTCGAGGTGAGGTAGAACTCGTAGATCTCGCCCAGACCCGTCGACACCGGTCCCAGCTCGGGCCGGCCGTAGCCGGGCGGGATGTCATTTTCGGCCAGCTTGAGCCGCTCGCTGACCATCTGGCGCGCGAACCAGGTGTCGGTGCCGTCCTGGAAGATCACGGTCACCGCCGACACCGCCGTGCGACTCACCGAGCGGATCTCGCTGACGCCGGGGATGCCGTTCATCGCGGTCTCGACCGGGAAGGTCAGGTACTTCTCGACCTCGACCGGCGACAGCCCGGGCGCGCTGGTCAACACCGACACCTGGGTGTTGGTGACGTCGGGCACCGCGTCGATCGACAGCTTGCCGATGGCGATGAAGGCCATCAACAAGATTGCCCCCCAGACGCACAGCACAATGCCGCGGCGGCGGACCGAGAAGTCGACCAGCGACTCCAGCTTCATCGCAGGAGCTCGCTCTTCAGCAAGAAAGCGCCGTCGACGGCAACCAGCTCGCCCGCGGCGAGCCCGGCGCGGATCTCCACCAGGTCACCGCCGGACGCGCCCAGCTCGACGGTGCGCTGCTGGAAGGCGTCCTTGTCGCGCGCGACGAATACCACCGGGCGTCCCTCGACCCGCTCGACCGCGTTGCGCGGCACGGCCAGCACCTCGGGCGCGCCGCGGTGGCCGTCGCCGACGATACGCGCGGTGACCAGCTGACCCAGCGACAGCTGGCCCTGTCGATTCTCGAACTCCAGGCGCACCTTGGCCGTGCGCGTGGCCTCGTCGATCACCGGCACGACGTAGGCGACGCGACCGCGAAAGACCTCGCCAGGGAAGGCCTCGGCGCGCACCTCGACCTCTTGCCCGACGCGCACGCGCGCCAGATCCTTTTCGTAGAGATCCAGGTTGACCCACAGGTGGGTCAGGTCGGCGATCTTGAACGCGTCGGTGGCGCGCTCGACCGCCTGGCCGAGGGTGATGGTCCGTTCGATCACGGTCCCCTCGAGGGGCGAACGCACCGGCACCCGCCCGCCCAGGTCTTTCTTGTCGATCGCCTCGATGTCGTCGTTCGACAGGCCGATGGCGCGCAGGCGTTCGGCGGCGGCGCGCACGCCGGCCTTGTCGGTGACCCACTGCGCCTCCGCCAGCTCGCGCTCGCGCGACGACGAGATGCGCCGCTCGGCGAGGTCGGTCTCGCGGCGCAGGTTGGTCTCGGCGGCGGCGTGGCGCGCCTTGGCGGAGATCAGCGCGGCGCGCGCCTCGCCGACCTCGGCGCTCTCGATCTCGGCGATGATCTGCCCGCGCCGCAGGCGGTCGCCGACGCCGGCGTTGAGCTTGGCGACGCGGCCCGAGACCAGCGGCCCCACGACCGCGAAGTGATCCTGGTCGGGCGCCACCGTGCCGATGACCTGGATGTCGCGCGCCAGGCGCACCAGCGCGGCCTGGGTGGTGAGCACCGGATTCTTGGCGCCGGCGCTCGCGGGCAGCGCGAGCGCGCGGGTCGCCTCCGAGTTGCTGGGGTCCGAGCCGGCGCTCTCGGTCGCGCCGGCGGTCGCCGCCGGGCGCGGCTCGACGTCGGCCGAGGTGCCGCCGTGGATGACGAACCCCGCGGCCAGCGCCAGCGCCGCCGCGCTGGTCAGTCCGATCAGCAGGCGCTTGCGCTGCAAGGTGATCATGGCGCCCCCGTGGCGCGATCGAGCTCGATCGTCGCCTGCCAGAGGCTGCCCAGCGCCTCGATCTGATGACGGCGCGCCTCACCCGCCTCGCGCGCCACCTGGATGACCCGGAAGAGATCGAACTTCCCGGCCTGCCAGCCCTGGGTCAGCAGATCTCGGGCGCGCTCCGCCGCGGGCACCACCTCGGTCTCCAGGATGCGCGCCTGCTCCTCGCGCGCGCGCACTTCGCGGTAGCCGCGGTCGACCTCCAGCGCGATCTGGCGCGCCACCACCTCGTGCTCATCGTCGGCGCGCGCGCGTTCGGCGCGCGCGACCGCCAGCTCGCCCTGGTTGCGCCGCCACACCGGCAGCGCCACGCCCAGACCGCCGCCGACGAAGACCTGCCCCGGCAGGTCGCGCTCGACGTCGAGGAACAACACCGGCACGGGCAGCGCCTCGCGTCGCAAGCGCACGATCTGCGCGTCGACCGTGGCCGCGCTGGCCAGCACCGCCGCCAGGTCGGCGCGCCGATCCAGCGCCAGCGCGATGGCCTGGTCCAGCGGCGGCAACCTGACGGTGGGCGCCGCCAGCGGCGTGGTCAACTTGACCTCGGCCGCGGGCGGCAGCGCCAGCAGCGCGCGCAGCTCGGCCAGCGCCTCGCCGGCCATGCGCTGCGCGTCGACGCGCTCGCGGTGCATGCGTCCGCGCTCGACCTCGGCCAGCCGTAGCTCGATCTCGGAGGCGGCGCCGGCTTCGACGCGCGCGCGCACCGAATTCTCCATGCGCGCCGCCAGCGTCTCGCGTTCGGTGGTCGACTGCACCAGCGCCGTACCCAGCAGCGCCGCGACGTAGCCGGCGCGGGCGCGCGCGCCGGACTCGATCTCGGCCAAGCGCTCGCGCGCGTCGGCGGCGTCGACCGCCCGCTCGACCTCGTCCAGGCGCGCGCCGCGCTGGCCGCCGATCTCGACGGCCTGCTCGACGTGCAGCCGGTAGCCCAGGCCGCGTCGCGCGGCCGCGCCGGCCGAATCGTCGCGCTGCGGCCCGACCGCGACGGCGACGCCCGGGTTGGCCGGCAGGCGGATGGCGGCGCCGACCCGCCGCGCGGCCGTCAGCTGGGACTCGGCGCGCGCGCGCCGCACCAGCGCGCTGACCTCGCGCGCGCGCTGGACCGCCTGGTCCAGTGCCAGGGTCACCTCCCCATTCGTGGGGATGGCCGTCTGGATGACCGCCAGATTGGCCGCCGGCGTGCTCGCCGCGCGGGCGGCGGCGGGTCGTAGCAACAACGGCGGCGACAGCGCTACGAATACAGATAGGGTACGGATGGACAGCGAGCGGACGCGAAGGATTCCGCGCCACGCCCGCAACGGGTCACAGCACATGAACGGCTCCTCTGTTTACCCGGAACCCTCAAAGGGTTCCGAACCTCCCGCGATGAGCTCCGCGCGGCACGCCGCGCTACGCTCGACACGGGTCTCGTTGGCATTTTCAGGCTTCTAGATGCGAGCGAGAGGAGCGATGGGAGGGCGGAAGATCTCGGAGACGAAGAGATGACCGGCGAGAGCATCTTGCCTCTCGCCACGGAGACGCCTGACCTCGAGGAGAGAGGGCTCGGGCCCGGCGACGGAAGTGATGATGGGCGTGCCGTCGTCGTCCAGGTTCGAGGATTCGACGTCGCCGCGGGTGTCTTGGATGTCCGGACAATATTTGCGGCTGCCGCGGAAGAGCAGCACCGCCGCCCCGAGCAGAGCCACGACCAGTAACCGGTTCCAGAACACTGCAGCCGAAGGTAGCACGGCGTCCTGGTCAGGCAACCGTCGGAGGCGTCTCATTCATCCCGAAATCTTCGGGCTCACCGTCAAACGCTGTTTGGTTAAACGCCAAGACGCCAAGCCGGATCTCTTGAAGATCCGGACCATGGCGTCCATGGCGTCATGGCGTTTTTCCTTATCCGACTGGCATTGGGCTCACCGTCGATGCTGGGGACGCCGTGTGCGCTGCTCGCCAGCGCGCCGGCCTGTCAACAAGTGGTCGTTGCCGCCGGCCGCCCTTCGTGGTCCAGTGATTGCGTGGACTTGTTCGAGCGCGCCCGCGCCCAGGGCGACGGCGACCGCGGCGACCGCGGCGATGGCGGTGGTGGCGAGGCCCGCGAGCAGACCGTCGAAGGGACCGTCGAGCGCATCGTCTTCGCCGGAGGCGACGGCGATTTCACGGTCGCCCGCCTGAAACCCAAGACCGGTGGGCAGGTGGTGACCATCGTCGGCAGCCTGCCGGGTATTCCGGTCGGCGCGTCGCTGCGCATCGTCGGGAAGTTCGAGAACACGGTGCGCTTCGGCGCGCAGCTGCGCGTCGCCAGCTATACCGAGGTCGCGCCGGCCACGCTGGATGGCATCCGGCGCTACCTGGGCTCGGGACTGATCAAGGGGATCGGCCCGGAGTTCGCGGGCCGCATCGTCGAGCGCTTTGGCATCACCACGCTGGAGGTGCTGGACCGCGACCCCGGCCGCATCAGCGAGGTGTCGGGCATCGGGCCGGCGCGTGCGCGATCGATCCGCGAGGCCTGGGCCGGCCAGCGCGAGGTGCGCAAGGTAATGGTCTTCCTGCAGGGATACGGGGTGTCCCCAGCCTTCGCGGCGCGCATCTATCGCCGCTACGGCGCGTCGGCCATCGCGCGCGTGCGCGAGAATCCTTATCGCCTGGCCTTCGACGTCTGGGGCATCGGCTTCCTGTCGGCCGACAAGCTGGCGGCTGCGCTGGGCATCGAACGCGAGTCGGCGGCGCGCATCGACGCCGGCGTGCGGCACGTGCTGGAGGAAGCCGCCGGCAAGGGCGATGTGTTCGTGCCGCGCGAGCGGCTGACGCGCGAGGCGGCGGCGCTGCTGGGTGTCACCGAGTCGCTGGCCGGTGACGCCATCGTGCGCCTGGCGCGTGCCGGCGAGGCGGCGATCGACGGCAAGGTCGTGGCGCGCGGGTTGGACGCCGGCGACGCGATCTACGAGACCAGCCTGTATCGGGCCGAGGTCGCCGCCGCCGCCGGGTTGCGCCGTCTGCTGGCGGCGCCGGCGCCGCGCGTGCGCCTGGACGCCGAGCGCGCGCTGGCCTGGTACGAGAAGGAAGCGGGCATCAGCCTGGCCGGCCAGCAGGCCGAGGCGGTGCGCCGCGCGCTGACCGGCAAGGTGCTGGTCATCACCGGCGGTCCGGGTGTCGGCAAGACCACCATTGTGCGCGGCGTGGTCTCGATCCTGTCCCGCAAGGGTCTGCGCGTGGGGCTGGCGGCGCCGACCGGGCGCGCCGCCAAGCGACTGTCGGAGGCGACCGGCGCCCCCGCGTCGACGCTGCACCGCCTGCTGGAATGGCGGCCCGCCGAGGGCGGCTTCGGCCGCAACGCGGCGCGCCCGCTGGAGGTCGACCTGTTGGTGGTCGACGAGGCGTCGATGCTGGACGTACGCCTGTGCGCCGACCTGTTCGGGGCGCTGCCGTCGTCGGCCTGCCTGTGCCTGGTCGGTGACGTCGACCAGTTGCCGTCAGTCGGTCCGGGCACCGTGCTGCGCGACGTGATCGCATCGGGCGCGGTGCCGGTGGTGCGACTGACCGAGATCTTTCGCCAGGCGGCGCAGAGCCTGATCGTGCTCAACGCCCACCGCATCCACGAGGGTGAGATGCCCGAGCTGGGCTCGGGCGCGGGCGCGGGCGCCGCCAGCGACACGCGCGACTTCTTCTTCATCGAGGAAGACGATCCGGCGCGCGCGGCGCTGTTGATCCGCGATCTGGTCACCGTGCGCCTGCCGCGCCGCTACGGCCTGGATCCGCACGAGATCCAGGTGCTGTCGCCCATGCACCGCGGCGATCTCGGCGCCGGCAACATCAACCTGCTACTACAAGAGACGCTGACCGCGGGCGCGCCCGCGTTGACCCGCGGCGCGCGCACCTTCCGTGCCGGCGACAAGGTGATGCAGATCCGCAACGACTACGACAAGGAGGTCTGGAACGGCGACATCGGCCGCGTGGTCAGCGTCGACGACGCCGGCCAGGAGCTGATCGTGCGCTTCGACGACCGCGACATCGAGTATGGCCTCGACGAGATCGACCAGCTCACGCTGGCCTACGCGGCCACTGTGCACAAGTCGCAGGGCTCCGAGTACCCCGCCGTGGTCATTCCGGTGCACACGCAGCACTACATGATGCTGCAGCGGAACCTTCTTTACACCGCGGTCACGCGCGGCAAGCGGCTGGTGGTGCTGGTCGGCTCGCGCAAGGCGCTGGGCATGGCCGTGCGCAACGCGGAGATCGCGATGCGCTGCTCCGGCCTGGCCGAGCGCCTGCGCGAGTGATCTTGTTGCACCCCGGGAACCAGGGCGGGGCTAGAACACCGAACGGTTTGAAAGCTAGACCACCGCACATTGAGGGGCCTCTGGCTTCGGGCCTCGGACCTCTGGTGAAGAGTGCTCCAGAAGTCTGAGGCCCGAGGCCCGAGGCCCTTGACCGGGTGCACGGCTCATTCAAGCGTTCGGTGTTCTAGAACCAGCCGCCGATCACCGTCTGCAGGCCGTACCCGTTGCCGTTGTTGTCCAGAGACAGGTCGAAGATCGGTCCGGCGCCCACGAAGAAGTGCGGCACGATGTGATAGAGGAAAGGCGCGAAGATCTCGAGGAAGGTCGACGAGCCCGAGGTCATGTCGTTCGAGAAGTGCGAGTAGAAGATGCCCGCCGTCGGCCAGAAGGTGACCTGGTTGACGATGGCCAGGTTGTAGCCGGCGCGCACGCCCAGTTCGACGGTGGTCGTGGACGGGCCGGAGTTGTACTGCAGGCCGACCACCCCTCCGATCGACACATTGTTGGCGATGAAATAGTCGATCGCGGGGTGCAGCCGGAGCTCCCAGCCGTTGCGCAGGTGGCCCTCGAAGTCGCCCCGGATGACGATCTGGCCGGGGGCGCCGAAGCCGCCGCCCTGGGCGCGCGCTGGAAGCGGAGCAAGCGTCGCTCCGCCGGCGATGACTGCCAATGAGGCTGCGAATCGGACCAGGTGGTGGTTTGTCATGCGACGCCGTTAACACGGGGGCGGCGCTGGATCAATCGCCTAGCTGGTCGCGGCGCTCGATCCGGCGTTCGCTCCGGCGTTCGCTCCTTCCGGTTTCTTGCGCCGGCGCGCCAGCTTGCGCACGCGCAGGTTGATCACCTCGACGCCCAGCGAGAACGCCATCGCGAAGTAGACGTAGCCCTTGTTGATGTGCTTGTCGAACGAGTCGGCGACCAGCAGCACGCCGATCAGCAGCAGGAACGACAGCGCCAGCACCTTCATGCTCGGGTGGCGGCTGATGAAGCCGCTGACCGCTTCGGCGAACACCAGCATCACGATCACCGCCAGCACCATCGCGGTGATCATGATGGGGATGTGCGGCACCATGCCGACCGCGGTGATCACGGAGTCGAGCGAGAAGACGATGTCGAGCGCCAGGATCTGCGCCAGGGTCGAGCCGAAGCTGGCGGTGCGCGCCCCGGCCGAGGGAGCCCTGAGCTTGTCTCCTTCTCCGGCTTCCCCGTCGCCATCGCCGCCCTCGACTTTTTCGTACAGCTCGTGGGTCGCCTTGGCCATCAGGAACAGGCCGCCGGCCAGCAGCACCAGGTCGCGTCCCGAGAACGCCTGCCCGAGCACGCTGAAAAGCGGCGCGGTGAGACCCATGAGCCAGCTCAGGGTCAACAGCAGGCCGATGCGCATGATCAGCGCCAGCCCCAGCCCCAGGCGCCGCACCTTGGCGCCCTGGCCATGCCCGACCTTGTCCGACAAGATCGCGATGAAGATGATGTTGTCGATGCCGAGAACGATCTCCATCACCGTGAGGCTGACCAGGCTGACCAGCCCCTCGGGCCGGAGGAGCACGTCGAAGTAGGACACGGTGGCGCCTAGCTCTGTCCGAGCTTGCTGGCGACCAGAGCGGCCTCCTCGACCGCGCGCGCGACCACCGAGCGCATGCGGCCGTCCTCGAGGATCAGGAGACCTGCGATCGTGCAGCCGGCGGGGGTGGTCACTTGATCTTTCAGCGCTGCCGGGTGCATCCCGGTCTGCAAGACCATGCGCGCCGCGCCTTGCACCATCTGCGCCGCGATCTCCATCGCGGCGTCGCGGCGCAGCCCCATGCGCACGCCGCCGTCGCTCAGCGCCTCGAGGATCATGTACGCGAACGCGGGTCCGCTGCCGTTCAGGCTGGTGACCGCGTCCATGACCTTGTCCTCGGCCTCGACGCAGCGGCCGACGGCGCGGAAGATCTGGCTGGCGATGGCCGCATGGCTGTCGTTGACGCCGGGGCCGCGGGCGATGACGGTCATGCCCTCGCCGATCAGGCAAGGGGTGTTGGGCATCGCGCGGATCAGATGGCTATCGGGCAGCCACCCGCGCAGCTGATCCAGTCGGATGCCGGCGGCGATGCTGATCACCAGCTTGCCGCGCAGCGCGCCACGCATCGCGTCGCTGTCCAGCGCGGCGGCAACCTCGTGCGGCTTGACGCACACCAGGATCACGCCGGCGGCGCGACAGGCATCCAGGTTGTCGCCGGTGGTGCGGATCCCGTGCTTTTCGCGCAAGCCGCGCACCACCTCCGTGCGCCGGTCGGTGGCGTACAGCTGTTCCGGCTTGACGCACCCCGAGCGCAGCAGACCACGGACGATCGCCTCGCCCATGGTTCCGCAGCCCAGCACGGCAACGGTGTCAGCGACGGTCCCGGCAGCGGTGGTTCCAAGAAAGTCGGCCTGGGCGGATTTGGAGTCGAGCATGGGCGGGTAAATATTGCACAAACTCCGACGAACGGCGTCCAAAGCGCGGTTCGGCCCGTGTAGAATCCCCGCGAGGAATCATCCGAGATGCGGCTCTGTTCGTGCAGCGCCGAGTGTGACGACGAAGCTGAGGCCTGCCCCAGCTGCGGAGCCACGCTGGGCGAGCAAGCTGATCGCAGTCGTTCTTACGCGACCGGCGAGGTTGTCGGCTCGTACCGCCTGCTCGAACAGATCGGTCAGGGTGGCATGGGCAACGTGTTCGTCGCCGAGCACATCAAGCTGGGCCGTCGCGTCGCGCTCAAGATGCTGCGCTCCGAGTTCTCGCACAACACCGAGGCGGTGCGGCGCTTCTTCGCCGAGGCGCGCGCCGTCAACCGCATCAACCACGAGAACATCATCGAGGTCAGTGACTTCATCGAGAGCACGCGCGGGCGCAGCTACTACATCATGGAACTGCTCGGCGGCGTCGACCTGCGCACGCTGGAGGAGCAAGTGGGCGCGCTGCCCATCGGGCGCGCGCTGGGTATCGTCATCCAGGTGTGCCGCGGGCTGGGCGCCGCGCACGACGCCGGGATCGTGCACCGCGACCTCAAGCCCGACAACATCTTCCTGACCGAGCGCAACGGTCGCGGCGACTTCGTCAAGCTGCTGGACTTCGGCGTGGCCAAGCTGATGGACGATGCGCTCGACGGGGTCACCAACGTCAGGACCACCGCCGGCGTCGTCGTCGGCACGCCCGAGTACATGTCGCCCGAGCAGGCATCGGGCGATCCGGCGGATCACCGGTCCGACATCTACTCGGTCGGCGTGATCCTGTTCGAGATGGTCACCGGGCAGCGGCCCTTCGACGCGCCGAGCGCGCGCGAGATCATGGTCCAGCACGTCATGGCCGCGCCGCCCCGGCCGAGCAAGCTGCAGCGCTTCGGCGCCGGCGTCCCGGCGGCGCTGGAGGAGCTGATCCTCGACTGTCTCAAGAAGCGCCCGCAAGATCGCCCGCAGAGCATGATGGAGGTCGAGCAGCGCCTGGAAACGATCGCCCGGCGGCTCTCGGTCACGGTGATGACGCCTCCGGCCGATCGGCCGCCGGTCGCGGTACCCGCGCGGCGGTGGCTGTGGGGTGCCGCAGGCGCCGCAAGCGCGATCATGCTCGGGCTGGCGGTCGTGCAAGTGGTCGGCGCGCACGGGCCCTCGCTCGCCAGCGCACGGGCCCAACCGGCCCCTTCCTCCGCCAAGGTGGCGACCAGCGCTGCCGCCGCCGGCACGGCGCGGCCCGCGCGGCAGGTGCGGGTGCGGCTCTCGTTCGATACCCTCCCGGCGGGCGCGATCGTCTCGCGGGTGGGCGACGAGCGCCCGCTGGGAGCGACGCCGTTCTCGGCGTTGTTCGACGCCTCGCCGGCGGCGCAGACCTTCGAGTTCTCCAAGGACGGGTGGCGCGTCGAGCGCAGGCAGGTGGCGCTGGGTAGCGACACCCGCCTGGCCATCACCTTGCGGCCGGTGGAAACCGCCTCGGCCGCGCCGCCCGCGCCGCCCGCGCTGCCCGCGCCGCCCGCGCGCAAGGCGGTCGCCAGGAACCGAGAGCCCGCGCCGGGCTCCGGCGCGCGCCCGCCGGTCTTCAACACGCTGGACCACAGCGCCGTCCTCAATCCGTTCGAATGAACAGCCGGCCTGAGTCCCCGTCGAGAGCAATCCCTGCGCGACGCCGACGCGTGATCTGCTTGGTGTTGCTGGTGGTCGCGGGCGTGAGCCTGGCGGCGCCAGGACGCGCGCGGACCGACGGCGGCAAGCAGCAGGCGCGCGCCGAGTTCGACAAGGCGCAGGTCCAGTACAAGGTCGGCCACTTCCAGGATGCTCTCGACGGATACTCGCGCGCCTACGAGCTCTTTCCGGCGCCGGCTTTCCTGTTCAACATCGGGCAGTGCCACAAGAACCTCAAGAACTACGAACGCGCGATCTTCTTCTTCGAGGGCTACCTGCGCGAGGAGAAGAACCCGGCTAACCGCGCGCTGGCGGAGGCCCTGCTCTCCGAATCCAGGGCGGCCCTGGAAAACCAGGCGCAGGCGCCCATCGCCCCGGTGCGCCCGGCGGCCGGAGCCGGCGCGGTCGGGTCGGCGCCGCTGTCGGATCCGGCGCGGACAGTCGCCGCGCCTCTGGGCACACCCGCCGCGGCTGCGCCGGCCCCACCAGCCTCCGCCGCGCTGGTGGGCGGGCCGGAGGAAGGCGACGCTGCGACCACGGCGCGGTCGGGCCCGCGCTGGTGGTTGTGGGCGATCGTGGGCGGGGTGGTGGCGGGCGCCGCGGGTGGTTACCTCTACTGGAGGTCCGGCGGCACCACGGTGGATTCCCCGTCGGGCACTGCCGGTACGCTCGATCGTCGCGGTCCCTGATTCACGATGACCAACCTGGCGCACACGATTGAGCTCGGAACCCTCGGAGACCCCCGAGCCCCCCGCGTGGAGCGCCGCGCGGCAAGCTGCGCTTCGCTCGACGCGAATTCCGACCGTTCGCCTGATTCGGACCGCGGCTGGGGCCGGCGCGCGAAGGCGCTCCGGTTCGGCCTTCCCGCCGCATGGTGTGCGCTGCTGTGCGCGTGGGCCCCGGGTTGTCGCAAGAGCACGCACACCGTCGCGACCGGCGTCACTGGTATCAACCTCACGGTTCATTACGACCCGGCCGCGATGCTGACCGCGTTTTCCATCTCGGGCCGCGTGAACGGCGACGGGGGTCAGATGCCGGCGTTCACGCCGGGCACCCTGCCGGATCCGGCGCGCCCGCTGAGCAGCAGTGGCACCGAGACCGCGGCGATCCTGTTGCGCCCGTCGCTGGCGGGAACGACCATCGTGCTGCGCGTCGATGGGCTGGCGGGCGGCGAGATGGTCGCCAGCGCGCAACAGGAGGTCGCCATCGAGAGCGGCCGGCTGGTCGATGTCGCCATGGTCCTGGGTCCGGCCGAACCTCCGCCCACCTGCGACGCGAGCACCTGTCCCGACGGCTGCTGCGAAGGGACGTCGTGCCGGCCCGGCAACGTCGAGAGTGCCTGCGGCACCGGAGGTCTGGCCTGTCAGATGTGCACGTCGGGCTCGTGCGTCGGGGGCGTGTGCAATAGCTGCAACGCCCAGAGCTGCGACGGCTGCTGTTCAGGCTCGACCTGCTACCCCCGATCAGTCCAGGCCTGCGGCGCGGCCGGCGCGGCCTGCATCGGCTGCGATACCAGCAAGGCCGACAGCTGCTCGCTGACCGGCGCATGCCGTTGCGGAGGCGGTCCGCCGTGCACCGCTGGACAGCGCTGCATGAACGGCGTGTGCGTCTGCGACGCCGCCTCCTGCCCGGCCGGCTGCTGTCTCGGCAACGTATGCAGCAACCAGTCGCTCGACACCTGCGGCGCCGCCGGCTCCATCTGCAGCGCGTGCGATCGCAACCGCGCCGACGGCTGCGCCACCAGCGGCGCCTGCACGTGTGGGTCAGGGCCGGCGTGCGCGGGTGGCCAGAGCTGTCAGGGTGGCCAGTGCGTCTGTGATGCGGTGTCCTGCCCCAGCGGATGCTGTCGGGGCACGACCTGCGCGACCCGTTCGCTGGGCTCGTGCGGCGCGGGCGGCGCGACCTGCTCCGTCTGTGACGAGCATGCCGACAATTGCTCGTCGGCGGGAGACTGTCGCTGTGGCGTGGGCCCCGTGTGCGCGACCGGCCAGCGCTGCATCGGCAGCACCTGCGTCTGCGACGGCGCCTCTTGCCCCGACGGATGCTGCGCCGCGGGTGTGTGTCTGCCCGGCATCACACCGTCATCGTGCGGGGTGGGCGGCAACGCCTGCGAAGCGTGCCCGGCCGGAGAAAGTTGCACCGGCGGACGCTGCAGCGGTTGCAACAGCAGCAGTTGCCCGGACGGCTGCTGCGCCGGCGCCACTTGCAACCCTTCCAGCGTCTCCAGCTGCGGCGCCGCCGGCGCGCTGTGTGTCAACTGCGATGTGACCAGGGCCGATGGCTGCTCGCCTTCGGGCACGTGCGCTTGCGGTACCGGCGCGGCTTGCGGCGCCGGTCAGCGCTGCCGATCGGGGACCTGCGTGTGTGACGCCACGTCCTGTCCCTCGGGCTGCTGTGCCGGGGCCGCGTGCGTCGCCCGCTCGCTGGTGCAATGCGCGGCCCCCGGCCAGGCGTGCACGGCCTGCGACCAGATCCGCAGCGATGCCTGCACGGCGTCGGGGACCTGCGCGTGCGGCGCCGGTGCGGCCTGCGCGCCTGGCCAGCATTGCCGGAACGGCGCGTGCACGTGCGACGCGACCTCTTGCCCCAGTGGTTGTTGCGCGGGTGGCGTCTGTCAGACCTCGTCGCTGGCGACCTGTGGCTCCGGCGGCGCGGCCTGCTTGAACTGCGGAATCACCGCCAACAGCTGCGTGGCGGGGATGGGGTGCCGGTGCGGGACCGGGGCTGCGTGCGCCGCCGGCCAACGGTGCGTCGCGGGCGCGTGCGTGTGCGACGGAACCTCTTGCCCCAACGGTTGCTGCGCCGGGGGCGCGTGTCTGGTCGGCAACACCTCTACCAGCTGCGGCAGCGGCGGCGGCGCCTGCCAGAACTGTAGCGGTGGGACCTGCGCCGGCGGCGTGTGCAGTGGATGCAATGCCAGCAATTGCGCGGGCTGCTGCTCCGGTCCGACCTGCTCCACGCGCGCGCTGGCGACCTGCGGCGCCGCGGGCACCGCCTGTCAGGTGTGCGACCCGGCGATCGCCGACAACTGCTCGGCGCAGGGCGACTGCCGCTGCGGCGCCGGCGCCCCGTGCGGCGCCGGCAGGGCGTGCGTCAACGGAACGTGCGGGTGTAGCAGTGCATCCTGTTCGACCGGCTGCTGTGGCAGCGACGGCACCTGCCATGCGCCAGCATTGAGCGGCTGCGCGACCCGCGGCGCGGCCTGCATCGCCTGTGACACCACGCGCGCCGATCGCTGCGACGGCGCCACCGGCACCTGCCGCTGCGGCACCGGCCCCGGTCCGTGCGCCGCGGGCAGCGCCTGCGTCAGCGGCGCCTGCGTTTGCAACTCGCAGACCTGCCCCACCGGATGCTGCGCGGGCGGAGTCTGCAACACGCCGTCGCTGGCTGCGTGCGGGACCGCGGGAGGGACCTGCGTGTCCTGCAACACGGTGACCGCCAACGCCTGCTCGGCGACCGGGGCCTGCCAGTGCGGCGCTGGTCCCGCGTGCGCGAGCGGCAATCACTGCGTCAACAACGCCTGCGTCTGCGACGGCGTGTCGTGTCCCGGGGGCTGCTGCGCTGACAACGGGATTTGCCGCGCCGGAACCTCGAACGGGATGTGCGGCACCGGCGGCGTGGCCTGTGTGCAGTGCCACGCACTCATCTGCACCGCCCAGAAGTGCCAATGAAGCGGCGGCGCCGGTCCGGCTCGCCGCGCGCGCGCCGTGGTAAATTCCGCGATCATGTCTCCCGCGCGACAACAGCTGGCCGATGCGCACCGCATCGTGGTCAAGCTCGGCACCCACGTGGTCACCCACGACGGGGTCGAGCTGGCGCTCGGGCGGGTGATGGCGCTGGTCGAGAGCCTTGCGCGCCTGCGCCAGGCGGGACGTGAGGTGCTGCTGGTGTCGAGCGGCGCGGTCGGGATGGGCATGCGGGTGCTGGGGCTCAAGGAGCGGCCGCGGTCGCTGGGCATGCGGCAGGCGTGCGCGGCCGTGGGGCAGGGGCACCTCATGAGCGTGTACACCCAGGCCTTCGCGCAGCTCGGGGTGGTGGCGGCGCAGGTGCTGCTGACCCAGGAAGACCTGGCCGACCGCGATCGCGCGCTGTGTCTGCGCACGACCCTGATGCGCCTGCTCGAGGTCGGCGCCGTGCCGGTCCTGAACGAGAACGACAGCGTCAGCGTGCGCGAGCTGGTCGAGTATCGGCGCACGCAGACGACGGTGTCCTCGTCACCATCGGCGCCGGCCGCGGCGGTGCCCGATGGTTTCGGCGACAATGACGGGCTGTCGGCGCGCGTCGCGGTCAGCCTGGACGCGGATCTGCTGGTCTTGCTGACCAACGTCGCGGGCCTTCACACGGCCAATCCCAGGAGCGATCCGTCGGCGGCGCGCCTGCCGGAGCTGCAGGGGATCGACGACGCCACGCTGGCGCGCGCCAGCGGTGGCTCGTCGGGGGGCACGGGCGGCATGGCCAGCAAGCTGCTGGCGGCGCGGCTGGCCAGCGGCGAGGGCACCGCGGTGCTGATCGCCAGCGGCGGCGAGCCGCGCATCATCGAGCGCGCCATCGCCGGCGAGGACGTGGGCACGCTGGTGGCGGTCGCCGAGCGCCGGCCGGCGCGCATCCGCCACATCGCCGTGGCGGCGCGGCAGCGGGGCGCGCTGGTGGTCAACGACGGCGCGCTGCGCGCGCTGGGCGACGCCAAGGCGTCGCTGCTGCCGATCGGGGTGGTCTCGGTCGAGGGCACCTTCGACAAGGGCGACGTCGTGGAGGTTCGCGACGGTAGCGGGCGCATACACGGGCGCGGCCTGGTCAACTACGCTTCGGACGCTTGCCGCGCGCTCGCGGGCCGCCACAGCGACGACATCGACGCCATCCTGGGATGGCGCGGCTACGACGCGCTCATCACGCGCGACAACCTGGTCATGGGGGCAGTATGAGCACGTCGAGCATGTCGAGCATGTCGAGCACGTCGAGCACGTCGGGGCTGACCCGAGACCTGGCGGTGGCGGCGCGGACGGCGGGCGCTGCGCTGGCCGCGCTGGCTGCCGGCGATCGCTCGGCGCTGCTGCGCGCGCTGGCGGCGGCGCTGGCCGAGCCGGACACCCGGTCTGCGATCTTCGCGGCCAACGCCGCGGACATCGAACGGGCGCGCGCGGCCGAGGCGGCGGGGGCGCCGGTGCCGGCGTCGATCAAGCGCCTCGGCCTGGAGGCCGCCAAGCTGGACGGCGTGATCGAGGGGCTGCGCCAGCTGGCGGCCATGCCCGAGATCGCCAACCAGGTCACCTTGCGACGCGAGCTGGACGATGGCCTGATCCTCGAGCGCAAGAGCTGCCCGCTGGGCGTGCTGGGCGTGGTCTTCGAGGCTCGCCCCGACGCGATGGTGCAGATCGTGGGGTTGGCCTGGAAGAGCGGCAACGCGGTGTTGCTCAAGGGCGGCAGCGAAGCGCGTGAGAGCAACCGTGCGCTCCACGCCGTGGTGCAACGCGTGCTGGCGGCGCACGGGCTCGACGGCCGGGCCGCGGTCCTGCTCGAGGATCGCGCCGACGTGGGCGCGCTCCTGGGCTTGCACGGCGTGGTCGACCTGATCGTCGCGCGCGGCTCGTCCGATTTCGTGCAGCACGTGCAACGCAGCACGCGCATCCCGGTGATGGGGCACGCGGCCGGCGTCTGTCATCTGTACCTGCACGCCGACGCCGACCCGGCGATGGCGGCGCGCATCGCCGTCGACGCCAAGTGCAGCTATCCCGCCGCCTGCAACAGCATCGAGGCGCTGCTGTGGGATCCGGGCGCGGGCGCGGCGCTCGACGCGTCGCTCGCCGCGCTGGTGAAGGCGGGCGTCGAGCTGCGCGGCTGCGCGGCCACGCGCGCGCGCCACCCCGAGATCGCAGCCGCCACCGACGACGACTGGGGCCACGAGTACGGCGCGCTGGTGCTGGCCGTGCGTCAGGTCGCCGACCTCGACGGCGCTCTTGCCTTCATCGAACGCTACGGCTCGCGTCATACCGAAGCGATCGTCACCGCCGATCGCGCCGCGGCCGAGCGTTTCCTGACCGCGGTCGACGCGGGCAGCGTCTTCCACAACGCCAGCAATCGCTTTGCCGACGGCTTCCGCTATGGCCTGGGCGCCGAGGTCGGCGTCAGCACCGACAAGCTGCACGCGCGCGGCCCCGTCGGCGTCGAGGGTCTGCTGACCTATCGCTGGCTGCTGCGCGGCGACGGACAGGTGACCACGGCGTACGGCGCGGGCGGCCGGCGGTACACCCACCGGGATTTGAAGTAGGGCGGGGTCCCGTTCGCGAGTCGGCCCGGCTCGCCGGTCGGTCCGGCGATCGACCGCGGCGCCGCGGCTGACGCAGAGAGCGGCGTGTCCCCTCCAGCTTCGGTTTGACCGGCCCGGGCCTGCCCCCTATATTCCGGCGGGAAAATTGGGGGTTTGGTGGTCCGTCATGCAGTCACCGTCAGCACAGCTCGCTTCACCTGACGATCCGGTCTTGCCGGCCGAGCCGGCCGAGCCCGTCTTGTCGGCCGCGCCGGCCGTGCCGGCCGCGCCGGCCGCGCTGCTGCCGATCTTCCTCAAGCTGCAGGGCCGCAAGGTGCTGGTGGTCGGTGGCGGTCCGGTCGCCGCGGCCAAGATCACGGCCCTGCGCGAGACCGGCGCTGCCATCACCATCGTCGCGCCCGAGCTGGCGCCGGCGCTACGCGCGCAGCTCGACGCCGACCTGCGCGGCGTGTCGGTCACCGCGCGCGGCTTCGAAGCCGCGGATCTCGACGGCGCCTGGCTGGTTGTCGCCGCCGCGCCGTCCGAGGTCAACCGGCGCGTGGTCGCGGCCGTCGAGGCCAGCGGCCGCCCGCTGTTCGTGGTCGCCGTCGACGATCCGCAGTCGGCCAGCGCCTACGGGGGCGCCACGCTCCGGCGCGGCGGCGTCACCGTCGCCGTCTCGACCGACGGCCAGGCCCCGGCGCTGGCCGGCTTGCTGCGCGAGGGCCTCGACGCCGTGATCCCGGCCGACCTCGACGCCTGGGTCGCCGAGGCGCGCGCGCTGCGCGCTGGCTGGCGCGCCGACCGCGTCCCCATGGCCCAGCGCCGCCCGCTGCTGCTGCGCGCGCTCAACCGCCTGTACGGGCACGAGGACGGCGAGTGAGCGGCGGCGGTCGCGTCACGCTGGTCGGCGCCGGTCCTGGCGATCCCGACCTGCTCACGGTGCGCGGCGCGCGCCGTCTGGCCGAGGCCGACCTGGTCCTTTACGACGCGCTGTCGTCGTCGGGGATGCGCAGCCTGGCCCCCGCGGCGCGCTGGTTTTACGTCGGCAAGCGCGCCTGCCGGAACTCGATCGACCAGGACGTGCTGAATCGCCTGATGATCAAGCACGCGCTGCGCGGTCGCCACGTCGTGCGCCTCAAGTGCGGCGATCCCTTCGTGTTCGGGCGCGGCGGCGAAGAGGTGCTCGCGCTGGGTGACGCCGGTGTGCTGGTCGAGGTCGTGCCCGGGCTGTCGACGGCGACCGCGGCGCCGGCGCTGGCCGGCATCCCGGTCACCCACCGCGGCCTGTCCTCCAGCTTCGCGGTGATCACCGGCCACCACGAACGCACCTACGGCCCGCTGCTGGACGCCTTGCCGGCGGGCGCGATGACCCTGGTGGTGCTGATGGGCGTGCGGCAGCGCGCCGCGATCGCCGGGCGGCTGGTGGCGCGCGGCTGGCCGGCGTCGACGCCGGCCGCGCTGGTGATGGGCGCCGCCACCGACCGGGCGTGGCGCTGGACCGGCGAGCTGGGCGGCCTCGGCGCGGTCGAGATCCCGGCCGAGGCTGCGGAATCGCCCGGGATGCTGGTGATCGGCGAGGTGGTCTCGCTCGCCGCGCGGATCGGTGGCACTCTCTCGCGCGCGCATGACCCGCGACCGCTCAGTGGCTCGACCGGCTCCCCGGATCGGTCCCGCTCATCCCGCTGAGGCGTCCATCGTATGAGCCTGGTGGTTCGCAACCTGACCAAGCGGTTCACCGTGCGCGGCACGCCGGCGGTCTCCGACGTGTCGTTCGACGCGCCCGACGGCGGCATCACCACCTTGCTCGGCCCGTCGGGCTCGGGCAAGTCGACGGTGCTGCGGGTGGTGGCTGGCCTCGAGCAGCCCGACAGCGGAACGGTGCGGTTCGGCGAGCAGGACTTCACCTTCGTGCCGGCCCAGCGACGCGGCATCGGCTTCGTTTTCCAGAGCTACGCGCTGTTCAAGCACCTGAACGTGCGCAAGAACATCGCCTTTGGCCTGCGCGTCCGCAAGACGCCCGACGCCGACATCGACACGCGCGTCGACGAGCTCCTGGCGCTGGTTCAGCTCGACGGACTGGGCGGGCGCTTCCCCGGCCAGCTCTCGGGTGGCCAGCGCCAGCGCGTGGCCTTCGCGCGCGCGCTGGCGATCTCCCCCAAGCTCCTGCTGCTCGACGAGCCGTTCGGCGCGCTGGACGCGCAGGTGCGCCTGGAGCTGCGCGAATGGCTGCGCCAGTTTCACGCTCGGACGCACGTCACCACCCTGCTGGTGACCCACGACCAGGAAGAGGCGATGGAGGTCTCGGACCATGTGGTGGTGATGCACGAAGGACGCGTCGCGCAGGCCGGCCAGCCGCAGGCTGTCTACGATCAACCCGCGACGCCGTTCGTCGCCGCGTTCGTGGGCGGCGCCAACGTGCTGCGCGGCCACATGCGCGACGGGCGGGCGTCGGTGGGTTCGTTCGCGGTCTCGGTGCCCGATGGTACGCAGGCGCCCGACGGCACCGCGGTCAACGCGTTCGTGCGCCCGCACGACGTCACCCTGACCATGGCCAACGAGTCGACGCCCGAGATCTCGGTGGCGCGCGTCGAACGCCTCACCTGGCTGGGCGGCTACGTCAAGATTGCCCTCAAGCTGTCCGACGGCGCGCCGATGACCGTCCAGATGGCGAAGTCGGAGATCGACGCGCTCGGCATCCGCGAGGGCGACCTGGTGATGGCGAACCTGCGCGAGGCCAAGGTCTTCGTCGAGGACTACTCGATTTGAGCCGCATTCACGCCAGCGTCACCGATACCGTCGGCCGCACGCCGCTGGTCGAGATGTCGCGCCTGGCCGCGGCCGAGCGCCTCGCGCGCGGGGCGCGACTGCTGGGCAAGATGGAATCGCGCAACCCGTGCGGCAGCGTCAAGGATCGCATCGGTATCGCCATGGTCGAGGACGCCGAGCGGCGCGGCCTGATCCGGCCGGGCGCGACGCTGATCGAGCCGACGACCGGGAACACCGGCGTCGCGCTGGCCTTCGTCGCGGCGTCGCGTGGATACAAGCTGCTGGTCGCCATGCCCGAGCGCATGTCGAAAGAGCGGGTCTCGCTGTTGCGCTACCTGGGCGCCCAGGTGATCACCACGCCCGGGACGCTGATGCGCGGCGCGGTGGCGCGCGCGCAAGAGCTGGTGCGGGAGATCCCCAACGCGGTCATGCTCGAGCAATTCAAGAACCCGGCCAACCCGGAGGCGCATCGGCGCACCACCGGCCCCGAGATCTGGGACGACACCGACGGCGCGGTCGACATCTTCGTCGCCGGTGTCGGAACCGGCGGCACCATCACCGGCGTCGGCGAGGTGTTGAAGCTCAAGAAGCCGGGGGTCAAGATCGTCGCCGTCGAGCCGGCCAAGGCGGCGGTGTTGTCGGGCGGGCGCCCGGGCAACCACATGATCCAGGGCATCGGCGCCGGCTTCGTCCCCGAGGTGCTGAACCGCGAGGTCATCGACGAGGTGATCGCGGTCAGCGAGGACGCCGCGCTGGCGTCGGCGCGGCGGCTCGCGCGCGAGGAAGGGATCATGGCCGGCATCTCCAGTGGCGCTGCCCTGGCGGCGGCGCTGGAGGTTGCGCGCCGCCCGGAATCGGCCGGGAAGGTGATCGTGGTCATGTTGCCCGACACCGGCGAGCGTTACGTGAGCACGCCGCTGTTCAACGAGATGATCGCCGAGATCCTCGCCACGGCGAGCTCGACCACGTAGCAGTCGTCAGCCTCGTCAGTCGTCAGTCGTCAGTCGTCAGTCGTCAGGCCTCGTCAGGCCTCAGTCGTCAGGCCTCAGTCCACAAAGGCTACGGACTACGGGCTGCGGGCTGCAGGAATTGGAATCGGTGGCTCCCACTCCACATGCCCCCGTCTTTCCAGAAGCCAGAAGCCAGAAGCCTGAAGCCCGAAGCCGGTCTGTCCGCACGCTGTGTTTCAGCAGCCTGCTAGGCCCGCTTGGCGCTGGTCGCCACCCTCCGGGAGGCGCGCTCGACCAGAGCGGCGAGCAGCGTGCGGTGGCAGCGCGCTGGCTCGGAGCACGCCGACGAGCAGAGCAGGGTCAGGGTCGCGCCGGCGGCCACGCGCGTCGCCAGCGCGCTCAGCATGGCGGCGCCGCGCCCGCTCGGCTGCATCATCTCGGCGAGATAACGCCGCTGATACTCGGGCCATCCGATCGGCTTTCCGCTCTTGCCCCAGTAGGCGGCGTGCAGGGGACGACTCGGGCCTAGATCCTCCATCCAGGCATCCCAGGGTTCCCCCTCTTTGCGCACACCGCGCGGTCGATAGCGGCACACCAGCACCCGGAAGCCGTCCTCGGGCTCGACCGGATCGTTCCAGCGCTTGGTCCTGACCGGCATGCCCCAAGCTTGGATCAAGCTCGGAACCGTCAAAGGGTTTCGAGCCTTCCGGGGACGAGGGCGCCGTCCGCGGCGGGGTGGCAGAGTAGGTTGTCCGTCCCGAGTCCCCGAAGGGATGGCCTTCGGCGAGCAAGCTCGGCCCCAACGCGCCCCACGCGCGCAACGCGCCCAGCGCGCCCGTGCGCAACCCCGGCACCGTTCCGCGAAACCTATCGCCTGTCGCGCCGACCCCGCCCCCCTGCCGATCTCGTGCCCCAATCGATCCTTGACCCGCTGCCCCCCGACCATCACCTGCGGGGTACGGCGTCTCCAGGCAATTAGTCAACGTCCGGCCCCGGGGTTATTCCCTTGTGATTTTCAACCAAGTACTTGCCGACGCCGCAGGCCATCGCTGGCCCGTCTCACCGTGACCGGCGCGCGCGCCCATCTCTGCTAGGCTGCGCACCGTGGCAAGCCCAAGAAAGGGGTGCATCGCCAGCGTGGCAGCGGCCGTGATCAGCGCGGCCACGGCGCGATCGGCCAGCGCATGCGGGGTTTCCACTGCCGACGGGCTGTCGGCCTGCAGCCTGTCCGAGCACGAGGAAGAGACGCGTCCGCGCTGGCACGCAGGTGCGAGCGGCATCTACACCTCGACGGCGATCCGGTTCAGCGACTCGATGCGCGGCGACGAGACCCGTTCGGCGGTGGTCGGGTCGCTGGCCTACCACCCGACCGCGCGCACGTCGTATCAGATCGCGGCCGGGGGGACCTTCGGCGGGCGACTGGTGACGCCGGAGGGCAACCAGGACTTCTCGCCCGGGGTGACCGCCGCGGTCGGTGCCTCCTGGCGGGTCGTCGATCAATCCCACCCGTTCGTGGTCTTGACCGGCAACCTCTCGTTCTCGGCGGCCCACACCACGCTGATGAGCGCCAACGGCGCGGCCGCCGCACCCTCGGTCGGTTACCAGGCCTTCGACCTCAGGCTCGGGGTGCTGGTGGGAACGACCATCGCCCGGGTCTTCAGCCCCTATGCCGTCGGCCGAGCTTTTGGCGGTCCGATCTACTGGCGCTACCAGGGCAGCGACGTCACCGGCACCGACACCCACCACTATCAATTTGGCGCGGGCGTGACGCTGGTCATCGCGCGGCGCGTGAACCTGTTTGCCGAGGGAATCCCGCTGGGTGAGCGGTCCCTGGCCGCCGGCGGCGCGCTGGCCTTTTGACCGAGGCGTCGCGCCCCTTCACAGTTCCCTTGCCATCCGCCCCGGAACGGATAGAACACTGTCTTTCAATACGGACAGGCCGAGGAGCACGGCAGACACCATGAGCAAGGACGCGGCAAGGACCTGGAAAGAGACCCTGGGGGCGGCAGTGCCCGAGGCGTGGGGGCGGGAGATCGACATCTTCGAGACGCAGATCGAGCTGCGCAAGCGGGGAAGGATCGAGGAGAAGCTCTTTGCCGAGACACGCTTGCGCCGCGGGGCCTATGGCCAGCGCTACGATAACGGACAGCGCCACGACGGCGTCGCCACCCAGAGCGTGACTTACCCGAGCGGCGACGTCACCAAGGGCCCGATGACCCTGTGGGACGCGCCGGGCATGCAGCGCATCAAGGTCCCCTTCGGCCGCCTGACGACCGAACAGCTCGACGTGCTGGCCGACCTGGCCGAGGAATACTCCGATCGGATCCTGCACGTGACCACGCGGCAGGACTTCCAGCTGCACTTCGTGCACATCGAGGACACACCCGATCTGATGCGGCGGCTCGCCGCCGTGGGCATCACCACCCGCGAGGCCTGCGGCAACAGCGTCCGCAACGTCACCGCCTGCCCGTACGCCGGCGTGTGCCAGACCGAATCCTTCGACGTGGCTCCCTACGCGAACGCCATCACCTACTTCCTGCTCGGCCACGACGACACCCAGAACTTCGGCCGCAAGTTCAAGATCGCCTTCTCGGGCTGCGCCGACAACCCGTGCGGGCTCACCAACTTCCACGATCTGGGCGCCATCGCGCGCACGCGCGTGGTCGACGGTGAGGTGCGGCGCGGCTTCGAGCTCTACGTCGGCGGCGGCCTGGGCTCGGTGCCGCAGAACGCACAGCTCTTCGACGCGTTCCTGCCCGAGGAGGAGCTGTTGCCGATCGCGCAGGCGGTGAGCCGGGTGTTCGCGCGTCTCGGCGAGAAGGCGAACCGCGCCAAGGCGCGCATCAAGTTCCTGGTCAAGAAGCTGGGCATCGAAGAGTTCAAGCGCCTGACGCTGGAAGAGCGCGCGACCCTGCGCCCCGACCCGCGCTGGACCGCGTTCCTGGCCGACCTGCACATCACCGACGAGAAGCCGGTGCGCCCCGCGGGCGCGCTGCCGCCCGGACCTTACCCGGACGGTTTCGAACGCTGGCGCGCCAGCAACGTCGTGCCCCAGCGCCAGCCCGGCTACGTCATGGCGTCGATCACCTTGCCGCTCGGCGACCTGACGTCAGAGCAGGCGCGCGCGCTGTCCGACGTCGCGCGCCGCTTCACCGGCGACGCCATCCGCACCACCGTCGAGCAGAATCTGCTCTTGCGCTGGGTGAGCGAGGCCGACCTGCCGGCGCTGTACGCGGCCCTGGTGGCCATCGACCTCGGCGCGGCCGGCGCCGGCACCATCAGCGACATCACCGCGTGCCCGGGCACCGACACCTGCAAGCTGGGCATCTCGTCGTCGCGCGCGCTGGCCGCCGAGCTCGGCCGCCAGCTGTCGGCGAGCGGCATCGCCGACGATCCCAACGCGCGCGGGCTGCACATCAAGGCCAGCGGGTGCTTCAACTCGTGCGGGCAGCACCACGTCGCCGACCTGGGCTTCCTGGGCGTGAGCCGCAACGTCAACGGCCGCCGCGTGCCGCACTTCCAGCTGGTGGTCGGCGGGCAGTGGACCAGGAACGGCGGCGCCTACGGCCTGGCCATCGGCGCCGTGCCGTCGAAGCGGGTGCCCGAGGTGGTCAAGCGACTGACCGCGCGCTACGCGGCCGAGCGCCAGCCGGACGAGGGCTTCTCCGCCTTCGTCACCCGCATCGGCAAGAAGACCATCCGCGCCATGGTCGAGGAGCTGCAAGTCCTGCCGAGCTACGAGCAGGACCCGAGCTACTACTCCGACTGGGGCGACCCGCGCGAGTACACCATCGACGACATGGGCGTGGGCGAGTGCGCGGGCGAGATCGTCCCCTTCGTCGAGATGGGCCTGGCCAACAGCGAGCGCGAGATCTTCGAGGCGCAGGTGCTGCTGGACGACGGCAACATCAAGGACGCGGCCACGCGCGCCTACAGCGCGATGATCGAGGCGGCGCGTTCGCTGGCGCGCGAACGCAGCCCCAACCTGGGCAGCGCGCCCGACGAGGTGGTGGGCGAGTTCCGCCGCCACTTCTACGACACCCAGCTGTTCTTCGATCCCTACGCGGGCGGCAAGTTCGCCCAGTACCTGTTCCGGGCCCACGAGGATCACGGCAAGGCGGCGACGCGCGAGGCGGCGCACCAGATGATCGAGGAGGCGACGCTGTTCGTCGACGCGGCCCACCAGTGTTACACGCGCCTGGGCGCGTCGCTGGGCGCGCCCGCCGTGGCCGCCGGTATCAACACCAGCATCGGGCCGGCCTGAGCCAGAGCCCCCAGCGTTCATGCAACCGCACAAGCTGCAGCTGAAGATCTTCACCGAGCGCGCCGAGGGGCTGACGCCCGAGGCCTTCATCGTCGTCTTTCACGGCTGGATCAAGAACAAGCTCCTGCCCGAGCTGATGGTCGACGTCGCCAACTACGCCCACGTGCCCAAGGGGCCGGGCGTCGCGCTCATCGGACACGGCAACGACTACTTCATCGACGAGGGCGACGGGCGGCTCGGTTTGCTGTTCAGCCGCAAGCGCTCGCCGCCCGACCCGGGCGCCCGCATCTCGGACACCTTCCGGCGCGCGTTGCACGCGGCGACGCTGCTGGAACGCGACGCGAGCCTGGCCGAGCGCGGCGCGCGCCTGCGCTTCCGCACCGACGAGTGGCTCTTCCGCGTCAACGACCGCCTCGCGGCGCCCAGCACCGACGCCGCCTTCGCCGCCATCAAGCCGCAGCTCGAAGGCTTCGCGCGCGAGCTATTCGGCGGCCCGGTCGAGCTGTCGCGCGCCGGCGATACCAGGTCGCTGCTGAGCGTGAAGATCACCACGACGGCCAGGAGCGACGTCGCGACCCTGCTGGCGCGCCTGGGCGGCGCCCCGCTGGCCGACAGGTCGCTGGTCTAGCCCAGCCACCGAAGTAGGATCATCGCCCCGTTGCCTGGGCTATTGTTCGCGCCCGGATGAGAGCGACGACCCACACTTCGGCCCTGGTCGCGGTGGCACTGACGGCGGCGCTCGGCGCGTGCCGCGTCGGCCCGCACGACGTGCCGCACATGATGCGCGGCTGGAACGGCTCGTTCCCGGCGTTTCGCATCGCCGGAAACCTGCACTACGTAGGCACCGATCACATGGCGTTGTTCCTGTTGACGACGCCGGCAGGGCACATCCTGCTGGACAGCGGCTTCGAAACCAACGTGCCCGCGCTCCGGCGCAGCGTCGAGTCGCTCGGCTTCCGGTTCCAGGACATCAAGATCCTGCTCGCCAGCCACGCCCACATCGATCACGTGCAGGGTCACTCGCTGGTGCGCCGACTGACCGGCGCGCGGGTGCTCGCCTCCGCCGCCGATGCGCCGGTCATCGCGAGCGGTGGCCGCGGCGACTGGGCATACGGTTCGGCCTTCAGCTGGGAGCCCTGTCCGGTCGACGGCGTGGTCCGCGACGGCGAGGCGGTCACCCTGGGCGGCACGACTCTGGTGGCGCACCTGACGCCCGGGCACACCAAGGGCGCCACCACCTGGACCACCAACGTGGTCGACGACGGCCGCCCGCTGGCCGTCGTCTTCTACGCGAGCGGCAACGTCCCGCCCGGTGCGCGCCTGGTCGGCAACCCCGAGTACCCGCAGGCGATCGCCGATTTCGAGCACAGCTTCGCCGTCTGGCGCGCCCTGCCTTGCGACATCTTCCTGGGTGCGCACGGTGAGTTCTTCGACCTGGCAACCAAGTGGAGGCACCTCAGCGCCGGCGCCCGACCCAACCCTTTCATCGACCCCAGCGGCTACCGCAGGGCCATCGACGGCGCCGAGCAACGTTTCCGAGCCGAGGTCGCGCACGAGATGTGACCCGCCAGCCGGATCTGATTTTGCCAATGGACTCGGTGGAAGGACCGGGCAACACGCCCGGATCCGCTTGGTCCCTGCTCGCAAATCAGGGAAGGATCACCGGCAGAACGATGGCGGCCGCGGCTTCGCGAGAGCGACAGATGCGCTGGGTTGCCTTCACGAAATCGCTGGGCGCAGCGGCAAAGATGTTAGGTACGAACTTCTGAGGGTTGCGATCGATGAGTGGGAACCAGCTACTCTGGATCTGCACCATGATTCTGTGGCCCTTCAAGAAGGCATGCGCGTGCTCGCGAAGGGAGAATTCGTACCTGGAGACTTTTCCGGGCACAAGCGGCTCAGGCCGCGCGAAGCTCGCGCGAAAACGACCGCGCATCACCTCACCCGCGATCATGAGCTGGTAGCCCCGCAGATCCGGAGCTGACTCGCCGGCTTGACTGTCAGCCTGCCCCTCGGGAGAGGAGTGATGTGTCAGATTCTGCGGATACACGTCAACCAGCTTGACGATCCAGTCACTATCAGAACCGGACGTGGAGGCGAACAACTCGGCGACGATGTTGCCCACCACAACCACATCCCGATCGAGCACGTCGGTCTCCCAGCTCAGCACATCCGGTCGATGATCGACGAAGCGTTGATCGACGAGCTGCCAGGTGGACCATGCATCGTGGTCTTCGAAGATGGGTCGGATCGGCCGAGGCCGATAAGGAACGGGGTTTTGAGGATCGGACACGTATTGATCGAATGCGCTGCGCCCCGTCTCTTGCGGCGGATCGAACCCGAGCTTTCCCTCAGCCCGAAGGTAGAGCTTGGTCGGCTTCACGCGGTCTGTCGGCGGCCAGCGGTCGAAGCTCTCCCACCGATTGATGCCGGATACGAAAACGTGCGCTTCCGGCGTCGTCTCGCCCGGCTCGTCGTGAAGCCATCGCGCGAGCCAGCGGGCTTGCAGATGCTCTCGATAGTAGACCCCGGTGTCGGAGCCAAAGTTGATGTCCAGCAACTTGCGGCCGGGCCCGCTCCAACCGTCGTGGTTCCATGGACCGATAACGAGATTGTTGATGCCTGCGCTGTCTTGCCGCTCGAGCAACTCGTAGATCTTCAATGGCCCGTAGTAATCCTCCTGATCCCATGAGCCCGCCACGTTAAGCGTAGGAACCGTCGTGCGAGTGAGATGACTGGCAAGACTCTTCTTCAGCCAGTATTCATCGAGGTTCGGATGAGCGACGAGTCCATTCCAGCTGGGCAAGCTACCGTGAAGGTACCGCTCGTTGACGCGTGATAGTGGCCCGAGCTGCAGGAACCATTCGTAAGTGTCTCCCCGATCGAATTCGAACGGCGTGTTGCGCTCTTTGGACAGCTCCAGATAAGTCGAGAATTCGAATCCGTAGTCCAACCGAAAGGCGCCGTTGTGGTGCAGGTCGTCGCCGAGGAACTGATCTGCGGGCGACGCCGCCTCCGAAACGACCTTGAGCGCCGCATGCGGTTCGAGCAACGCCAGAGTGGCGGTCCACGCCGAGTAAGATCCGCCGATGAGTCCCACACGTCCGTTGTTGTTCGGCACGTGCTGCACCAGCCACTCGATGGTGTCGTAGCCGTCTGTCGTCTCGTCGATGGCGTTAGGTTCGTTCCCGGCGCGCGGGGGCCTATCCATGACGAACGCTCCTTCGGATGCAAATCGTCCGCGCAGGTTCTGCATGACGAAGATGTAGCCAGCGGCGCGCAGCGGTGCGTACCATTCACCCATGAGTGGACGCGCATCCGCGGGAACGCCATAGGGAGTGCGCGTCAGCAGGATCGGCAGCGTCTGCGAAGTGCCCCCCGGAATGAAGATCACCGTTTGAAGGCGCACACCGTCGCGCATGGGGATCATCGCTCGGCTGATGGCGAAAGCCTCGGGGCCTTCAGCCGGCTCGCCCCGTGGCGATGAGCTGGCGATCGTAGCAGCGTGCGAGACCGCTTGACCCCTGCAGCCCGCGAGCGCGAGCACCGTCGAGGTGAGAAGAGCGCCTCGCACGGTCTGAGTGTACCAGACGAGAATTGAACGCCTGGACCGCAACGGCACAGGGAACCCGGCATTGAAGAGCATCGTCGTTCGCGCACGGGGATTTGCTTGACGCCAGCATGGGCTCGAGCGCTGGAATCTTCCCCCGGCGCTCCGCCCAGCAGATTCAAGGCGCGCTCGATGAACGTCGAGGGCGGCCGTATGCGGGAAATCCGCACGTATGGTTCGCAGAGCGGCTGCTGGCCCGTGCGCTTCGGGGTCGGGCTGGTAGGCGCGGGCGCTGCCGCTACCCGAGGCGCCCCGAGACCAGCATCGCGATGATCAGCAGGCCCAGCATCACGCGGTAGATCACGAACGGCATGGTGCTGCGCGTGCGCAGGAACTTGAGAAGCCAGGCGATGCTGGCATAGCCCGACACGGCGGCGACGACGAGGCCGATCGCCAGCGGCGCGCCGCCGAGGTCGTGCGACTTGAGGATCTTGGGCAGCTCGAACAGGCCGGCCGCCGCGACCGCGGGCACCGAGAGCAGGAACGAGAAACGCGCGGCGGCGTCGCGCCGGATGCCGAGCGCCATCGCCGCCAGCAGGGTGATGCCCGAGCGCGACACGCCCGGCACCAGGGCCAGCGCCTGCGCGCAGCCGATGAGCACCGCGTCGCGCAGGTCGATGGCGTCCAGCGTGCGCCCCTGGCTGTGGCCCCGGCGTTCGACCCAGGCCAGCGCCAGCGCGACCACGATGAGCGCGTTCGCCACCACCCACAATGACCGGAACGCGCCCTCGACCGCGTGGCGCAGCAAGATGCCGGCGATGCCGATCGGGATGGTGCCGATGATCAGGTAAAGCAGGTGGCGCGCGTCGGTGTCAGGGCGCTCGCCCCGGTGCTGCAGCGCGCGCAGCGCCGATCGCACCATCCGCAGCAGGTCGGGCATGAAGAAGGCGATCACGGCGCCCAGCGTGCCCAATTGTAAAACTGCCGTGTACGCGGCGCCCGGGTCATCCCAGCCCGCCACCGCCGGCACCAGGCGCAGGTGCGCGGTCGACGAGATGGGAAGGAACTCGGTCACGCCCTGCACCAGGCCCAGGATCACCGCCTCGAAGGTCGTCATGTGAGCTCCCCTGATACCACGCGATGCACGCGTCCGTCATCGCCGGCCAGGCGCAGCGCGCCGTCCGGGTCGATGCCCAGGACGACGCCCTCCAGATCGCGGTCGCCGATGCGGACGCGGTAGCGCGCGCCGGTGGCTCCGTAGACTTGCCACCAGGTGACCGCCACGGCGGGTCCTTGCTCGCGAAATTGTTCGTAGGCGTCCTCGAAAGCCGACAGCACCCGGTCGAGCACCTCGATGCGGTCGAACTGGTGCCCGGTCGCCAGCGCCATCGAGGTCGCGCGCCCCGCGAGCTCCGGGGGCAGCGTGGTGTCGTTGACGTTGAGGCCGATGCCGACGACCACGTGACCGACACGATCGCCCTCGGTCGCCATCTCGGTGAGGACGCCGGCGATCTTGAGCGGTGGATCCTGCGCGTCGAAGGCAGTCGCGTGCAGCGGGCGGCAGTGTTGCACGACCTGGACGTCGTTGGGCCACTTGAGCCGCGGGTTGACCCCCAGCGGTGCGATCGCCGCCGCCACCGCCGCGCCCGCCAGCAGGGTCAGCGGCGGCACCTCGTGCGGGCGCAGCGACGGGCGCAGCAGGATCGAGAAGGTGAGGTTGGCCCCGGGCGGCGCGTGCCAGGTGCGCCCCAGGCGCCCGCGCCCGCCGGTCTGCGCGTCGGCGATCACCACCAACCCCTCGGCGGCGCCGGCGCGGCCGCGCTCGGCGGCGACGTCGTTGGTCGACGCGCACTCGGCCAGGCACAGGCAAGGACGCCCGAGCCAGCGCGTC
>DASRQZ010000008.1:0-9404 GCA_035696125.1 Polyangia bacterium
CCTCGAGGACAGCGACGCTCAACAGCGTCTCGACGCCAACATCTTCAGGCGCGCCACCCTCGGCTTGCTCGACGAACATCCCCCGACCAAGTAGCACCTGCCGGGGCTGCCGTCAGCGACGGTGTTCGCCGAACGGATACATCAGATCAGATCAGATCAGATCAGATCAGATCGGATCGGATCAGATCGGATCCCCGGTCCGATCTGGTCCGATCTGGTCCGATTCTGATCTGATCTGATCTGATCTGATCTGATCCGATCCGATCCGATCCGGTCCGATCGATCCGATCGATCCGATCCGGATCCGGCCCTGCCGCGTTCAGGCGCAGTGAACGTAGTGGTGGGGTTGAGGGCGGGGCGGGGGAGGTGGGGTGTTCCTCTTGCGGGGCCTGAGGAGGCGCACCTGCCTGTCCGCAGGCAGGTTGCCAGCCGACGATCGGAGCGGCCCCCGTGCCGCCGGCGTTCAGGGTCAAGGAGGGGGAAGAGCGCGGAGACACCAAAAGTAGTCATCGAGAGTTCACCGCCCGCCCGGCGGCGTAAGGGCCGCGTCCCCGCAAGAGGAGCACCCCACCTCCCCCGACCCGCCCGCCCCACGACGGAGAGAGCGGAGCCGCAATCAGCGAGCAGCCGGCGGCGTAAGGGCGCCGACCCGCGGGCACAATACCCACCTCCCCCAAGCCCCCCGCCCCACGACGGAGAGAGCGGAGCCGCAATCAGCGAGCAGCAACAGCAGCAGCGGCGGCAGCAGCAGCAGCCGCGCGAGCGCCCGGCAAGGTCTCGACCTCTTCCCTGATCCGGTCCCAGACCGCCTGCGGGACGCGCATCCACAAGCTCACGATCTCTGGATCGAGCTGCGTTCCCGTGCACTTCTGGATCTCGCGCCGCGCGATGTCGTAGTTGCTGCTCTTGCGGTAAGGGCGGTCGCTGGTGATCGCGTCGTAGGTATCGACCACTGCGAAGATGCGCGCGCCGATGCAGATCTGCTCGCCCTTGAGCCCAGCCGGGTAGCCGCTGCCGTCGAACTTCTCCTGGTGGTGCAGGGGGATGAGGCGCGCGCGCTCGAGGAAGGCGATGCCGCGCAGGATCTCGTAGCCCAGCGCCGGGTGGCGCCGCATCTCGACCCACTCCTTTTCGTCGAGCGGTCCGGGCTTGAGCAGAACGGCGTCGCGCACGCCGATCTTGCCGATGTCGTGCAAGGTCGCCCCGCGCTCGATGTCGTCCAGATCGCGCCCGTTGATGCCATACTCCTCGGCCAGGCGGCGGGCGTAGCGGCCCACGCGGCGCGAGTGCCACTGGGTCTCGGAGTCGCGCATGTCCAGCGCCGACACCAACCCGTCGAGCAGATTGCTGGTCCGCTCCTCGACCAGGGCGTCCAGTCGTTGATTGATCGCGGCCAGCTCCTCACCGCGCCGGCGAAGCTCTGCCGTCATGCGGACATTTTCCCGCAGCAGGCAGGCGTGCTCGGCCGCGCCATGGACGGCGCTGCGCAGCTCTCCGATGTCCCACGGCTTGGTGAGCATCCGATCGACGCCCACCTCGTTGATGGCGTCCAGCGCCGAGTCGAAGTCCGCGAAGCCGCTCACCAGCATGCGCCGCATCTCCGGCTGCAGGCGGCGCCCGGTTGCCAGCAGCTCGATGCCGCTCATGCCCGGCATGCGCAGGTCAGAGACGATCACGTCGAAGGTCCGATTGCCAAGCAGCGTCAGAGCTTCCTCGGGGGAGCTGGCGGTCTCGACGACGACTTGCGTGTCTTGACGGAACAACCGAGCGAACGCGCGACAGAGGCTGGGCTCGTCGTCCACGTAAAGGACGCGCGCCTCGGCGGATCCCGCCAGCATGGTGATCCCATCGGCGGAACCCGACATTAGCTTGAGTCGTAGAGGGCTCATCCGGCCGGGCGGGGACTCATATCAGTACTATCCATGAGTTTGTCGCCGTCGATCCATCACCTCGGGACCACCAAACAGGATGAGCAAGCACAACCAGCAAGCAACACCAGCAGCACGACCACCAAGCACGACAAAATCGACAGACCGAAAAAACTCGATCTGCTCGACGGTGGAATCCTTGATCCCTCCTTTCTTTAGATAGATGATAACCGCGCTCTCCGCTGCGGTGGGGGTGCGGGGGGACATCCAACACGCGACATGACTTGAACGATCCCGGCAACGGGTGACTGAAGCTCGGGCTGGCTTCCGAGGACCAATGGTGGGGAACCATACGGCTAGCGGATCAAACGCGGCACGTCGCAGGCGTTTCTCTGGAATGAGAGAACGTCTGAGCTTGTATTTTCTTCTCGCCGTTCTCACGCCGCTGGTGTTTGGCACGCTGGTCTCCGAACGGCTCATCGAGCGCCATATCGCCGGCCTGGCGCGCGCCAGCGCCGAGGAACGGCTGGAGTCGGTCGCCGGTCGCCTGGAGGACCGCGCGCGCTTCGTACAGATGGGGCTGGTGCAGCTGGCCAGCAGCGGCGCGCTGGTGGACGCGGTGGCCGGCGCGGATGCGGAGACCGTGGCGGGGGTGCTTCGCGGCGCGCGCGCGCCACGGCAAGTCGACGTCCTGGCCCTCATCGCTCTCGACGGCCGCCTGATCTCGCGCACCGGCGGGCACCGCGACCGGACCACGCTGGGGCTCAAGCAGGACGCCGTGCTGCGCCGCGCTTTCGCGGGCGAGACCGTGAGCTCGTATGAAGAGCTCGACGGGATGCTGGTCCAGGCCGTTGCCGTCCCGGTGCGCGAGCATGACCGGGTGCTGGGCGCCCTGCTGGGGGCGACGATCTTGACCGGCAACGACACGCTGTGCGCTCATCTGGTCGAGCGTGGCCAGGGCGAGTCGGCGTTCGCCCACCACGACCGCTGGGTCGCCAGCAGCCGCGCCGACGACGGCAGCGGCGGTCCGGCGATGATCGGGTCGTCGCTGCGCCGCGAGCAGCTTGCGGCGCTGGCGCACGAGGAGCGCTGGGCCGGCCCTTTCGGGGGATCACCCGAGAAGTACCTGGCGGCGGCGCCGCTGCTGGACGCGGCGGGTGGCGTCGTGGGCGCGGTCGCGGGGCTGGTCAGCACGTCGGGGCTGGCCGCGCTGCAGATCGACGCGCGGCGCTCGTTCTTCGCCGCGATGGGTCTGGGCGCGTTGATTTCCCTGCTGCTGGCGCTGATGGCCGCCCGGCGCATGACCGGCCCGCTGCGCCGCCTGGCGCAGGCCGCGACGGCGATGCAGAAGGGCAAGCTCGACGGCCCCATCGTCGTCGAGGGGGCTGGCGAGGTGGCGCAGCTGGCCGTCGCCTTCCAGGACATGGTGGGCGCGCTTTCGCAGTCGATGGCGACGCTGGAACATCGGGTCGAGGAGCGCGTGCGCGAGCTGCAGCAGGCGCGCGACCGCGAGGCCGGGCTGAACCAGGAGCTGCTGGCGCAGAACGAGCAGCTGCGCGCCCAGCAGCAGACGCTGCGGGCGCAGGGCCAGGAGCTGGAGCGGCAGCGCGGCGAGCTGGTCGAGAAGACCAGGCGCGGCGAGGAGGCCGACCGCCTGAAGAGCGCGTTCATCGCCAACATGAGCCACGAGATTCGCACCCCGCTCAACTCGGTGCTGGCGCTGTCGCAGCTTCTACGCGACGGAATGGCCGGCGCGCTGTCGACCGACCAGCGCAAGTACCTGGAGGTGATCGAGCGAAACGGCCAGAATTTGTTGCGCCTCATCAACGACATCCTCGATCTGTCGCGCATCGAGGCCGGCCATCTCGAGATGGACCTGCACACGGTCGACATCGCCGCCCAGATCCGCGCCACCATCGGCACGCTGGCGCCCCTGGCCGAGGCCAAGGGCCTGGACTTGCACGCGCGCCTGCCGGACGACCTGCCGCCCGTGCGCTGCGACATCGATCGGGTGCGTCAGATCCTGACCAACCTCATCGGCAACGCCATCAAGTTCACGGAGGTGGGCCACGTCCAGGTCTCGGCGGAGGTGCGCGCCGGCGCCGTGGCGGTGCACGTGAGCGATACCGGCGTCGGCATCCCCGACGCCGCGCAGGCCAAGGTGTTCCAGGAGTTCTTCCAGGTCGACCAGTCGATGGCGCGCCGGCGCGGCGGCACGGGGCTGGGCCTGGCCATCGCGAGCCGCCTCGCGCATCTGATGAACGGCGAGATCACCGTCGAGAGCGTGCCGGGTAGCGGGTCCCGCTTCACGCTGGTGCTGCCGCTCGCCAGCGAGGCCGCTGCCCAGCTGCCCGAGGACCGTCCGGCTTCGGCCGACTCGGCAGGGGCGCACGAGGACAAGGGCCACCGCGAGCCGCGCGTGCTCGAGCGGCGCATCACCCCGGTCGGCGTCCCGGCGCGCGAGGCCGCCATCCTGATCGTCGAGGACAACGAGGATAACCTGTTCACGCTGCGCCAGATCCTGGGCGTGCTGTCGGTCGAGCTGGTCACGGCCACTGGCGGCCGCGAGGCCATCGACTACTGCCGCCGGCACCGGCCCGATCTGATCATCATGGACATGCAGATGCCGGGCATGTCGGGGCTGCAGGCGACCGGCGCCATCCGGGGGCTGCCGGGAGGCAAGACGATCCCGATCATCGCGCTCACGGCGCAGGCGATGAAAGGTGACCGCGAGCGCATCCTGGCCGCCGGTTGCGACGACTATCTGTCCAAGCCAATACAACCCAAGGTGCTGCTCGGGGCCATCAAGCGCCTGCTCAGTCGCCGGGGCGAAGACGTCACGGGTCGGGGTGGTTCGACGACCGAGGAACAAGAGCATGGCACGCATACTCCTGGTCGATGACAATCAAGACAGCCGCTTCGCCGTCGTCGAGACGCTGCGCAAGCTGACCGATCACGCGGTCGAAGAGGTCGACAGCGGTCCGGCCACGCTGGAGCGCGTCCGGCGCCACGACTACGACCTGGTGCTGCTGGACGTGCAGATGCCGGGTATGGATGGATTCGAGGTCTGCCGCCGGTTGCGCGCCGACGACCGCACGCGCCGCCTGCCGGTGTTGTTCCTGACCGCCACCCACTACCAGGTCGAGAGCCGGCTCAAGGGCCTGGAGGTCGGCGCCGACGACTTCATCGTCCAGCCGGTCAGTAATCAGGAGCTGGTGGCGCGCATCAAGTCGGTCTTGCGCGTGAAGGCTCTGGCCGACGAGATCCGGCAGCACAACACCGAGCTCGAGAGCAAGGTGCGCCAGCGTACCGTCGACGTCGAGAAGCTGGCCAATCAGCTACGCGCCGAGCGCGACGTGCTGCGCGAGACCTTCGACGTGTTCGAGGAAGGGCTGGCGCTGGTCGGCCTGGCGGGCGCGCTCGAGGTCGTCAACGCCGCCGGCCGCCGCCTGTACGACTCGTCGGTGCGTGACGAGCTCGACGAGCTGGCGCGCGAGACCGTGGATCGCGCCGCGGCCTGTGAGCGGTCGCTGTCGCAGGGCGCGCGCGCCTATGCGGCGCGCGCCTATCCGGTGACCGGGGGCCGCGCCGTGGTCTTCGTCCGCGACGTCACCGAAGAGCGGGATCGCGAGGTGCGGCGCTTGCAGGCCGAGAAGCTGGCCTCGATCGGGATGTTGGCCGCGGGCGTCGCCCACGAGATCAACAACCCGGCGGCGTTCGTGCTGGCCAACATCGAGTCGCTGAGTGGGCAGTTGCGCCTCATCGAGGACAAGGTCAAGGGCCTGTCGGGCTCGGCCGCCCTGGTGGCCGAGGTCTCCAACGTGCTCTTCGAGGCCACCGCGGTGCTGCAGGAATCCAAGGAGGGGATGGTCCGCATCCACCGCATCGTGCGCGACCTGGGCTCTTTCTCGCACGTCGATGACGATTCGATGACTCCCATCAACGTCAACGTCGCCGTCGAGTCGGCGCTCACCATGCTGCGCAACGAGCTGCGCTATCGCGCGCGCGTCGAGCGCGACCTGCGCGCGACCTCGGCGGTGCGCGCCAACTCGGCCCGCCTCGGGCAGGTCTTCCTCAACCTGATCATGAACGCGGCGCAGGCGCTGGACGAATCCGGCATCAAGCGCAACGTGGTGTCGGTCAGCAGCTTCGAGGACGGTGGCGACGTGGTCGTACAGGTCAAGGACAACGGCCCCGGTATCGCGGCCGAGGTCATGCCGCGCATCTTCGACTCGTTCTTCACCACCAAGCCGCGCGGCGTGGGCACGGGATTGGGGTTGCCCATCTCGCAGCGCATCGTGCGTTCGCTCGGCGGCGAGATCACCGTCGACAGCCGTCCCAACGCGGGCGCGATCTTCCGCGTGCGCCTGCCGGCCGTGGCGGCGCCCATCCCGGCGCCCGCGCCCGAGAACAACCCGGCCCCGCTGGGGTACTCGCGCCGGCGCATCCTGGCCATCGACGACGAGGCGTTGCTTCTCAAGGCCTACCGCCGCATGCTGAGCGACGTGCACGACGTCCAGACCGCCGTGGGCGCGCAAGAGGCGCTGCGCGTGCTGGCCAGCGACCGGGAGTTCGACGTCATCCTGTGCGATCTCCAGATGCCCGACGTGTCGGGGGCCGACCTGTACGCCGCCGTGCGCGACCTCTATCCGGGCCTGGCCGAGCGATTCATCTTCGTGACCGGCGGCGCGTTCTCGAGCGACGCGAAGCGCTTCCTGGAAGAATCGTCGTGCCTGGTGATCAACAAGCCGTTCCGCGTCGAGGAGCTGTTGACCATGATTGATCGCAAGGTCGAGGCCTCGGACGTCGCCGCCGCCCCCGACGCCGGCGCCAGCTCCGCCGCCGGGGCTGCGGCGCGTTCGACGGAGGCGCGTCCCTCCGAGGACGACGACGACGACGACGACGTGCCGGTCGCGGTCGCTTGAGCGCGCCGTCTTCCCCAGGTTGTCCCGGTTCGCCCCCGCCCGCCCGCGCGCGCAAGCTGGTGGTGGCGGCCCTCATCCGTCGCGACGGGCGGGTCCTGGTCTCGCGCCGGCGCCCCGACCAGAGCATGCCGCTTCTGTGGGAGTTCCCCGGTGGCAAGGTCGAGCCCGGTGAGGACCCGCGCCTGGCGCTGGCGCGCGAGGTGCGCGAGGAGCTGGGCTGCGTGGTCAGCGTCGGCCGGATCCACGAGGTCGTGTTCCACGCCTACGCCGACTTCGATCTTTACATGCTGGTTTACCCCTGTGACCTCCTCGAGGGGGTTCCGCGCGCGGTCGAGGTCGCCGAGGTTGCCTGGGTCGAGACCGCGAGGCTGCCGACGCTGGAGCTGCTGCCTGCCGACTATCCGCTGGCCAGGGAACTGGCCGAGGCGGCGGGCGCTCTCAACCGGTGAAGAGATCGTGCAGGAAAGCCGTGCACGAGCACGTCGACGCGCTCGTGCACGAAAAGCCCTACGCGATCTGTCTGCCGTTCAGGTCGGCGGCGATGTGGGCTCGGGCGACGGCTCTTGCGGCGGCACCTCCGCCGGGGGCGTCGCGCCGACCTCCACCTGGGGCGTGCCCGGCATGGGCGGGTGGCGCAGGGCCTCGCGCTGCGCCGCGCGCGCCGCCTCGGTCGCGTCGCGCTTGCACGCGCCGCACAGGGACGGCTCGGCCCAGTTGCCGAGGTGAGTCTGCAGCTGGCTCTCCGGCGGCCAGTAGATCGGGGTGTGGCAGTTCGAGCAGGGGATCTCGTGGGTCTTGCGGTCCTTGAGGAACTCGATGCAGGCCTCGCAGCGCTTCTCGGGCGGACGCGGCTCGTGGCGGCGCTTCCGGTTCCGATTGCGGTTCTTGCGCATCTTGGGCAACGCCCCGCGCGCGGCCGGATCCCCGGTGGCGGCGGCCATGGCACCCTCGGCCGGCGCCGTCTGGTTGCCCAGATGCCCATTGCTGTCGCCGTTGGGCGAGGCGTTTTCGGAGCCGCTCGCGTGGCTGAACGTCGTGGCGGATCCCTCGCCCTCGCCGGGGCCTGCTTCGACGGCACCTTCGGGGCCCGCATCCTTGGCCTTGACCACGGGGCGCACCCCGGCGGCCAGTTGCTGCGCGCTGGTCCACGTCCAGGTCCCGGTGCAGTGGTCGGTCTTGCACGGGACCTGGCGGTCCTCCAGCTCGCCCAGCTCCTTTTCGCACTCCGGGCAGTAATGGGGATAGGGATCGCCGGTCTTGCCGCGCACCGCCCGCGCCAGCTGCGCGCCGCGCTTGTCGGTCCAGGTTCGTTTGCAGGTGGTGCGCCGGCAGGGTCGCTCCACATCTTTCAGCTTGCTGTAGATGTCCAGGCAGCTCGGACACATCCGCGCCGGCGCCTTGGGGACCGGCTTGCCGGCCAGGCAGGCGTCCAGCTGATCGCCGCGCGACCAGGTCCAGGTCTTCTTGCAGCCCGAGGTTCGGCAGCGGACCTCGCGATCGGCAACCGTGCCGAACACCGTCTTGCACTCGTCGCACATGCGGCGCGGCGGTTCGTTGGGCTTGCCGGTCGCGTAGGCGGAGATCTGCTCCTCGGTGGTCCACATCCACTTGTGCTTGCAGCCGTTGATCCCGCAGCTCACCTGCCGGTTCTTCAGCTTCTTGAAGACCCCATCGCAAGGCGCGCACATCGTAGGTGGCGCGACCGCCTCGACCTCGGGCGCCCCAGCCAGGAGTTGCGCCTTGCGGGTGAACACCGACGAACGGGTGCAACCCGCGACCGAACAGGGGATCGGCTTGTCCTCGAGGGCGGCCAGGCGCTGCTCGCAGCCGGAGCACAGGCGAACCGGGGGCGCCTCTTTGGTGGCGAAGGCAGCCAGCTGCGCGGCCACGGGCCAGGTCCAGGTGCCGTCACAGCCCGGACGGGCGCAGGCGTGGTCCTGATCGCGTAGGGTCGCGAACTTGTCGCGGCACGGGTCGCACATGCCCGAGGCCGGATCGTTGGGATCGGGCGCGCTACGGCCGCCCAGCTTGAGGCCCTTACCGGCTCCGGCCAGCGAGAGCCAGGTGCGGGTACAGCCCGGCACCGAGCAGGGCAGAGATTTGGCGCCCAGCCGATCGGCAAGTGTAAATCCCAGGGACCCCATAGGAACGGCCTATGCTGACCGAGACACCCCCCCGTCGGCAAGTGCAAAGCGACCCGTGTCACAGGGGTGTCACCCGGCGGCGCTCGACGGGCGTTCCCGGGCGGCTGGAAGACCCAGCACGTTCACGCCGCCGCGGCCGGATCGCCGTCGCCGACGCCGACGCCGACGCCGACGCCGACGGCAGGACCCTTCGGGACCAATGCCGTTCGGTTAAGGGCCTCGGGCCTCGGGCCTCGGGCTTCGGGCCTCGGGTAAGTTGAGAGAAGTTACGAGTGCCTGCAGAGCCCTGATCACACGGCTGTAGCCGGCTTGGAGTTGACCCGCCCTCGGTTTCGGTGGCGAATCCGAGGCGCACCGCAAGGCCGATCAAGTAGCGCACCTCGGAAGCCGAGCCGGTCGCGATGCCGACGAAATGCAGATAGTCCCGTTCCGAGCGCCGAGCGCAGCCCTCCACGAGGTTCGCCGGA
>DASRQZ010000009.1:0-64921 GCA_035696125.1 Polyangia bacterium
CGATTCGGTCTGCAGAGCCAAATCCGCCGTGGGGCTGTGTCCGTTCCGGCGAACCTCGTGGAGGGCTGCGCTCGGCGCTCGGAACGCGACTACCTGCATTTCGTCGGCATCGCGATCGGCTCGGCTTCCGAGGTGCGCTACGTGATCGGCGTTGCGGTGCGCCTCGGATTCGCCACCGAAACCGATGGGCGGGCGACTGCAAGCCGGCTACAGACGTGTGATCAGGGCTCTGCAGGCACTCGTAACTTCTCTCAACTCACCCGAGGCCCGAGGCCCGAGGCCCGAGGCCCGAGGGCCCTTAACCGAACGGCATGGGCTTGCTGCGCGCCCACATGTCCCGCGAGACGCCGGGTAAAGTCTGACCAGCACCGGCGCGGTACGCTCTCGAGGACGCGATGCCCATCGCTGCCCCCCTCGAGCCTGAGATGCGCTCACCTGCGCGACTGATGACCTCGGCGCCCAGGCCAGAGGTGGCGCGCCGGTTGCGGCGTTGACCCGACCCTAGACCAGGTTATTGAGCGGCCCGGTGCAGTACATGGGATCTCCGAAGGTGGTCCGGGTGTCACCGAACAGATTCAGGATCGCCACCAGCAGGTTGTTGTGTGACTGGCGCGGGTACTTGATCCAGCGGCCGCCTCGCAGTCCACCGCCGCGTCCCGCCAGCATGAAGGGCATGTTGGTCTTGACGTGGGTCGGAGGGTCCTGGATTTCGGAACCGAAAAGGACCACGCTCTCGTCGAGCAGGGTGTGACCGCCCATATCGATTCTGTCCATTGCCTGCAGCAGATAGAGGTGCATCTGGGAGTACCAGGTGTCGATCTGCGCACACTCGGTCGGACGAAAGCCTCCGTCGTGCTGGTAGAAATGATGGTGCTCCGAGAGGTTCAACCAAGGGAAGGTGTGCTTGGCCTCGGTATCGCTCCATTGCATGGTTCCGACCGCGGTTATGTCGCAGGCCATCGCCATCACCATCATATCCATCATGTACATCCCGACCTTGGGGATCGCTGCATCCGTCGGCGTGTCCACGATCGACCCGGTGTCGGACGAATTCAGACCGGTCCGCGGGTTGTAGTCGGAGGTGTTGACCATGGTGGGCACCTTGCACACCGTCGGAGGCGGTACCGTCATGGTCGCCAGTCCCTGCTCGAGCTCGCGAATCTTGGTCAGATGCTGGTCAATCTTCTGCCGGTCGGCGGTACCCAGGCGGGTTGAAAGCGCCGCAAAGCGCCTATCGACGAAGTCCAGGATCGATCGCTTCCGCGCCAGCAGCGCCGCGGTGTCCGTTCCGGTGTTGGGGCCCAGGCTACCAAACAGGTCCGTCCAGATTTGCACCGGATCAAGACGCGGCGGGATCGGCGCGAAGGTGACGTTGTCCTCGAAGTTCCCGGCGTTGATCGGCGAAAGCAGACCCTTGGATTTGCCTGTCGCCCAGCGTACCGCGAACTCCAGGCTCTTTCGCGTCCTGGTCTTTTGCGCCATGAGCCGAGTGGCGATCACCTGGTCGAGAGAGGGTCCTTTTGCGTACGAGTTCGAGCCCGGCGTCGGCGTACCCCCGTTGGGCGGCGGCATGTTCTGGGTGGTGCCGGTCAGCCAGGCGATGATACCGGCCTGGTGTTGCTCCCCGACCGCGCTGTTCATGTCGAGCCCATCCACGATGATGAGCTTCTTCGCATCCATCATCGGCTTGAGGGGCGTCAAGATCGGGCTCAAGATTGGCGCGGTCTCAGTCCCCGTCGGCGTGTATTGCGCGCGTACGGTGCCCCCCGGCTGGAACACCGCCAGGAAGCGCTGCGCGGTGGTGGGCGCGGTCTGCGCACTGGCGCGGCGGCCGTGGCCCATGATCTCCAGCCAAGGCAGCCCGATGGCGATGGACCCCGCCCCTCGAATCACGGCACGGCGGCTGAGTCGGAACTTTCCCATGCGAACGGCTCCTTACTCCGCGGGCAGGTAGAGAAAAGCGTCGGTCTGCGTGAGCGCCAGCAGCAGCTGCTTCACGTTGTAGCCGGACTTCTTGAAGCCGTCGTTCACAGCCTCGGCAGTGCAAGCATCTTCCGCTCCCAGGGTGCGTCCGTAGCCGAAGTCCATCCAATGCGACGCGAAACAGGTTTGCGCCTCCTCTGAGTCGGCGATCTTTTGCGCGAGCTCGACCGGGCCGTTGACCGGCCCGAGTCCAGGGACGGTGGAGGTGGCGTCGATGGTGACGCCATTCTCCTGGGTCCGATACTGGCCAACCGGATCGAAGTTCTCGAGCGCGAAGCCGATCGGATCCAGGAATTGATGGCAGCTGGCACAGATCGCTTGCGAGCTGTGCTTCGAGAAGCGCTCGCGCGCCGTCGCGCCCGTCGTGTCATCCGGCACCTTGACCATCGCCAGGATGGCGGGATCGGTGGGCAGGGAGATCTTCCGGCACAGGAGTTTGTTGACCACGAACGAACCGCGCAGGACCGGGTTGCTCTTGTTGGTGGTGATGGTGCCGGTCATGACCCCGCCCTGAAGCAGCAGGCCCAGGCGCTGGCTGACATTGGGCAGCGACACTTTACGGAAGTTGGCCCCGGTCACGCCGGGAATCCCATAAAAGGTCGCGAGGGCATCGTTGACGAAGGTGTAGGGCGCCGTCAACACCGAGGGCCATGTCCCGCCGCCCTGAAAGATTTCGTATTCGAGGAACTGCTGGGTCTCCTCGTGCATCGCCGAGCCGATGGTGGCGGAGAACGTCGGGTACAGCGTCGCGCTTCGCGACAGATCCGACAGCCCGTTGATCGGCAGCAGATTATCGAAGAAGAAGCGGAGCACCGCGTGCGATCGGGGATCGTCGAGCAACCGCGTCGCCTGCGCCAACACCCCATCCTGGGTGTCGAGCTGGCCGCTGAGCGCCGCGGCGCGGAGACCGTCGTCGGGAACGGTTCCCCAAAGGAGGTACGAAAGGCGCGTCGCCATCTCGTCTCCGGTCGGGCGCCTCAGATTGGCCTGAACCTGAGCGGGGACGCCGAACTCGGGGCGATACAAGAACTCTGGCGACTGAAGCAGCGCCTGGATCAACCCGGAGATACCGGTGGCGAACGTGGCGCCGGCGGTGGCGCGGATCGAGGTCACGAGCGCCATCAAGGCGTCCGACTCCCCCGCGACCAGCGGCCGGCGGTACAACCGGGGTGCCAGGCTGTCGATGATCGTGCGGGCGCACGATGCCTCGGTAGCCGCGCTCACGGTAGCAGCGCAGGCCGCCAGCTTCGCCAGGGCTGCGGGGGTCGCGGTCGCCCGCGCGGCGACGTCCTCGGCGACGACCCCGTACTTTTCGGTGAGCAATCCGGACACCGAGTAAGCATCGGCGTCATTCCCGAAGCCATTGCCCAGCTCCTCCGCGGGCAGCGCCGTGGCCGGTTGCGTCGTGTCGCCAAACAGGTCGCGGACGCTGTTGTTGTACTCGAACCGGGTGAGGCGACGGATGGGCGCCCGCCCCGGCTGAATAGACTGGCCGCAGCTGGACAGGACGGCCCCCCCACCGCCACCGGGGGTGGCTCCGGTGCCGGCGCCCTGGCCGCCCGACCCAAGGCTTCCATTGTCGGGCAAGCCGATGCTCCCCGTACAGGCCGCCGATAGCACCAGCAACCCGAGGGAAGCTGCCCCCAGGAAACTCGCGTACCCGCGTTTCCGCAAGGTAGGCCAGACCACCAGGGGGCGGTGTCCGCGCTCCCGGCCCGCAGGGCCGCGCAAACCAAACGACGAAACCATGCCTATAAGGACGCTCGAGCGATCAAAAGTGGTCCACAAATCTGTTTCGCCCTCCTCAAGGGTTGTTTCGGAATAATCAACCTTACCGCGCCTGCCCGCCCGACGCCCGGAAACATTTCCGCGGGAACCTCATTGTCCCGCGCCTCGCGCGCCGCCCTGGGAGTAGATCCCTATAAAAGATGACTATAAAAGTAATTTGACTTACTAACATTATCAGAATGACGTGCTCACTCGCTCAGCATCCGACCGCCCGCAACGGTTCATCTCGGCAGTAGCCAGGCGATCGCCCACCCATAGATGGGGCCGGAACATCAGCCCCACCGCGGGTCGGAGCTGGTCGCGGAAAGACCCACCTCTCGCAAAGACGACCACGGTTCGTGTCATCATCCGACGGGTGCGACCGCTGCGGCGATTGGCGTTGTGGGCGACGGCGGTGGGCGCGCTGACAGTGGCTGAAGCGCAGGCCCACGGCGCGGCGTCGGCCCGGCTGGTCTACGTGCGCGGTCCGGGAGCGGCGCATTGCCCGGGCGGGCCGGCCGTGCGCGGCGCCGTCAGCGCCCGTCTGGGTTACGATCCGTTCCTCGACTGGGCGCCGGAGGTCCTCTTCGTGGAGATCCGGCGCAGTGGCCACACCTTTCACGTCGCGGTCAAGCTGATCGACCAGAACGGTAGCCAGCGCGGCGCCCGCGATATCACCGTGAGGGCTGACGATTGTTCGGGCGTCATCGACGCCCTCGGGCTGTCGGTCAGTCTCACGATTGATCCAGTGAACGCTCTCGGGCCTCCGTCCAGCGCTCCGCCGTCGCCACCCGCGCCCCCGCCCGAGCACCCGCGACGCACGACAGAGCCAGCGCAAGGCCTGGTGGTCGCCCCGCAGGTCCCCTTCGCCGGGGCCGGAGCGAGGCGGTCATCATGGTCCGCACACGTCGGGGTCGGCGCGATTGGATCCTTGAAGGCCGCGCCCTCGACCAGCGCCGGTGCCACGCTGCGGGTGGGCCTGGGATGGCGTGCGCTCTCGCTGGATGTCGAGGGCCGGATCGACGCGCCGGCCACGGGAGATAGCGACTTGCCTCCGGTGCGCGTGCGCTCGTGGCTACTGGTGGGCTCGCTGGTGCCGTGCCTCCACATCGGTCCGACATTCGCCTGTCCGGTCGCCAGCGTAGGCAGGCTGGGCGCCACTTCGCGGAACGTCGCCCGGGCCGTCGACAAGCACGGACCGTGGTCCGCGGTGGGGGGCCGCGTCGGCGCCGAGTGGCCCGTGCGCTCTCAGGTGACCGTCCAGGCCTACGCGCAAGCCCTGGCAACGCTGACGCGCGACACCCTGTGGATCGACGCGACGCGGGTGTATGCGGTGCCCGCCTGGTCCGTTGGCCTGGGCGCGTCGCTCGCCTGGCGCTTTCAATGACAATGCTGCCGCGTCCGTCCCAAGCCCCGACAGTGAATCCGGTCGATCCTGTCTGTCTGGGTTCCGATGAGGGCGGGGCGACAACGGACGACCGCGCGCGCCAGGCCGCCTTCCGGGCCGTGTTCCAGAAAGAATTCGACTATGTCTGGACATCCCTGCGCCGCCTGGGCGTCGACACGCGAGACCTGGAGGATGTCGCGCAGGACGTCTTCATTCACGTTCATCACCGGTGGCCTGAGTACGACGCGAAGAGGCCGATTCGCCCCTGGTTGTTTGCTTTCGCCGCGCGCTGCGCCTCCGACTGGCGCCGACTGGCCCGGCACCGCGTCGAGGTCATGGGGGTGAGCGGCGAACCCGCGGGGGTCGCCCCCAGGGCAGACGACGCCCTGGAACGGTCCCGGGACCTGGCGCTGGTGCTGAGCGCGCTTGAGGAGATCGACCTCGATCGGCGCAGCGTCTTCATTCTCCACGAGCTGGACGAGTACTCCATGAAAGAGGTCACTGAAGTGCTTGGTATTCCCCTCTTCACCGGATACTCGCGCCTGCGGGTGGCGCGGCAAGAGTTCACAGCCGCGGTTCGGCGCCTGCGCCCCGAGCAGGCCGGGCGAGGTGAGACATGACCACATCGGATCCTCCTCTGCTGGACGCTGACGTGCGCGCGCTGTTGAAGCGCACCGCGGGTATTGACCCGGCGCCGGCCGGGGCCAGGATGCGCGTGGAGACGCGGGTGCTCGCGCGCATCCTGGAGTCTGGCGTTCGGCCCGCAGCCGGTGGCCCGGGCGATGGCTCACGCGCGGGCACATCCCCCGGCACGGCCGCTTCGGTCTTCCCGGCCATCGCCGCGCCCTCAGGGCTGGCGCGGCGCCTTGTCCCACTCGCCGTGAGCTTCGCTTTGGGGGGCGGTGTCGGCGGCTTCGTGGTGTCGAGAACGATGCGTCCGGTCGCACCGAGCGCGCCGGCGGCGCTGGTCCAGGTCGCCCGGCCGATCGAGGTTGTCCGCCCGGACGGACCAACGTCGAACCTCGCCGATCCGCCTGCTGGGTCCCTGCCCGCGAGCGGTGGACTGGATCGATCCGAGGCGCCTGCGTCGGCGAGGAGTCGGCTGGCAGCCGAGCGCACGCTCCTCGACGTCGCGCGTGGCGCGCTGGAGCGAGGCAAGCCCCGGGTGGCGCTGGCCGCAACCACCCGGCACGAGCGCGTCTACCGGGATGGCGTGCTCGCGCAAGAACGCGAGGCCATGGCGATTCGAGCCCTGGTCATGCTCGATCGTCTGTCCGATGCGCGGCAACGCGCGGCCCGTTTTCGCGCCCGGTTTCCGGGCAGTGTCCTGTGGCCGGCGATCGAATCCATTATCGGCGCGTCTCACACCCCGTGACAAAAACGGTCAGGTGCCTCCAAGGGTCCTTGTGGGTGCGCGGAAACGCGGCTCCCGGAAAGGATCCACCTGCCATGCCTTCCTCACCTTTTTCTTTCTCTTCCATTTCGCAGCCCCTCCTGGTCGCCGCTGTCATCGCGATGGGCTGTCAGCCCAGTTCGCTCGTCGTGGGATCGAAAGACGGGGGCCCGGGCGCCGCCGACACCAGCGCGCCGACGGACACCGGGTCCAAGCGGGACGCGAGAACCGATGACCTGTCGGGTAGCACCGCAGGTTGTCTGGTCCCGGCGGGCACGATGTCGGTCTCGATGCATGAATGGATGGCCGCTGGAGACCTGAACGCCGACGGAAAGCTCGACCTGGTGTTTGCCGGCAGGATCTTCCAGAACCTGACCGTCCTGCTGGGCAACGGCGACGGAGCGCTCCAGGCACAGATCGATTACCGGGCGCACGTCAATGAGTCGCTGGCGCTCGGCGACCTGAACGGCGACGGCAAGCTCGACGTCGCTGGGGCGAACCTCAATTTCCAGAACCTCAGCGTAAACCTGGGCAACGGCGACGGTACCCTGCGGCCTCCGGTCGACTACGCGGTGGGTGAGGCAACCAGCTCGATCGTGGTCGCGGATCTCGACGGGGATGGCCACGCCGATCTCGCCGCGGTGGCGGCAAGCGGCGCCCGCGTGATCGTCCTCATCGGCAACGGAGACGGCACCTTCAAGACGCCGACCACCTACCTGGCCAACGCCAGCAGCCCACAATCGCAGTCGCTCGCAGTCGGTGACTTCAACGGCGATAGCAAACTGGACTTCGCCGTTTCCAGCATCGACACCGACAGCGTCAGCGTGCTCCTGGGCGACGGCGGCGGTCGGTTCCGGGCGCCAATGACGTTCGCAACCGGGAACCTCTCGACTCCCATCTCGGTGGCGGTGGCCGACCTCGACGGGGATGGCAAGCTCGACCTGGCCCTGACCAACGCCAAGGGTCCTGGCGTGTTGCTAGGCAACGGTGATGGCACGTTCAAGAGCGTCGTCCAGCTCTCCGCGCCGGACAGCAACGCCCCGATCGCGATCGCTGACATCAACGGCGACGGTCGCTCCGATCTGGTCGTCGGGGGGCGTAGCGCGGACACTGGCTCGACCGGCGGGCACATCAGCGCCTTTTATGGCGACAGCGAAGTCGGGTTCGGGCCGCAGGTGACGCTCGGCGATGGTCCCCCGAGCCCCGTCACCATGGCCATCGCGGACTTCGACGGCGACCACCAGCCCGACATCGCGGTCGGCGGAGGCAGCTCGGTCAGCGTCCTTTTGAACCGGTGCGTGCGATGAAGCAATGGCTTCCCGGGAGGGGCCGTCGTAGGTTGCGGGCCGATGCGGAGTTGGCCAATCCTGCTGGTTCTTCTGTCCTGCGGGGGATGTCAGACGAAAAGACTCGACCCTGAGCAGGCGACGGGAGGGGAGCTCTATGCGCGGATGTGCGCGGTCTGTCATGGCAATGCCGGCGAAGGCTACACCGCCGACCAGGCGCCGCGGCTGGCGCAACCCGACTGGCTGGCGTCGGCGAGCGATGGGTTTCTGCGCGACGTGATTGTCGACGGACGTGCCGGCAGCACCATGTCGGCCTGGGGGAATTCTCGCGGCGGTCCGCTCAATCTCCCGCAAGTGAACGCGCTCATCAGCTTCATGCGCACCTGGCAAGAGGGCGCCAGCGCGACGCTGGACGAGGCCCCGCTGCGCGGCGACGCGGCGCGCGGCGAGCCGATCTTTCGCGCGCGCTGTGCCGAGTGCCACGGACAACACGGCGTCGGCGGGTCTTCGGTTCGCATCGGCAACGCCGATTTCTTGCGCAGCGCGACCAACGGCTATCTGCGCTGGGCGATCGCGCGCGGCCGACCGGGGACCAAGATGCCGGGATTCGGGTCGAATCTTGCAGCCGCCGAGATCGACAGCGTCATCGCGGCGCTGCGCGGTCCTCCTCCGCCGCCGCCGGTTCCCGTTCTCCCGCCGCCGCAGCTGCCGCCCTTGCCCCTCGGGGCGGTCCCCGTTCATCCGAAGGGGCCCGAACCCATTGGCTTCAACCAGCACCCGGGTACCACCGACGTCGACATCGTGAAGTCCCAGCTGGATCGGGGCGCGAAGCTGGCGATTCTGGACGCGCGCGCGCCCTCCGACTACGTCAATGAGCACATCACGGGCGCGGTCAGCGTGCCTTTTTACGACCCGACTCCCTACTTCGACAAGCTGCCGAAGAACGCCTGGCTCGTCTGCTACTGCGCGTGTCCCCACGCCGAGTCCGGGCAGCTGGCGCAGAAGCTGGTAGCGGCCGGCTTCAAGAAAGTCACGGTGCTGAACGAAGGGCTGCTGGTCTGGCGCAACAAGAAGTACCCGACCACCAAGGGTCAACAAGCGGGGCCCTGAGCGATCCCTGGCCTGGAACACCGAACGGTTTGAATGAGTCGTGCACCCGGTCAAGGGCCTCGGGCCTCGGGCCTCAGACCTCTGGAGCACTCTTCACCGGAGGTCCGAGGCCCGAAGCCAGAGGCCCCTCAATGTGCGGTCTAGCTTTCAAACCGTTCGGTGCTCTGGCAGCCCGGCGGAAACGAGCACCGGCCAGATTCGGCGTTATGCTCGCGGTACCATCGTGCCAGACATGCCAATCAAGAGCGCCGAGGCAATCGACCGGCCCAGCCGGGACGAGCGTTCGGTCGAGCCGGGTCCGCGTGACCCGGCTCGAGACGATGAGCTCATCGATGAGGTTGGGCGCGATTCTTTTCCCGCCAGTGATCCGCCGGCGTGGACCACTGTCGTGGCGGGAAAGTCCTGAAGTGCTGACTGCTGGGCTTCCCCGAGGATGAACCCGCGCTCGGCTGTTCACTCGGCTGTTCACGGGACGCTGCCTTTGCTCGACCGGGTGGTGAACACGAATCCGACCAGGATGAAAGCGCCGAGAGCGAACACGCTGTCGCCCGGCACGCGCAGCCAGCGCAGCGTGCGCATCACCGGTGTGGCCAGGAACTCCGTGCTGCGCGCGTACCAGTATCCGTGCTCCACCGAAGCCCAGGTCTGCAGCAGACCGACCGGCAGCAGGCTGCCCACACACATCATCATCAAACCAGCGTTCATGCCCCAGAACGCCGCCTTCAACCACCCTTCCTTCCAGACCGCGTCGGGGCTCATGGCGCGCAGGCACACCAGCATCAGCCCGATGCCCAGCATTCCGTAGACGCCAAACAGCGCCGCGTGCCCGTGCAGGGGTGTCGTGTTGAGCCCCTGCATGAAGTACAGAGCGATCGGGGGATTGATCATGAATCCGAACAGGCCGGCGCCGATCATGTTCCAGAAGGCCACGGCCACGAAGTAGTAGATGGGCCACTTGTAGCGGACGGTCCACACGGTTTGCGTGCCCCGGCGCATATCTTCGATCGCGGAGTAGGCGACCATGGTGAGCGGAACGACCTCGAGCGCGCTGAAGACCGAGCCCCACGCCAGGGCCACCGTGGGAGTCCCCGAGAAGTAAAGGTGATGGCAGGTGCCGATGATGCCGCCGGAGAGGAAGATGGTCGCCGAGAGCAGCGCGGCCTTGGCGGCGAGCGTCGCGTGGATCAACCCCAGCCGCGTGAAGAAGAACGCGATGACCGTCGTGGCAAAGACCTCGAAGAACCCCTCGACCCACAGGTGCACGACCCACCAGCGCCAGTATTCGACCATCGAGAGATGGGTGTGATGGCCCCACATCAATCCCGCGCCGTAAAACAGGCCAATGGCGGCGGCGGAGATCAGGAACAGCCACAGCAACGGCCGTTGATCGCTCGCGCTCCGCAGCGCCGGCCGGACCGCGCGCACGACCAGGAACAGCCAGATCAGCAGGCCGATGAACAGCAAGAGTTGCCAACCTCGACCGAGATCGACGTACTCGTAGCCCTGGTGTCCCCACAGAAACGACGCGGCGTCGGACAGTCGGTTCTTGACGCTCAGCCACTCGCCCGTCAGCGAGCCGACGACGATGACCAGCAGCGCGCCAAACAGCACGTTGACGCCCAGGCGCTGGAATCTGGGCTCGACGCCGCTCACCAGGGGCCCGATGAACAGCCCCGCGGCCAGCCACGCGGTCGCGATCCAGAACAGCCCGAGCTGGACGTGCCAGGTGCGCGAGATGCTGTACGGCAGCCATTCCGAGATGGGCAGTCCATAGAATCCGTCCCCCTCGACGCCGAAGTGAGCGGTCACGACGCCCATCACGATCTGGACCAGGATCAGCGCCGAGACGACCCAGAAGTACTTGAGCGTCGCGCGCTGTGAAGGCGTCGCGACCCAGTTCGCGAGCGGATCGGTGGCCGGCACGGGTTGAGGGGCCTCCGCTTTCTGGGACGCGTACCACCACACCATCGCGCAGATTCCGGCCAGCAGCATGATGATGCTGACGCCGGTCCACAGCACGGTGTCGCCCGCGGGACGGTTGCCAATCAGCGGCTCGTGCGGCCAGTTGTTGGTGAAGGAGACCCGGTCGCCCGGTCGAACCGCGGCCGCGGACCAGGCGGTCCAGAAGATGAACGCCCCCAGTTGCTGCATCCGATCGTCGCTGCTCACCGTCCCCGAGGGAATGGCGTAGGCGGAGTCTCCGCGCTGGAAGACTTGCGCGAAGTGCCGAACACACACCGCGAAGGCCCGCGCACGAACGGGCTCGATGCGCAGCCTCCCGGTCGCGGCGTCATGGTCGTTGCGGCGGTACATCTCCTCCAGCCGCCCGCGCAACCGGGCCGCGTCTTCGGCCGACAACAGTTCGTAATCCATCCGGTAGTCCTTGTGCGCCCATTCATCCAGGACCAGGACCGCTTCGCGGTGAAGCCAGTCGGCGGTCCAGTCCGGCGCGAGATAGCTCCCGTGACCCCAGATCGAGCCCACCTCCATTCCGCCCATCGCTTGCCACACGTTCTGACCGCGCTCGATGTCCCCTTCGGGCACCACCACCGCGCCGTCGGAATCGACCACCACCTTCGGAATCGGTGGCATCTCCTGATAGATGCGGGTTCCGATCCAGCCGAGCACCGCGAACGATGCGCCGACCACCACGGCAAAGCTCACCCAGAGTTTCTTCATCGCTCACCCTCCTGACCTGCCTCCACGGCCCCCTGGATGAACGGGCCCCCACCGTGGCGCAAGGGGCCGAGCGGACGAGATGCCATCAACCCCGCCGGGTGTCACCGTATGCGCTCCTGCTCGCGCGGTCAAACATCGACCATCGATATACGTCAGCGCCGCCCGAGCTCCAGCTTCAGCGCCGCCAGCGACAGACGGATCTCCAGCATGAACGCGACCAGCGAGACGATCAGCGCCCCGAGGCAGAACACGAACAGCAGACCGACGGCGAGGGCCGCGGGCCAGCTCAACAACTGTTCGACGAACAGCGTGATGATCAGCAACGCGGCGAACAGCTCGCTCGCGGCGGCCGTGACGATGGCGGTCCGGATCAACCGCGCGCGGCGGTAGAGATTGTCCACCTGCTCGGTCAGTTGGCGCCGCTCGGTGTCGCTGGCCTCCCCCAGGTCGCGCCGCAGATGCCGCGCGCGATCGACCGCGCGGCCAAAGCGATTGGTCAGCGAGAGCAGCAAGAGTCCGACGCCGGAGATCAAGATCACCGGCGCGACCGCGACCTGCAGCGCCGGAAGCAGCTCGCTCAGATGCGAGGCGTTCATGGCCGGATCATGGGCCGTCAGTGAGATTCCACGGGGACAAAGCGCACGGGGTCGATCTTGATCTGACGACCCCGGATCTCGACGGCGGAGTCGGGTACCAGCCGCATTTCCTGCGAACAGCTGCCGCCCGCGATGAAACGAAGCAGGAGCCGCAAGGTGGTTCCGGATTCCACTGCCATTGGCTGCGCCGCTTCGGCCGTCGACGTTCGCACGGCGGTGCCATCCGAAACCACCAGCGCGAATCCCGTGCCATGGACGATCAACGGAGCGGGAGTGGGGTTCCCCACCTCGATGGCAAAGGTGGCGTCCAGTCGAGTCTTGCCCGCTTGGTTGGCGTCCGGCGACTGCTTGCAGGTCTGGCCCACCACGGCCAGGACCACGCCCTCCTCGGAAAAAGTGGCGCCGGAGCTCTGCGCCACCGGCAGCACGGCTCCGCAACCCGTGGCGGCCATCAAGAGCAGAAAGCGGCAAGTCGACCCGCCTGGGATTGCGACCAGCGACGCGCGACTCAGGAGGACCTCGGCGGTCGCCAGGAGAGGGCGCGAGATTCGATTATGATAACGATAATCAAATTCACTGTCGAATAACATCCGCGCGAAACGGTGTCAACCAGCGCGCGAGCGCCGCGCAGGTTCCGGTGACCGGCGCCTGCGCTTCGGGCAAACGAAACTCACGCGGGGCAAGCGATCTCCGGCGTCAAGCTGGCGGGCGGCACGTCGGCGACGCCGACGCGGTCGCTGGCGGACAGCGCCTATCCTTGAAAGCAGGCGCAGTCGCGCCCGCCTGCCCCTGACGAACCGGCGTTTCCCGTGCCTGGTAAACTGCGGTCCATGCGACGACGACGACGGCCCCGCGCCTCGCTTGCCCGTGGTCTGGTCCTGCGCACGGTCGTCCCGTTCGCGGCGTCACCCGTTGCGGTCGCGGCCGGCGCCCCGCCCGTTGGCGTACCGTGCTGGTCGCCGGACGGCCAGCGCGCCGCGTTCGTGAGCTACCGGCGCATCGATCCCTGACCACGCCGGCCCATGACCCCGTTCAACGAGTTCGTACGATCGGTCCAGGACAGCTTTGCTGCCAACCGGGCCCACAGCGCGACCAAGCTGGGACTGGTGGTGGTGGCCACCGTCGCCGTCTGGGTGGGGCTGTCGGTCTGGCGACGTCGCTTACTCGCGCGGCGAGAGCTGGACGCACGGATCAACTCGGTGATCGCCAGCGCGCGGCTGTCGGCGGCCGACCTCGAGGACTTGCGGCGTATCGCCGCCGTCGGTGAGGTGCCGCTGCTGGAAGCCATGACCGTTCTGGCTCAGTTCGAGCATGCGACCGCCAAGTTGCTGGCGCAGGAGGCGCCGACCATCCGGCCGGCTCTCGGGTCGTGGTTCGAACGCGTGCGCCATCTGCGCCGGTCGCTTGGTTTCTCGCCGCTGTCGGCCCACCTGTGGCTGCTCAGCACGCGCGAGCTGGCCGTGGGCGATTCGCTTGCCATGGGTGGCAACACCGGGCACGTCGCCGAGGTCAACGAGGCGAGCTTCGCCGTCGATTGGCCACCGGCGGCGGTCCTGGTGCAGGGCGCGACCCTGGCGGTGACCGTCGACCGGCCCGATGACGCGCGCTATGTGTCGCGCGTCCGGGTCCTGGGACTGGAGGCGCTGCCCGCGACCGCCACGGAATCAGGCAGCGGGTCGGCCGTTGTGCGCAGTTTCCTCGCGCATGACGAAAGACCGGAGCGCCAGCAAGACCGCGAGTACCTGCGCCTGCGCGTCAACGCCCCGGTGAGCCTGCAGATCGTCGTCGCTCCCCTCGCCACGGGCGGCGGCGGCGACAGACCCGCGCCGGTAGTGCCGCCCACGCCCGCGTCGCCGGCTGCGCCCGCGCCGACGATCGCCGGCACGATGGTCGACGTCAGCGCCGGGGGCCTGTCCCTGAATGTGCCGGTTTCGCGCGGCGGTCCGGTCATCACCCGCGGCCAGCAGGCGCTGTGCTGGTTCATCATGGACGAGCATGCCAGGTTCGAGGCCCTGGCCGCCGTCATCGTCGCCGCCGACCCACCCAAAGGGCCACCGCCCGGGCTGCAACACCTGCGGCTGTCGTTCGTCTCGCTGCGCGACGTCGATCGGGACCGTCTGGCCGCGGCCGTCGCCCGCCATCAGGGCGGGCTACAGCCACCCGTCGCCGGCGGGAAGGCCTGACGCGGGCGTTGCCAAGCACAGCGAGGTGTGGTGGCCTTCCGGGATGTGGTGGTGGACGCCGGGACATCGCAGGGTGCCGGCGTTGCTGATGATGATCATCGGGGTGCTGGCGGCATCGGTCTCGGTGCTGGCGGCGGGGCCGCGATCTCCGGGAGGCGCCGCTGCCGAACCGGCGTGGCGCGGCCTGGTTCTGGTGCTGTCGCCGCCCGGCGAGGAGGACGAGCTGACGCGCGACGCGTTGGTGCGGATCTCGGGGGAGCTGGGCGCTGCGCTGTTCCAGGTCGTGAGCCGGCAGATCGACCCGGGCGTCGAATTGATGGCGCAGGTCGAGACGGCGGGCAATGATCTCGCTCCGGTGGCAGCGTTCGCAATCGTGCGCGATCCCGGCCAGGGCGCCGGCGGTATCGCGGTCTGGGTCTCCAACCGCTTGACGCGCATGACCACGGTGCAGCACGTCCGGCTGCGCTCGGGCGACGTGGATCGCGCGGCGACCCAGCTGGCGGTCGAGACCGTCGAGCTGGTGCGGGCGACGATGGTAGGCCTGCGGCCGGAGCTGCCGGCGGACGCGGCCGGGCCGCCCCCAGCCGGTGCTGCCCGCGATGGCGGGGGCGCGACGGCCTGGCGCTTTGGGCTGGCGGTCGGGGTGGGGCTGTTCCACGACTTCGGCTCGGTGCCGTCGTCCTGGGCACCCGCGCTGGGGCTGTCGTACGGGCGGCCCGATCGTCTCGAGCTGCGCCTCGGCGCCGTCGGCCTGGGCGCGGGGACGGAGGTCACCCTCGCCGACGGGACCGGGGCCCGCCTGCAGCGCCAGTTGTTGTCGGTGGGCGGGCTGCGCCGGTTTCGCGCAGACCGGCGCGTCCAGCTCATGCTGTCCGCCGCGGGTGGCTTTCATCACCTGAGCGCCGACGGGACCGGCGCTCCCGCCGCCCGCCAGCACAGCCTGTCGCGCTTCTCGGCGCTGCTGTCGGCGGGGGTGGGCGGCGCGCTGGCGCTGGGACCGCACCTGGCGCTGACCGCCGAGGCGGAGGCGCTGTTCCTGTGGCCGACCTGGACGATTCAGGTCGGTACCGTCGACGCAGCTCGGCTGCACCGGCCGGCGCTCTTTGCCCATGGGGGCCTGCTTGCAACCTTTTGAGGAAGCGCGGCGCGCGCTGCTGGCGACCGTGGCGGCGCTGGCGCTGTCCACCCTGGCGGCGGGCGGTTGCTCGTCGCAGCGGCTGGTGGTGGTGGATCCCCCCGCCGGCGTCGATGGGGACGCCGACCTGGGCATGCGCGACGCCGGCGTGAGCCTGCAGCCCGACCTCGGCATCCAGCCGGGGCTGCTCGATGGGATCGTCGGGTACTGGCGGCTCGACGACGGTCCCAGCAGCAGCGCGCGCGACGGCTCCGGACGTGGCAACAACGGCGTGCTGATCAGTCTCGATCGGACGACGGCGTGGGTGCCGGGGTGGTCGGGCCAGGGGCTGCTGACCGATGGAATGGGCTGGGTGGTGGTGCCGCCCTCGGCGTCGATCGATTCGATCACCGACAGCGTCACCGTTGCGGGCTGGGTCTACCTGGACGGCGTGATCGATCTGTGGGCGACGATGCTTTCACGCCAGATCGGCAGTACCATCGAGCAGCATTACCACGTCTCGCTGAACCCGGAGCGGCGGCCCAACGTGTTCATGACCACCACGACCAAGACGGCGCTCTTGACCGCGCCCGATCCGGTGGCGCCGCGGACCTGGGTGCACCTGGCGGTCACCTACGACGGGACGACCGCGCGCCTTTACGTGGACGGCGTAGCGGCGCCGGGGGCGATGATGCAGATCACCGGGTCCTTCGCCGCCGACACCACGCCGGTGATCCTGGGTGGCAACGCCAACGATGCGAATGGCGTGGCCACCGAGCTCTTTCCCGGCCGCGTCGACGAGCTCATGCTGTACCGGCGCGCCTTGACCGCCGAGGAGATCGCGCGCCTGCACGCGGGCGAGTTGCTCCCGACCGCAAACGCCGGGCGCGACGCCGGCGCCGACTGAGCCGCGCCGCCAGGATGATCGTGAGGGCGAATCCGGCGATCCGGGCGGTCAGCGGCGGATGCGCTCAAAAATCGACCCGCCGGCGATGGTCAGGTCGACGGGGTTTCCGCCCAGCTCGTATCCGAGCTGCCGTTCATCGTCGTGGCGGAGCACGATCAGGTCAGCCCGCTGCCCGGGCGCGACGCGCCCGCGGTCGGGCAGGCCCAGCAGCGCGGCGGGCCGCAGGGTGACGGCGGCGATCGCCTCGCCGGTGGTCAGGCGCAGCCGGCGGCGCGCCAGCGCCACCACGAACGGCATCGACGAGGTCGGCGACGAGCCCGGGTTGCAGTTGCTGGCCAGCACCAGCGCGCCGCCGGCGTCCAGCAGCGCGCGCGCGTTGCCGTAGCGGCCGTCGGTGTGAAATCCGCTCGCCGGCAGCAGCACGCCGGCGATGCCGGCGCGCGCCAGGCGCGCCAGGTCGTCGGCCGGCGTGGTCTCCAGGTGGTCGACGCTGCGCGCGCCCAGCTCGATGGCCAGGTCGACGCCGCCCAGGCGGTGGAACTGGTCGGCGTGCAGGCGCAGCGGGTGGCCGAGCGCGCGCGCCGCCTCCAGCAAGCGCCGGCAGTCGGCCAGCGACCAGGCCCCTTCCTCGCAGTAGGCGTCGACGGCGATGCCGGGGAACTCGGCGTGCACGGCGGGCAGGGTCTCGGTGACCACCCGGTCGACGAAGTGAGGTTGGTCGGGGTCGATGGCGTGGCCCAGCAGCGCCGTCGGCACCACCGTGCCCGGAAAGTCGCGCGCCGCCGCGCGGATCGCGCGCAACATCTTGAGCTCGTGCTCCGTGGTGAGACCGTAGCCCGACTTCACCTCTACGGTGGTCGTGCCCTCGTCGAGCAGGCATAGCAGCCGCTGGCGCAGGCGCGCCGCCAGCTCGTCCGGCGACGCGGCCCGCACGGCGCGCACGGTGGACAGGATCCCGCCGCCGGCGGCCAGGATCTGCAGATAGCTCGCGCCCTGCTGGCGCCGCTCGAATTCGTCGAGGCGATCGCCGGCCCACAGCGCGTGGGTGTGCGCGTCGACGAAGCCGGACATGACCACCCGCCCCGCGGCGTCGAGGATCTGATCGCCCGGATGCGGCTCCAGGTCGGGGCCGACGGCGACGATGCGGTCGCCCTCGACGCGCAGGTGGGTGCGCGCGCGCGCCGGCGTCCGGGGCCCATCAGCGCCGCCGCCGTCGCCGTCACCGCCGTCGTCGCCGGCGACGACGCGCGCGTCGCGCACGAACAGGCTCACCCACCCCCTGCGCGGCCGTCGGCCCAGCCCGCGATGAACGAGAGAAACAGCAGAGCCGCCACGCGCGCCGTGCGCCCCTCGGGGTCGTGGGGCGGACACAGCTCCATGATGTCGAAGTGGCCGACGCGCGCGTCGCGGCCAGCCGCCTCCGCCAGTCGAGCGGCGTCGGCGACGCCCAGGCCCAGGGGGTTGGGGGCGCTGACACCCGGAGCGGAGGCGGCGTCGATGCCGTCGAGATCGATGCTGACGAAACCGGCGCCCGGCGCCAGCGCGTGCGCGAACAGGTCGGGCGGCGCGGCGTGTACCGCCAGCACGGCGTCGGCGGCGAGCAGGGTCACCCCCTGCGCGCGCGCCCAGGCGACGTCACCCTGGTCATTGGAAAAACGCCCCAGGCCAAGCTCGACGAACGCGCGTGGCTCGAGGTGCCCGCCGGTGATCAGGCGGCGAAAGGGCATGCCCGAACCGACCCGTTCGCGCACGTCGAGGTGCGCGTCCAGGTTGATGCCGCCCACCGCGTGGCCGCGATGGCGCGCCAGCGCGGCCACGCAGGGCAGGGCCAGGTCGTGGCCGCCGCCGATCGCCACCGTCGCGCAACCGGCTTCGTGCAGCGCCCGCGCCGCCGCCTCGACGCGCGCGTGGGTCTCCAGCAGCGCGGCCTCTCCGCCGCCGCCGACCGGCGCGACGTCGCCCGCGTCGAAGACCCGCACGTCGAGCGCGCGTTCGGCGTGCAAGTCCCAGGTGGCGCCAAAGCGGGCCAGCGCCGCGCGAAAGGCACGCGGCCCATCGGCGGCGCCCGGCCGGCCTCCGTTGAGGCGCACGCCGGTATCATCGGGCAGGCCCAGCAGGGCCACGGCGCAATCGCCGGCGGGCGGCGCTCCGGCGGCGCCGGCGACTTCGATGGTCGCGGCGAAGCGGCCGGGCGCGCGCGCGGGCCACTCGGGAGGCTGGGTAAAGGGGATGGGAGCGTGGGTCATCTTCTTCCAGCTCCGGGCGGCACGGCGCCTGCGGTGGCATCCAGGGGCAGCGGGATCGCCAGATCGTTCTCGGCGGCGCAGGCGATCGCGTCTTCGTAGCCCGCGTCGGCGTGGCGCAGCACACCCAGCGCCGGGTCATTGGTCAACACCCGCTCGACGCGCTCGCCGCCCTCGGGCGTGCCATCGGCGACGGTGACCTGGCCGGCGTGCTGCGAATAGCCGATGCCGACGCCGCCACCGTGGTGGAAGCTGACCCAGGACGCGCCGCTGGCCGTGCTGATCAGCGCGTTCAGGATCGGCCAGTCGCTGACCGCGTCGGTGCCGTCGCGCATGCCTTCGGTCTCGCGATTTGGTGAGGCCACCGACCCGCAGTCCAGGTGGTCGCGCCCGATCACGATTGGCGCCGACACCGCGCCGGTGGCGACCAGTTGGTTGAACAGGCGGCCGGCGCGCGCGCGCTGGTCCAGGCCCAGCCAGCAGATGCGCGCCGGCAAGCCCTGGAACGCGATGCGCTGCCGGGCCAGCGTCAACCAGCGCTGCAGCCCGGCGTCGTCGGTGAACAGGCCGCGCAGGGCGCTGTCGATGGTGTAGATGTCCTGCGGATCGCCCGACAGCGCCGCCCAGCGGAAGGGCCCGCGCCCGCGGCAGAACTCGGGGCGGATGTACGCCGGGACGAAGCCGGGGAACGCGAACGCCTCGGCGAACCCCTGCTCGCGCGCGCGCTGGCGCAGGTTGTTGCCGTAGTCGAAAGTGATCGCGCCCCGCGCCTGCAGCGCGACCATGGCGCGCACGTGGCGCACCATGGTGTCCAGGCTGCGCGCGCGGTAGGCGGCCGGGTCGGCGTCACGCAGCGCGCGCGCGCCGGCCACGGTCAAGTCCGCGGGCACGTAGCTGAGCACGTCGTGCGCCGAGGTCTGGTCGGTGAGCGCGTCGGGGGTCAGGCCGCGCGCCAGCAGCCTCTCCAGCAGATCGACGGCGTTGGCCTCGACCCCGACCGACAGCGCGCGCCCGGCGGCGGCGTGGGCGCGCGCGCGATCGATGGCTTCGTCGATGCCGGCCGCGCCTGGTCCGCCCGCGATCTCGTCGAGGTAGCGCGTGTCGGCCCGGCGCTGCAGCTTGCCGCGATCGACGTCGGCGACGAGGCAGGTCGCGCCCGCCATCGTCGCGGCCAGCGGTTGCGCGCCGCCCATGCCGCCGCAGCCGGCGGTCACGATCAGCCGTCCTGCCAGCGTGCCGCCGAAGTGGGCCCGCCCGCAGGCCGCAAAGGTCTCGTATGTGCCCTGCACGATGCCCTGCGTACCGATGTAGATCCACGATCCGGCGGTCATCTGCCCGAACATGATCAGGCCCTTGCGCTCCAGCTCGTCGAAGTGCGCGTCGGTCGCCCAGTGCGGCACCAGGTTGGAGTTGGCGATCAGCACGCGCGGCGCGCGCTCGTGGGTGCGCAGCACGCCCACCGGCTTGCCCGACTGCACCAGCAGCGTCTGGTCGGGCTCGAGGTCGCGCAGGATGGCCACGATGGCGTCGAACGCCGCCCAGGAGCGGGCAGCCTTGCCGCGCCCGCCGTAGACGATCAGGTGCGCCGGGTCCTCGGCCACCTCGGGGTCGAGGTTGTTCATCAACATGCGCAGCGCCGCCTCGGCGTGCCAGGTCTTGCACGAGCGCACTGCCCCGCGCGGCGCCCGGATCACCCGCGCCGGCTCGATGGACTCAGCCGCCATGGCGTTATTTTATCCCCGCGCCGGCGCGGCGACTACCGGCGGCGTCCGCTCGGGTGCTCACCGGTATCGGGGGACCGGGGTCGGCGAGCCGGCAGCGGGTGCGGGTGCGGGTGCGGTGGCGACCGCGGACGGCGGGAGCGGCCGCGGACGCGCGAGGCGACCGATCAGCCGAAGCGACCGCTTCGGATGAGCTGCCCCAACGCGCGGATCTCCGGGGAGGGCGGGCGGTCGCCGGTGCGGCGGGGGACCACCTCGCGAACCGCCGCGAAGGCCGCCTCGACACCGGCGCCCGAGCGCAAGGGGCGCTGGTACTCCAGCGCCTCGGCCGCGCACAGCAGCTCGATGGCGATCACGTCGGTGACCCGGTCCAGCGCGCGCCGCGCCTTGCGCGCCGAGGTCGCCCCCATGGAGTTGTAGTCCTCGATGCCGGCGCTGGTGGGTAAGTTGGCGACGCTGGCCGGCGTCGCCAGGCCGATGAGCTCGTTGCAGCAAGCGGCGGCGACGTACTGGGCGATCATCAAGCCCGAGCACAGCCCGGGCACCGGCGCCAGCTGCGGGTTGAGCGGGTTCTCCGCGTCGGACGCGGCCAGGATGTAGTAGGTGCGCCGCTCGGAGATGCCGGCGACGTGGGCCAGGGCGATCAACAGCGTATCCAGCGCCAGCGCCAGCGGCATGCCGTGGAAGTTGCCGGCCGACACCACCTGCCGGGTGTGCGCGGGATCGGGCGCGAATACCAGCGGGTTGTCGGTGACCGCGCCCAGCTCACGCACCACCACGCCGCGCGCGTACCCTATGGCGTCCAGCGCGGCGCCCAGCACCTGGGGCGCGCAGCGCAACGAGTAGGGATCCTGCACGCGCGGATCGCCGTGCAGATGGCTGGGGATGATCTGGCTGCCCGCGATCAGCGCGCGCAACCGCGCCGCGACCTCGGTCTGCCCGTCCTGGCCGCGCGCCGCGTGCACGCGTTCGTCGAGGAAAGCATCGGTGCCGCGACAGGCGTCGATCGACATCGCGGCCGCCGCCAGCGCCGCGGGCCACACCCTGGCCAGCTCCTCCAGCACCAGCGCGGCCTCGGCGGCCATCAGGTGGGTGCCGTTGATCAGCGCCAGCCCCTCCTTGGCCTCCAGCACCAGCGGCGCCAGCCCGGCCAGGCGCAGCGCCTCGGCGCCGGGAACGACGTCGTCGCGCCCGTCGCAGCGCGCCTCGCCCTCGCCGATCAGCACCAGCGCCACATGGGCCAGCGGCGCCAGGTCGCCGGACGCGCCCACCGAGCCGACCGACGGCACCACCGGCGTCACCCCGGCCGACAGCAGCGCGGCCAGCTGCGCGCACACCAGCGGGCGCACGCCCGATCGCCCGCGCGCCAGCGACGCGCACGACAGGATCATCATCGCGCGCACCACCGCGTCGGGCAGCGGGTCGCCCACGCCGGCGGCGTGCGACAGCACCAGGTTGCGCTGCACCTCGCGCAGGCGGTCGCCCTCGATCCTCTCCTGCGCCAGCGATCCGAAGCCGGTGTTGACGCCGTACAGGATCTCCCCGCGCGCCAGCGCCTCTTCCAGCGCCTGGCGCGACGACGCCAGCTGTGCCTGCGCGCGCGCGCCCAGGGTCACGCGCGCGCGCCCGCGGGCGGCGCCGGCGAGCGCGTCGATGTCCAGCGGCCCGCCGTCGATGATGAGCTCGTCCACCGTGGTAGTGTCTCGCCGGGCCCGGTGAAACACTACCCCGGCTTTCCAGGAGGGTGGGGTTAACGCAGGGGACGGGGCTTCGGGCTTCGGGCTTCGGGCTTCGGGCTTCAGACCGCACACGCGCCCCGGGGGCGCACCACGGGAGTACGAAAATAGGTTGGGTGCGGGTCAGTCTGCAGTCGTACCCTCGGCGAGCGATCGCTAGAGGTCGACTTTTCCTCGGCCTACTTAGACCTTTTTTCGCGACAGAAAAGATGCTCTTCCGTCAGCAAGGCGCGAAGCCCGTTTAACACCACACTCTATGAGGCTGTCGCTTCCACGATGTTGAGCGGACCCAGAAGGTCGCTCTTGCCGATCTCGACGCCGACCCGGCGCAAGAGGGCGTAGGCGGTGCTGACGTGGAAGAAGAAGTTGGGGATCTGGCGCGCGAACAGGTACTCGTCCGCGTGCAGCCCCTTGCCCGGGGACCGCACCAGCTTGACGATCAGGTCCGGCGAGGTGCGCGCGAAGTCTTGCGCCGTGAAGGTGTCGAGGTAGGCCAGGCACTTGGCGATGCGGCCGCGCAGCTCTTCGAAGGTCTTCTCGTTGTCCTCGTGCTTGGGCGCTTCCTTGCTGGCCAGCGACGCCGCAGCGCTCTTGGCGTGGTCACAGGCGATCCGGATCTGCGACGCGAAGGGCAGCATGTCGGGGAACAGCCGTTCGGTGAGCAGGTTGTTCACGTCGAAGTTGCGCGTCCGCGCGTAGACCTGGGTCTTCTCCAGGATCGCGTCGAGGTTCTTCAGCGTGCGCGCAAACTGGCGGACAGCGAGGTAGTACATGGGGACTCCAGTCGGTGGTGAGATCGGGGGCGGGCCCGCGGACGATCTACCCGACGCGCGCGCGCGGAGCAACCACGCGCGCCGGCACTGCCGAAGGGATCTCCTGTCTTCCTATCTGCTTTCGATCTATCTGTCCGCGTCCTTGCTGCCCACGACGGTCAGGTTCAGCCCGACCTGGACGGAGAGTGGCTTGCCGTCGACGGTAACGGTGGTCTTGCCGTTGTAGTACCAGCCGAACGAGCCGGTCGAGAACTCGCGCTTGTCGGCGACGATTTCGGAGTTGCCGATGGTGATCTTCACCGATTCGGCCTTCTCTAGGAACTGCGTCTTGGAGATGGGGCAGGGGGATTTTGCCATGGGCGGCAAGGTATCACGGCCGGCGCCTCCCCCTCACGTCCTCGGTCCACGGGAGCGCATCATTTCGTAGCTGCGGAAACGAGCCCGTTTGAAGCGGATGCTGCCGTCGCGGTCGCGCGGCTTGTAGGTGGTGCCGCGCGCGACGTAGCGCATGCCGCCGCCGCCGAAGTAGTTCACCTGCATGGTGACCCGGGCGCGCGGCGCGAAGGCCTTGTCGATGTTGTAGACCACGGCGGTGGTCGCGGTGCTGACCGCGGTCTTGGCGCCAAATCCGATGAGTCCGCTCACCCCGCCGTGCAGGAGGGAGTTGGCCGCCCCCGAGGCGACCTGGAAGCCCAGCACAGCCTGCGCCTGCAGCAACATGTTGTCCTCCTCGGTCAGCGCCTCCGGGCCCAGGGTCTCGCGCAGGGCGGCGATCACCCCGCGGGTGTAGCCGAGCTGGGAGATCACGAACGGCTCGCTGCCGGTGTCGGCCCAGGCCATCGCCTCCTGCATGCCCCACGCCGCCTCGGCGCGGCCAGCTAGCTCCAGCGCCCAGTTGTCGCGGCCTCCCTGCGCCGGACTGTACCGGGGCGCGCAGGAGACGCCGAAGCGCCCGCGCCGGGCCAGATCGGCGTAGACCACGCCGAAGGGGACCGGTCCGCCGCCCGCCGGCCTGAACTTGAACACCGCGTAGCGCTCTTCTCCCTGCGGCACGCTGCCCAGGCGGACGTAGACGTGGCCGTTGGCCAGGATGTAGTCATAGCCAATCACCTCTTCCAGAGCCAGCCCGGGCGGGACCGCGAGGTCGATGTCCGTGCCGCGCGCGGCGCTGCGCAGGATGGCGCCCGCCTCGCGCCGGAAGATGCCCGGCATGTCGTGCGGGCTGTCGACGTAGTAGTAGTTGCCGCCCGACGCGTCGGCGATCCCCTGCATCAGGAGCTCGTCGTGCGCCATGCCAAAGCCGATGGTGGTCACGCTGACCCCGCGCTCGGCGGCGCGTGCGGCGATGCGCGACAGCTCCGGCGTGCTGGTGATGCCGATGTTGGGCTGACCGTCGGAGAACAGGATCACCTGGTTGACCTGCCACTCCTGAAAGGTGCCAAACACTTCGGCCAGGCCGGCCAGCAAGCCGCCCGAGAAGAAGGTGCCGCCGCCATCCTGCAAGGTATGAATGCCGGCGATGGCGGCCACGCGGGTGGCCGGGTTGATGACCACCGGCGGCACCACCTCCCAGACCCCATCGGAGAAGGCGATGACCGAGATCCGGTCACCGTCGCGCATCTGCGCCACGAAGGTCTCGGCGGCGATCACCATGTTGCGAAACGGATCGCCCGCCATCGAGCCCGAGCGGTCGAGCACCAGCGACACGTTGAGCGGGGCCACCGTGGTCGATGGCGGCCGGCCGCGCACGCTGATCGCGGCGTAGAGCAGCCCCGTCGTGGTGCGCGGTCCGATGCCGCAGGCGATGTCGACCGGCGCGGTGGCGGGGTTGTCGGCGGCCACCTGCGGCCAGTCGGGTGCGGGCGCCATCGAGAACACCATCTCCTCACTGAGGTTCTGCAGGCGCGGTGTGGTGGGCAGATTGACGAAGATCGAGCAGCTAGTGGCGGGCGCCAGAATGGCGGCGGCGGCGGCGATCCGCGCGAGCATGACAAGGGCGCGACTGGCGGCAGCAGGCTGGTTCATGGCGCGGCATACTACCGGAACCGCGCGCGGCGCTAAAGATCGTCGCAGGGGTTGCCGAGCGGCGTGCCCAGGTAGACCCCGAGGTCGTTGTAGATGAGACCGTAGTTGCTGACCTTTTCGCCGCTCTGCGCGTCGACGGTCTCGATCGGGATCACCGTGAGCGGCGTCTCCTTGCGTCCCTTGACCCACAGAGGAGGATTCTGCGCGTCGCCCCGCCTGGGCACGATGTAGCGCAACGACCCGCCCTTGGTCTCGAAGATCTCGCCCTGGGTGTCGGCGACGACGTTGACCATCTTCTGCAGCTTCATCTGCCCCTTGGGGCCGACGAAGAGCCGGAAGTCCTTCTCATTGTCGGGCGTGCTGCCGCGGTCGACGTAGTAGTAGATGCCGGCCTTGTCGCGCGCCAGGTGGTGGGGCTTGCGCCGGTGCGGCGATGCTTCGTAGCTGGCACGCAGCAGCAGCGACTTCTTGGCTTCGGGGCCCAGCATCTCCAGCTTGGCGGTGCGGTCGCCGCAGGTGACCGCGCAGCGACTGGTGCGCGGGTCGAGATCGACCGAGCCGTAAAGGCGCGTGTCGACGCCGCGGAAGTTGGCGTTGTGGCTGGCGGCGAAGAAACGCGGCTCGAAGAAGTTGTCGCCGCTCAGCGCGCCATCGGGCAGCGGCACATGGAAGAACCGCTTGCCGTCCCCGTAGTAAAGCTGGCGCGACTGCAGGTCGTGCGGCGCCACCACCACGTAGTGAGAGCGCCCGTCGGTGCACACCGTGGTCTTCTCGAGCGTGGTGCGCTCGCCCAGGGTTTCGGCGTGGCCCCAGGGGGGCGCGTCGCCGGCGGTGGCGGGAGGGCCCGGTGGTGCCGGCGCGCGGGTGCCCGTCGTGATCGGCGCGGTCAGCTTCTTGTCGAGAAACGCGCGGGTGAGCTCGGCCAGGTTGGTGGCGTCGCGGGTCGCGGTCCAGGTCAGCGTCGTGCCGGTCAGCTCGAAGGCCGGCGCATTGCCGAACAGACAGGTGAAGGTCTGGACGCGGGTGGCGATCGCCTGCTTGGCCTCGGCCGACGAGCCGCACATCGTTTGCATGGTGGTCAGCGGCGCGCCGCAGTAGCCGGAGACGCTGACCGTCATGATGTCGTCGTCGACGATCGAGGCCCACTTGACCTCCACGGCCAGCTTGCCGCCGCAGGCCTTGTCGACGCCGCCGGCGGCTGCGCGCAGCTCCTTGTCGTTGGCGGCCATCTCGGCCTTGCGATCGAACGACTGCAGCCGGGCCAGCGTGCCGTCGGCCCGCTGCTTGTCGTAAAGCTTGCTGACCTCTTCGGCCTTCAGCGCCTGAGACTTCTTTTCGTCGTAGGAAACCCGGATCGGGTCGCCGCCGTGGCCAGGGACGTACAGCTCGTAGCGGCCGCCGCGCACCGGGATGGTGACATAGGTGCGGCCGCGCACCTTGGTGGTGTAGTTGATGCTGCCGTTGCCGTTGTCGACCACCTCGTGGGGGATGGCCTTGCCGTCGAACTCGCTGCGCGAACCGGTGACCTGGATCAGCACCGTCTTGTCATCGGGCTGGCCGCCGGCGCCCTTGCGCGCGACGATCGCCACGGTGACGCCGTCGGGTCCGGTGTACACCCGAGCGGCGGCGGCCGGCGCCTGGGCGCGCGCGACGGGTGACAGCAGCAGGGCGCATGCCAGCGTGAGGACCGAGCCCTTGATAGTCACGGGATCTCCTTCGACAGGCCAACCATGGCGGTGACCGTAGAAGAGGTGCCCACGCGCGTCAAGTCGTCGCCGGGTGCGGGGTGCTCACCGGTTTGGGGGGTCCGGGGTCCGGACGTTCCGAGATCTCTCCGTCATAGCGGAGCGCCCGTCCGCTGTAACGGAGCATTCGGCGCGCATCTTCGTTTCGCCGTCGCGCGCGGGCGCGGCGCAGCTAAGGTTCGCTCACACATCTTGAATCCACCGCACGACAACGGAGAGATCGTCCATGTCTGAAGCCAGCGCGTCCCATCACACGCTCGGCGCGGAAGCCGCGCGCCAGCTCGCCAATACCACCAAGACTCCGCCCCAGTGGATCGGCGTCACCCCGCGCTGGCTGGTGAGTCTGCTGCCCTGGACGCCGGTCGAGGCCGGCACCTACCGGGTCAACAGGGTCAAGGACTCTGGCGACGGCTCCGCCGGCATCGCCATTCAATGCAGCCCCAGCGACACCGACGAGCTGCCGCGCGCGTACGTCGATTACGAGGAGCAACCGCACGAGCACACGCTGAGCACGGTGACCACCACCATCGAGGTGCAGACCCGCATCTCTGACCTTTATCGCAGCCCGATGGACCAGGTGCGCGAGCAACTGGCGGTGCTGGTCGAGATGATCAAGGAGCGCCAGGAGAACGAGCTGGTCAACAACGCCAGCTACGGGCTGCTCAACAATGTCGCGCCCGCGATGAAGGTGGCGACGCGCGGGGGCGCGCCCACTCCAGACGACTTCGACGAGCTCATCGCCAAGGTGTGGAAAGAGCCGGCCTTCTTCCTGGCGCACCCGCGCGCCGTCGCCGCCTTCGGGCGCGAGTGCACGCGCCGCGGGGTGCCGCCCGCGACCGTGAACCTGTTCGGATCGCCGTTCATCACCTGGCGCGGAATTCCGATCATCCCGTGCGACAAGCTGCACGTCGAGGGCGCCGAGGGCGCGGGTGGCACGACCAACATCTTGCTGCTGCGCACCGGCGAGAAGAAGCGCGGCGTGGTTGGCCTGTTCCAGCCCGGAATCCCCGGCGAGATCAGCCCGAGCCTGTCGGTGCGGCTGATGGGGATCAACCAGCGCGGCGCGGCCAGCTACCTGGTCTCGCTCTATTGCTCGACGGCCGTGCTGACCGACGACGCGCTGGGCGTGCTCGAGAACGTCGAGGTCGGCAAGTACCATGATTACAAGTGACCGCGGCGTCGCCGGTGTCGACCTGACGTCGGTGGCGGCACCCTCGGCCGATGCCGGCTTCGCCGCCGAGCTCGCGCGTCTGGCCAACCAGCTGTTCGCGCACCTGCCGGGCGCGGCCCCGACTCGAGGCGGGGTGCCGGCGCCGGTCGCGCCGCCGCATCTCGGGCCTGGCGCGACCGACGTCGGAGGGGGCGGGATCTCGGCGGGCAGCCTTCCGCCCGCGGGTCCGCCTTCCCTGCCACCCTTGCCCGGGGTCCTGCACGCGCCGCCGATCGCCAGTGCGCCACCGCCGAAGGAGAGCGACCTGCGCACCTTGCCTGCCCTGTTCTCGGAGCCCCTGGGTTTCTCGGCGCCGATCGCGCTGGTGGGCGGGGCCGCGCCGAACGGCGCCGAGCCGGGGCTGGCCACCGGACCGGCGTCGTCGGCGCCCAGCCTTTATTTCCTGGACCACGCGGGGTTGGCGGCGGCAGCGCCGCCGTCCGCGGCGATCCCGGTCGCGACCGAGCCGGCGACGTCGCCGATGAATCTGGCGTCACCCGGGGTTTCGCCGCCCTCGGCGGCGATCCCGCGCGCGGGGGTCGACGCCGGTGCGCCCGCCGGGCGACCGCCGCTCACGGGCGGCGCGCACTTCGATCCGGAGGTCGTGCCCGACCTGGCGCCGGCGCGCGGGATCTTCGACGCTGCGTCGATCCGGCGCGACTTTCCGATCCTGGCCGAGCGCGTCCACGGCCGGCCGCTGATCTGGCTCGACAACGCCGCCACCACCCAGAAGCCGCGCGCGGTGATCGAGCGCCTGTCCTATTTCTACGAGCACGAGAACTCCAACATCCACCGCGCGGCGCACGCCCTGGCGGCGCGCGCGACCGACGCCTACGAGGCGGCGCGCGACAAGGTCCGGCGCTTCCTCAACGCCCCATCGCCGCGCGAAATCGTATTCGTGCGCGGCGCCACCGAGGCGATCAACCTGGTGGCCCAGGCCTGGGGGCGGCGAAATCTACAATCGGGAGACGAGGTCGTGGTCACCTGGCTGGAGCACCACGCCAACATCGTGCCCTGGCAGCAGATCTGCGCCGAGCGCGGCGCGCGCCTGTGTGTCGCGCCCGTCGATTCCAGCGGCCAGGTGATCCTGGAGGAATACGAGAAGCTGCTCAACCCGCGCACGCGCCTGGTGGCGCTGACCCAGGTCTCGAACGCGCTCGGGACGATCACGCCCGCGCGCGACATGGTGGCCATGGCGCACCGGCAGGGCGCCGTGGTGCTGGTCGACGGTGCGCAGGCGGTCTCGCACATGCCGGTCGACGTGCAGGCGCTGGATTGCGACTTCTACTGCTTTTCGGGCCACAAGGTCTTCGCGCCCACCGGTATCGGGGTCCTGTACGGCAAGCCCGACGTCCTGCAGGCCATGCCGCCCTGGCAGGCCGGCGGCAACATGATCGCCGACGTCACCTTCGAAAAGACCGTCTATCAGCCGCCGCCCTGGCGCTTCGAAGCCGGCACCGGCAACATCGCCGACGCGGTCGGTCTGGGCGCGGCCATCGACTACGTGAGCGCCATCGGACTCGACAGCATCGCGCGTTACGAGCACGAGCTGCTGGTCCACGCGACCGAAGGATTGCGCCGCGTCCCCGGGTTGACCATCATCGGCACGGCGCCCGACAAGGCAGGCGTGCTGTCGTTCGTGATCGATGGGCTGCGCAGCGAGGACATCGGCGCCGAGCTGGACCGCGAAGGCATCGCCGTGCGCTCCGGGCACCACTGCGCGCAGCCCATCTTGCGCCGCTTCGGCCTGCAAAGCACCGTGCGCGCCTCGCTGGCCCCCTACAACACGTACGAGGACGTCGACGCCCTCTGTGCCGCCCTGCTCCGCCTGACCGCCGGCCGCCCGCGCTGATTTCAGAGCGCGGCAACCAGGTGCCGCGATCCGACGGCCCCCCTTGCGCGCGGGCTCCCTGTCTATTATTGTAGACACATGGTCAACGCAGTGACGCCCCAGCAAGCCCAGGAGCTCATCTCACGCGGCGGACTCGACATCATCGATGTCCGCGAACCGAACGAGTGGTCGACCGGCCACCTGGCTGGCTCGCGCCTGGTTCCGTTGCAACGGCTGAAGTCGAACCTCAAGCACGAGCTGCCCCGCGACGGCATCATCTTCGTGTGCGCGGCCGGCGTGCGCAGCGAGACCGCCGCGCGCCTGGCGGCGACGCTGGGGCTCACCAACCTCTACAACCTGCGCGGCGGAACCCGTAGCTGGGCCAGCGCCGGCCTGCCGCTGGTCAAGGACTGAGCAGCGATTCGACCTTCAGAATCTTCGCGATCGACGACGACGCCTGCGCGTGATCCATGGCCGCGAACAGGTGGGTGAGCTCGGCGGCGACGCGCGCGGGTTCCCGCTCGAGCAGCCGCACGTAGTGCCGGAAGTAACGTTCGGGCGGCACCGCGGTTCGGTCCGCGAGCGCGTAGCGAACCACGGCGTGCAGCGCGAAGCGGCCGCTCGTGGGCTCCTGCACCAGACGCCAGCGCCGCAGCCACTCCAGCGCGCGCGCCGCCTCGGGGCCGGCGGGCGCCCGCGCCAGCGTGGCCAGCGACTGCCCGTCCATGTGGTCGCCCGGGCAGTGGGCCAGCACGGCCAGCATGCGGCGCGCGGCGGCCGGTAGCCGCGGCCAGGCCCACTCGCACAGCAGGCGCACCTCGACCACGTCGTCCTCGTGAGCCATGACGCGCACGCGGGTCACGCCCTGCAAGACCAGCCAGGCGCGCAGCTCCTCCACGCTGAGCGCGCCGTCGCCCACCAGCGCGTCGGCGATGTCGAGCGCCAGTGGGTTCCAGCGCAGCAGGCGGGTCAGCGCCGCAACGCGGGGAAAGGCGGCGCGGCGCGCGTGCACCAGCGGCGCCACCACGGGAAAGATCGCCACGCCCGACAGCAGGCAGCGACGGGCCGTGATGATCCAGGTCACCGGCGCGCCGGCCAGCGCGTCGAGGAAGCGCGCGAGCGCGCGATCGTTTTCGTGGTTGTCCAGCACGACCAGCCGCGGGCCGCCCGCCGCCAGCGCGTCGCGCACGCTGTCGGGCAGCGGCTCGCGCGGCGCACGCAGGTGCAGCGCCAGCATCTGCAACAGCGTGCGGTGGTCCCAGTTGCCGACGCGCAGCCAGGCGGCTCCGCCGGGGTAACGCGCGCGCATCCGGTGCGCCAGCGCCGCCGCCAGCACCGACTTGCCGCTGCCGCCGCCGCCCACCAGCGCCAGCCGCGTGGTCTCGCCGCGCGCCAGCGCTGATTCCAGCGTGGTGAGCTCGCCGGCGCGTCCCTTCAAGCGCGGCCGCGGTGGCAGCTCGAAGGGCACGGGCTCGCCGCCGGCGTTCATGCGGGCGACCAGCATGGGCTCACGGTTACCACAACCGCCGTCCGTCCACGTCGCCCAGCGACAGGCCCAGCCACCCGGCGATGGTGGGCGCGATGTCGATCAGCCGCGCGTCGCGGATCGGTCCGGCCGGAACCCCGGGCGCCAGCACCAGCACCGATGCGCGCATCTCCGGCCGCGCCGGATCGTAGCCGTGGGTGGCGGCGTAGGGCGGCACCCCCACCAGGTCACCGGCGTAGCCCCCGCCTAAAGACCAGCCGGGCTGGGCCTCGAGGGCCAGGAACGCCCCCGGGTCGCCGCCCAGCGCGCGGATCTGGTCGGTTTCCAGCACGCGGGCCAGGCCGCCGTCCGGACGCGCGGCGCGCTCCTGGTAGCTGCGTCGCACGGCCCCCGCGGCCGCCGCGTCGCCGGGATCCTTGAGATAGACGTAGGCGCTGCCGCCCGAGGTGTTGATCGCCGCGCGCCAATCGGCGACGCGCCCCTGTTCGTCCAGACGCACCAGACCCAGCTCGCGCAGCAACACGCCGGGGCGAAGCAGGTGGCTGACGTCGGCGAAGCCGTGGTCGGAGGCCACCACCAGCGCGGTGTCGGCCGCGACGCCGGCGCCGGCGATCGCGGCCAGCAGGCGCCCGAGCTGGCGGTCGGCGTTCTCGATCGCGTCGAGCGCCGGACGGCTCCACAGGCCGTGGCGGTGCTGGGCGCCGTCGACCTCGGCGAGGTGGATCATCATGAGATTCGGCGCCGATCCCTGCAGCAGATCGCTGGCGACGTCGACCAGCGGCTCGTCCTTGAGCTCACCCGGCGTGAACTGCGACCAGAAGCGCGGGTGCTGGCGGCCCGTGGTCTCGAGCAGGCCGGGCGTGGCCAGCGCGCGCAGCAACTTGCGGTCCTCGGCATTCTTGGCGCGCCAGAACTCCGGCACCAGGAAGGTGACCCGCGCACCCACCGTCACGGGCCAATGAATCAGCGCCGTTCGATAGCGCGCCTCCTCGGCCAGCCGCCACAGCGGCAGCGCGCGCAGGTCCTCGGCATACCAGCGCCAACCGTCCTGATTGCCGTCGCCGGGATCATACGCACGGTTGGTGTAGATCCCGTGTCGCGCCGGCCACACGCCGGTCGCCATCGAGGTGTGGGCCGGGTAAGTCACCGAGGGAAACACCGAGAGCGCGCCGTCGCTGGCGGCGCCGTCGCGCGCCAGCCGGCGCAGGGTCGGGATCTGCAGCCCGTGGACGTCGGGGTGCAGATAGGTGTCGGGTACCAGACCATCGATGGTCACCAGCACGACGTGGCGGATCGGCCCGGGCGGCGTCGCACCGGTCGTGACCGCGCCCAGGGATTGAGCCCCGGGCGAGCCACCGCTGCCTCCGGCGCATCCCCCGGCCAGCTTCAGAGACAGCAGTGCAAGTACCAGCGTCAGCAGGCGCATGAAATGGGTCACAACCCGGCTCTCACGCTCCGCCGCGGTTCGAGTGCCAGACCGATCTCTTGCGTCCCTTGCGCGGGGGCTTGAGCAGCTCGGGCTTGGCCAGGATCTCTGCCAGCAGCGCCGGGGGATCGCCGTCGGCGGCCTTGCGCATGTTGCCGCCCTCGTCGCGCGCGATCTCGATCAGCAGCCGATCACTGACCACCGAGCGCGGCGCGAGCTCGGTGATGTCCTGGGTGCTCGCCCACTTGTCGCGGTGCTTGATCAGCAGCCAGGACGGCTTGGACTGGCCCGGCCTGGGTCGCGTGCGTACCATGACCCATGACCCGTGCAGCTTCTTGCCTTCCATCGTGAGCTTGAGGTCGCCCTTGGCCAGGGCGGCGTCGACGTTCTCCGACTCCGGGGTCCAGATCCCGTGGTCCCAGATCATCACCGTGCCACCGCCGTATTCGCCCTCGGGGATGATGCCCTCGAACTTGTTGTATTCGATCGGGTGATCCTCGACCTGCATCGCCATCCGCTTCACCGATGGGTCGTAAGAGGGGCCGCGGGGCACTGCCCAGGACAGCATCACCCCCTTCCACTCCAGGCGCAGATCGTAGTGCAGCGCGGTCGCGCGGTGCTTCTGGATGACGTAGGCCAGCTTCTTCTTGCGCGGGCGCGCGACCTTGACCTCCTTGACCTCCTTGCCCTTCGGCTCCGAGGTGACGTCGAAGCGACGCTTCTTGCGATATTCAGCGAGCGGCATGCCCAGAGCATAGTCACCAGCGACTTGCCGGAACAGCCCCGCGGCGATAGCGTGCGGTCGTGACCGTAACGGGGGCACGGTCGTGACCCGGTTGCCGGCGATCGCTTCGCTGCTGGCCGCCGCGCTGGCCATCGGCGCCACGCCGGGCTGCCGCTCGCACCCACGGCCGGAGCAATGGGACGCGCACGTGCAGCGGTTCCTCGACGATTATTTTCGCGCCAACCCGACCTTCGCTGTCTACCAGGGCAAGCACGAATACGACGGCCGGTTCCCCGACTGGAGCTCCGCCGGCCTGCAGGCGGAGGTCGCGCGCCTGCACCGCGAGCGCGATCTCGCGGCCGCCTTCGATACCAGCAAGCTCGACGAGCTCCGGCGCTTCCAGCGCGACTACCTCCTGGCCGCCGTCGATCGCGACCTGTTCTGGCTCGAGGAGGCGCGCTCTCCCTGGACCAACCCTGCCTACTACGGCGATCTCCTGGATCCCAACGTCTACGTGGCACGGCCCTACGCCGCGCTGCCGGTGCGCATGAAGGCGCTCACCGACTGGGCCAGCCGCGTGCCGGCCGCGCTGGCGCAGATCCGCGCCACCCTGCAGACGCCGATGCCCTTGCCGCTGGCGGAGATCGGCAAGATCCGCTTCGGCGGCGTCGGACCTTATCTCGAGAACGACGTGCCCCAGGTCTTCGCGTCGGTCACCGACCCGGCGCTGCGTGCACCCTTCGACCGGGCGCGCTTGCAGGCAGCTGCCGCTTTCCGCGAGATGGGCGCCTGGTTCGACCAGCTCGAGGCCAGCCCGGCCGGCAGCTTCGCGCTCGGGGCCGAGAAGTACCAGAAGATGCTCTGGATGACCGAGCGCGTCCGCTTGACGGTCGACCAGGCCGAGGCGATCGGGCGCGCCGACCTGGACCGCAACCGCCAGGCGCTGGCGCAGGAGTGCGCGCGCTACGCGCCCGGCAAGACCCTGCCCGACTGCATGGAGAAGATGAACGCCCACAAGTCGACGCAGGGAAGCGTCGCCGCGGCCCGCGCGCAGCTGGCCGGCCTCGAGGCCTTCATCGTCGAGAAAGACCTGGTCACCATCCCGGGCCCCGAGCAGGCCGAGGTGCGCGAGTCGCCGCCGTACATGCGTTGGAACTTCGCGTACATCGATCCGCCCGGTCCCTACGAGCACGGCCTGCCGGCGGTGTACTACGTCGCGCCCCCCGATCCCTCGTGGACCGAAAAGCAGAAGGCCGACTACCTGCCGGGCACGGCCGACCTGTTGTTCGCCAGTGTTCACGAGGTATGGCCCGGCCACTTCCTGCAGTTCCTGCACTCCAACCGGTCGCGGGATCTGTTCGGCCGGGTCTTCGTCGGCTACGCCTTTGCCGAGGGCTGGGCGCACTACAGCGAAGAGATGATGTGGGAGGCCGGCCTGGGCGCGGGCGATCCCGAGATCCACATTGGCCAGCTCTCGAACGCGCTGCTGCGCAACGCCCGCTTCCTGTCGTCGATCGGGATGCACGCCCGCGGCATGACCCAGGCGCAGGCCCAGCAACTCTTCCGCGAGCAGGCGCTGCAAAGCGAGCCGACCGCGCGCCAGCAGGCGGCGCGCGGCACCTTCGACCCTGCGTACTTGAACTACACGCTGGGCAAGCTGACCATCCGCCAGATGCGCGAGGACTGGAGCAAGACGCATGGTGGCCGCTCATCGTGGAAAGCCTTTCACGACCAGCTCTTGAGCCACGGGGGGCCGCCCATCGGCTTGCTGCGCGACGCCGTGCTGTCTCGGGGTTCCCCCTGAGCGTGGCGAGGTTGCTAGCCAGCGCGTCCAGGTCCAGCTAGGTTTAGCGCGTGGAGCCCCACTTTGATGTCCTCGTCGTGGGGGGTGGTCCGGCCGGCAGCACCTGCGCGCGCTTTCTGACGCGCGGGGGCGCGCGGGTCGCCCTGATCGATCGAGAGCAGTTTCCCCGCGTCAAGCTGTGCGGTGGTTGGGTGTCGGCGCCCATCTGGGACGAGCTGGCGCTCACGCCCGGCGAGTACGCAGGCCGCCTGTGGGAGTGGCGCAACTGCCATGTGCGCTACGGCCGCGCCGATCACGCCGTGGCTTGTCGCGGCTTCTTCATCCGACGATTCGAGCTCGACGACTTCCTGCTGCGGCGGAGCGGGGCGGCGCTTCATCTCGGGCTGTCGGTTCAGGAGATCGGGCGCGACGCTGACGGGCTGTGGTCGGTGGCGGGGTTGCGCGCCCGCCACCTGGTGGGTGCGGCCGGGACGCATTGCCCGGTCGCGCGGCTGCACGCGCCGGCTCGCCCGATGGGTCCGGTCGCCGCGCAGGAGCACGAGTTTCAGGCCGACCCGTCCGCGATCGCGCGCACCCGCATCGGGCAAGACGGCGAGCCCGAGCTGCTGTTGCACGACGACCTCGGCGGATACTCGTGGAACGTTCCCAAGACCGATTGGCTCAACGTCGGCTCGGGCACCGCCGATCCGAGCCAGGTACGGGCCGCGTGGCGCGAGGCGCGCGGTTACTTTCGCGAGGCCGGCCACGTTCCTCCGGAGGCATTCAATGACATGGAGTCGAAAGCGATGAAGGGACACGCCTACTACCTGTTCGATCCGATCCACCTCGACGCCGCGGCGCGGGTCGACGCTGATGGGCGCGGGGGCTCCTACCTGGCCGGCGACAGCCTGGGTCTGGCGCAACCGCTGACCGCCGAAGGAATTCTGCCGGCGGTCATCTCGGGCCGACTTGCCGCCGAGGCCATCCTGGCGGGCGCACCGGCCAGCTATCCCGAGCGCCTGCGCCGCCACCCGATCATGCAGGACTATCGGCGCATCCACGGCCTGACCCGGACTCTCGTATCGCTGGGTGGTTCCACCACCCGCCGCCCGCCGCCGCTGGCGCGCGCCGCGCTGGCGCGCCTCAGCCGGCGCGCCGTGTCCACCGGGTTCGCCTGGATGTTCTCGGGCGCGCGCTTGCCGGCGCCGCGGCTCTGGGATCTGGCGCTGGCCGCCGCCGGACATTGGAATGGCTTGCGCGGGACCGGCGCGCGCGGGACTGGCTCGCGCGGGAACGGCGCGCGTGAAAACGGCGCGCGTGAAAACGGCGCGCGTGAAAGCGGCGGCGGTCCCCGTTCCTCGGCCGGGGGTGCGCCGTGAGCGCCGCCGCGCGACATCTGTTCTCGGCGCTCGACGACAACCGAGCCGCCGAGGTCATGCGCGAGCTGCTGGGCCGCGCCGGCGTGACCGTGGACGGCGACGCGCCCTGGGATATCCAGATTCACGATCCCCGTGTCTATGCGAGGGTCCTCCGCGACGGCACGCTCGCGGTCGGCGAATCGTACGTCGACGGCTGGTGGGACAGCCCGGCGCTGGACCAGATGCTGACACGGGTGGTCAGCGCGCGCGTCGATCTCGAGCTGCGCGAGAGCTGGGTACTGCTGGCGCACGCGGTGCGCGCGCGCATCTTCAACCGCCAGGCGGCGCGCGCGTTCGAGGTGGGCGAGCGCCACTACGACGTGGGCAACGATCTATATGAGGCCATGCTGGGCGCGCGCATGATGTACACCTGCGCCTACTGGAAAGACGCGTCGACGCTGGACGCTGCACAGGAGGCCAAGCTGGATCTGGTGTGCCGCAAGATCGGCCTTTCGCCCGGCAAGCGCGTGCTGGACCTGGGCTGCGGGTGGGGTGGCTTCGCGGCCTTTGCCGCACAGCACTACGGCGCCAGCGTGGTCGGTTACACCGTATCGCGCGAGCAGGTGGCCTGGATCAACCAGCACTACGCCAACCTCCCCATCGAGGCGCGACACGACGACTATCGCAACGCGACCGGCACTTACGACGCCGTGGTTTCGATCGGCCTCATGGAGCATGTGGGCCCCAAGAATCACCGCGCGTACATGGAGCAAGCCGCTCGATCGCTGGTACCGGGTGGGGTGGCGTTCATCCACACCATCGGGGGCAGCCGAGCGCGCACCCACATCGATCCCTGGTTCGACAAGTACATCTTTCCCAACGCCGTGATCCCCACGCTGGGCCAGCTTGCCACCGCGATGGAGGAGATCCTGGTCCCCGAAGATGTGCAGAACATCGGCCCGCACTATGATCGGACCTTGATGGCCTGGTGGCACAACTTCGATCAGGCCTGGCCCGGGCTGCGCGAGCGTTACGGGGACCGTTTTTACCGCATGTGGAAGTACTATCTTCTGGCCAGCGCGGCAGAGTTTCGCGCGCGCCACCACAACCTTTATCAGATCGTCGCAACGCCGGTTGGAACGGCGCAACCGGCGGGTGCGCGCTCGAGCTGAGCTGGTGCGGTCTCGCTTCGCGCGAAGGGGCCGGCGCCGGTCCTTTGACGCGATCGGTTCCGTCGAATCTCTGGTTTGGCGGCTGAATTGCTTGTGGGTGCCGCATTTGAACTTGTCATCGTCGGGAATCAGCGTAGTGTCCCGGGTGGGCAGCCAGCGCGGAGTGAGCTGCCCAACGAGGGCCGGGGCGCCGTCGGGTCTGGAACCCCGCAAGGAGACCCGATGGCGCGTTTGACCGTAGAGGATTGTCTGGCTCAGGAGAGTAACCGCTTCGCGCTGGTCGTGCTGGCCGCGGGACGCGCCAAGCAGCTGGCGCAGGGCGCGCCGGCTCGTGTCACCAGCCACAATCGTAGCGCCGTCGTGGCGTTGCGTGAGATCGCCGCCGGGCGCGTGAGGTTCAACGAGAACGTTCACGACGTCGTGGCCGCCTTCATCGCCGAGAAGAAGCTCCAGACCACCGACGGCTACTCGCGAGCCGATTCGAGGCGGCGCCACGCGCGTGGAGAGAAGCCATCGTGAGGGCCGCCGCCGTCGCCCATCGGGCGGCGACTCTGGACGTTGATCTGGAAACGCGATGCCCATGACGAAGGCCGAGGAGAAGCGCGCGGCGATCGTGGCCGCGCAGGCGGCCCGAGAGACGGCCGAGCGCGAGGCGCGGATAGCGTCAGGTACCGAACCCCGGCGCGCCGGCGGCGCCAAGATGCGAACCAACTGGGCCGCCACCCCTCCTTTCGCCGGCAATCGCCGCGGTCGTCCGCCGAAACCTTAGGAAAAGGAACGTTTCAGTGCCGAGTGAACAGAGCGGAGCGAGATTCTTCGATGATCGACGTCAAGATCGCGGATGGGCCAGCAAGGTGGTTCGCCGCAACGGATCGCTGGGCGGCCTCACCGTCCTCGACGTCATGACCAACGAAGCGTCGCTGGCCGCCTTCCTGAGGGCGCTGGATCGATCGCCGCTGCGCGTGCAGTACACCGATCACGAGGGCGAGACCTACACCTTCGCCTGGGCGTCCGGCTACGAGAACGGGACCGCGATCCGCATCCAGGGCAAGCTGGCCATCGCGCAGCCGTAGCTCGCGTCTCGCAAGGCCTGCCCGGGCGCGGAGGGCACAAGGGGAGGGCCGGGGCTGAGGGCGAAGCGCTGCGAGACGCGAGCTTCGCCCGGGTTCTAGTGAAAGACGATCGCCCCGATCAGGCCGACCGGAAAGGTGATCAACGCGCCGACGGCCATGAAGCCCAGGTCGGCGCCTTCGCTGCGTGGACGAATCAACTTGGTCGCTTGACCGACCAGGTACCAGATCACGTACATGCCCAGGGCGATGCCGAGGTTGATGAAGCCGCGGCCCGGGTAGGTCTTCGCGGCGTGCACCAGCACCACAGCCAGGATGATCGCCTGCAAGGCGAAGGTCAGCAAGCAGACCGTCACATGGGTCAACACGCTGCGGGTCAGCACCACCGCCAACGAGATGCGCACCAACTCGCAGTAGATGATGATTCCGGCGAGCAGACACAAGGCCGGCAGCAGGCGCTCGGGCGGCAGGGCCATCAGCGCCCACAGCTTCTGGAATGGCTCGACGGTCATCTGTGAGAGGAAGTTTTCCATGGCGGTTCTCCGGTCAGGCGACGGCGGACGTGGTGCGGATGGCCGACAGGCGGCGGGTGGGGCGCTGGGCCAGGCCCTCGCCGAAGCGCTGCAGGTCGGCCAGGGCGGCTTCGTCCAGGTGCTGCGGTTGCAGGAATCGGCCCAGCCAACGTGGGGTCCCTTCCTTGCCGGCGCCAAAGAAGATGAAGAGCGAGAAGGTGCGCGCGGGCTCCCAGCCGGGGTTGGCGTGGGCGCGCGCGCCCACCACGTTGGCGCCGCAGTCCTGCAGGTGGCGGATGGTCATCGCCTGGGTGCGCCGCCACAGACCGCGGCAGACGGTGACGGCGGCGGCGTCGCGGCCGGCGAAGATGGCCCGGTTCGCCGGGTCGGCAAAGATCGCCTCTGTGGGCGCGCCCATCCCGATGAGCCAGGTCTGGCAGGCGACCACGATCAAGTCGTAGGGGTGATCGGCGGGGATGCCGAGCGGTTTCACCGTCGTCGGGCGGCGGAAGATCGCGCGCACGGTGATGCGCGCGAACTCGCCCAGCGAGAACGGGAAGTGAAACAGTGACTCGGTTGATTCGACGAGCTTCTGGTCGACCGTGTAGCCCTGGCGGACCAGGCCCTGCTGGACCCGCTGCATGGCGCGAGAGCCATTGCCGGTCAGCGAATGAAACAGTAACAGGGCCTTGCGTGTGGGCGGCCGATCGAGCCCGGGCAGGATTTCGCCGCGGTTCAGAGCGTCGAGGTCGGACGACGCCAGATGAATGATGAACAGCAGGAAGATCACCGCGAAAGCGCCGTCCCACACGCCGAACACGCGATAGAACCAGTGCAGACCCTCTTCGTAGAAGAAGTAGAACGTGAAGAACGAGTAGATGGCCTTGCCGACGGCTCCGATGGCCAGCAGGTTCAGGTTCTTTTCCGGCGCGCGGTAGATCAGGAACGCCATCACGCCGACGGTGAACGAGAACCCGGACACGAAGAAGAAGCTGAACAGGTCGCGCGGCAGCGGTACACCCAGCAGGCCGAAGATCGGGCGGTAGAAAAGTAGGATGCCCACGTTGCCGCCGGCGTTGGCGATGGCCGTCAGCAGGCATAGGTAGCGAAAGAGCTTTCGCGTGAGCGACGATTCCGGTGCGGTGTCTGCCATGACCGATCTCCTTCCCGCTAGGACCCTAGCGACTGACCTCCGAAATCTGTTCGGGGGTGACGGTGACCTGATGGATCTGTGCTCCCAGAGCGTCGAACAGTGCATTGGCCACGGCGATCGGGGCGGCCACGGCGCCCACCTCGCCGACACCCTTGGCGCCACCGGGGCCGAGGCCGCTGCCAGATTCCAGCAGCACCACGTCGATGTCGGCCGGGACGTCGAGGGCTGTTCCCACGCCATATTGGTGCAGGCCGTTCAACATGACGCGTCCATCGGCGGTCGGGATGGACTCCCACAAAGCCTGACCGATGCCCATGGCCACGCCGCCGATGATCTGACCGCGGATGGTCTCGACGTCGTGGGCCTTGCCGACGTCCTGGCAGGCGACGTAGCGGAGGATCCTCACCTCGCCGGTTTGCGGGTGGACGGCCAGGTCGCACCCGTGGCTGGCGAACATGTGATCGGCGGAGCCCACCTGGTTCCCGCTGCGCGCCGAGACGAGCTGGCCCGGCGGCAAGCTGGCCTGCCCGACGGCCGAAAGCGTGCCACCAGCCTGGCGGGCCAGCTCGGCCCAGGCGAGCGTCCGCGCGGGGGCGTCACCGTCGGTGGCGCCGGTGCCGGTCAACACCACGCGCTCGGCGGCGATCTGCAGCGCGCCGGCGGCCAGCGCCCGCGCCCGCGCTTGCAACTGGACGGCGGCGTCGACCGCCGCGCGCCCGGCTATGGCCATGCCACGGCTGCCGCTGGTGCGCGGCACGAATGAGTCGATCCCGAAGGGGAAAACCCGGCTCTTTACCCAGCCGATGGCGCTGCTGATGACATTGAGTGGCCGCGCCCCCAGGCGCATCAGCAGCGGCAGCCGCGGCGCCGGCAGACGGATGGTGAAGGCCACCGCCTGCGCCGCCAGGAAGATCTGCAGCGATTCGATGGCGCCGTACAGCCACGCGCGCAGCGCCGAGCGTGGCGCGCCATCTTTCCTGGTCAGGGCGATGCCGCTGGGATCGCGGACCGCCCCGGCGGCTACCTGATACGCCGGCATCACGCCCAGGCCCAGTTGCCGCGCCGCCAGCCGCGCCAACCCCGATCCGATACCGGTGCCCGAGTCGGGGATGTCCGATTCCACCAGGAACGTTCCGTCCGCGCTCACCGACACGCGCGCCACGAAGCGATCGACCAGCCCATACGGATAACCATACTTGGCGCGCACGGCGCCCACGCCGCGCCCGACTTTCCAGCCGGGCGGCGCGGTCGGCAGCGGTCCGAGGCGCGCCTTCAACTGGTTCATGGTCTCGGCCAGCGGGATCGGCACCGCGATCTCGTCGCCCTGCGGATTCGTGCGCGTGCGCGTGAAGTTGCGCAGGCGCAACTCGGCGGGATCCATCCCCAGCGTGCGGGCAGCCTTCTCGACCAGCGACTCGATGCCAAAGTTGATCTGCTGAGACCCGAAGCCGCGCATCGGCGCCGACGGCAGGTTGTGGGTGCGTACGCCGCGCGCGACAACGCGCAGGTTGGGGATCTCGTAGGCGCCCGCAGCCTCGTCGGCAAACACCGAGACCACCGTCGGCGTCAGCCCCACGTACGCGCCCGAGTCGGCCACCACGTCGGCCTCGAGCCCGATGAAGGTACCGTCGCGCAGCAGGCCCAGCCGGTAGCTGCCGCAAAACGGATGGCGTTTGGCGCTGCGGCCGAGAATCTCCGCGCGATCCAGCACCAGCCGCACCGGACGCCGGGTGGCGTGCACCAGCAGCGCCAGGTGACCTTCGATCCCTTGCATGAGGTACTTGCCGAACGACCCGCCCATGCGCGGCGTCTCGACGCGGATGGCGCGCTCGGGCAGCCCCAGCAGCCGAGCCACGGACGCCCGGACGGTGTGCGGGGTCAGCGAAGTCACGGTCAGGACCAGATGGTCGCCGTCCATCCAGCCGACGCCGCCCTCGCGTTCCATGCAGGCGTGATCGTTGAAGGCCACCCGGTAAGTGCCTTCGACGATCACCTCGGCGCCACGCAGGGGCTGCGCCGCGTCGCCACGCACCTTGGTGAACTGCGCGACGGTCTCGGCACGCGGGTCCCGGGGATCCAGCACGGCGGGTAGCGGGGTGTAGCGAACCTGGATCAGGTCCAGGGCGCTGCGGGCGGCCGCGTCGGTCTCGGCGGCGACCAGCGCCAGGGCGTCACCGGTGCAGCGTACGACCCGACCGGCCAGCAGGGGTTGATCGCGCGCGAACAGCGATGTGCCACCCACGTTGTCCCCCGGCACATCGGCGGCGGTCAGGATGCGGACCACGCCGGGAACGGCCCGCGCGGCGTCGGGGACCGTCACCTCCACACCCGCGGACGCCTGCTGGCTCCACAGGATGCGGCCGATCAGCGCCCCCGGGGGGACGATGTCGCTGGGGTAGCGGGCCTGGCCGCGCAGCTTGGCCGGCAGATCGCCGCGCGGCTGATGCGCGGGCGGCGGCGGCTCGCCGGCGGCTGTCGCTGAGATGGCCTCGACCATCTGCTGGTAGCCGGTGCAGCGGCACAGGTGGCCGGCCAGGGCGGCGCGGATCTCGCCGGCAGCGAGCGGCCCGGCCTGTCGCAACAGGTGGCACGCCGATACCAGGATCCCCGGCGCGCAGTAGCCGCACTGGAAGGCCTCGCGGGCGACCAGCTGGGCGATCAGTGGCTCGGCGTCTGGCAAACCGGCGGCGGTGACCACCTGTGCGCCGTGCGCCTGCAGCGCCAGCTTCAGGCAGGATGCTGTCGGCTGGCCGTCGATCAAGACCGTACAGGAACCGCAGACACCCTCACCACAGCCCTTCTTGACGTCGATACAGTCCAGATGGTCATGCAGCAGCTCTTGTAGCGTGGTGATGGTCGCGACCATGCGCTCGATGGTGGTGCCGTTGACGGACAACGTGACGTTCACGGTTGGGCTCAACGCCCGGCCCCATCGGCCAGGGCGCGGCGCAATCCCTCTTCGACCAGCCGCCGCCGGTACGCCGCGGAAGGGGAGTTGCCGATCTCGCACGGCAGCTCGGCGCCGCCCACGGCTCCGGCGCGCGCGAACAAAGCGTCGCCGGCGGGTTGGCCGACCAGCACGCGTTCGGCCTCTGGTAGCCGGCTGGCCCGGGCGCGCACACCGGCCGCCGCCAATCGCGCGGCCACCACCGTGTGGTCGTGAATGAGCATCGAGGCGGCAACCGAGACCAGGGTGATGCCGGAGGCGGCCCGCCAGGCAAACTTCACGAACGCCGATCGCCGTCCGGGTTCGCGGGGAATGTTCACGTGGCGGATCAGCGCGCCGCCCGGGATTCCTCCATCCGCGAGTACGCTGCCCGGCAGATCGCGGTCAGTCTGGCCAGCCGCGCTGATCGCGACCGTCGCCTCCAGGACCAGCAAGGCCGGGTGCAGGTCGCCGGCGGGCAGGGCCAGGTTACCCCCCACCGTCGCGGCCCGACGCACGTTGGGATTTCCCACCGACCGGGCCGCCTGCGCCAGGCAGCGATCGCCGGTCCGGTCCGCGTCGGCCGTCGCCGCCGCGTCCAGCAGGCGCGCCAGCGTCACCATCGCCCCGACGCGCAGCCCGTCCGCGCCGTCGTCCAGCGCCTGCAATGCTTCGATCTGACGAAGATCCAGCAGCACCGCCGCGGGCGCCCGGGTCAGCAACGGGACCAATGCCGTGCCGCCGGCAAGCAGCGTTGCGCCCGTGCCGAGGTCGCCGACTGCCTCTGCCACAGTGGAAGGCCTGAGATAGCGCACTGTCTGTCGCCTCTTCTCCGTCGAGGTAAACGGCCAGCGCGCGCAGTGTTCCGCGATCTGGAGCAAAACGGCAGAAGAACGTTTATTGTGTCGGCCGCCCCGAAAGAATCCGCCGGCCGCACGTTCCTTCGGTCGCGATGAATGGCCTGCCTGTCACGTTCGCGCGCGGGCCCAGCTTTTCCGAGGAGATCGCTCGATGAGCGCAGGCCCCGAGCATTTTGACGCGATCATCATTGGCTCCGGATTCGGCGGATCGGTGATGGCGTACCGTCTGGCCGAGGCCGGTAAGCGGGTCTGCCTGTTCGAGCGCGGCAAGGCGTATCCACCCGGATCGTTCCCGCGCAGCCCGCACGACATGAAGGCGAATTTCTGGGATCCCAGCCAAGGCAAGCAAGGCCTCTTCAACATCTGGTCGTTTCAGCGCCTGGGGGCGGTGGTGTCGGCCGGGCTGGGCGGGGGTTCGCTGATCTACGCCAATGTCTTCCTCCGCAAGGACCCCAGATGGTTCGTCAAGGAGAACGTTCCCGGCACCGGGTACGAGTCGTGGCCGCTGACGCGCGCCGATCTGGATCCGCACTATGACCGTGTCGAGAAGGTCCTGGGCCTCCAGAGATACCCGTTCCACCATGCGCCGTATGCGAGCACGCCCAAGACCGTGGCCATGCGCACCGCCGCCGAGGAGCTGAAGCGGCAGTGGCCGGGGCAAGTTGAATGGGAGCTGCCTCCCTTGGCGGTCACCTTCGGCAATCCGGGGCAGCCGCCGGTCCCCGGCGCGCCCATCATCGAGGCGATGCCGAACCTGCACGATCTGCCCCGGAGCACTTGCCGGCTGTGCTGCGAATGCAACATCGGCTGCAATTACGGCAGCAAGAACACGCTGGACTACACCTACCTGACGCTGGCCCGACGCGCGGGCGCCATGCTGCGCACGCGCACGGAAGTGCGCCACTTTCGGCCACGCGGCGACGGGACCGGGTATGCGGTTGACTACGTCGAGCACCGGGACGACGTTACCAACACGCGGGGATTGCCCCTGACGAGCGCCACCTGCGACAAACTCGTGCTCGCCGCGGGCGCGTTCGGCTCGACGTTTCTCATGCTGAAGAACCGTCCGAGCTTTCCCGGGCTGAGCGATCGTCTGGGCTACGCCTTCAACGGCAACGGCGACGTGCTGGGCCTGGCCCTGCAGGCGGTCGACCGAAATACGAATCAGCAGCGGGTCATCAATCCCAGTCTGGGGACCGTCATCACCAGCGCGTTGCGCGTGGCCGATGAGATCGATGGCGTCGGCGCGAAGGGACGCGGCTTCTACGTCGAGGACGCCGGCTATCCCGAGTTCGTGAACTGGCTGGCGCAGACCGCCGACGTGCGCGGGACGCTGCGCCGGCTGTTCCACTTTGTGGTGGCCTGGATCCGGATGCATGTCGCCAGCAACCCCACCAGCGACCTCGGCAGCCTGGTCTCGGGGGTGCTGGGCGACGGCGCCTTCACGCGCAGCTCGCTCCCGATGCTGGGCATGGGACGCGAGGTCCCCGACGGGCGCCTTTACCTGAACCACGCCGGCTACCTGGCGCTCGACTGGCAGATGGATGGCGATGGCGGTTACTTCAGTCAGGTCACCGACGTGATGCGTACCATCGCCAATGAGCTGGGCGCCACCTACCGCGACGATCCGCTGGCGTACCTCAGCCGAGTGATCACCGTGCACCCGCTGGGCGGATGTCCGATGGGGGAGCACCCCTCGGCCGGCGTGGTCGACAGCAACGGCCAGGTATTTGGGTTCCCCGGCTTCTACATAGCCGACGGTTCGGTCATGCCGGGCACCGTGGGCCCGAACCCGGCGTTCTCCATTGCAGCCTGCGCCGATCGCTTCGCCGACCGGCTGCTGAGCGTCTAGCCGGGTGCGGGCTACGGGCCGATGCCGTTCGGTTAAGGGCCTCGGGCCTCGGGCTTCGGGCCTCGGGTAAGTTGAGAGAGGTTACGAGTGCCTGCAGAGCCCTGATCACACGGCTGTAGCCGGCTTGCAGTCGCCCGCCATCGCATCGGCCGTGGCGTCGCAAGAGTTTCCCCCGGAGTCCACGTCCGACGCGTCCGAAGTCCGAAGTCCGATGCCTGATGCCTGAGGCCGGAGGCCTGAGGCCTGAGGCATCCGGGTCGGTCAGGGACCAGATCCCTGACCAGCGGGGGACGCCGCCAACGACGCCAGGTAGGGCGCGCGCGACGAGAGCGCCTCTTCGAACTCCGATCGCGGCGCCGGCGAGCGGCGCAGGATCTCCAGCGCGTAAGGCAGCCGCCCGCCGACGCCGCCGTCGACGAAAAGGCCGAGGCGCGCGGCGCCCAGCACCGCCTGGCGCCGCGCCAGGGCAGCGTCACCGGCACCGGATAACAGCGCCACCAGCGCCTTCTCGAATGACTGCGCGGCCTTTTCGTAGGCGCGATAGCGCGCGGCCTCCTGCAGCTCGACCAGCGTGCGCGCCGGCCCCGCGAGCAGCGCCGCGTAACGGCGCGCCCAGGCCACGCGCGGAGGCGCGAGCAGGATCTTGAGCGCCGTGCTGTCGGCTCTGGACGACGGCAGATCGGCGAAGGCCGGCGCCAGGTCATTGCCGTTGGGTTGGTCGACGAACCACAGAGCGCGCGGCCAGACTGCGTCGTTGAGCCGGAAGATCGCCAGCACCTCGGGGCTGCCGTTCAGGCCCGGGATCGCCTGCAGGGCAGCGTCGAAGGCCTTCCAGGCCGCCAGCAGCTCCTTGGCCCACTTGGTCCTGGTCGCGCGCGCCTCGTCGAGGGTGCGCGGCGCGCCCGGATCGCTCCGTGGCTGCGCCGGCGTGCGCGTCAGGCGCACGACGTCAGCCTGCGCCTCGATCATGCGCACGTAGGCGCGCGACGACGCGCGGTCGAGCCCTCGCACCAGCTCGGCCAACGCCAGCGCGCGTTCGAACGGGAAACCCCGGCGCGGCTCCCCGGCCGCCGCCAGCGCCGCCTCCAGATCGGGCAGCGATTCGGCGTCGCGTCCCAGCGGTGTGCCGGGAGCCAGGTAGGGCGCATGCAGGAACGCGCGCAGCACGTCGATGGCCAGCGGCTGCAGCGCGAAGCCGGCCCGTCCGACCCGCACCGCGCGCGCGCACAGCGACACCGCCTCGTGCTCGTCGCGCCGCGAGGTTCCCACACGCCACGAGATCAGGCACTTGACCGCCAGCACGTCGGCGTCGACCTCGGGGGCGAACAGGCGCTCGACCTCGCTGGCCTTGTCCATGGCCGTCCGGATCCCCTGCGGCGTGGTCAGCAGCGTGGGCCGGCCCAGCACCTGCTCGAGCAGGTCGGCCTTGGCCGCGATGCCGCGGTAGCGATCGGCCTGCGCCGGCAGCAGCATCTCGAGCTGCGAGGCGTGAAAGCGCACCTGGGTGTACTCGAGGTGCGCCAGGTTCTCCGCCAGCTGGGTCGCGTGCCGGGTGGCCAGGCCCGTGGCCTCGGCCGTGCCGCCGAAGGGCAGCCGCTGGTAGAGGACCGCGAACACACCGACCAGCAAGGCCGCGGCAGCGATCTGCCGGGCCAGCGGCCGGCCCAGCCGGCCGGACAGCATCGTGAGATACGCCAGCCCACGCCGGTCGGTCAGCTGCGGCGACAGCGTCTCGTACTCGCGCCACAGGCGGATGACCACGAACACCACGAACACCAGCAGGCCGACCAGCACGGCGACCCGCACCAACGTCTCCTCGATGCCCAGGCGCTGCTTGGTGGCGATGACGTCGATGTTGGCCAGACGGCGACCCGCGACCTCGTCAATCTGCTGGATCCGCTGTTCCAGCACCTGGTCGGCGTGGTCCAGCGTCTGGTCGACCACCGTCGCCAGGTCCCGGGTCCGCGCTTGCAGGATCTCGTCGACCCTGTTCAGGCTCTGGCTCACCGTCTTGTCGAGCTGTCCGACCGTCTTGTCGACCAGCTTGCCGGCTTGCTTGAGCCGCTCGCGCGCGATGTCGTCGACCTGCCCCAGCGCGTCGCCGACGACGCCGCGCGCGCTGACCTCGACGTTGAGGATCTGTTTCTCGATGATGTTCTGGGTTTGATCCAGACGCTCAGCCGCCGCCTTGTTGGCCTTCCCGATCAAGTCGCCGCCGGCCAGGCTGGCCTGGTTGACCACCTGGGTGGTCAGCGCCGCGGCTCGCCGGTCGACATCGGCGATCGTGCTGGCCAGCAACGGCTCGAGCTCGGTGCGCACGCCGGCGGCCAGATCCTGCCCCGCCGACTTGATCGGATCCCAGGCGCGCGCCGGCGCCGCCCGCGCCAGCAGGCCGAGCGCCAGCAATCCGGCCAAGATCGACGACGATGACGATGACGATGACGCTGACGCCGTCGCCGACGCCGACCGGGCGCGCCGCCGCCGGTCGTTCAGGGACATGATTCGCCCTCCAGGCTAGCGACGATCTCCTTGGCGGCCTGGATCGTGCTGTCCTCGAAGGAGCAGCGCAGGGCGTCCGCCATCTGCATGCCGGCGGTCTTGTGCTCCTGCACGGTCGACGCGGCCCAGGACAGGCAGGCGAGCTCTTGCACGCGCTTGCGCTCGATGATCCGGTCGAACACCGGTCCGTACTGCGCGCTGTCCAGCGGATCGCTCGGCGCGATGCAGGCGCCCCCGCGGCACAGACAGTCGAAGAGATGGCCGGCGCGCTGGGCTTGCCCCTCCTTGATCTCCTGCGGGTCGAAGCCGGTCGCCGACTTGCGCAGCGCGGTCAGCCGCTGGTTCAGGGTGAGCCGCCGTTCCAGGATCTGGCAATCGGGTCCCAGGCGCTCGCCGGTGCGCTCGAAGAGCGCGCGACACTCGGGCGCCTGGCGCAGCGTGGCCATCTGGTCCTGACAATCGGCGCCGGTCGGGATCGCCGGCGGCACCGTGCCGCAGGTCTTGCCGGCGCGCGCCACCGCCGGCACGGTGGTCAGGCGCAGCGCGGCCGCGCCGTCCAGGTCGGGCCCGATGGCCAGCAACGCCGCCTCTTGCGGCGGATCGATCGTCGACCCGACGACGATCTCGCGCAGCAGGCGCCGGCCACCCAGGCAGCTCACGCGCCCCTCGGCGCGGTGGGTGTGCGCGGTCAACACCGCCAGCAGGCGCGGCGTTCGGTCGCGCGCGGCCGAGCCGGTCCGATCCAGCTCGTCGAGGAAGCCCATGAGGCGTTTGCGGCTCGGCGACGCCATCTCGTCCAGCGGATGGTGAGCGAAGACCAGGAACAAGGGATCGACGTACAGCCCTTTCTCGCGACCGATCAGCTCGGCGATGGAGATGCGCAGCGCGACCGCCTGGGAATGGGAGAAGCTTCCGAACAGCCCGGCCACGCCGAAGTCGAAGGCGTCGCCGTCGGCAGTGTCGACGAAGACCCCGATGAGCCCGTGCGGCTTGCCGTGATGGGTGACCCGACCGAGAGGGCTGACCGAGATGACCGCGCCGCCACGTCCGGTGACCCGCGCCAGCGTCGGATCGGTGACGTGGGTGATCACCGTCGGGTTGCTGTGCGCGATCTCCGACAGGATGCGGTTGGTCAGCGTCTTTTCCAGCACGCCGCCCGGACACGCGGCGTTCCAGTACGGGTTCCAGAAGAAATTGCCGGTGAAACGGTTGTCGTGATTGCCAGCGGCCAGCCCGACCGGTGGCCGGCCGAAGCTCTGAAACAGAGGCTGGATGCGCTCGATCTCGCTGGCGCATGAAAGGTCGGCCACGTCGCCGAGGTGGGTCCAGCCCAGCGACCGCCCCATGCGCGCCTCGGCCTGCGCCAGTCCCCGGTAGACGTTGCCAAGGTGCCAGAGGGTCGCCGCCGACAAAAGATCCAGCTCGACCGGGCGCACCGCCACCGGCACGAACGCGTCGGCCAGCTCGGTCTGCCCGGGAAAGCGCTTGCCGCCCAGCTCGTGCAGCTGGGTGTCGGCCACGATGAACAGCGACAGCTCGGGCGGTCCGGCCGGTCCGCCGACCTCGCTACCGCACACGTCATCGCGCAGCACGGCCAGCGACGACGACGGCGCCGAGTCCTGATCGTACTGACGGCGCAGCCACCACGATTCGAACACCACCCCGCCGAGGAGCGCGATCACCGCCACCGGCCCCAGCAGCAGATCGAAGCGGCGCGCCAGCGCGACCTGCGCCCTGCGGTCGGCGCGCCGACCGGCCAGATGCTGCGTGTTCTCGTTCGAGCGCCGGTGCCGCACGTAGCGCGGCAACAAGCCGCCGAGTCCGATGGCCGCCGCGAGCGGGATCAACTTTGACGCCTGGGCGGGCGCGCGCAGCGCCAGCACTGACAGTCCCAGCAGCGTGGCCAGGTAGATGAACGGTCGCCGGCGCCAGTACAGCTCGTCGCTGGTCAGCTCCTTTCTCTCGCGCCGCAGGACCAGCAGGGTCACCCGGTTGATGAGCGCCATGCCCAGCAACGCCGCGGCAACGAAGGCGGGTAGCTGCCACTCCAGGCTGGGCACCGCCACCAGCGCGATCACCAGCCAGACGAACAGCGCCTCCAGGTGGCCGACGTGGCGGTTGGCGAAGGTGACGGCGAAGTTGAACGCCCACAGCACCGGGTTCTTGGCCCGGTCCCGGAAGGGAATGAACCAGAGAAACGCCAGGGTCAGGTTGATGACGCCGAACCAGAGCCAGAAGGTGACCGCCAGCGATACCGTCACCAGCGCCGCATACTGCAGCATCGCCGCCACCTGCTCGCCGATTCCGCTGCCGGACCAGGTGAGCCCGACCACCAGCGCCGCCACCAGCGCCACCCAGCGCAGCCAGAAGGGAAACCAGCGCCGCGCGCCGCCGGATCGGGAGTCGGTCAGGTGAATCTCGGGCGCCTGAAACAGCGCCAGCGGCCAGGAGCCCACGGGAGGCCCGGAAGGCGACTCGGCAGGAGGCCGCTCCGCATCGGGCGGTTCCGGGCCCTGCGGGATCACCGGGTCCTCTGGTCCATGGGGCGGCGGCAGGATATCCCAGTTGTGGGCGACGAGAAAATCCGGGTGTGGCTCAGCATTGTCCGGCTTGTGTAACGAGACCCGCGGCGTTTCTTCCTCGGCGTTGCCGCCAGGACATGTCGTAGGCTTGCGATGAGATGGAAAGCACCGCCCAGAGATTTTTCGAGGATTTCGAGGTTGGCCTGCGATTTCGGTCGGGAGCCACCGTGGTGACCGCCGAGCGCATCAAGTCCTTCGCAGCCGAGTTCGATCCGCAGCCCTTTCACCTGGACGAGGACGCGGCCGGCCGGAGCTTTTTCGCCGGACTGGCGGCCAGCGGCTGGCACACCGCCGCCATCGTCATGAGGCTGATCGTCGAGAGCGACCTGCGGCCCGCCGGCGGCACAATAGGCGCCGGCGTCGAGGACATTCGCTGGCCGCGCGCGGTCCGCCCCGGCGACGTGCTGCACGTCGAGGGTGAGGTGCTGGAGATGCGCGCCTCCCGCTCACGGCCCGAGCTCGGCATCGTCAAGATCCGGGTGACCGCGCTCAATCAGGCGGGCGAGCCGGTCCAGATCTCGACCCCGGTCCTCATGGTGAGGCGCAGGCCGTAGATCTGGCTCAGCTCACTGGTGAACGCCGACGGGCGTCAGAGCAGCCCTGCCGCGGTCGGAGCCGGATCGTGCAGCCGAAAACGAACCTCGGCTTCAGCCCGCTGAAAGCGCGACCGCCCGGAAGGTGAGGCTGATGCGCTCGGACTGCAGCCCCGGATCGCGCGGCAGACCGTGGCGAAACTCCGATTGGCAGGCGCCGCCCATGACCAGCAGGCTGCCGTTCGCGAGCGCCAGACTGCGGCGTTCGCCGCGCTTCGCTCGCCGCCCCGCGATCACGAATCGTCGCGCGGCGCCCAGCGAGAGCGTGGCCACCACCGGCGCAGGGCCGAGCTCGCGCTCGTCGTCGGCGTGCATGCCCATGCTGTCGTGGCCGTCACGGTATCGGTTGGCGAGGACGTGGTTGAAGGGGACCCGCGCGGCGGCGCTCACCGACGCCAGCAGCGCGGCCACGGTCCCGGTCAGCGCGCGTGGTTCCAGGGTTTGCCCCGAATAGCGGTAGGGCAGCGCGCCGCCCCAGGCGATCAGCCGCGGCTGCGGGATGCGCCGCCCGAAAAGCACGATCTCCCGCTGCTCCCAGAGTAATTCGCTGCGCAATTGTTCGAATGCCTCCCCGGCCTGGTCCGGGGCAAGAAAGCTCGGCTCCAGATCCAGCCAGGAGGCGGGGCTGAGATCGATCCGCACGATCGAGGCTCTACTACAAGAATCTCCGGCGATCCCGTACCGCCGTCGCGCGCGGGCCTGGCTCGACCTTGGCGAACAGCGCGTTCGCGCTCGGCGTATGATGCGGCCCGGCGGCGGCCCGGCTTTGTGGCTATGCTGTCCGAAAGGGGGACGCGAGAAAATGGCCCGAAATTTCGGAACTATCCTGATCTTGCTGGTGACCTCGACGGCTTGCCGGCGGCAGAGCCCGCCCCCGGCGGCCGCGCCGGTCGCGCCCAGCCCCGCGCCCATCGCGACGGCCGCGGTGGACGCCAAGCAGAACGCCGCCGAGCCGCCGGCGGCGAGCGCTGAAACGCCCGACAAAAAGGCGCCGGAGGTCGGATCGGCAGCGACGGCCGCGTCCGAGGATGAGACCAGCAAGCGCAAGGCCGCCGTGCGCGCCGCGAGCGAGCAGCAGCGTCCCTTGACCAAGGAGCTGGTCCGGCGACTGAATACCGAGAAGATCGCGGGCGCGCCGTCCGGCGCGGTGGCCGCCCGCGAGGAGGTCGCCGCCGCGCCGGCGTCTGCCGCGTCTCCATCGACGGCGGCGGCGTCTCCGGCGCCTCCGGCGGCGCCGATGGCGCGCGCCAGGCTGCGCTTCAGGAGTGACGCGGGCGCGGCCTACAAGCTGGTGGAGGCGCGTTTCGTCATGGACGGCGCCGAGCTGCCCACCATCATCACGGGCGCCGTGCGCGGTCAGAGCCAGCGGGTGTTCTCGGGCGAGGTCACGCCCGGACGCCACGTGGTTGCTTCCACCCTCACCTATCAGGGCGCCGACCGCGTGATCTTCACTTACATGAAGGGCTACACCTTCCGGGTGCAGTCCGAAGACATCTTCGTCGCGCGTGCCGACCGGGCCGTGGCGATGACCATCGTTTGCAAGGAGAAGACCGGCTTCAACACTCCGATCGAGAAGCGGCTGGTCGTGACCGTCGAGTGAAGGCGGCGCTCTCGACGATCGCGCGCAGCAGCAGACAAACGATCGCTATCCTCTCTCGAGACTCCACGCTGTCGCCCCCCGGGCTGCTGTATCTGCCGGAGCTGATCACCCGCGACCAGGAGCGCGCCGTGGTCGAGTGGCTGGCGGCGTCGTCAGACTGGCGAGAGGTGCGGTTCCGCGGGCAGGTGGCACGCCGGCGGGTGCTGTCGTTCGGCGCCCGCTACCTGACCCAGGGCCGCCGCCTGGAGCCGGCGCCGCCCCTGCCGCCCGAGCTGTCGGTCCTGCGTGACCGGATGGTCATCGCCGCCTGTGCGCGGCTGGGCCCGCAGCTGGCGCTGGCGGGCCGCAGCCGCGCCGACTTCGCGCTGTGCACGGTGCTGCGCTATGCGCCCGGCGCCGGGATCGGTTGGCACACCGACAATGCGGCTTTCGGGCCCACGGTGCTGGCGCTGTCGCTGGGCACGGCGGCCCGGTTGCAGCTCCGGCGCGGCGGGGACGATGCCGGCGCGCCCTTCGACCTCGCGCTGGAACCGCGCAGTCTGTTCGTGCTGGCTGGTGAAGCGCGCGCCGCCTGGAAGCACCGCCTGTGCCCGGTCCAGCAGGAGCGCTACTCGGTGACCGTGCGCTGCTGAGCGGCGGATGGTGGGGCGCGACCGCGCGTTCCGTCCCTCGTCCGATCCGCGGTGCGCCCCATCAAAGATTGGTGTATGTGCCCGATGCGCCCGAGCTGCCCGCGACCGTCTATCGCGAGGCGTACAGCTACAGCCACGACGACGCCGCGCTGCGTTCGATCCGGACGCGCGCCACGGCAGTTCCTGTTCCGTAACAGGTCCTGGCGAAGGCCCTGGAGAGACGTCTTTCAGCCCCTGGTACGACGCGTGCAATTTCACCCTGGCGGGAGACATGGTGCGGGGGGACTGGATAGCGTCGAGACTTTGCCTGGCGATGGTGACAATCGCGGGGTGCGGGCTAGCCGGCGACGACGCGGGTGGGGCGGCGCCGGAAGAGCCGGCCGCGACAGCGACCGACGCGCTCCGTATCGACTTTCAGCCCCGAGACGCCGCCACCAGCCCAGGCTATTTCCCTGACACGGGCGAGGTCTTCGGGGAGCGGGGGAACGGCTTGCACTACGGCTGGACCATCGCCCACACCGAAAGCGCCTATTCTTTCGAGAGGCCGTTCTCGGCGCTGGACGTGAGACTGTGGACGCTGATCGAGATGGACGGTGGCGCGGCGGCCGCCTGGGAGATCGCCGTTCCCACCGGTTCTTACCTGGTGACCGTGGTTGCCGGTGGTCCCCAGGTGGCCGCTCCTCAGAGGGTGAGCGTCGAGGGTGTCCCGGTCCTCGACGTCACGCCGGGCGACTACGCGCCCTGGGTAAAGGGCTCGGCGGTGGTGTTCGTCAGCGACGGCAGGCTCTCGTTGGCCAACCCGGGCGGCGGACCCGGAACCCGCCTCTGCTCGGTCGACATCGTCCGGCAGTAGCGGAGCGCCGCTCGGCCGCCCCGCTAATGCCCCCTTCCGCCGGCCTCTCGCTGATTGGGGCTTCGCTCTCTCCGTCGTGGGGCGGGCGGGGCGGGGGAGCGGGGGTGTTGCTACCGCGGGGACGCGCCCTCACGCCGCCGGGCGGGCGGTGAACTCTCGATGACTGCTTTTGGTGTCTCCGAGCTCTTCCCCCTCCGTGACCCTGAACGCCGGCGGCACGGGGGCGCTTCTATTCGGGCTGGCATCCTGCCTGCGGACAGGCAGGAGCGCCCTCATAGACCCCGCGGTAAGAACACCCCCGCTCCCCCGCCCCGCCCTCAACCCCACGACTACGTTCCCTGCGCCTGGACGCCGCAGATGTCGGATCCGGATCAGATCAGATCAGATCGGATCAGATCGGATCGGATCGGATCGGATCGGATCGGATCGGATCAGATCGGATCGGATCCGATCCGGTCCGATCTGATCTGATCTGACCTGATCTGCCCCGATCCGATCCGATCCGATCTGATCTGATCTGATCCGACATCTGCGGCGTTCAGGCGTAGGGAACGTAGTGGTGGGGTTGAGGGCGGGGCGGGGGAGGTGGGGGGTGTTCCTCTTGCGGGGCCTGAGGAGGCGCACCGGCCTGTCCGCAGGCCGGTTGCCAGCCGACGATCGGAGCGGCCCCCGTGCCGCCGGCGTTCAGGGTCAAGGAGGGGGCGGCGCTCGGAAACACCAAAAGCAGTCATCGAGAGTTCACCGCCCGCCCGGCGGCGTAAGGGCCGCGTCCCCGCAAGAGGAACACCCCCCACCTCCCCCGCCCCGCCCGCCCCACGACGGAGAGAGCGGAGCCGGAATCGGGGAGCGGCTAGAGAACGTTGGAGGCGAGCTCGGCGAGCTGGGAGCGCTCGCCCTTGGACAGCGTCACGTGCCCCGCGATGGTCTCGCCCTTGAACTTTTCGACCACGGTCGTCAGCCCGTTGGACGTGGCGTCGACGTAGGGGTTGTCGATCTGGTAAGGGTCGCCGGTCAGCACCACCTTGGTGGCCTCGCCCACCCGCGTGATGATGGTCTTGACCTCGTGCGGGGTCAGGTTCTGAGCCTCGTCGACGATGATGAACTGGTTGGGGATCGAGCGCCCGCGGATGTACGTCAGCGGTTCGATCTCGATGAAGCCCATGTGCATCAGCTCCTGGTGGCTGCGGCCGTTCTTGCGCTCCGCCTTCGACAGGCCCATCAGGAACTCGATGTTGTCGTAGATCGGCTGCATCCAGGGGTTCAGCTTCTCTTCCAGGTCACCGGGCAAATAGCCGACGTCGCGCCCGAGCGGGAAGATCGGACGTGACACCAGCATCTTGGTGTAGACGTTCTCCTCGACCACCTTCTGCAGGCCCGCGGCCAGCGCCAGCATGGTCTTGCCGGTGCCGGCCTTGCCGACCAGCGTGATCAGCTTGATGTCGTCGGACAAGAGCAGATCCAGCGCGCAGTGCTGCTCCTTGTTGCGCGGGCGAATTCCCCAGACGCCGTCCCGGATCTTGCGCAGCGGCACCAGCTTGCGCGCGACCCCATCAAAGCGACCGAGCGCGCTGTGCGACACGCTGTCGCGATCGCGCAGCAAGAGGTACTGGTTGGGGTTCAGCTCGGCCTGCTCCAGCTCGAGCGTCCCCTGGGTGTAGAACGCATCGACGTCGGCGCCGCTCACCGGCAACTCGGTGATGCCGGAGTAGAGCTCTTCGATGTCGATGCGCTCCGCCTCGAAGTCCATGGCGGTCAGCCCCAGCGCGTCGGCACGGATACGCAGGTTGACGTCCTTGGTGACGAAGATGGTCGGCTCGTTCTCGTTGGCGTCGCGCACGTCGAGCGCGACCATCAGGATCAGATGGTCGGCGATCTGACTCTCGCGCAGCGTGGTCGGCACCGAGCGCGCCGCCGACAGCACCCGCAGCCGGCCGCCCGACTCCAGCGCCGCGCCCTCCACCGACAGGCGCGCGCCGCCGGCGCGCAGGCGGTCCAGCACGCGCGCCACCTCGCGGGCGTTGCGACCTCGCTCGGACGCCTCCTTCTTGAATTGATCGATCTCCTCCAGCACGAAGATGGGGATCACCACCTCGTTGTCAGCGAACTGCAACATGGCCCGCGGGTCGTGGATGAGGACGTTGGTGTCGAGGACGAAGTGTTTCAAGGCGAGCCCAGGGACATGTTTGGCTGAACGGGTGAAATTGGCTGGCGGGTCTGATCAGGTGTCGAAGGGCGGCGCGCTGCACGCCGCTGCCACCTCAGGGTGACGCCTTGGCCTTTTCCTTGTCGGCGCCCTTGGCCTTTTCCTTGTCGGCGCCCTTGTCCTTGTCCTTGTCCTTGTCGGCGCTCTTGTCTTTCTCCTTGTCGGCGCTCTTGTCCTTGTCCTTGCTCCTGGCGCCTGCCTTCTTGTCACGCGCGATGGTCACCTTCTTGATGACCACGTCCTCGTCCGGCTTGTCGCTGGCCGATCGCTTGACGCTGGCGATCTCGGCCACCAGCGACACCGGATCGCAGTGACCGAAGATGGTGTAGCCACCGTTGAGGAACGCCGGCGTCTTCTCGGTGATGAAGAACTGGCTGCCATTGGTCCCCGGGCCGGCGTTCGCCATCGCCAGCAGGCCCGGCTTGTCGAATTTGAGATCGGGCGAGGTCTCGTTGGCGAACTTGTAGCCGGGGTTACCGGTGCCGTTGCCCTTGGGATCGCCGCCCTGGATCATGAAGCCGGGGATCACCCGGTGGAACGTCAGCCCGTCGTAGAAGGGCTTTTTGACCCACTTGTCGCTCTTGGGGTCCAGCCAGGGGCGTACGCCGCGCGCCAGGCCTACGAAGTTGGCGACCGCGATCGGCGCCTGCTGCTCGTAGAACCCACAGGTGAACTTGCCCTTGTTGGTCTCGATGGTCGCCATCAACGGCGCCGTCGCCGGGCCCGACAGGCCCTTGGTCGCCTGTTCCAGCGTGAAGTTACCGCCGGCGGGGTCGGGATCCTCGGCGCGCGCCGGCGCTTCCGCCAGCAGGGCCGGTAACGCGGACGCCACGACAAGCACGAGCCAGGGTGCGGAGCGGGGGCGGTAGACGTGTGGACGCATGCTCGAGATCCTCCAGATCGAGGGACGGGTTGGGGGACGCGGGGGCTACTATTATCACCAAATCGGCTCCGGCCCGACGGCGGAAATCATCCCGGCTTCATTCCCTGCTTGGAACGCGCGTTTTCCAGCACGGCCTCGAGATCGACCCCTTTGGATCTGCGAAGCTCGAGCCAGAGATCGCCGACCTCGCGCAGGCGTGCCCCGAAGGTGCGCACCGTGAAGTCGCGCGGATCCAGCCTGGCGCCGACCTCCGACCAGCGCAGCGGCGTCGACACCCCGGCAAAGGCGCTGGCGCGCGCGCTGTACGCGCAGGCGATGCTCTTGCCGCGGATGTTTTGCAGATAGTCGATGTAGACCGACCCGGCCGGGCGCTTCTGCACCGCGCGCTCGACGGTGGCGATCTTGGGATGACGGCGCGCGACCAGCGTGGCCACCAGCTGGCAAAAAAGCATACCGCTGGCGTAGGGGGTGCCGGGCCGCATCGGCAGGTAGACATGCAGCCCGGACGCCCCCGAGGTCTTGGCGAAGCCGGTCACGCCCAGCGCTTGCAGCTGCTCGTGCACCCGGCGCGCGACCTCGACCACGGTCGGAAACGGCGTCCCCTCGAGCGGGTCGAGATCGATGGCGGCGAAGTCGAGGTCGTCGATCGACTGCACCCGCGAGAACCAGGGGTCCTGCGAGATGGCGGCGATCTGGGTCATGTAGAGCAGCGTCGCCAGTGACCCGCCCACCAGCCGGCTCGGCACCTCCTTGTCGGCGGCAACGCGCTCGACGCGAACGCCGGGCGGCGGCTTGTCGGGCGCGCGCTGCTGGTAGAACGCCTGGCCGTCGACGCCGTTGGGGAATCGACGCATGATGAGCGGCCGATCCTCCAGCACCGGCAGCAGCTGCGGCGCGACCAGGATGTAGTGGCGCAGCAGATCGCCCTTGCTGATGCCCAGCGCGGGCCAGAGCTTCTTGGCCAGGTGGGTGACCTCGACGTGCGCGCCGTCGGGAAGCTCGAGGCGGCCACTCCCAGAGCGGGAGGCTTCGATCTCGTCGAGGGCCGTCCTCACCTTGTCCAGTGCGGCGCCGGTCGGCCGCCTGGACACGACCCGCTTCTTCCTCTTCTCTACCATCGCTGCCCGCGGACCATCCACCCGTAGATAATCATCCCGACGGCGCAGGCCAAGCTTCATCGTTGGTAGTCAGGAACTCCGCTGAAGGCGACCGCGGCGCCCGGCAGGATCCCCAGCTTGGCCGACAGGCCGCCGTTGATCTCCAGGACGTACCGGGAGAGCCCGGGCACCCGCCGCGCGGTCAGCGTCCGCGGCTCGGCGTTCTCGACGATGCCGACCACGCGCCGATCGGCGCCGATGAAGATCATGTCCAGAGGGATGAAGGTGTTCTTCATCCAGAAGGTCAGCGGCGACGGGCGATCGAAGATGAACAACATGCCCGCGTCAGGCGCGAGGTGCTCGCGATACATCAGGCCTTGCTCGCGCTCCGGCTCGGTGCGCGCGACCTCGACCCGAAATGGCACGCTGCGGCCGCCGGCGACCGACACCGACACCGACACCGACGCCGGCTCTGCGGCCGCTTCGGCCGCAGAGGTGCCGGGGCTCAGTCGCTGGCTGTTCTTGCACCCGGCCCCCACCGCCAAGGCGCAGCCGAGCGTCAGGGTCGCGGCGGTCATCCCGATCGACCCGATCGACCACCAGCAGCGACGATTCACGGGGCGGAGGGTATCATCAACTCGTGCCGGTGGCAGACGGACCTCTCGCTGGGTGGCGCGTGCTGGTGACCCGGCCGCAGCAGCAAGCGGCCCCCTTCGCCGCGGCGCTGGCCGATGCGGGCGCGACGCCGATCATCTATCCCACGATCGAGCTGGCGCCGCCGCCGTCCTGGCAACCGCTCGACGACGCGCTCGCGCGCTTGCCCGACTATGGCTGGGTGGTCTTCACCAGCGCCTCGGCAGCGGAGCAAACCCTCGATCGCGCGCGCTCGCGCGGCATCTCCGCCACTTCCTTTGCCGCCGTGCGCGTCGCCGCCGTGGGCGATCAGACCGCGCGCGCCGTGCGCGGGCGCGGGTTGAACGTCGACCTGGTCCCCGCCGCCGACCAGCAGCGGCAAGAGGGCCTGCTCGAAGGGATGCTCGCGGCCCTGCGCGCGACGGCGCCGCCCTTCCGCGGCGAGCCAGGTCGCGACAAGCCGATCCTCTTCCCGCAGGCGCTGGGCGGCCGCGAGCTGCTGCGCGATCAGCTGGTCGCGGCCGGCTACACGGTCGAGGTGGTCCCGGTCTCGCAGACCCTGGCCCGCGACCTGGGCGAGGCGCCGCCCGGGTTCGACGTCGCCACCTTCGCCAGCCCCTCGGCGCTGCGCGCCTTCGTCGCGGGATGCGGCCTGGAATCGCTGGCCGGGGCACGGGTCGCGGTGATCGGCCCCACCACGGCCGCCGAGGCGGCCACGCTGGGCGTACGCGTCGACGCAATGGCCACCACCCCCAGCGTGGAGGCGCTGGTGCAGGCGCTGCTCGACCTGCGCCGCGCGAACTGACCAGCTGCGGAATGTTGGCGCGACGGCTGCTAGGCTATAGCCTACCTTCAACATGTCCTTCCCCGAATCGCGCCCCCGCAGGCTGCGCCGGTCCGCGGCGCTGCGCCGCATGGTCCGCGAGACCACGCTTTCGCCCGACAACTTCATCTTTCCCTTGTTCGTTTGTCCCGGCAAGGGCGTGAAGAACGAGATCAGCTCGCTGCCCGGGCAGTACCATTTCTCGGTCGACATGCTGGCGCGCGAGGCCGAGGAGATCGCCAAGCTGGGCATCCCATCGGTGATCCTGTTCGGCCTGCCCGAGAAGAAAGACGAGGTCGGCAGCGAGGCCTGGCACCCCGAAGGCGCCGTGCAGCGCGCGATCCGAACGATCAAGAAGGCCGCGCCCGATCTGACCGTCGCGGTCGACACCTGCTTCTGCGAGTACACCACCCACGGCCACTGCGGCGTGATCCGCGACGGCGAGGTCGACAACGACGCCACGCTCGAGAACCTGGGGCGCGCCTCCCTATCGTACGCGCGCGCCGGGGCCGACCTGATCGCGCCCTCGGGCATGATGGATGGCTTCGTCGGTTTCCTGCGCGAATCTCTCGACGAGGAGGGCTTCGAGTCGACGTCGATCCTCTCCTATGCGGCGAAGTACGCGTCGGCCTACTACGGCCCCTTCCGCACCGCGGTGGACTCGGCGCCGGCGTTCGGCGACCGCCAGGGCTACCAGATGGACCCTGCCAACGTGCGCGAGGCGATCCGAGAGGTCGCGCTCGACATCGAGGAGGGAGCCGACATCGTGATGGTCAAGCCCGCGCTCGCTTATCTCGACGTCATCGGCGAGGTGCGCCGGGAGTTCGACGTCCCCATCGCGGCCTACAACGTCTCGGGCGAGTACGCGATGATCAAGGCCGCGGCCGCCAGGGGCTGGATCGATCACGACCGGGTCATGATGGAGACCCTGCTGTCGATCCGGCGCGCCGGCGCCGACGTGATCCTCACCTATCACGCCAAGGAAGCCGCCAAGCTGCTGCAAGCCGCCACGCGCGGCTGACCGCGGCGCCGGCGGCGACCCGCGCCCGACTGCCTTTACTTCTACTTCTTCTTCTCTCTACTTCTCTACTTGGGCTCGAGCTCTATGCGCAGCTCGTAAGGCTCCTCGATCCCCGGAACCCCCTCGACCTTGGGATCGACGCCGGTGATCGCCTTGCGAGCGATGCCGACGAACACCGGCTGGCCCGCGGGCGCGACCTGCGACATCTCCTCGGCGTGTCCGGGTCCCTCCTGATCGATGGGTTTGTCGACGGCCGATTCCCCGCGCAGCAACGCGACGTCCACTCCGGCCGGGGCGTGCACCCGGGCGATCACCCGGCTGTCGCTCGCGGGTGTCAGCGTGAACCAATCCTTGTCGTCGGCGCTGCCCAGATAGCCGCGCAGCGCCCGACCCGGCGAAACCGGCGTCGCGCCTTCCATCCAATCGTTCGGCTCGACCTCCCAGCCCGACTCGGGCGGCCCCCAGTGCGCCGCGAGGGTATAACGATCGCCCGGGTTCTCCGTCGGCGTCTGACCGTCGACCCATTCTTCGCGCACCAGGAGATAACCACCGGCCGGGCCGAGCGCGGTCGGCTGCAGCCATTCCCCGCCGCCGCGCCCGCGGGCGTCGGCCTTGGCGATGCGACGGCCCTGGGCGTCAAACAGCTCGACGACCAGGTCGACGTCGGGGATGCCCTGCAGGCGGGCGCTGATCGCGCGAGCGCCATTGCCCGCGGGGATCTGAAAGTAGTCAAGGTCGGGCTTGCCGCCCTCGAGCATCTTGCCGATGCTGCCCTTGACCGGCGTGTCGGAGGCGATGGGATTGGCGTACGAGGCGGCGTTGTTGGGCTCGCGCTCCGAGGTGACCGCGCGCGGCGCCTGGCGCACGTAGATTCCACCAGCCACTCCAAGCAGCAGCAGGAATACGCCCGGCACGATCAGCCGGCTGACCAGCTTGCGCCGTCGCAAAGAGGCCTCGAACTCGTCCAGGTCGCGACGGCGCAGCCGCATGCCGCCGTCGCCGAGGTCCGACTCGATGGCGACCGTGGGACTCTCGGCGACCTCGGCGGTCCGCGCCGCCGCCGAGCGACCTGAGAACTCGCCGGAGCCGCCGCCCGCGCCATCCGAACGCGGAGTGGCGGCCAGGATCGCCTCGAGATCTGCCTGGATCTCGGCCGCCGAGGCGTAACGGTCCGAGGGCGATTTGGCCATGGCGCGCATCACGACCCGATCGACCTCGATCGGAAGACCGAGCTCGGGGACCAGCTCGCCCGGGGGAACCGCCTTCTCGGTCAAGTGCTTGGAAAGCACCGCCACTGGCGACGGCGCCTGGAACGGCGGCAGACCGGTGACCACGCGATAAAACGTCGCGCCCAGGCTGTAGACGTCGGCCCGGGCATCCAACGGTTCGGCGCGGACCTGTTCGGGAGACATGTAGTACGGTGTGCCAACGACGGCCCCACCCCCGGTGATGGCGGGCGATTCGCCGCGCTCGCGCAGCTTGGCCAGCCCGAAGTCCAGCACCTTGGCATGCTCGCTGCCATCGCGCCGTAGAATGGTCATGAGGTTCTCAGGCTTGAGATCGCGGTGGATGATCCCGGCGTCGTGCGCCTCCGTCAGCGCCGAGCAGACCTGCACGAACAGCTTGGCGGCCCGGCGAAACGGTATCGGGCCCTCACGCGAGAGCACCGCGCCCAGGTCCTCGCCTTTGACGTACTCCATGATCAGATACAGCGATCCATCCCATTGCCCGAAGTCGAAGGTCTGCACGATGTTGGGATGGTTGAGCTGGCTGACCGATTGCGCCTCCAGGTGAAAGCGGCGAACCACCTCCTTGTTCTTGGCGCCGTCGCGGTGCAGGACCTTCATGGCCGCGAACTTGCCAAGCTGCATGTGCTCGACCCGATAGACTACGCCCATGCCGCCCGAGCCCAGCCGGTCGAGCACCCGGTAGCGCCGATCGACCAGCCGCCCGAGCCAGTGGTCCCGTTCTTCGTGGCCGTCCTCGTCGACCGCGACCCCGCACCTGCCACAGAACCGGATCCCCGCCGCGCCGAGCGGTGCACCACAGTGACGGCAGAAAGCCACGGCCAAAGACACGGAGAAAGAGCGTAACCTCGTCCCTGATAGCTCGCTACACCGTACCCAAACTTTGCTCTTGCCCCTACAGACGAAGCTGGCATACTCCGCCCCCTCATCTTCTCCCACCTCGCGAGGTCCACACGGGCTCGCGAACGGACGGCAGAGCGGTGGCGGCGGCGAGCGGGGCTGGAGGTGAGGGACAGTCAGGGGGGGTGGCGGCGTGGGGGCAACGGGCAGGTCACAGCAGAGCAAACATCCGGTGGTTTTTTTCTTGACTGTAAATTGAATATCAATAGACTCTGCCGTCCTCAGTCGCCGGCCGGCAACACGGCCGAAACAGTGGCTGAGGTGTCAGAAGCAGTACGGGAAGTTCGGTTCGAGTAGTCGTCAGCGTCGGTCTCTGAAAGCTGAATAGCAAATCGAGTTCAAAAGGTAAGACGATCCTGTCACCGACTAACCTCGGAACAGGATCTGAAATACCCCGACAATTGTGAGTTCCGAGTAGTCAGTAAATCTCGAGTTGTTTGAACAGTGGCTTCGGCCGCTGTGAAAAATTTAACTGGAGAGTTTGATCCTGGCTCAGAGCGAACGTTAGCGGCGGGCCTAACACATGCAAGTCGAACGAGAATGAGGGGGCAACTCCTCTAGTAAAGTGGCGGACGGGTGCGTAACACGTGGGTAATCTACCTTCCGGCGGGGGACAACAGTCCGAAAGGATTGCTAATACCGCGTACGTCAGCGAGACCTACGGGTCTTGTTGGGAAAGATGGCCTCTCCTTGGAAGCTGTCACCGGAAGATGAGCCCGCGGCCCATCAGCTAGTTGGTGAGGTAACGGCTCACCAAGGCTTAGACGGGTAGCTGGTCTGAGAGGATGATCAGCCACACTGGGACTGCGACACGGCCCAGACTCCTACGGGAGGCAGCAGTGGGGAATATTGGGCAATGGACGAAAGTCTGACCCAGCCACGCCGCGTGAGTGATGAAGGCCTTCGGGTCGTAAAGCTCTGTGGGGAGGGACGAACAAGCCGGGCGCTAATCACCCCGGACCTGACGGTACCTCCTTAGCAAGCACCGGCTAACCCTGTGCCAGCAGCCGCGGTAATACAGGGGGTGCAAACGTTGCTCGGAATTATTGGGCGTAAAGCGCGCGTAGGCGGCTACCTAAGTCGGATGTGAAAGCCCCTGGCTCAACTGGGGAAGTGCACCCGAAACTGAGTAGCTAGAGTACGAAAGAGGGTCGCGGAATTCCCGGTGTAGAGGTGAAATTCGTAGATATCGGGAGGAACACCGGTGGCGAAGGCGGCGACCTGGGTCGACACTGACGCTGAGGCGCGAAAGCGTGGGGAGCAAACAGGATTAGATACCCTGGTAGTCCACGCCGTAAACGATGGGTGCTAGATGTTTCTGGTATTGACCCCGGAGGCGTCGTA
>DASRQZ010000010.1:0-37391 GCA_035696125.1 Polyangia bacterium
CCGCCGCCGAGAACACGCAGGTCGATTCCTGGCCCCAGGTCTGGGTCGGGTCGTAGCTGGTGTTCTTGAAGGTGCTGGCGAAGGCGGCGTCCCAGCACTCGTTGACGATCGGGGACGGCACGGGCGAGTCGCCGCCGCTGATCTGCACGTCGGCGCGGCCGGCGCCGGTCTCCAGCCAGCGGCTGTGGATGGTGAACAGCTCCTGGGCGGTGCCGGTCGGGCCCGGACCGGGCAGCGCGTCCCGGTGCGCGGCGTACTGGAAGTCGCCGCCGGCGCCCGGCGTCGCCGCGTAGGCGTAGTTGGCGTTGTAGATCTCGCCGCTGACGTCGTCCTTGACGCCGGTGAAGACCACGCCGATCGAAGCCGTGTCGGTGAAGCTGGCGCGCGCGTAGGTGAAGTCGGCCTTGCCGACGTTCCGATCGTGCTCGGGCAGGGTCTGCGCGGCGTCCCAGTCGACGGTGAAGGTGCCGTCGCCCAGGCCCTGGATGGCACGGCCGCGCGGGCCGGCTACCGCGTTGTGATGCCCGCTGAGGATCGCGATGAAGGCCGAGTCCGCCGCCAGCTTGGGCTTGGCGGCCAGCACGTAATCGAAGCTGTGCGGGGCGACGCGGGTCACCGTGAGGCGCCAGGCGTTGGGGCTGAGCGGCTCGCTGTGCGGACCCCACACCGCGGTGTCAGTGGTCACGTCGGTGGGCGGGAACTGGACGATGGTGTGCACCAGGCTCAGCACCGCCAGCGTGCCGCCATTGACCACCGCGGTCACGGTACGAGTGATCTTGTAGGTGTCGGCGGTCTCGCCCAGCAGGGCGCCGCGCACCGTGACCATGCCGTCACCCGACGCCGACAGACTGCCCTGGGTCCGGGACTGGCCGAGGGGCACCTTCAACTCGACAGCGTCGCTGGTCGGGACCCCGTCACGGAACTCGTCGTCGTCTCCCAGGCCGCACGCGGGCACCAGAGCCAGGCCGGGCAAGCAGACGGCAAGCAGCGGAAGCAGTCGAGCGAAGCGGGCGGGGCGTGCGGTGAGCGTTGTCATGGTCTCTCCTGTTTCGGTTGGTTCGTCCGGTCTCTCAACGCCATAGACACGGCCGAGGCGCGAAACAGAAAGCGGGGCAAGGAGCTGAAATGACGCGAAAAACGCGCGGGGCAGAGGGGCCTACATGAGAGCCGTGTCCAGGCGCGTCCAGGCGCGTCCGGGCGCAGCGGGTGCGTCAGGGAGCGGCGGGGGGGGCGGGCGGGGCCGTGGGGGGCGCGGGCGCGGGCGCAGTGGGCGGCGGCGCCGGCTCGCCCTCCGGCGGCTTCTCTGCCGCCCTGGGCGGCGGGGCCGGGGTGGGCGTGGGGGTCGGCGCGGGGGCCGGGAGCGGCGGCAGCTGCGACGGGTCCGGCTGCATCATGTTCTTGAGCTCGATGATCGCGCGCCGGGGCTCCCGCTCGGCGCGCTCGCGCCGGGGCGCGCCCTCGCGCGCGGGCGCAGGGGCCCCGATCGGACTCGCGGCCGTCGCCGGCGGGCTGCCCTTGGCCTCCCTGGCGCCCGGCGTTTCGGCAGCCCGCGTCGGCTGGGGCGCAGGGGCCGGGGCGACGGGCGGCGCGGCGGGCGCGGGCGCGCGCGCCGGGGATGTCGTTTCGCGCGCCGGCGGGGGTGCGAGGACGGCGGCGCCAGGAGCGGCGCGCTCGGGCCCGCCGCTGTCGTCGCCGGTGCGTGATCCGAGGTAACTGCCGGCCAGGGCCGCGCCCACGATCAACAGCACGCCGCCGACCAGCAACAGACCCAGCCAGCGCCCGCCGTGGCCACCGCGCCGCCGCCCGGGCGGCCCGTCCTCCACCTCGGGCATGGGCAACGCCAGCTCCGACTGGCTGTGGCGACCCGAAAGGTCCGCCTCGCCGTCATCGGGTACGGGCAGGGGCAGCTCGGTGACGCGATGGCGGTTCAGCCGCGGGCGCCCGTCTGCCTCGGGTGGCCCCAGGACCGCCAGCGAGGTGTTCTCCTCGCCGACGTCGGCGTCCGAATCGGACAGCTCGACGTCCTTGCCTTCCAGCTCGCCGGTGCCGGTGCGCGGCCCGGCCACCACCGCGGGCGCCTTGCCGATCGACGGCACACCGTCCTCGCGCTGCAGGTCGCCGAGCCAGCGCTTGAGCTCGGTCTGGCCCACGGGACGGAACACCGTGCGCAGGACCCGCTCGATGTCGATCAACATCTCATCGGCGCTCTGGTAGCGCTCCGCCGGATCCAGCTTCATCGCGCGCATCATGATCTGCGCCAGCTCCGGTTCCATGTCGGGCTGGGTCTCCTCGGGCGGGCGGAACTGCGCGTGTTGCACGCGCAACAGGATCTCCAGATCTGTCGCCGCCTCGAAGGGACGCACGCCGGTCATCAGCTGGTACAACACCGTGCCCAGGGAGAACAGATCGGAGCGCGCGTCGATCGACTTGCCCAGCGCCTGCTCGGGCGACATGAACGACACCTTGCCCTTGACCACGCCGGTGCCGGTCTGCTCGCGCTTGTTCATCGCCTTGGCGATGCCGAAGTCGGTGAGCTTGACCTCGCCCTGGTCGCTGACCAGCACATTGTGCGGGCTCACGTCTCGGTGGACGATGCCCAGCGCGTTGCCCCCGTGCACCCGGCTGTGCGCGTAAGCCAGCGCTCGGCACACCTCGGCGGTGATGTGCAGCCCCAGCTCGGGCAGCAACGGCAGCTTGGCGGCGGCGGCGCGGTGAATGATGCGACCCAGGTCCCAGCCGTCGACCAGCTCCATCACCAGGAAATAGCGCCCGCCGCCCGACCCCAGGTCCAGCACCTGCACGATGTTGCTGTGCGAGAGCGTCATCGAGATGTGCGCCTCGTCGAGGAACATGTTGCGGAACTGCGGGTCGGCGTAGATCGTGGTGTGGATCCGCTTGAGGATCACCGGCTTCTGGAAGCCCTCGCGACCAAGCTGGGTGGCGAGGAAGATCTCCGCCATTCCGCCGTCGGCGACCTTCCTGACGATCGTGTATCGCCCGTGCTTGCCCATCGGAGAAATCACCTTACCACGCCAGCCTTTAGCGGTCTTCCAGCGGCGCATGTCCGGGCGAGATCGATCGGGGCCGGGGCGCCGTATCTGCGCACGGAGCTGCGGCGTTGGGCGCGGCGCGGGAAAGGATCTGTGGTCGATTTCTTGACCACGCTGTTGTCCAGGCTGACGCTGTTGTCCAGCCGGGACAACGAGAACCACGACGACGACGACGACGACGGAGGAACCGCATGCGCCACATCCAGCGTGACACCGCGCCCGCCGACAACGTCCTCCTGCGCGCCGCCATCGACGAGATCCAGAGCTGCTTGCCCGCGCACTGGAGCACCACGGTCGCCGTGAAGACCAACGACGCCTCCGACGCGCGGCTGCTCATCAAGACCCCGGCCGGCGCCAACGCCGCGGTCGCGATCGCTTCGCGGCGCCAGCTCGACCCGGCGCTGGTGCCCGGCGCCGCCGACGCGCTCAAGTCGGTCGCCGCCGACGGCTTCCTGGTCGTCTCCCCTTTCCTGGGCGCGCGCACGCGCGAGCGGCTGCTCGAGCGCGGCGTCGGTTACGTCGATCTCGCAGGCAACCTGCGCCTGGCGCTGGATCGTCCCAGCATCCTCATCGACCGGCGCGGGCAGGAGAAGAACCCCTGGCCGCGCGTGCGCGGCATGCGCGCGCTGGACGGGCCCAAGGCTTGCCGGCTGGTGCGCGCGCTGTGCGACCGATCGCCGCCGTTCGGCGTGCGCCACCTGGCGGCGCAGGCCGGGACCGACCCCGGGTACGTGTCGCGCTTGCTGGCGCTGCTCGAGCGCGAAGAGCTGGTGCGCCGATCGCCGCGCGGAGCTGTCGACCAGGTCGACGTGCCCGGCCTGATCCGCCACTGGGCCAGCGAGCACCGCTTCGTCGACGCCAACCGCGCGCTGCTGTGTCTGGACATCGGCGGCCCGCGCGCGCTGCTGTGCCGGCTGCGCGAGTCGCAGATCCCGCACGCGGTCACCGGGCGCGCCAGCGCCGCGGCGCTGCTCGACCGGCCGCTGCCCGGGGTCGTGGCCTGCTACGTCGACAACCCGGAGCGCGCCGCGCGCCAGCTCGACCTGCGTCCGGTGCGTGACGGGGCCAACGTCGTGCTGCTCGAGCCCTTCGACACCGTGGTGTTCACCCACACCTGGGAGCGCGACGGCGTGCGGCACGCCGCGCTCAGCCAGATCGCCGCGGATCTTCTGGGAAGCCCGGCTCCTGGCCCGCAAGAGGCGGCGACGCTATTGGGCCGCTGGAAGAGCTAGGCGGCTGGGTAAAACGGGCCTCGGGCTTCGGGCTTCGGGCTTGAGACAATGCTTTGGTTAAACGCCAAGACGCCAAGCCGGATCTCTTGAAAGATCCGGACCATGGCGTCCATGGCGTCATGGCGTTTTTCCTTATCCGACTGGCATTGGGCTAGACAGGGCGTGCTTTTCCGACGGAGGGCGTCTTTACTGAAGCTGGAGCCCGAAGCCTGGAGCCCGAAGCCTGGAGCGCAGGTATGCAATCTTTGAGGGTCAGGAGCAGTGGCCTCGACTGGATTCGAACCAGCGACTTTCGCCTTCGGAGGGCGACACTCTATCCAACTGAGCTACGAGGCCGGCAAGGGGCCTGTTTAGCGCGCCGGGGCAGGTTCTCGCAAGGGCGCCGTGCCGAAACCATTTCCTCGTCGGAGTGAAACCTCCCGGAAACAGAGATTCGCTCACTCTTTAGCCGTGTCACTGGGGGTCAAAGAGGCCGAGTCGATCCTGTCGTTCTGCGCCAATGGGCGGCAAGCGCGCGTGGTCACCGAGAACGGGCAATGCGTGGTGCTCATGCGCAGCGAGGGCCGGAGCATTCGTTTCGAGGGCCCCACCTTCGACGAGGCGCTGAAGTCGGCCGCCGACGCCGGATTCCTGCGCCGGTCGTGCATCGACAAGCAGATCGCGTTCTGGGGACGGCACGCCGAGCGCCCCAAGGACGCGGTCAGCCGCGTGCTGATGGCGGAGCTGGGCGCCGCGCGCGGGCGCATCGTCGAGCGCGAGATCGTGGCGCGCGTGGGGCGGCCGCTGACCGAGCTCAGTCCGGCCGAGCTGGACGACGTCGCCTCGGCGGCCGAGATCGTGCTCGGGACGCGGGTCAGTGCGTCCGAGGCGACGCGCATGGCGCGGCGGATCCTGCTGGAGGCGCGTGGAGCGCTGTCGGTGCCGACCGCGTCGCCCGCCGTGATGTTCGATCTCGCGCGCCGCGTGTCGCGCCTGGTGCACGAGACCCAGAAGGAGCGCGGCGAGACCGCCGTCCTGCTCGGCAGCGACGGTCGGCGGTTCGCGTGTGAGCTGACCGGGCAGAGGGCCGAGACCGACCGCTGGATCGCCGACCTGACCGGGTTCTCGGAGATCGCCGGGTTGCCACCCGCGCTGGGCGGCCGCGTGAGCGCGCTGTGCGACCTGGCCAGCACGGTCGCGGCGGTACGCGCCGACGCCGACGGTGGCCAGGCGTCGCCGCACGCGATCATCGACAGCTACACCGATCTCAACATCAAGCTACTGGAGGTCATCGACGTCATCGCCGCCGACGCTCCCGACCGGCTACGCGTTCTGGGCGTGGCCTTCAGCTCCCTCATGTGGGCCAAGGAAAACACCGGACGCGAGCGCGCCCAGCTGGCGGTCGCGTTCGGACAGGATCACTTCGTGCCCGGGCAGGTGTTCGCCGTCGGCGCGCTGTTCGGCGCGCAGGAGAGCTTCCTGCGGCTGTTCACCACCGCCGCGCCACGCGACATCGTCAGCGAGCTCAACGAGCGCCTGGCGGAGCCGCCGCTTCGCGAGGTGCGCCGTCTGGAGGCGGTGGCGCTCTCGCACGTCGAGGGTGGCTTCGGTGTCGACCCGACGCACTGGTACGCCGCCATCACCCGCAAGGTCGACCTCATCGGCGACGTCGGTGGCGAGCTGGCGGCGCTGATCGCCAAGCGCGCCGAGGAGTGACGAAGAAAACTCGTCAGTAATCAGTTTTCAGTTTTCAGCAGGAACACCATTTTGCTGACGACTGAGGACTGAGGGACTGACGACTGACGACTGTCTAGATTGAGTAGCCGACGCCGAAGGCCAGGTCGAAGCGGCTGACCGAGGAGATCGCGCTGGTGAGCCCGTCGCCGGTGGTCTTGCTGAGCAGGAAGGTGGGCTTGGCGAAGACCGAGAGGTGGGCCGGCAGGTGATAGATCGCGCCCACGCCCAGCAGCAATGACGGCATGGGCACCGCGCCGGTCGCGCCGACACCGCCAGCTGTGAAGGGGTTCTGCTCGCCGAGGCCGCTCCACCAGACCACGCCGCCGCCGACCTCGCCCGCGATGTCGAAGCTGGGAGCCAGCCGGTAACGATACGTCCCGGTGGCCAGCACGCCCCAGAACGCCGCCGACTGGTTGATGTCGTGGTCGATGGTGCGGTACTGGAAGGGCGCGTAGGCGGCACTCACGCCGACGTCGATGACGCCGGCGCCGTGCAGGTCGATCCCGTAGGCGGCGGCAAGTCGCAACGACAGCAAGGTCGGCTCCTGGAGGTCGCGTCCAGAGAAGCTGGGAAAGGCCGGACCGACCGAGAGCGCGAGGTGAATCGGGTGCGCGGCTTCGGGCTCGGGGGCGGCCGCGCTCGCCGTCACGTTGGCCTCGGGCGAACCGGGGGTGATAGGCGGCGGAAGGGCGGTGTCGGGCGTCCTGGGCGGGGGCGGCGGCGTGAAGCCGGCGGGCGTCGCCGATGGCGGCGGCGCGGGCGCGGTGCCGGCTGGCGGGGCGGCGGCGCGCTGGTCCTGGTCGGTGACCTCGGTCGGCGGACGGCGCTTCACGTCGTTCTGTTGCTGGATGACGCTCTCCAGATCTTTGATGCGCTTTTCCACCTCGGCGCGGTTGGCGGCGCTGGGCTCCTGTTCCAGGTAGCGGCGGTAGAAGAACGCCGCCCGTTCGTTGTTGCCGCTCTGGCGATGCGCCTGGGCGATGTTGAAGAGCAAGATGGGCGCCGGATCCTGTTCGTAGGCTTTCTCGAACTCGCTGATCGATTCGGCGAAGTGGCCCAGGTTGTACTCGCTGGCCCCCTTTTCATAGTGAGGACGCGCGGCCTTCTTGCCCGCTTCGGTGCCTCCGGCGGCAGCGGAGGGGCTGCCCAAGGGTGCCAGCAGGCAGCCGGTGGCCAGGAACAACCTGAAAACAGCGCTCGAAAGACCGCGGACGCGGCGTCGGCTCATCGCTCTAGTCTCCCATCATCTTGTAGCCCGAAGGGTTGCTGGGCTTGGCCCCGGTGGTGTCAGACCCCTTTTTCTTGCTACTGGCCGTGCTGCTGCTGGCAGTCCCCACCGCCTTTTCGCGCGTCATCTTCTCCAGGGTCACCTTGACCGGATCGGGCCGCGCCGGATCCAGCTTCACGGTCCGGTCGGCGTAGCCGGGGACCTTGAGCACGACCCGGGTCGGCGACCCCTTCCGATCCAGCGCCACCCTGAACGGCGTGCGACCTCGCGCTTCGCGTTCGCCGGGCAGCCAGACCTCGGCGTCCGAGGGGCTGGAGTCGACCTCGATCAGGAGTTGCGTCGGCCTTTCCTCGGGGGAAGCCGCCGGAGCCGTCTCGTCCTGCTTCACCGCCGCGGTCTCGACCGGATCTTCGGCCGGCGTCGGCGCGGGCGCCGGTGATGGGGGCGGCCTCACCGCAGGAACCGCGCGAACTGTCGGCGCGGTCGGCCGCGCCGCGACGGGCGCGCTTGCGGGCGACGACTTCGGGGACGAGCCGGAGCTGACGGCGAAGGCCACGATGACGACGATCAACCCCACGGCGGCGATGGCGCCGCCCAGCAGCAGCGGGTTGCGACGCGACGAGAGGGTCTTGGTCGACCCGGTCGACACCTCGGCGGCGCTGTCGCTCATCGTGGTCGAATGGGTCGTCGTCGCCGTCGACGGAAGCAGCAACGTGCTGCCCGGCGCCATGCGGCCCGAGGGCGACGAGGTGTCGCGCGACAGATCGAGCGGCACCCCCGGCCCGCGCGCCGTGGTCCCGTCGCCCGGCGCGGGCGTCGACGAGGCCGCCTGGTGAGGCTGGCCGCTGTCGACCGCGGGCATGATCGCGGTCATCAAGGGTGCCGGCCGCCCGGGGATCAGTTTGTCCAGCCGGGACTGCACCTCGGTCATGGTCTGGGGGCGCGCGGCCGCGTCCTTTTCCAGCATCTGCGACACCAGCGCTTCCAGCGTCGGGTCGACCTCGGGCACCAGCGACGACAGCCTGGGTGGCGCCTCGATGACGTGCGCGATCATCACCTCGCCGGCGCCGGGCCGCACGAAAGGCGGCCGGCCGGCCACCATCTCGAACAGGATGCACCCCAGCGCGTATACGTCCGCCCGACCGTCGATGGCGCTGGCGTCGCGAGCCTGCTCGGGCGACATGTACGCGGGCGTGCCCAGCATGCTGCCGGTGCGAGTCTTGTTGATGTTGCCGTCGGTGTTGCCGGACACCAGCTTGGCGATGCCGAAGTCGAGGATCTTGACCACCACCGGAGTGCGCGGCCCGCCGTCGGTCGACAGGAACAGATTGTCGGGCTTGAGATCGCGATGGACGATGCCCCGCTCGTGCGCCGCCGCCAGTCCGCTGGCGACCTGGCTGCCGACCGATACCACCGACGGCAGTGCGCTCAGCGATCGGCGGGCGCGGGCCAGGCAATTGGCCAGGCTCTCGCCGCGCAGGTACTCCATGACGATGTAGGCGCGTCCGGTCGCGTCGATGTCGCAGTCCAGGATCTCCACGATACCCGGGTGACGGATCGCCGCAGTCGCGCGCGCCTCGGTCAGGAAGCGCGCCACGATGTCCTCGTTCTGGGTCAGCTCGGGCAGCAGCACCTTGATGGCGGCGTCACGGCCGATGTGGCGATGGCGGGCGAGATACACCACCCCCATCCCTCCAGCCCCGAGGGGACGCACGATCGTGTATGCGCCCAGGTGTGCGCCCGCTTCCAGCATCGAGAAGGGCGGAATATACCCCGCCGGAGGGCCCCATCTCCAGCACCCGGAGTGTTTTTCCCCCGCGGGCGGGAAATTCCGTGCTCGCCTGTGCCTGATCCTCGGGGGAGCTTCACTGACAGCTGAGCTCGGCAGCCGCGCGAGCGGTGGCGCTCTGGCCCGCGGCGCGCGCGGCGCGGCGCGGAGCGGAGGCATCGCGGTGCGCCCCTTCGGATTTCGCCATGATCGCCAGACCCCGCTCTCCCATTTCATACGCCGCGGCCGCTGGTACTATGAGGACGATGTCGACTGGCTCGTCCGCAAGACCCGACAGAGGATCGGACGCAAGCTTCGGAGTCCGCGCTGGCCACACGACGGTGGCGCCTGCGCACCTCGCTCGCCGGCGGCTGGCTTTCCTGCCCTGGCTGGCCTGGGCGGCGGCTTCCTGCGGCGACGCTGCGCGGTACGAAGGCGTGCCGCGTGATCTGCCGCCGCTTCAGGCGACGGCGGGCGCCTGGACCTGGGTCGACGTGCCCGACTCCAGGTGCGACGACGGATCACCGACGGGATTCGCGGTGAATCCGCAGGACACCAGCGATCTATTCATCTTCTTCGAAGGTGGGGGCGCCTGCTGGAACTACCTGACCTGCGTCGCGGTCGGTACGGCGAGCAAGGGTCCCGTCGGCAGCGCGCAGTGGACGGCGCGGCAAAGCAGCCTACCGGCGCCCTTCGACCGTGTCCGCGCCAGCAACCCGTTCCGCAACGCGACCATGGTCTACATCCCCTATTGCACCGGCGACCTGCACGTGGGCGACAACCTGGCCGACTACCGGGGGGTCAGCTACTACCACAAGGGCCGGCCGGACACGGTCGCGTTCCTGAGCCGCGTCGCTTCGACCTGGGCCGATCCGGCGCGGGTGGTGGTCAGCGGCTCCAGCGCAGGCGGCTACGGCGCGGCGCTGACCTACGATCTCGCCCGCAAGACCTTCCCCAAGGCGCGCATGTACCTGGTCGACGACGCCGGCCCGCTGCTGGAGGGCAACGCCGTACCGGCGGAGGAGCGAACGGCCTGGATCTTGGCGTGGAACATCGGCGGCCTCATCGACGACCTGTGCGCGGGATGTCGATCAGACTTCTCGCTTGCGCACAAGACACTGACGACCCGCTTTCCCAACGACCGGATGGCCCTGCTGTCGTCGCTACAGGACGTGACCATCCGGACCTACTTCATGCTCACGCCCGATGCGTTCCAGACCGCGCTCTTGCAGCTGGTCGCGGACCACATCGCGCCGACGGTCGGTTTCCGCACCTTCATCATCACCGGAGAGCAGCACACGCTGCTCGGCACCATGACCACCTCGACGACCAACAACACGGTGCTCGAGGCCTGGCTCAACGACATGATCAACGACAAAGCCCCGTGGGCGTCCGTCCAACCGCCATAGGTAGGTAGCAGGTAGCGTAGGCGCAATGCCGTTCGGTCAAGGGCCTCGGGCCTCGGGCTTCGGGCCTCGGGTAAAGGTAGGTCGCGTTCCGAGCGCCGAGCGCAGCCCTCCACGAGGTTCGCCGGAACGGACACAGCCCCACGGCGGATTTGGCAGACCGAATCGCTCGGCGATTGGGAAACCCGCCGTCGCTCGATAAGCGTCGGGGACGAGGTCGTCTGCCAATACGAACGCCCGCAGGCGGTACGGTTCTCTGCTCATGCCCAGACTCATCGGCGGTGGTGTCGCAAGAGTTTCCCCCGCAGTCCAGGTCCGACGCCCCCGAAGTCCGAAGTCTGAGGCCTGAGGCCTGAGGCCCAGGGAGGACTCCTTAACCGAACCCGATTGAGCGTAGGCGACAGGGAGCGATCGGCGACCGAGCCGCGCCGGCCCTCGGGCCGCAGTCTGCGGCTATAGCACCCGGGCGATCGCGAAGCCGTCGTAGCCTTTGCTGCCCACCGTCTGGATCGCGGTCGCGATCACGCGCTTCTCGGCGGACATGACCTGGTAGACGCGGCGCGTGCCCTGGACGTCGGGGTCGCGACTGTCGGCGTCGATGATCGCGCCCCCGCGCACGGCGTTGTCGACGACGATCAGGCTGCCGCTGTGGGTCAGGTCGAGCGCGCGCTGAAAGTACTCGGGGTTGTTCTGCTTGTCGGCGTCGATGAAGACCAGATCGAACGGTTCGCGCGCCTCGGCGGCCAGGGTCTTGAGGGTGGCCAGCGCGGGGCCGATGCGCACGTCGACGATCTTGTCCAGCCTGGCGCGCGCCAGGTTGACGCGCGCGATGGCGGCCGTGGCGGGGTCGATCTCCAGCGTCACCAATTGACCGCTGGGCGGCAGCGCGCGCGCCAACCAGATCGCGCTGTAGCCTCCCAGGGTCCCGACTTCGAGGATCCGGCGCGCGCCCATTGATTGCGCCAGGATCTGCAGGAAGCGGCCCTGCGCCGGCGTGACGTTGATGGACGGCAGCCCGCCGGCGATGCTGTCACGGAGCGCGGCGTCCAGTGCGGCGTCGGGCGCGATGAGAGAGTCGGTGATGAACTGATCCACCGCGGTCCAGCGTGGGTCTACTTTCATACGGGTAACGTGTCGAACCGCGGTGGACCTGTCAACCGCGCGCGAGAGCTTGCGAGAACTGAACATCCGTGACTTTTCTCAGGCGCCGGCGCGGCCGACGACGAAGCGCCCGCCCCGCGCGCCGGCCCGCCTCGCGTCGAGGTCACGGCGCGCCTGCGCGCCGCCTGGGCCCAGGTACCGGCGCCGCGGAGCCGCGCCAGACGTGGCCGGCGCGCGCATCGATGCTTAGGATCGGGGGCGAGCATGGCCCGGATCGAAGACTACGCGCTCATCGGCGACACCCAGACCGCGGCCCTGGTCTCCCGCGCGGGGGCGATCGACTGGGCGCCGTTCCCGCGCTTCGACTCGGACAGCTGCTTCGCCGCGTTGCTGGGTGATCGCGACCACGGCTCCTGGTCGATCGCGCCCAGCGTGCCAGTGCGTCAGTGCCGGCGCCGCTACCGGCCCGGCACGCTGGTGCTGGAGACCGACTTCGAGACCGATGAGGGCGCGGTGCGCTTGACCGACTTCATGCCAGTGCGCGGGTACACCCCGGATCTGGTGCGGGTGGTCGAGGGGCTGCGCGGCCGGGTACCCATGCGCTTCGATCTGGTGATCCGCTTCGGCACCGGCCGCATCGTCCCCTGGGTGCGCCGACACCAGGACGCGCTGCTGGCGGTCGCCGGACCCGACGCGCTGTGCCTGCGCGGCGATCTGGAGCTGCACGGCGAGGACCTGGCGACGGTCGCCGACTTCACCGTGGCGGCCGGCGAGCGGCGCACCACGGTCTGCACCTGGTTCCCCTCGCATGAATCGCTGCCGGCGCCGGTCGATCCGGAGCAGGCGTTGGCCGAGACCGAGAGCTGGTGGCGCGACTGGGCGGGGCGCTGCCAGTACCAGGGCCCGTGGCGCGAAGCGGTGGTGACGTCGCTGATGGTGTTGAAGGCGCTGACCTACGGGCCGACCGGCGGCATCGTCGCCGCGCCGACCACCTCGCTGCCGGAGCAGCTGGGTGGCGTACGCAACTGGGACTACCGGTACTGCTGGCTGCGCGACGCCACCATGACGCTGTACGCGCTGATGCTGACCGGTTACACCGAGGAGGCGGTGGCCTGGCGCGAGTGGCTGCTGCGCGCGGCGGCCGGAGACCCGGCGCACCTTCAAGTCATGTATGGCGTCGGCGGCGAGCGCCGACTCGACGAGTACGAGGCCGACTGGTTGCCCGGTTACGAGGGTTCGCGTCCGGTACGCATCGGCAACCTGGCCCACCGCCAGCTGCAGCTGGATGTCTACGGCGAGCTCAGCGACACCCTCTATGAGGCGCGTCGCTTCGGCCTGCCGGCCGACGCCTGGTCCTGGGGGCTCACGCGCCCGTTGCTGCAGGCGCTGGAGGCATGCTGGCGGGAGCCCGACGAGGGCATCTGGGAGGTGCGCGGCCCGCGCCAGCACTTCACTCACTCGCGGGTCATGGCCTGGGTCGCCTTCGACCGGGCCATCAAGACCGCGCGGCAGTTTCACCTGGAGGGACCGATCGATCACTGGCGCGCGATCCGCGACCAGATCCACGCCGAGGTGTGCGCGCGCGGCTTCGATCGCGCGCGCAACGCCTTCACCCAGTCCTACGGATCGCCGCTGCTCGACGCCAGCCTGCTGAGGATCCCGCTGGTGGGATTCCTGCCCGCCGGCGATCCGCGCGTCGCCGGCACCCTCGACGCCATCGAGCGCGAGCTGCTGGTCGACGGATTCGTTCACCGCTACCAGCACCGCCCCCAGCCGGTCGGCGGCACCGTGGATGGGCTGCCACCGGGCGAGGGCGCGTTCTTGCCCTGCTCGTTCTGGCTGGTCGACAACTACGTGCAGGTCGGCCGCATCGATGAGGCGGCGCGCCTGTTCGAGCGGCTGCTGGCGATCCGCAACGACCTCGGCCTGCTGTCCGAGGAGTACGACCCGCGAGCCCGCCGCCTGCTCGGCAACTTCCCGCAGGCCTTCACCCACCTGGCCCTGGTCGCATCGGCGCACAACCTGGCTGGCCACGGCGCCAGCCCTGCCACCCGCCGCGGCACGACCGACGAAGCGTGAGACGAGCGTGAGAACGAAGCGTGAGAACGAAGCGTGAGAACGAAGCGTGAACGAATGATTCCCCGCCCTGCTCTGAATCCTGGGCGGGCTGGTGAGGAATCAACACCGCCGGTCGAAGATTTCGCACCGTGCGCCGTGCCGCTGATTCACTGTGACGTTGGCTGCGCCACGCTGGTGTGGCGATTCGGCCTCATGAAATCGGCGCGGCGTCGGCCCCGCCGCGTGCCGGAGCGTTCGCGTGGGCGAGCGCGAGCTAGCTCGCGCGAGCGCTTCGCGGGGGGGCCGGGACCCTGTGAGGGTCCCGGATCTAGCGATCGCCGGTCCGGCACGCGGGCTGCAATATCGGCGAGGCATGAAAAATCAAATCTCGCTTCACCTCTCGATCTTCTCGTTCATCACCCTGGCCACCGCGGCCACGTCCGCCTGGGCGGCGCCCGTCTCCGACGGTGAGTCGCCCACGACCGTGGCCACGGGGCCGGCCGCTCCGGCCCCCGCCGCCGCCGATCCGAACATCGATCGCGGCTTCATCCAGCCGACGGCCATGACCCAGCCGGCCCGCTCGCTGACCTACAACAACTACGAGCTGGTGCTGCACGGGCTGACCTACGGCATCACCGACCACCTGCAGACCAGCGTCACAGTGATGGCGCCGCTGGTCCGCGACATGCCTTTCCTGGGCGTCGCGGCGGTGAAGTGGCAGTTCCTGTCGACGCGGCGCTTTCATCTGGCGCTGCAGGGGTCGGCCACCATGATCCACTACTTTCGCGACGACAGCGCCGCGCCCGACGGCAGCAGCAGCAGCGGCGACGGCGCCCACGCGGTGGGTGCGGGCGCCTTTGCCAGCTACTGCCTGCGCGATGACTGTTCGTCGCTGGCCTCGCTCAACGCGACCTATCAGCTGGGATTCGCGGGTCGTGGCAGCGGAACCACGCAGGCCATCATTTACGGCGGTTCGATCGTGCACCGGGTCTCCCCGCACGTGAAGCTCCTCGGCGAGGTGACCTCGATGGCCGCCACCACCGTCACCGACTCGAACTTCGACAACGTCCCGGGCGCGCTGGTCAGCTACGGGGTCCGCCTGCACACCGCCAACATCGCCGGCGACGTCGGCTTCATGAAGCCGATCTCCGGTGAGGGCGAGGATCCGTTCCTGCTCGGCTTGCCGTTCATCAACGTCTCCTATCGCTGGTAGTCAGCACAGCGCGGCTCGGTTTGGGGGCAGGGCCGGCGGGCCTCGCCCCTGCTGTCGTTGTGTCGGGTGAGGGCTAGCCTTGCGAGACGTAACCTCCGCGTCGCGTCGCAATCAGCGCGTGATCCAGCGCGGCACGCATCCCTGCCCGGGCTGGCTCGTATTCCTCACGCGCCGGTCTCACTTTCACCGACCGGTCGTTTCAAGGAGGGAACATGAGTCGAAATCTGTGGCTATCGTCGATGTCCGCGCTGGCGTTGCTGGGGTTGAGCCACGTCGTCGGTTGTGGAACAACCGGCGATGATTCTGCAATCGCTGACCGAGCGGGCGCGTTGGTCGCCTGTGGCCTCAATGACGGTACCGTCGACGTCAACCACGATCATCTGCGTGCCTGCGATGCCCAGGACAACAAGAAGACCACCATCTGCCATATCCCGCCCGGCAACCCGGCCAATGCACACACGCTGTGCATCGGCAACGCGGCCGTCCCCGCCCACCTGCACAACCACGGCGACTATCTTGGTCCGTGTGTGGTAGAGACCGAGTGCCCGCCACCGCCAAGCGGCAGCGGCGGCGCGACCGGCAGCGGCGGCGCGACCGGCCAACCCGATCCGGTGATTGTTCCTTAGCTGTACGGCGTGGGGCGCCACGCTTCTCAACTGGGACCTCAATACTCGGTGGCCGCGCGGTTCAGCAACTTCTGCAGCGCCTTTGACAGCAACGCCACCCAGCTGACCCACTGAATCGGGTAGCATTCGCAGATTGCGGCGCGCTCCGGCACAACCGCGGCGCGCCGCCTTTACCATTCACGTGCACGTGTCGAGGCGTTCGCGCCGCTGTACCATGCCGCGATGCTCAATTTTTTCGGCTCGCCACGGCTGCTGCTCGCGCTGTTCCTGGTCCCGTTCGGTTGCCGCGCCCACGATGCCCCGCCGCCGCCCGCCTCGCACGGTGCGCCCGCCGCGCGCGCCGCCGCCGGCAGCGAACCGGCCACCGCCGAGGACTGCCGCGCTTGTGGCGGCGAATGGGCGATCCACGGGGTGATCCAGGAACCGTCGTGTCTCTGCCCGACCAGCGACGTCGGCAAGCGCTGTCGCGACGGGGGCGAGTGCCAGGGCCAGTGTCTGGCCGACGACGGCGAGCGTGAGGTGATCCAGCCGGGCCCGCCGGCGCGCGGTTATTTCGTCGGCAAGTGCGCGCGCTTTCGCAGCAGCTTCGGTTGCCACCGCCCGATTGCCAGGGGCGCGCTCGCGGCCGGAGCCATCGTCCTCGATGAGCTGCCCCCGCAGATCTGCGCGGATTGATAGCTGGATCGGTCGGCCGTCCGGCCGGCCGTCCCGCCGTCCGGTTCGCCGTCGCGCCGCGGCTGGACGCGGCTCATCGCGCGCGCGATACTGCGCCCCATGGCGATGACGACGACGGCGTCGGGACTACAGTATGAGGACACGCGCGCAGGTGCGGGCGAGACCGCGGCTGCCGGCCGGACTTGCGTGATGCACTACACCGGGTGGCTGTGGGTCGACGGCGCGAAGGGGAGCAAGTTCGACAGCTCGCTCGATCGCGGCCAGCCGTTCTCCTTCGGCCTCGGCAACGGGCAGGTGATCAAGGGCTGGGACCAGGGCGTCGCCGGCATGAAGATCGGAACCAAGCGCACGTTGCTGATCCCTCCCGATCTCGGCTACGGTGCGCGCGGCGCTGGCGGGGTCATCCCCCCCAACGCGACGCTGCTGTTCGAGGTCGAGCTGCTCGAGTTGAAATAGTCCGCGACGTTCGATCTCGGTAGCGCGCTCACAAGCCGTCGAGCCGAGCAGCATCCCATGGTCAGCAGCGCGACGGCGCAGGTCACGCGTTGGGGCGGTTTCATGCCGCCCCTCTTGCTACATTGCTGCATTCCAGGCGCGGCGCGCTCAGGCCGCGGCCTTGAGCTTCTTCGCGCGCCGCGCTTCTCGGTACTTCTTGATCTTGGCCTTGGGCACGTCCTTGTGCTTGGCGCAGACCATCCCGAACACCGGCGCCGCCGGATTCTTGCAGCCGGGCACGGGGCAAAGCTGTTTGGGCGCCTTCTTGCGGGCGCGGCCCGACGCGAAGGTCAGAGCCTTGATACTGGCTCCGCGCCCGTTGCCCGGGCCAAGCGCGCCGACGACTGCAGCGCGCGCCCGATCGAGAGTCTCGCGTTCGATCAGGGAGGTCAGCTGATTGGTGAAGGTGGTAACGAGCGTCGCAATGTTCATCGGGCGCATTGTATGCGCTAAATGCTGCCCGCGCTCTAGCGAAATCGCAATCCCCGAATGGATCGACTGGTCTCTTGTGGGGTTCCTTGCGGGGACTGTCAGAAACAATTTGGCGGTCCCAATTGGGGGCGGCGCGCGGGACCTTTTGTGGAGACTCTGTATTCCCGCGCGTAAGGCAACTCGCGCCGTTGGTAATCGTCGATCCCTCCTCCACCCCGTTCGGCGCGATCGACGTGCAAGCAGGGGCCGGAATCAGCTTCTGGCCAGCTCCAGCCGCCGCGCCAGTTGGCGCTCGGCGCCTTCGTCTTATGTAATTCATCCCACGGTGGGACCGCGAAGGCGACGACGAGGATCAGGCTGAGCTACGGCAATCAGCGTGCGTTGCCGCAACTTCAAGCAACTCGGGGGTTCGGCGCCGACCCAGGGCCCGCCGCGCCCAGGCGATGGCCAGCGCCGCGAGCAAGGCGACCGAGACCCATTGCGCGGTCGTGAGGCCGAAGGCTGCGCCCCGATCCTGGTCGCCGCGCAAGAGCTCGAGCGCGAAGCGTCCGACGGCGTAACTGGACAGGAACACGGTGAAGGCGCTGCCGTCACGGCGGCCACGCGCGAGCGGGATCGCGGCCAGCGCGCCGGCGATCAGGCCCACCGCGACCTCGTAGAGCTGGGTCGGATGCACCGGCAAGCTGGGCGCGCCGCGGGGCACGAAGCCGCGGCGGACGTGATCGAGCGCGGCCAGGCTGCCGCGCGGGAAGCGCACGCCCCAGATACCGGCGGTGGGGCGGCCGTAGTCGCAGCCGGCCAGGAAGCAGCCGGTGCGCACCAGCGCGAAGGTCAACCCGGCGCCGACGGAGACCCGGTCAAAGAAGGCCGCGATCGGCTGGCGCTCCGCCGCGAGATAGCCAGCGGCCGCGAGCATTGCGGCCAGCAGCCCACCGTAGGCGGCGCGCCCGGGGTGCTCGAGCGGGCGCCACGATCCGGCGACCAGCGCAGCGGGGACCGCGCGCGCCGCCTCGAACAGGTAGCCGCCCAGCAGCGCGGCGACGTAGGCGCAGGCAATGGCGCGCGCGGTGTGCGCGCGCGACGCGCCGTCGCGTTCGGCCAGCCGCAAGGCGATAGCCGAGCCCGCGATCGTGGCGGCGGCTGACAGCATCCAGTAGTCGGGCAGCAGCCAGGCCGGCAAACCCCGGTGCGCCAGCCATGCCAGCACGACCGGCCTCATCGCCGTCTCCGCGGCAGCAGAAAGGCCAGCGGCGCGCTCAGCGTGAGCAAGGTGCCCTTGCCGTCGCGTCGGCGTCCGCGTGCGACCTGACAGCCCTCGCCCTCGTCGTCGCTGGTCTCGCATCCACTGCCGTCGTCGGTCGAGCTGCTGCAGTCGCCGCCGCTGCCGTCGTCGGTCGAGCTGCAGTCGTCGCCACTGCTGGAGCTGCCGCAGTCGTCGCCACCGCTGGAGCTGCTGGCGCAAGCGGCGGCGCAGTCGTCGCCCGAGCTGACCGGTGGCGGAGGCGGCGTGGGGTTGGGAGGTGGGATGTACACGCCACCGTCGTAGCCCGACAGCGACGACACGATGGTCACGCCGCCGTCATAGCGCGGGGCCGTGGATGTGTCGTCGCTGTGCGCGGCCGGCTGGGCGCGGTTCGCACCGGTTGCGGTCGTCGCCTCGGAACGCAATTCGCCCGCCACGGGCGCTGGTCCGCCGGGCGCTGCCGTGGATCCCGCGTCGGCGCCGCCGTCGTCGGGCGCCGCCGGTGCCAGCGCCGCCAGCCAGGCCGCGCTGACATAGACGCGGTCACCGATGGCGATCGCCCCGATCGGCCAGCCCACCACCCGCTGCAGGTGGCGCGCTCCCGACAGTGCCAGCAGGGCCCGCAGCTCGCCCTGCGCTCGGTCGGCGAGCGCGCGCGATTCCATCTCCAGTGTCGGCGCGGGCGGGCCGCCGGTTTCCAGCGGCGGAAAGGGAGCCTGGATACCGGGGGTGGCGTCGTGGACGGTTCCGTTGACGGCTCCGTGGACCGAATGTACGACGCCGCTGTCGTCGAGAAAGGCGGCCAGCAGGGCGTCTTGACCGCGCTGCTCGCGCGCGCGGTCCAGGCGCGCGACCAGCTCCTGGGGCGGAGTGGCCAGATCGTCCAGCGACTCATCGGCTGCTGTTTCGCTGCCGCGCATCAACAGCAACCGGTCCGCGATGCGCTGGCGCGTCCCATCGTCGAGCGCCGCGACCACCTCCGGATTGGCGCGCAGCGTGTCGCGCAAGGGCAACTGCTCCAGCGGTGGGGCGATCTCGCCGCAAGCGACGAACAGGAAGAGCGGCGTGGCGTGACCGAATCCAAAGCGCATGCGCAGCGGTAACGCAAGCGCAATGCCACGTGCGCAGCGCACCTTCTCGCGGCGCCGGTCGCCGCGCCGTGAATCTGGGGCGACAGTCGATGCCACGCAGGCGATACGTGACGACGACACTCCTGATGGGCGAAGCCATCGTGTGCGCGTCGCGCATCTATCGAGGCGGTCGACGCGCGAGGGCCGCTTCCGCCGCCGCCAGTTGTGGTTCAATGGTGGGCAGCTCACCGTTGCGCGTGGGAGACGTCGCCATGAAGAACCTTGCTCGTTCGATCGCCGCCTTCAGCCTGACCCTCGCTCTATCCGCATCCGCCGGGTGCGGAGAGAGCAAGGGCGCGCCCGATCTCACCCCGTTCCTGGGCACCTGGTCGGTCTCCGCCGCGGCGATCACCGTCCTGTGCGACGACAACAGCGTGAAAGCGATCTCGGTCACCGATCCGACCGTGATGGTGATGGGCACCGACTCGGACCTGGTCGACGACAACCCCACCTGCCCGGTGCGGTACGACGTCTCGGGCGGTGTCGCGCACGCGCAGCCCGGACAGTCCTGCAACCATCCCGACGTCGTCACCCCCATGCATCTCCTGGACGGCACGTTCACGCTCGAGGGGGCCGCGATGGCCAAGCACAACGCTTCGGGAAAGCTGGACGGATATATAAACATCTCGCTCGGACAGACCGTGCTCTGCACGTTCAACGAGATGGGCGTTTACCGGCGCGGCGGAAACTGATCCCCCCACCGCCGCTGCGCGCGCTCTCTCTCTGCTTGCCCGCCGTTCCGATCTGCGTTATCTGCCGGCACGATGGTGACCTGCAAACGAGGTTTCGTCGCTCGACCCTACGTCGAACTGTGCGTTGTGCTGTTGCTGGGCGCCGTGGCGTGGGCGGGCTGCGGCGGTTCGTCGAGCAACAAGGTCGACGGCGGCGCGGACGCCGGCTCGGGAGGCCGGGGCGGCGCGTCCGGTTCGGGCGGAGGCGCGGGAGCGCGCGACGCCGGCCCGGATATCGAATCGACGGATCTCCGCAGCGACGCCGGGACCGACGCGCGCCCCGAAACCGGCGGTGACGCGCCGGCACCCACCGACCTGCGGCCGGACAGCGGGCCCGATGCCCGGATGGACGCCGGCCCGCAGGGCGATGGCGCACGCGCCGACAGCGGCGGCGATACCGGTCTGCCAGCCGACGGTGCCGCCGACGTTCCCGCGTCGAGCGGAGACGGTGGCGCCGACGCCGCCGCGCCGACCGATGGCGGCAGCACCGAGCACTACCTGGCCGCGCTGACCGGGGCCGAGGAGGTACCCCCGGTCGACACGGCGGCCAGCGGCAGCGCGATCCTGACCTACGATCCGGGCACCCGCGTCCTGTCCTGGACTCTGAGTCACACCATCGCCGGCGCCACCGACGCGCACATCCACACCGCCGGGGCGGGCGAGAACCAGAACGGGATGCCGACGTTGACGATCGGCGTGGCCATGTCCACGACTGGCTCGACCACGCTGACCGCGCAACAAGAGGCCGACCTGCGCTTGGGCCACCTTTACCTGGATGTTCATTCTTCGGCCGCGCCGACCGGCGAGATCCGCGGCCAGATCTTGCGCCCGGGCGACACGCTGTGGGTCGCCCGGCTCACCGGCGCCGAGGAGGTGCCCGCCAACCAGAGCGCGGAGAGCGGCGCGATGTCGATGATCGTCAACGGCGTGCACACCAGCGCGCACTATCGGCTGGTGACCTCGCTCGCGCCCACCCAGGGCCACCTCCACACCGGAATCGCGGGCGTCCCCGGCACGCCGCTGGTGACCTTCACCTTCGTGGGCTCGTTGACCGAGGCCGACGTGGCCATCGGCGCGGCCGAGTTCACGGCGCTCGACCAGACGCGGATCTACGCCAACGTCCACAGCACGTTGTTCCCGAACGGCGAGATCCGCGGCCAGCTGCTGCGCCCGGGCAGCACGCTGTTCGTCTCGAAGATGACCGGGGCGCAGGAGGTCCCGCCGGTCACCAGCACCGGGACCGGCATCGCCTCGGTCGCGGTTGACTACCGCAGCCCCACCGTTCGCTACGCCGTCGGCACCTCGCTGGCGCCGACGATGGCGCATATCCATCCCGGCATCGCCGGCGTGGCCAGCGCTCCGATCCTGACCTTCAGCAACCCCGGCGCCAGCTTCGCGGGAACCGGCACGCTGACCGCGGCGCAGATCGACGACCTCGGCGCCGGCCGGCTCTACACCAACGTCCACACGACGGCGTTCCCGAACGGCGAGATCCGCGGCCAGTTGTTGCGCCCGGGCGAGCAGCTGCTCGCGGCCGCGCTGAGCGGGAGCAACGAGGTGCCGCCGGTCGCCAGCACCGCGACCGGCGCGATGCAGCTGGTGCTCAACGCCGCGGCCACGGCGCTGCGCTACCAGAGCGTGGTGACCGGGCTCGGCGACGCGACGTCGGCGTTCATGTTGAACGGGCCGGCCGGTGTGGCCGGCGGGTCACCGGTCGCCACCCTGACGGTGGTGGGGATGAATCCGATCGGAACGTTGCCGGTGACCGTGGCCGACGTGACCAACCTGATGGCGTCGACGTACTACGTCGACATCCATTCGAGCCTGCACCCCGAAGGCGAGATCCGCGGCCAGATCATGCCGCGCTGAGGCTGGAACGTCGATCCGGGGATCGTCGCAGCGACGAGCGCGTGATCCGATCTTGGCTTTCACCCGGTGAAGGCACTACGCTGCGTATGTGCGGGCCGGATGGGTTCCCAGGTTGGTGCGTTGCGTTGCGCGGCGGTGGTCGCGAATGCCGCTCCCCGCTCTCGCGCTGCTGGCGGGCGCGGCGCTGCCGCTGCCCGCTTGCGAATCGGCCGACACCCCCAAGTCGGACGCGCAGCTGCAGGCGGAGATCGTCAGCAACATGCACCGGCTCATCATGGACCAGCTCGACAAGCTGAGCGTGGCCGCGCGCGATCTGCAAATGGCTGCGCCCGCGACCGTCGCCGGTGGGTGGGATTCGTCGCCGGCGGCCTCCGCCGCCCTGTCCGCGATGCAGCAGGCCTGGGGCGACACGCGCCTGGCCTGGGAGAGCGTCGAGGGAACGGTGGCGCCGCTCTTTCCTGCCGTCGATGATTCCATGGACGCACGCTACGAAGACATGGTGGCCGCCGGCGTGGGCGACGCCGCGCCGTTCGACGCAGAGGGCGCCACCGGGATGCACGCCATCGAACGGATCCTCTTTGCCCCCAGCCCCGACTCGGTCGAGGCCTACGAATCGACGCTGCCCGGTTACTGGCCGGCCAGCTGGCCGTCGACCGATGAGGACGCGGCGCAGCTCAAGGGCGGGCTGTTCCAGAAGCTGGTCGATGATTCGAAATGGCTGGGCGACCAGTGGAAACCGCTGCCCATCGATCTGAAGGTCGTATTCATGGGCCTGACCGGTCTCATCGCGTCGCAGGCCGAGAAGGTGAGCCTGGCGGCCCAGCACCAGGAGGAGTCACGCTACTCGGGCACGACCCTGGCCGACATGCGCTCCAACTTGAAGGGGACGCGCGCCATCTACGAGCTGTTCATCCCCTGGCTCGACACCAAGCCGTACGGCATGACGTTCAATCAGAACGCCATCGACGCGTTCGACTTGCTCGATCGGATCTACGGCTCGATCGCCGGCGACTCGGTGCCGGCGCCACCGCCGAGCTGGGGCAGCGTGTCCCCGCCGTCACCCGCCGACCTGCAGACGCCGTTCGGGATGCTCTACACCACGGTGTTGCAGGCTGTCGACAAGGACCGTCCGGGGTCGGCCGTCGACGCCATGAACCACGTGGCGCGCGCGCTGGATCTGTCACCGGACATGAGCTGACCAGCCGCCGCCGTCTGCCTGCCCGTCCCGCCCAGGGTCACAGGGTCGGCTCGCAATACCCGTAATTGCAGTAAATGTTTGGCGCTTGCTCAGTGCATTGGCCGTTGTCGGTGCAAGAATGGCAGGTTTCCGGCGCCGCCCCATTCAAAGAGGTGAACTTGTCGAAGACGCAGCCGCAGGCGTGGGGTGGGGGGGAGTCGACCAGCAGATCGCTGAGCTCGCCGGTGCGTTTGACCTTCATGGCGCAGGTGGGGACGAACCCCGCCTTGATGAAGGCCGTGAGGATCTCCTTGTCGAGGTTGGCGTTGGTCAGCCGGAAGACGAAGTCCTGCGCCGCCTGCGATACCGGATTGCCGTCCTTGATCTGCGTATAGAAATGAATGCGCCCCCACAAGGGATAGTGTCCGTCCCGCACGTTGATCCGGTCGTGCGTCGACAGGCTGGAATCGGGAACGTAGGCACATTTTTGCCCCTTGGCCTGGAAGGCCAGCGGCTTCAGGCTGCCGCGATAAAGGTCGTAGAAATCGATGCCGATGATCCCGATCGTCGACTGCACCTGCACCGGATCGGAGGTCACCCCCACGGCCTGCGCCATGGCGACCGCGTTGCCCTGATCAACGCCCCAGACCTGGGCCGGGGTCAGCTCCAGTTCCTTGGCCAGCAGCCGCAACGTCGCGGTGCCGTTGCCGCGTACGAAGAGCCGCGCGGGGTCGAGCCACGGGTACACGCCCCCACCACCGCCGAAGACCTGGCGCGCGGTCTCGAAAGAGATAGCCGTCTCGTGGGAGCCCGGCGGCACGATGAACAGCAAAGGAAGGATCGGTCCCACGCTCTCGCTGACCGTGTCCGACTTGTTGGCGGGCCCTTCGCAGGACTCGGGGTAAATCTCCGACTCACCGACGGCGACGGGCTCGCCGTCGGTCCCCAGCAAGCAATCGATGCCACCCTGGGTGTTGCCCAGGAAGATCTGCGCGTAGCTCTCGGCGCTATCCCGCCCCGGGTCCTTGATGTAATGGTCGTTGTTGAACGTCGGGCTATCCGGATTCATTGAATGTGCGCCTATGCACGACGTCGTGATCTTGAACACCGGAACGATGGGAGGACTGGTATCCGCGATGGCCGGCGCCAGCTCGGCCAGCAATGGCTGGAAGTTACTCGAGCCCGACATGTAGACCACCGTCGTGCCCGGGGGCGCCAGGTCCCTGCAGAGTGCGGCGGGATGCATCGACGTGCTGGCCGGCGCCCCGCCGCGAGGGGGCGGCATGCGAATGCCGGCATCGAAGGTGGTGGGGTCCTTTCCGTCCACCAGACACGTTCCAGGCTTGCCGTCGGGGCCGCCGGGAAGGAACCCCATGCTGCACTGGTTGAGAAAATTCTCGGGCGTCGACAGAGGCCCGTCGGTGAGCGGATAGAAACAGTCCTCCGGCGCCAGCCCCGATTGGACACACACGTGCTGCACACAAAACGGGTGGTAATGGCTGTAACCCAGGCAGTCGCTGTCCTTGTCGCAGCGGCTGGCGTTGTGATCGATCAGCTTGCTACAGCCGGCCATCGCCAGCAGCAGCAGCAGCCCCGCTGTCCACCTTGTCGTCCCCCTGACCAATTTCATGGCGCAGCTACCTTTCGCGGGCCGTTTCCAAAAGAATGAGGCAGCCCGCTAACGTCCTCCGAGGCGGGAATGTACCGAAACCGCAAAGGTGGATGCAAGAGCCCGGATCAAAAGGGGGGGAGACAGGCAAGATCGACCCGAATCGGCCTTGAACCGGCGACACTGGAATCTATAGTATCCCCTCAGCGGCGGACGACGGGCGCCGCACTGCACAGGTTGGTGACGTTTGGCGGCGAGGCAAGGACCAGATGCCGTCGACGCCGGGGGGTGGGCTTGAGTCTGACTAGCGTGAACGCAGGCTTCGAGATCGGTAGCGTCGTTGCGGGCAAGTTCCGCATGGAGCGAATCCTTGCCGAGGGCGGCATGGGATTGGTGGCTGCCGCGACGCACCTTCAACTGGAACAGACGGTCGCGCTGAAGTTCTTTCGCGGCGACGTCGTGACTACCAACGAATCGCGCCTGCGGTTTCTGCGCGAGGCCAAGGCGGCGGCACAGCTCAAGAGCGAGCACGTCGCGCGCGTCATCGACGTGGGCGTCACCGACGGCGGCGCGCCTTATATCGTCATGGAGTACCTGGAAGGCCAGGGGCTGGAGCGCGTCATCGCGACCGAGACCGCGCTCGCGCCGTCGATCGCCTGCGAGTACGCGATCCAGGCCTGCGAGGCTCTCGCGGAGGCGCACGCGCGCGGCATCATCCACCGCGACATCAAACCGTCCAACCTCTTCGTCGCCGAACGCGCCGGATGGCGCGCGATCAAGGTCCTGGATTTCGGCGTGTCGAAGATGTCGCTGGCGCAGGCGTCCACCATCACGACCAACTTGAACGTCATCATGGGCACGCCCTGCTACATGTCTCCGGAGCAGATTCAGTCGGCGGCCAGCGTCGATCATCGCACCGATATCTGGTCGCTGGGCGCGACGCTCTACCAGATGCTGACCGGTCGCGCGCCCTTCGATCCCGGGTTGCCGTTCCTGGCGCTGGCCGAGGAGATCGCCGGCAAGGAGATCCCGTCCGTCAGCCAGCTTTGCCCGGAGGTTCCGGCCGCGCTCTCGCAGGTGGTCGCCCGCTGTCTGGAGCGCGACCGCGATCGGCGCATCGCCAGCGCCGCCGAGCTCGCCGCGGCGCTGGTGCCGTTTGCGCCGGCGCGCGCCCACCTGGTGGCCGAGCGCGCGGCCACGCTGGCGTCGGTGCTGGGCGCGGGCGCGCGCTCGATCACACCGACGATGCTGGCGCCCTCGAGCCTGCCGGAGATCGAGGCCGCCCATGACGTGACCACGCCGCCGGCGCGGCCGCGGCCGATGGCGGCCACCGACGACTTGACGACACCGCCGGCGCTGCCGCGCCCGGCAGCACCCGCTGACATCGTCATGCCGCCGGGCGGTGAGTCGGTAGCCGCGCGCGCCGCGGGTGACGCGGGCGCGCGCGAGCCAGCCGGCGATGTCGTGGCGTCGATGTCCGTCGACATCGACGTGACCGACACCACCGCGATCGGCTTCGCCAGTCCCACCTCGAGCCCGCACGCCATCGTCCGGTCCAAGCTCGAGGCCGATGCGCCGGCGCAGTCGCCTCGTGAATCCGACTCGCAGGTGCCGATGCAGGTGACGACCGGCCTTTTGCCCCCCGATCGCGATGAGGGGCGCGAGCAGGGATGGCAAGCCTGGGTGGAGAGCTGGCTGACGCCGAGGAGCATCGCCGCGCTCGCGACCGGATCGATCCTGCTGTGCGTGTTTGCGTTCCTGATCCTGCCCCGGCTGGTTCACCGGCCGACGGTAGGAGTGGTGCGCTCGGCGCAGGGCGGCCAAGCGGCGCCGCCCGCGCTGACCGCGGTCCAGCCGGCGCCCCCCAGCCTCAACGCGCTGGTGGTGTACGTTTCGCCGCCCACCGCGCAGATCGTCGTCGACGGCGTGCTGGTGCGTGGAAACCCCTATCGCGCGCAGTTTCCGGGTGGCGGGATCCACCTGGTCAAGGCCTTTGCGGCGGGCTATGAGCCGCGCGTGGAGCAGGCGCACATGACCGGCGACGTGGTGATCAATCTCAGCCTGGATCGCAAGGCGCGCCCCGTCGCCCGGCAGACGTTCGGGCGTCCTGCGCGACCACGGTTCGCGGCCCAGGGGCCTGCGCGCGCGGTGGCCGGCCCGGCTCCCGTCGCGCTCCCGGCGCCCGCGTCGATGGTCGATCCCGGCGGAGGCCGCGCGCCGTTGCATCCCATCGTGACGGCCAGTCCCTACGATTCACAATGAACCAGAGATCGGCGTCGTCATTGTCCCGCCGTTTGTCGGTGGTTGGCGGATTGCTGGCGGTGAGCGTGGTGCTCGGCGCGGCACCGCTCGCCGGCGCGGCGCAGGACGCTCACCCCAGCCGGCAAGAAGCCGACAAACACTTCGAGCACGGCGTGGCGCTATACATGGAGGCTGACTACCGCGCCGCCCTGGTCGAGTTCCTGCGCGCCTACGAGCTGGCGCCCAACGGCGTCGTGCTGTTCAACATCGGCGAGACGCAATACCAGCTGCGCGACTACGCGGCGGCGCTGGCCACCTTCGAGCGCTACCTGGCCGAAAGCCCGCAGAACGACTCCCACCGCCAGCTGGTCGAGGCCAACGTCAAGGAGCTGCGCACGCGCGTCGGTCGGCTCACCATCACCACCTTTCCCGTCGGCGCCGAGATCACCGTCGACGATCGGGTGATCGGCAAGACCCCGTTCGGAAAGCCGGTGGTCGTCGGCATTGGACGCCTCAACGTGCGCGCCTACCTGCCCGGGCATCTGCCGGTCACCCGCTCCGTCGACGTCGCCGCCGAGGACAACCTCTCGATCAGCTTCGACTTGCCGTCGGCGGTGTCCATGCGCGCCGAGGCGCCGGCCTTCGCGCCCGCGGCGGCGGCGGCCGAGCCCCCGCGCGCGCCCAGCAACCGATCGGCCTGGCGCAAGGCCGGCTGGATCTCGGCGGGCATGCTGGCGGCGGGCGCCGCCGGAGTGGCGTTGTGGGCGCGCGACGAGTCGAGCGCGCTGCGCGACGCGCGCAACCGCTTTCCCGCCGACGCGGGTCGCGTCCATCGCCTGTCGGACAAGACCCTGACCTTGTCGGTGATCGCCGACTCGCTGGGCGCCGCGGCCATCGTCGTGGGAGCCATCACCCTGTACGCGAGCGTGAGCGCGAAGGAAGGCGGCCCCTCGACCAGCGTCAGCGCCGGCCCGGGTTCGGTGACCCTGCTCATGACTTTCTGACGTGCGCCCGCATGGCGCGCGATCGGCCAGCGTCATTGCGGCGCGCCGGCCGCTAGAACACCGAACGTTTTGACAGAGCGGTCATCGGTCAAGGGCCTCAGGCCTCGGTCAAGGGCCTCAGGCCTCGGTCAAGGGCCTCAGGCCTCAGGCCTCAGGCCTCAGGAGGACTCTTCACTAGAACGTCCAAGGTCCGAGGTCCGAGGCTGGAGGTCCGAGGCCCGAGGTCCGAGGTCCGAGGTCCAAGGTCCGATGCTGGAGGTCCGAGGTCCGAGGCTGGAGGTCCGAGGCCCGAGGCCCGTTAACCAGCGACGGCCCAACTTTCAAACCGTTCGGTGTTCCAGGCGTTTTCAGTAGCTCTTCTTCCACAGCAGGTCCAGCGAACCGGTGCCGACGTCGCCGTATTCGCCGTCGATGCCCCAGCGCGAGCTGAGCTGATACTCGACGTGGACCGCGTTGCGATTCTGGTAGCGGGTCGGGTCGGCGCCGACCCGGCCGACGTAGCCGACGTACAGCTTGTCGGTGACGTAGCGGCCAGCCTCGAGCTGGGTGCCGGTCAGGCCCTCGCCGCCCGCGTCGATGGTCAGAACGTCGAGGGGCAGCTTCTTGGCCAGGGTCTTCTGCAGCTTGGCGGCCAGCACCCCGCCCAGAAACGACGCGGCCTGCGCCGACGGCGTCGATGATCCGGAGGTGCCGCCGCCCAGCTGCAGGTGGCCGGTGATCACCAGCGTGTAGAGCTGCGACTCGGTCAGGTCGGGCCGGTTGGGCGACGATACCGTGACGGCCAGGTGATCTATCGGGCCCTTGGCGGTCCACAGCACGGTCACGTTCTCGGCCTGGTTGGTGTACTGAGCGCTGACGTCGAGCTCGGGCCGGTCGGGAAACCCGTCGAACTGCAGCGTCGAGTCGGCCTTGAGGTCGAAGCGGCGACCGAACACGTTGATCCGGCCGCGGTGCACGACCACCTGGCCGAAGATCCGGGTCTCGTCGGTGATCGAGACCCGGAATCCCGGCATCAGGCCAAGCTCGAGGTAGGCGTCCTTGCCGGTGACCCACAGCTGGCGGGGCGCGTTGATGGTCACCCGCACCCCGCGCCTGGCCCGCGGCGGCGCCGCCGCGGCGGGCGCGCTCTCGCTCTCCGCTGCGCCGTCGTCCTGGTCCGCCGCCCGGTCGTGCAGGCGCTGCTGCGCCGCCAGCAGCGCCTGCAGCTTCTTGGCCTGCGCGCGGTTCAACGGCTTTCCGTCGTCGACCAGCACGACGTCGCCGGGGCCCGACAGCGACTGCAGATCCTTGCGCTTGGCGTCCGACAGCTCGATGCGCGCCTCGTGGATCTCCACCGCCGCGCGCGTCGCCAGCGGCGACACCGTGCCCTTGACCTCGGCGCTGACGGTCGCCGTCGCCAGGGGCTGGCCCTCCTGGTAAATCGGGAAACTCTTCACGTCGGAGCGCACCGTCACCTGGTAGCCCTTGCCGGGCACGTGAGCCGCCGTGGCGGTGACATGGGCGCGTCCGCTGCCGCTCATCAGCGAAAGGTCGTCCAGGGTCAGGTTCTGCTCGTCGCCGTGGACCGCGAGGTGGATCTGCCGGTACTCGCCCAGGCCGGTGATCGCGAGCGCGCCGTTAGACCATTCGACCTTGCCGCTGACCCGCGGGTCGCCGACCGTGCCGCGCACGGTGGCGGCGGCGGCGATCAAGCCGCCGACGGTGCGCACGCCCTGGGCGGCGCCCGACAACCCCTGCAGATCGAAGCGCTGCCCGTCCAGCTTCACCTCGAGCGGCAGCTCCTCGGGCTGAAGCGTGGTCACGGCCGGGTAGCCGAGGTCGGCTCGGGTCGTCGCCTGCGCGCGCAACGAGCCGCCATTGGCAGTGGTGAGCTGCGCGTCGACGGTGGCCTTGCCATCCCCGTAAACCACGGTGACCTGTCCGGCGCCCAGCAGCGTCTTGTCGAGGCGGACGTCGCCCGCGTGGACGTGTGCCAGCAGCTGCGGCGCGCGCAGCGATCCGTCGACGGCGACGTCGACATGCAGGCGGCCCTTGAGCGCGCGCGGCGCGTCCCGGTCGGTCTCGGGCGGCAGGCCGAGGCGCTCCATGGTCAGCGGACCCAGCACCGCGCGCACCCGGATCGGGGCGGCCACCAGCGCGGCCGGGGTGCGCAGCGAGGCGGGCGAGGCGCCGACGTGTGCGATCAGCGCCAGCAGCGCGTGCTGCCGGCGCGCCACGCGCAGGCGCGCCTCGACCGATCGCGGATCCAGATCGAGCTCGAGGCGGGCGTCGGTGGGTGGAAAGCGCCCGGTGGTGGCGCCGCTGACGTCCACGCTGGCCTGACCGCGCGGGTCGAGCATCGTGCCCGACAGCGCCAGACGCGACGACAGCTCCCCGCCGACCTTCGACGGATAGCGCGCCAGCTGCGCCAGCGCCGCCAGCGGCAGGTGGGCGACCTCACCGCTGACCTCGACCGCTGTCCGCTGCAGCTCCTCGGCGGTCGGCGCCCGGTGCAGCAACCGTCGCAGCGACAGGGGGGTCTTGACCGCGACCTTGGTCGCCGCCTCACCCGCGCCGCCGACGCGGGCGATCTCGAGGTGCGCCTCGGTGGGGCGGTCGCCGTCACCGGCGATCGTGAGGTGCACGTCGCCCACCACCTGATCGTCGACGGCCAGCTCGCGGGCGCTCACCTCGACGCCCAGCGTGGGCGAGCGCGCCGCGCCGTCGAGGTGGATCGCCAGCCGCGCGCTCCCCTGCAGGCGCGCCGGCGCCGGCCGCCCGGTGGCGGTCGACAGCGCCTTCATCAGCGCGCCCAGGTCGGTCTCGGGCAGCGCGACCTCGACGTGGATCGGCCCTCCCGGCGGCGGCGGCCAGGCCACGGGCGCGTCGAAGCGCGCGTCGATGGCGGCACCCAGGCCGCGCGCGCTCAGCTGCCCGCTGGCGCGCGCCCGCGCGTAGTGCGCGTCGACCCGCAGCGCCAGATCGCGGTAACCGCGCACGCGGCCCTCGGCCAGCACCACGCGCGCGTCAACCTGGGGATCGGCGGCCGTCCCCGCCAGTTTCGCGTCCACGTCCAGCTGTCCGCCCAGCGCCAGGCGAGGCGGCAAGAGCGCGCGCGGGAGGCGGGCCAGATCCACACCTGTGATGACCAGCCGACCTCGGGTCGCGCGCCGGGTGCGCAGCAGGTCGGCCGCGATGGTCTGACCCGCGGCCCGCAGCGCGAACCCCTCGACCGCCAGGCGCGCCTGGTCGAATCGGATGTGCGTCGGGCGCGCCAGGCTCCAGGTCGCCTCCGGGTAGCGCAGGGTGAGCTCATTCAAGGTCAGCGCGTGCGCCGATTCGCGCCGGCCGTCGGCGGTGATGGCCAGCGGGAAGGGGCCGGTGGTGCGCGCCGACAGCGTGAGCCGCGGCGCGGCGGCGCGGACGCTGACCTTGATGCCGCGCAGCTCCTGCTGGCCGATCGCCAGCAGCGGCGCCGCCAGATCCAGGTCGGCGGCATCGGGCCGCCGCACGTCGGGAACGATGGCCGTCAGGGTCAGGCCGCGCGCGCGTTGCTCGCCCACGCGCAGCGCCGGGAACTGGCCGGCCACGCGCAGCGAAGGCGACGCCAGCGGCCCGACCAGCGCGACGTCGAGCCGCCCGCGCCCGCCCAGCGCGATGGGCGGGCGGCCATGCGGCGGCGTGAGGCTCCTGGTGATCGCGGCCAGGTCCGCCGCCACCAGGCGCAGGTGCAGGTCGGCCGCGCGGGTGGTGGCGCTGCCGTGACCGGTGACCTCGACGCCGGGCAGGGTCGCATGCAGGTCTGCGATCTCGTAGCGGCCCTTCACCGCGCGCGCGGTCAGCCGCACGGGGCCCAGCTGGTGCCCGTCGAGACGGCTGGCCGGGATGACCAGCGTCAGCGACCCGTCGAGCGCATCCAGCGCCGGTCCGCCGCCGACCACGTCCAGGTCGAGCGCGATCGCCGACGGCGGCGCCGCGCGCGAGAAGCGTGACAGGTCGATGCCGCGCGCGCGCACGGTGACGCCCGGCCCCTGCGCGCGCAGCGTCCCCAGGTCGAAGGCGCCGCGCGCCTCGATCCAGCCGCCGCCCGCGTCGGCGCGCAGCTCGCCGGTCACCATCTGGCCGCTCCTGGTGGCCTCGCCGCGCGCGACCAGCGCGCCCTCGAGCGCCAGACCTGGCACCAGTCCGCGCAGCAGCGCCCCCGGCAGTCGCAGGGTCTCCAGGCGGGCGCGCAGGCAGCCGGCGCACGGCGTGTCGACCCGCGCCAGCAGCCGGCCGCCGTCGAAATCGAGGTCGATGGCCGCCTCGACCGTGGCGCCGGCCGCGCTGGTGCGGGCGCTCGCCCGCACATCCAGCGCGGTCAGTCGCGCGCCCCGTTCCACGCCCGGCACCAGCGAGCGAAAATCGACGATCCCGTCGCTCACCGACAGGCGCCGCAGCTCGACGTCGACCCCCGGGCCGCCCGCGTCCTTGCTCCTGTCCGGTTGGGCGGGCGCGCGCGGCGCCGGATGTCGCGGCGCCAGCGCCCGCCCCAGGTTGCTGCCCTGCGCGTCCTGCACGATGTAAAGCTCGGGGCGCGCGATCTCGATCGAACGGATCACGACGCGCCGGCGCAGCAGCGCCAGCGGGCTGTACGCGACCTCGACGCGGTCGACGCGCGCCACCAGGCCGCCGCGCGGATCGTGAAGCGCGATGCCACCCAGCGCCAGTGAATCGCCGCGGAAGCGCAGCTCGTCGATCGCCAGGTTGCCGGCCAGCGCGGCGTTGATCCGTGGCAGCGCGATCCGGCGCGCCAGGTCGGCGCCGGCGCCGGTTTGCAAGAAGGCGAGCGTCGCGCCCACGACCAGGGCCACGAGCGCGATCAACCCCAGCGCGACCGCGCCCGCGATGCGCGCCGCGCGCCTCAAAACGCCTCCCCGATGGAGATGTGCAGCACGCACAGGCCGTCGCTGACCCGCGTGGTCTGCTGGCTGCCGCCGATGCCGAAGCAGCCGTTGTCCGGGTCGTAGGGCTGCACTTCTATCATGCCCGTCAGGGGGTTCAGCTTGTACAGCGTGGGCAGACGCCCGAACGGCAGCCGGCGCGCGATGTCGAGCCGGATCGGTCCGATCGCGGTCAGGTAGCGCACGCCGACGCCGACCGCCCACAGCACCTGCGCCACGTCGTCGGGGCCGAGCGGCCCGCGCGTCACCTGGCCGAAGTCGACGAAGGCGGCCACGCGCAGCGACGAGGTCAACGAATAGCGCGCCTCGAAGCTGCCGTCGATGATGCCGTTGCCGCCGATGGGCAACGTCAGCGTCACGCCCGGGTTGGCGCCGGGGGCGGGCGCCTCCAGCAGCGGCGACAGGCGGCGATCGTTGAAGCCGCGCATCGACACGCCGCCACCGCCGTAGAACCGGGTCACCACCGCGCTGTCGCCCGGGTCACCCGACCTGGTCCACAGATCGCCGGCGCGCAGCCGCGCCGACAGCGTCAGCTCGTCATCCTCGCCGAAGCTGAGGTAGCCGCGCGCCTCGGGCAGCACGCGCAGGTAGGTGAAGCGTCCGCCCAGCGGGCCCCCGCCCTCTTGCAACGACAGCGACGCGTAGGCGCCGTTGCGCGGCTCGAGCGGATGGTCGCGCCGGTCCCAGGTCAAGGTCTCGTCCAGGTACGACAGCCAGACGAAGCAGTGGTCGCTGGACGTGTCGCAGCCCAGGGTCAGCGGCGACGAGGCGGCGCTGGCGATGGGCGGACCGTTCAGGTAGTCGGCCTCGAGGTGGTAGGAGGGGAAGACCGACAGCCGCGAGCGCACCTGCCAGATCACGCCGGCCATCAGGCGCGACGCCAGCGCGTCATACGCCTGCTCGAGCGTGCGCTCGGCTTCCAGGGTGCCGCGCGCGCGCAGCGAAGGGCGGCCGGCCAGGCGCGGCTGTTCCAGCTCGGCGCGCAGGCGGGCGATGGGGCCGTTGCGTGGGCCGGAGTCGACCTGGTTCGACAGCACGGCGTAGGTGTTGGGGATGAATGCCCAGCCGGCCTCGCCGTGCAGGGTGAGCTTGCGCATGCCGCCGAGAAAATCTCGGTTGATCCACTCGGCGATCAGGCGCGCCTCGTTGCGGATCTCGTCGGCGCGTACGCCGCCGCCCAGGCGCAGCGTGCGGAACGGCGCCTCGCGCGTCTCGACCAGCACCGCCATGCGCCCGCTGGCGTCGTCGGGTTCTTCGGCGGTGACCTTGACCGTCGCGAAGACGCCCATGCCGAACACCCGCCGCTGCGCCTCGTCCAGCGCCTGCTCGCTGGTGCGTTGTCCCTCGGGGATGGCCAGCCGCGCCTGCTCCCAGATCCAGACCGGCGAGATGCGCGCGCCGCGGCCGGTCTTGACGTGGATGTCCCCGAACACGTAGCGCAGGCCGGTGCGCGCCGTGATGGTCAACGCCGCGCGATGGGTGCCGACGTCGATCGTCGCCAGGCCCTCGACCTCGGCCCTGGCGTAGCCGCGGTCGCGCAGGCGCGCCAGCAGCTGCTGCTTGGCCGCCGCCCAGCTCGACTCGGTGAATGGCGCGCCGCCCGCCAGGGGCAAGTCATCCAGCGCCGCCTGGCGGTCCTCGACCGGCAGCGAATCCAGACCCTTGATCTCGATCGCGCTGATGTGAGTCGGCTGACCTTCGCTGATCATGACCTCCAGCGCGACCTGGTTCTTGGGCAATGGCTTGACCTGGTCTCGCACCACCTCGGCCTGGTAGAAGCCGCGCGACTCGTACAGGCGTTCGATGCGCTTGAGATCCGCCTGCCAGGCGAAAGGATCGAAGCGGTGCTTGGTGGCAAAAGGCCACCAGCCGGTGTCGGAGGTGAGGATCTTCTTCTCGATCTGCCGCGAGGAGATCTGGTGGTTGCCCGTGAGCTTCAGGTCCTTGACGATCGGTGCCTCTTTCTTCTCCTGCGAAGCGCAAGCCACGACGCTGCACATGACCCAAATCAGGGCGCTGCTTTTGAGCGCCATGTCCGTGCGCTGAATGTGGTCATTGATGGGCTCAACCGGAAGCGCGCCGACCTGGGACCGGCCACGATTCGGCGCCGCTCTGGCGGTACACCGACCCGCCTTTCCAGCATCTGCGAACGGGATTACTTCGCGCCGTCGCTCGACCCGGGCGTGACCCGCGTACCGCTGGTCCCGGTCCGGGTCTGGGCCTCACCCGCGCCCGCACCCAGCTGGCCGGTCCCAGAGGAGGGATCTCCGGGCAAGATCACTCCGCGGCGGGACGGCGGCGGTGGTGACGGGAGCCGGTTGCCGGAATCTGTGGTCCCGGCGGTGGCGGCCGCCGGCGACTGCGCCGGGAGCTGGTACGATGACCGCTGGGCGCAGGCACCCGCGGCCAGCAACCCGCCAAGCAGCGCCCCCAACAGCGGCCCGCTGGCGCGCAGGTTCGATGACACCGCTCAGCCTTCTCCGTTCCCGCGTGATGCAGGGGTCTGCCCGAGGCGCCGCACGAGCAGCTTGGCCCCGGCCGTGGCCAGCGGTCCCAGCGCCGCCACTGCGATCCGTTGCGCCGTGGACGGCTGGGCGGCGACCGCGTCGGGCCGGTCGATGATGCGCGCCACCGCCCGGCGCAGCCGCGCCAGGAGCGCCGCCGGCCGCCGGCGCGCGCGCGCCCGCCGCACCGTGGTGGCGATCGCCACGCCGGCCACCAGGGCCAGCACCCCGGCCGCGATGGCGATGGTGGATCCGTGATGGCTCACCTGCCAGCGCCAGTCGGTGAGGTGGTGACGCCGCCGGTCGAGCTCGCGTGCCACCCGGTCGGCGTGCGCGCGCTTGACCGCGATGGCGCGTTCGATGACCTCGGGCGGCTTTCCGGTCAGGTTCAGGTCGTCCGTTCCCGTACCCATTTGGCGTCCTCCTGCAAGGTTCGTTTGCTGCGCGCAAAGGGGTGCCGCGCGCGCCGCGACCAGCCAAACGCCACCGCGGCGGCTCCGACGGCGGTCACCACCACGGCGACGATGAGCGCCGCCAACCACCCGGGCAGGTAGGTGGCCACGGCCAGGATCAGCGCCACCAGCAAGAGATTCACCACGATCAGCGCGCAGATTCCACCGATGCCCAGGCCGGCCACCAGCCGCACCTCCTGCTCCACGGTTTCTTTCAGCTCGGCCTTTGCGAGCTCGATCTGCGCCCTCGACAGGGCCAGGACGTCACCCTTGAGCTCCTGCAGCAGCTCGCTGGTCGAGCGTCCTTCGATAGGACCCAGGTCGCCACCACCTTCCCGCTTGTTTCCAGACTCGGCACCACTCATCGCGCCGGCTCCTTTCGCCGTCGCGGACAAATATGGGGTCGGTGGGGCGCGGCGCCACCCGCAGAAGTGGAGAGGCGGCGGCGCTGGCGCCTTTCCCGGGTCATGGATGTAGGTTGACCTCCAGCATCTCCGGCCTCCGAGGTCACTGCGCCGCTAGCGCTAACGCGGGTCGGCCGTAACCGCCGGGGCGCCTGCGCCGTAGCTACAACGGAGGAACCGATGAAAGCCGACCCGAGCTCCTGGCGGATGGCATTGCGCACGGCCGTCCCTATCATCGCCGCGCTGGGGCTGGTCTGCGTGGGCGTGGGCGCCGCGCTGTCGAAGACCAACCGCATCGCGCTGGATTCGCAACGGAGACAGGTGATGTCGAGCAAGCAGTATCGGAAGCCGGCGCCCGCCGAGCTGAAAAAGATACTGACCCCCGATCAGTACCAGGTCACCCAGAACGCCGCCACCGAGCCGCCGTTCCGCAACGAGCTGTGGGACAACCACCAGGCCGGTCTGTACGTCGACGTGGCGACCGGCGAGCCGTTGTTCAGCTCGACCGACAAGTTCGACTCGGGCACCGGATGGCCCAGCTTCACCCAACCGGTCGAACCGGGCCGGGTGGTCGAGCTCGCAGATTCGAGCCTCGGCATGACCCGGGTCGAGGTGCGCTCGCGGGCCGGCGCGTCGCATCTCGGCCATCTTTTCGACGACGGGCCGGCGCCGACCCACGCGCGCTACTGCATCAACTCGGCCTCGCTGCGCTTCGTCCCGGTGGCCAAGCTGGCCGGCGAGGGTTACGGCGACTACCGGGCGTTGTTCGAACCCCCCGCGCGGCAGACCGCGATCCTGGCGGGCGGCTGCTTCTGGGGCATGGAGGACCTCATCCGCCAGATCCCGGGCGTGCTCGAGACGGAGGCCGTGTACACGGGCGGCAAGCTGGCCAACCCGACCTACGAAGACGTGCACCAGGGGACGACGGGACACGCGGAGGCGGTGCGCGTCGTGTTCGACCCCAAGAAGCTGTCGTACGCCGACCTGCTCGAGAAGCACTTCTTCAAGATGCACGACCCGACGACCAAGAACCGGCAGGGCAATGACGTCGGCACGCAGTACCGGTCGGCGATCTTCGTGACGTCACCCGAGCAGCGCAAGATCG
>DASRQZ010000011.1:0-28392 GCA_035696125.1 Polyangia bacterium
GGAACAGGAACAGGAAGATCCGCGCCTGGCTCCCGTTCTGAAAGGATGCGCGGGCGGTCCGCCCGCAGGGGGTCCGCATGACAACGACGAGTCCGACGACGCGATATCAAAGCTGGAGGGCGATGGCCCGGGCGTTACTGCCGCTGCTGGCGGCGACCGGGGGCAGCGCGTGTGGGGAGACGCCCGCCGGCGACGCCGGCGATCCGATCGGGGTGGTGCGCTTCGATCTGACCACCGCGCCGGTCGACGCCCGGTGCGCGGTCATCACCGCCACGCCGGCCGGGGGTGCGGTGGTGACGCGGCAATTTTCGCTGTTGCCCGGGCAGACCGCGGTCTTCGATCTCACCGGCCTGACGCTGGGAGTGACCACCTTCAATGAAAAGGTCTTCACGGTGGCGTGCCCGGTCCCGGCGGCGACGGTCGCCACCTGGATCGCCGATCCGGTGATCGCGACCGTCGAGATGGGCCTGGTCCTGGACGTCAACTTCGCCCTCCGGCGCGCGGCTGACCCGGCCGTGGTGGTGGCGCACAGCAATTTCCCCGATCCGCCCAACGCGATCACCGAGTTCAAAGTCGGCAACAACAACCAGGCGATCGTCGGTGGGCCGGACGGCAACCTCTGGTTCACCGATCGAAACGAATCCAGCGTCGGGCGCATCACACCGTCTGGCGCGGTGACGCTGTTCCCGGTGAGCGCGTCGGTGGGAGGGCCGATCGCGATCGCGGTGGGCCCCGACGGGAACTTGTGGGTGACCGGAAGCGGTCCGTCGGGCATCCTGCGCCTCACCCCGACCGGGGTGCAGGCGGCCTTCGCCATCCCGACCGCCGACTCGAACCCGACGGACATCGTCGCTGCGCGCGACGGCAACCTCTGGTTCACCGAGAGCGCCGCCAACAAGATCGGCCGCGTCAGCCCGACCGGCACGGTCACCGAGTTCATCGTCCCGACTGCGGCCAGCGCTCCCACGCAGATCGCCCTCGGCTCCGACGGCAACCTCTGGTTCACCGAGCGCAACACCAACAAGATCGGCCGCTTGACCACGGCGGGGGCGTTCGCCGAGTTCACCATCCCCACCGCAGCCAGCTCGCCGCTGGGAATCACGGCCGGCCCCGACGGTGCGCTGTGGTTCCTCGAGACCACCAGCCCACGCAAGGTCGGGCGGGTCACCACCGCGGGCGTGTTCAGCGAGCTCACGATCCCGGCTCCGACCCGGACACCCCTCAGCATCACCGCCGGTCCCGACGGCAACCTCTGGTTCACCCAGACCAACGAGAGCGGCAGCATCATTGCGCGCTTGACCACGGCCGGCGTCTTCACCCTGTTCACGCCGCCGTCGACCACCGTCCTGGTCAACGGCATCACGGCCGGCGCCGACGGCAACTTGTGGTTCACCGGGTTCAGCAGCATCGCCCGGATCCGCACGCAGTGAGCGGGCGTGCAGGGTCTGCGCCGCGTTCTGCGTCCGTGAAGGTGCAGCGACAACCGGGCCCCGGCCTGCTGCGCGGTCAGGGTCGCCGCCGCGACGGCGATGGCTCGTCGAATTCCCACAAGCGCCAGAGCGCCAACGGCCCGTCTTTTGGCTCAGGGGAATCATTCACGGGCGTTATTCTGTGTCAAAGGACCAAGATTGAAGGAGCTGGTGTTCGCGCTGCCGGCGGACAACGATCGGGTCTCCGGCGGAAACCTCTACAATGCCGCGCTGATCGAGGCGCTGCGGCCCCTGGCAAGCCTGCGGGTTCTGTCGCTGGCCGATTGCCGCGCCGAGGTGGCGCGCGGCGCGCCGGCCGTCTTTTTCATCGACAGCCTGGACCTGGAGGGGGTCCTCGGCTTTCCGCCAGCTCAGCCGGGGCAGGTCCTGGTCCTGATCGCGCACCATTTGCCCAGCCTGGAGCCCGATCTGGCTGCCGGCGCTCCGGCGCTGGAGATCGAGCGCGCGGCGCTGCCGCGCTTCGACGGGTTTCTCACCACCAGCCCCTTCACCGCGGATTGGCTGGTCGGGCGCGGTCAGGCGCGCGACCGGATCCTGACCGTGGTGCCGGCCGCTCCGCCAGTCAGCGACCCGCCGTGGGACGCCGCCGCGGATCAGAGCGCCGTGCGCGGGCTGATGGTGGGGAATCTCATCCCCAGGAAATCGGTGCGCGAGCTGCTCCGAAGCCTGGCTGGCGAGCTGCGTCCCGGCGACCGGCTGTCGCTGGAGATCGTCGGACGCGCCGACCTCGATCCCGACTACGCCGCGGCCTGCGCGCGCCTGGCGCGCGAGCAGCCGGCCCTGCGCGGGCGCGTCATCCTGGGCGGGACCGTACCGCACCCCCGCATGCACGAGCCCTATCGCCGGGCGAACTTGATGATCTCGGCGTCGCGCATGGAGACCTTCGGCATGGCGCTGCAGGAGGCACGCGCCCACGGCTTGCCCGTCCTGGCGCTGGACGCGGGCCATGCGCGCCACCACTTCACTGACGGGCACGACGGCGTGCTGTGCGATTCCTTGCCGGCGCTGGTCGGGCAGCTGCTGGCGCTGGCGCGCGAGCCCGCGCGCCTGCGGGCGCTGCTGGAACGCGCGCGCGCGCCGCGGGCGGCCAGCGGCTACACCTGGGGGGTGGCCGGGGTCCGGCTGCTGGCAGAGCTCGAGCGGTTGCTTTTGATCGCCGATCAGAGCTGAAGGAAGAAACGACTCACGGCGCACCTGCGGGGGCGATCTGTGCCTCGGCAAAAGTCTTGAGCCGATCGGGACGGCTGCCGGCACTTTGTGCGACATGAGGATAAGTGCGCGCGCGCTGTTCCCGTTTTCGGCCGCCCTGATATCGATGGCCATCGGTGCGCGCGCCGGCGCCCAGGCGCCCGCCACCGCCAATGTCTCCGTCGACGCCACCGCGCCGGGTGCGGCGCTGGAGAAGGTGTGGCCGTTCCACGGCTACGACGAGGTCAACTACACCACCAACGCGCAGGGACGCGCGCTGCTGGCTCAGCTCGCGGGCCTGCACACCTCGCCGGTGCACGTGCGCTCGCATTTTCTGCTCAACACCGGCGACGGGACCGCCGGGCTCAAGTGGGGATCGACCAACGTCTACACCGAGGACGCGGCCGGAAATCCGATCTATTCGTGGACGCTGATGGACGGGATCATGGACACCCTGACGGGCGCGGGCGCGTTTCCGCTGGTCGAGATCGCGTTCACGCCGCAGGCGCTGACCTCGGCGCCCGCGGGCGTCCCGTATCGAAACACCGGCATCTACACGCTGGACGGCGGCTGTTTCTACCCGCCCAGGGACTACTCGAAGTGGGGTGCGTTGATCCGCGCCTGGGCCACCCACGTGGCCGGCCGTTACCCGGGCGCCGAGTCGACCTGGCAGTGGGAGCTGTGGAACGAGCCAGACATCGGCTACTGGCGCGGCACGGTCGCCGATTTCAACCGGCTCTACGACTACACCGAGGCGGCGTTGCACCAGGTGCTGCCCAACGCATCGCTGGGCGGACCGGCGGTGGCCGGCGCGGGCAGCCCGTTCTTCGGGCAGTTCCTGCAACATTGCACCAACGGGGTCAACGCGGTCAGCGGCGCCGCGGGCACGCGGTTGGACATGATCAGCTTCCACGCCAAGGGCGGCGTCGCCATCACCGCCGGCCACGTGCGCATGGACCTGGGCAACCAGCTGCGCCTGCACAGCACCGGTTTCACCACGGTGGCGGGCTTTCCGGGCTTCAGGCAGACCCCGATCGTGATCACCGAGGCCGACCCCGACGGCTGCGCCGCTTGCCCGGTCAGCACGACCCCGGCCGATGCCTATCGCAACTCGCCCGCCTACGGCGCCTACGAGGTGGCGATGATGAAGCACACCCTGGAGCTGGAGGCGCGCCTGGGCGTCAAGGTGCGCGGACTCTTGACCTGGGCGTTCCTGTTTCCCGATACGCCCCCTTTCCCCGGCTATCGCGCGCTGGAGGCCAACGGCATCGACCTGCCGGTGCTGAACGCCTTCAAGCTGCTGGGCAGCCTGGACGGCGCGCGGCTGCCGGTCACCAGCAGCGGCGCGCGCACGCTGGATGACATCCTCAACAACGGGGTGCGCGGGCTGGCCGACGTCGACGCGATGGCGAGCGCGCACGACGGTCGGGTGCAGGTGCTGGTGTGGAACTACCACGACGACATCGTCGCGGCGCCGGCGACGCCGGTGCACCTCAGCGTGCGCGTGCCGGCCAGCTTCGGCGCGCGCGCCACGGTGACCAACCTGCGCGCCGACGAGACGCACGGCGACGCCTACACCTTGTGGGTCGCGCAGGGCAGCCCCGCCCCGCCCTCGGATGCGCAGCTCACGGCGCTGCGCCAGGGGATGGAGCCCACGCTGCTAGAGCCGGCGCGCACCGTCGACGTGGTGGCCGGCGCGGTGGCGCTGGACTTCGATCTGCCGCGCTACGGGGTCTCGCTGGTGACGCTGGCGCCGGTCGCGACCGCCGACGCGTCGGTGAACGACGCCCCGGCCGCCACACCCGACGGCGGCGGCGCTGATTCCGGGCCAGGCGGCAGCACCGGCGCAGGCGGCGGCACCGCGGGCGCCGCGGGCACCGCGGGCGCCGCGGGCGGGACCGGCGGCGCGGTCGGCGGCACAGCCGGCGCGACGGGGACACCCCCGCGCCAGGGTGGTGGCGGCTGCGGGTGCGCAGTGGCGCGCAGCTCGCAGGTGCAGACTACCTTCCTGCTGCTGGTCACGCCGATCGTGGTCGCGTCACTGCTCCGGCGGCGCCGCCGACGCTCTGGCTCTACCGGCTAGCGCGCCTCTTCTTGGGCACCTTGGCGCCGGAGCGCCGGGCCTCGGAAAGGCCGATGGCGATGGCCTGCTTGCGGCTGGTGACCTTCTTTCCCGAACGGCCCGAGCGCAGCGTCCCTTTCTTGCGCTCGTGCATCGCGCGCTTCACCTTGCGTCCAGCGGTGGAGCCATAGCGCCGTCCCCTTCCAGTCGAGCTCTTCCGTGCTGCCATGTTACGTGCCTCCTGCCGCCCAAGGTGCGTCCGGATCGGGAGCGTGCAACCCGAGGTTACTACCAATGCAGTTCGGTTAAGGGTCCTCCCTCGGGCCTCGGGCCTCGGGCCTCGGGCCTCAGGCCTCCGGCCTCAGGCGTCAGACTTCGGACTTCGAACTTTCGGGGGCGTCGGACCTGGTCTGCGGGGGAAACGTCTTGCGACGCCACGGCCGATGAGTCTGGGCATGAGCAGAGAACCGTACCGCCTGCAATCCGGCTACAGCCGTGTGATCAGGGCTCTGCAGGCACTCGTAACTTCTCTCAACTTACCCGAGGCCCGAAGCCCGAGGCCCGAGGCCCGAGGCCCGAGGGCCCTTAACTACTGGCAGCGGTCGACCTTCAGCGATGGGTTGCAGTCCCGCCCGGGTCGATCCTGCCGGTCCCCCCTCCCCGCGGAACGTCGCGGAACCGGGGAGGGACCGGCAGGGATCGGGGGCTATCCTTGTATGCCCGGCAGGATCTGACCGACGCTGCCGAGGTCGTAGTCCACGGCCCACGCGCCGGGGTCGTGGCCGGTGGTATCGGTCGAGCCGTAGCCTGGCTTGCCGCCGCGTTCGTAGTCGGCCGGCGCCAGCCCCATCGCTTGCAGGATGGTGACCAGCAGGCGGTTGTGGGGAATGCCTTTGATGACGTTGCCGTCCTCTTGCGAAAAGTAGGCGCGGCCGTTCCAGTCGATGTAGTCCAGGTAGCGTCCCGGCTTGATGAAGCCGCCCGCGCTTCCGGCCAGCAGGCAGGGCACGCTGTAGGCGATGTGATTGAAGCCGAGCTCGTTGCCCCAGTAAACCAGCGAATTGTCGAGGTAGGTCTTTCCGCCGGCTTCGGGGACGTCCAGCTTGGCCAGCAGCTTGGCGAAGACCTCGCTGGCGATCCACTGGTTGATCCCCTTCAGCATGCGGCGCGAGTTGGCGTTGGCGAAATCGTGCGCCAGGCCGTGCCAGGTGCCGCCGCTGGCGTCCTCGGAGTGATAGTGGCCCACCAGCGTGCTGCTGGCGGCGTCGGGGCCGGGCCCCAGCGACTTGTGCACGCCGATGGTGATGAGGCGGGTCTGGTCGCACATGATCGCGGCCGCGACGACGTCCAGGAACAGGTTCCACTTGGTGCTGATGTCGGTCGGATTGAGCTGGGTGTTGTTGGCCAGCGACGCCGGCGCAGCCGGTCGCGTGCAGCTCATCACCGGCTTGGTCATCATCCTGGCTTGCAGCTCGGCCACCAGGTTGACGTACCGGTCGACCAGCGTCTTGTCGGAGGCCGACAGACGCGCGTTCTGGCGCAGGGCCAGGTAGTCCTGGTGCACCCGATCGACCAGCAGCCGATCGCGATCGGGGGACGGCCCGCCCGGCGGCGGCGGCGCGCCGCCGAACACGTCATTGAACGCGTCCAGCGGGTTGGCGCGCGCCTTGAGCTGTTGCACCGCGCCGCCGGCGATGCCGAGGTTGGAGTACGACATCGAATCGGTCACGCCCTGCGAGATGTTCAGGTAACGCAGCGGCGGGGTGCCCGCGTAGAACTTCGACGAGTAAGCCAGCACCTGATCGATGGTCGGCACGTCGGACAGGCTGTCGGCCTGGCAAGGCGTGGCCGCCGTGCACGACGAGAAGTTGCCCAGCAGGCCGCCGTAGTTGTGGTTGACCGACGGCAGGAAATCCAGCCCGCGGATCAGCGTCAGCTTGGACAGGAACGGATTCAGCGCCGGCCCCAAGATCCCGGAGATCCCCGAGATGCCGGAGGCGTCCTGAAAGTCGGTGAGCGGCGCCTGGGTGTATCCGCCGCCGCTGCCCAGTGGCTGGGTCAGCAGCGTGGTGCCGTCCGCCTTGCTGGTGCCGGCGTACTTGCTGTCTTTTAGCTGGTAGCCGTTGCCGGCGAAGCGCGGGTACCACTCCTTGACCAGCTGGGTGCTGAACGACTTGACGACGATCAGCCGCCTGGGCGGCGTGGGCGCGGTCTGGGCCCCGGCCCGGCGCGGCGCCAGCGACTCGAGAAACGGCAGCGCCAGCACCGCCCCACCGGCGCCGGTCAGGAAGCGGCGGCGCGACACTCTGGTTCTGGTGCGGTTCATGGCGTGCCCACCTTTCGCTGCCGGAAGCTGGCATCCGCCGCCAGGCGCTTCCAGACCTGGGCGATGCCGACGTCGGGCTTGCCCAGGTCGGTGGCCAGTTGCTGCTGCAGGCAAGCGTCGCGCGAGTCGGTGCCGGGTTCGCGGCGCAGCGCATAGCGGAAGTAATTGCCGGACAGGCAGGCGTCGACCTTGCCGCTGGCGACGATGCGCGCGTTCAGGTCGGCGGGACCGGACACCAGCGTCGCGTCGGTGAGCGCGACGCGCGCCACGCCGGTGGTGTCGAGCGGCAAGTCGGCCAGCTGCCGGCCGGTCTGCTCGTCGAACACCTTCTCGCTGGCGCGGAAGCGGCCCAGGGCGTCGAAGCTCTCCAGGATGTAGCCGAGGTCGGCGAACTGGGTGTGACAGCTGAGGCACAGATTGTTGCCGGCGATCTTCATCGCGAAGCGCTGGCGCGTGGTCTGGGTCGCGGTCACCGGCGGCGGATCGAGCGAACCGGGCGGCAGGGTGTTGGGATCGGGCTGCGGCAGCGGGTCGCACAGGATCGATCGGCGCACGAAGGCGCCGCGGTGGAACGGGTTGGTCTGTTCGAGGCTGGACACCAGCAGCGCGGCCCGCTGCAGGATTCCGGCTCGGGGCGCGCCCGCGGAGAAACGCGGGTAGTCGCCGCTGCCGGTCCAGGCCGGCACGCCGTAAAGGTGCGCGAGGTCGGCGGAGCGCGTGACCGACAGGTCGCTGGTCAAGAGATCACGCAGCGTCCCCTGCGGTCGCGTCCAGGTGTAAAGCTCGGTGAGGTCGCGGATCTCCTGCACCATGTCGCGGTAATGGTCGTGGCCGGCGACGCCCAGGTTCTCACCGGCGGAGAGCGCCATGAAGGCCGGTCGCTCCGACGAAAAACCGGTGAAGGTCTCGAGGTGCAGCCACTCGTTCCAGAACTGCCACAGCGTCTGCTTGGTGCGCGCGTCGGCGAACACCCGGTCCAGCGCGGCCGCGAAGCCGGCGTCGGTGGCGATCGATCCGTCGGCGGCCGCGGCCAGCAGCGCATCGTCGGGCAGCGTCTGCCAGAAGGTGTAGGAAAGGCGCGCCGCGATCTCGTACGGGCCCAGCGCCAGCAAGTCCTGGCGACCCGCGACCGGCGTGCCCTCGAGCTCGAGATGGTTGACGAAGCGAGGCGACATCAGCAGCACGACGATCATCGCGCGGATGGCCTCGGCGGGCGGGCGCTGGCCGTCGTTGAGCGCGGCCAGCGACGTCTGCTCGGCGCTGGTCAGCGGGCGGCGGAAGGCGCGCCGGCCGAAACTGGCCAGGAAGGCGTTCACGCAGGCGGCGCTGAGCGGCGCGGTCGCGGCGCAGCTGCCGGCGACCGCGGTGAGCCGGGCCGCGCTGGACTCGACGGCGTTGCCGACCGCGGCGGCGACGTTGTAGTAGGACTGGACGTGGTCGCCCGAGATGCGCGGATCCAGTCCGCGAAAGGTCGCCAGGCTGAGGCTGTCATCGGGCACGCCGGCCAGCGCGGGCGCGATCTCGGTGGCCAGGGTGGCCAGGCCGCTGGCCGCGAGCAGGTCGCGCACGGTGTTGCGGTACTGGAGCGTCGACAGCTTGGTCAGCGGCGTGACGCCGGGATCGCCGGTGGGCTGGCAGGTCCCGAACGACGCGCCGCCGCTGCCGCCGATCGCCGGGCCCGCGCCGCCGCCGCCACCGCCGCCCGAGGGCGTGCCCGTCATCGACGAGCCGATGTAGGCGGTGCAGGAGCCGCACCAGAGCGTGGCGGCAGCCACCACCGCGGCGACCACCCACGTCAGCCGGTCGCCGGACAGACCTCGCATGGCACGGCTGGAGAGGTTCATCCGGTAGGACCTGTCGCGAGGGCCGCTTTCGTACGGCTCATGATTCGGATTTCGCGCTAGGCTGGCCGGGTGGGACGGCGTTCCTCGATTCCTGCCGCGGTGTGGGTGTGCATCGCAGCCGCGCCAGTGGCCCTGGGCGCGGCCTGCGATCCCGCGACCATCGAGGCGGTGGGCGCGCCGGGCGTCTATCGACCGGATCATGGCTGTACGCTGGTGCCGGACGCGCCTGTCTGTCCGGGACCGGCCGACGCGCAGCCGGAGCTGCAGTTCGAAACAGAGGCCAATCCGGGGCTGGTCATCGACACCGCGCCGAGCACGCTGTCCGATCCGCGGGTCACCTGCACGCGCAGCTATTGCGGCACGGGATCGCTGGCGGCCCACGCCACGCTGCAGTGGAACGACAACGATCCCAACGCGCCGCTGCGCATGGGCAGCTTCTCGCACGAGTTTCAGCCAGCCGTCGACCTGATGGGTCACACGATCAGCTTCAACGTGTTCGTCGACCAGGTCACCGTGCCGATGCACGCGCAGGTCGGGGTGATCTTCGACTACTGGCGCTGGATCGGTTGGTCGGGCCTGTCCCGGGGGTGGAATCGCATCGAGGGCGTGGTCAGCCCTGGCAATCCTTTGAGCAAGATCGATCCCGCGGTGACTTCGATACCTGTGACCTCGATTCGCATCGACGTGTATGTGCCGGTCGCCGAGGCCTCCGGGGTGCAGGGCAGCTGGGCGGGCGAAATCTTTCTGGATGACGTCAGTTGGTGAGCCTTGGCGCGCGGCTGCAGCGACTATGCCGGGTAGGCCATGACCGACCGTAAGGTGAGCCTGTCGCTGGTGCGTGACGTCGAGGGCAGCTTCGACGACGCGCGCGACGAAGACCTGGTATTCGCCTGCTTGCGTCAGCAGGCGGGGGCGCAGGCCGCGCTGTGGGATCGCTACTACCCGATCGTGCGCCGCGTGGTGTGCCGCGCCAGCGGGCCCGGGCGCGAGGTCGAGGACGCGATCCAGGAGATCTTCATCCGGCTGTTTCGCAAGCTACCCGGCCTGCGCGACCCGTCGTCGTTGCGCGCGTTCGTCATCTCGATCACCGTGCGGGTCATCAAGAGCGAGCAGCGCGCGCGCTGGATCCGGCGCTGGCTGGGCCTGTCGCCCGACGGCGAGACCCCGGACTGCGCCGGCGACCCGGTCGATCTCGAGGCGCGCGAGGCGCTGGCGCGCTTCTACGCGATCCTCGATCGGCTGGCGCCGCGGCACCGGACCGCCTTCGTGCTCCGCCACGTCGAGGGGCTGGAGCTCACCGAGGTGGCGGCGGCGCTCGACATCTCGCTGGCGACCATCAAGCGCTGGCTGCCGCGTATCGCGCGGCGGGTGTTTTCGCAGGCCGAGAGCGATCCCTTGCTGGCGCCGTACCTGGCGCGCGGGATCCCTGTGCGGGAGCTTGAGGTCACATGAACGACGGCGATCATCAACCTTCACAATTGCAGGGCGACGACCCGGAAGCGCAGCTCGCGGGGTTGACGGCGCTGGCGCGCGAATGCTTGCCGCCCGCGCAGGAGGCGCGCGCGTCGGCCGACGCGTTCGCGCGTTTTCGGCTGGCCACCGGCGAGCGGGTGGAGTCGCGCCGCCGCGCGCGCGCGACCTGGGCGGTGTCGACGGGGACGCTGGCGCTGGCCGCGGTCGGGGCCCTGTTGTTGCCGTTCCTGCGCCGGCCCGCGCCGGTGGCGCTGAGCCTGAGCGTCGAGGGTGGCGCGCTGGCCGAGGGCGGTTACGTGCGCGCCGCCGCGGCCGACGGCGAGCCGCGCCTGCGCTTCTCCGACGGCACGGAGGTGACGTTGTCGCGCGCGAGCCGCGTGCGGGTCGCCGAGACCGACGAGCACGGCGCGCGCGTGTTGCTGGAAGAGGGACGCGCGCGCGCGCAGGTGGTCCCGCGCGCGCGCAGCCGCTGGGTCTTCGACGCCGGTCCATGCCGGGTGCGGGTCACCGGCACGCGCTTCGACATGCACTGGTCGGCGGCGCGCCAGGTGCTGGAGGTCGCGCTGTACCACGGCAGTGTCACGGTCGAGGGGCCGCCCGCGGTGACGGGCGTGTCGATGCGCGCGGGCCAGCGGCTGGTGATGGATGTGCGCGGGGGCGCGGTGAGGTTCGGGGAGATCGAGGCCGGGGAGGAGGCGGGGGAGAAGAGCGGGGGCAAGGTGGGCAATGGGGGCAATGCGGAATGGCAGGGAACGACGGCCGCGCCGGCGCCCGCGCCGACGCTGACGCCGACGGATCGGGTGGGGGAGGGCGCGGCTGAGCCCGTGGAGGAGCCAGCCGGCGACGGACCCACGACCCACTCACCGGGCCGGCGCACGATGGGAGGCAAGAGCGTCGAAGGCTGGCCGGCGCGGGTGCTGGCGGGCGAGTTTCGGGGCGTGATCCGCGAGGCGCGGAGGCGGGGGATTGACGATGTCTTGCGGCGCGAGTCGGCCGTGAATTTGATGGCGCTGGCGGACGCGGCTCGCTATGCGGGCGGTGCGCGGCTGGCGGCGCGCGCGCTGACCCAGGTGCGCGGGCGTTTCCCGGATTCGTCGTCGGCGCACCGGGCGGCGTTCTTGCTGGGGCGGCTGGCCGAGGATCGGGATGACGATCTGGCCAAGGCACTCGACTGGTATCGCATCTACCTCGCCGATTCCGACAGCGATCCGGGCAGCGATGCTTTCCGCGCCGAGGCGCTGGGACGGCAGATGACCGCGACCTTGCGGCTGCACGGCGTGGCGCGCGCGCAGCCGCTGGCCAACGCGTATCTGCGCCGCTATCCGCGCGGCGCCTACGCCAAAGCGGCGCGCACCATCGTCTCGCCGTGATGCCGCCGCCCGGGCGCGCCGCGCGCCGTCACCGTCAAAGTTACGGTCACGGTCACGGTCACCGTCACCGTCACCGTCAGCCACTTGGCGCGCGGGTGACCACGGCGCTCTTCATGGTGGCGCTGGTCGCGCGCGCTGCACCCGCGGTCCCCGGCCCCGCCGCCCAGAGGGTGGTGTTGCTGCACGCGCTGGAAGACGACGCGCTCGCGCGTCAGCTGGCCACTCTGCTGGCCGCCGAGCTGAAGGCGGCGGCATTCGAGACCATCGAGCTCGATCGCGATCCACGCGACGAAGCGGCCACCGCCGTCGACGGTGTCTGGGCGCGCTTGCAACCGGTCGCGGTCCTGGTGGTCGCCGGCGCACGCAGCGACGGTGAAAGGGTGGCGACGATCGATCTGTGGATAGCGGATCCGGTGACGCGACAACGCGCGGTGCGCCGGATCGAGGTCGGGGGAGGCGCGCGCGTGTCCGCCGATCTGGCCTTGAAGGTGGTCGAGATCCTGCGCGGAATCCTCCTGGAAGTGACGATCCCCCACAGCGCCGCGCCGGCGCCGCCAGCGCTGGATCTCGAACAGTCGGCGCGGGTGACCGCGTCCCCGCCGCCACGGTGCTTCACCCAGGGGTTCGGTGTGGCGGCCGGCGCCGGTGCGCTGGGCGGTACGGGCGTCGGCGCCAGCGTGGCGCCGGTGCTGCGCGTGAGCTGGGGCGGCGCGGGTGGTTACGCCGTGCGCCTGGCCGCCAGCGGCCTCGGTTCGGTGCCGGAGGTCCGTGTCGCCGAGGGCGTGGCGCGCGTGCGTCAGAGCCTGATCGAGGTCGAAGGGCTGCGCGCCTTTCGCGCCGGTTCGCTCTGGCAACCCCTGGTGGCCCTGGGCGTCGGCGCCTATCGGGTCAACGCCGACGGCACCGGCGTGACGACCCTATTTCCGGCGGACGCCGGGAGCCATACCGCGGTCGCGTTCTCGGCCCAGCTCGGGATCGCGCTCCGGCTCGGTGCGCGCTTCGCGCTGGTCACCGAGGCTGGCCTGCTCGCACTCGCGCCCAGCACCAGGATCCTGATCGCGAAGCGCGAGGCGGCCCGGGTCGGCGGCGCATCGGCGCTCGCGACCCTGAGCCTGTTCGCGCGGTTCTAGGAGGGTGGCGTTCCTGATCGCAGAAGTGGAGGCGTACCTGGGCTGCGGGATCTTGGCGCACGGTCTAATCCGAAGTTCCGGAGAGTTTTCGATTCCGGTGCGGCAAAGTCCTGTTGCAAGGCGCGCGCCGATTGTGCCCGAGATGAACCCGCGCCAGATCCGCGCCCGAGCCTGAACCGCATCGTCAAGCGATGGGCGCGCATGCGCGCCCATGCGCGCGCATTGCCCTTGCTGTCACATCAAGCAAGTGATCTGGAGCCCCGCGCGCGCCGGACACAGCTGGGGTCGCCCAGCCTGATCGGCAGCAGGCCGCAGCGCCGCGCGGGCGCCAGCGCGCGCGGCACCGACGGCTGCGTTCACAAACCGAGATCGATGCGCGGCCGGGTCGGACCGACGTTGTCGGGCGCCACAACGTGAACACCCGCGGCGGTCCTGGCCGCGTGCTTGGGTCGCGGCAGCCGATGGCCCGCGGGTCGTCGCGTGCGGCTGGCATCGGCGGTTGCGGCGCCGGTCGCGATCGCGCGCGGGCCCGATGCCGCCCGCGTGGTCGCGGCGGGGTCCGACGGCTGCGCGGCTGGCGGCACCGGGCGCGTCGGATCGCCCGCCGCAGCCGTCGGCCGCGGCGCTGCCGGCGCCGTCGTCGACCTCGGGGCGGGCGCGGCGGCCCGCATTCCGGGGGCTTGTCGCCGCCAGGTCAGCATCCCGACGATCAACATCGCGCCCGCGAGCGCCAGCAGCGCCACCGAAACCCCGCGCGGTCGCCTCGGCGCAGAAGCGACGAGCTCCGACGCCATCATCGCGCCCGAGGTAGGTGGGATTTCGGTAGCGACCACCTCGCGCATCGTCGTCGACGGTGGCGGCGGGCGAGACGGCGACGCCGTGGGCGAGCCCGGCGCCAGCTCGCAGACGCGGCGCAATTCGGCGCAAGCCTCGCGTGCCGTGGGGAACCTCGCGTCGGGATCGTGGGCGCAGGCGCGCGCGAACCACTCGTCGAAACCGACCGGCACGGCGCCGAGCTGCGACGGCACTGGCGGTGGCTTGCCATAGATCGCCTGAAAGAAGCCACCCAGCGTGTCACCCCGAAACGGCCGCTCTCCCAGCAAGCATTCGAACGCGATCACGCCGATCGACCAGATGTCGGTTCGGTGATCGACGGTCTTCGAGCCTGCCGCCTGCTCCGGGCTCATGTAGTAACAGGTGCCCAGAACCTTGCCGGTGTCCGTGCTCACCGAGAGGACGGGGTCGGTGGCGGTCGCCGTCGCCTTCGCGATGCCGAAATCGACCACCTTGGCCAGCTCATCCTCGTCGTTGGCAACCAGGAACACGTTGTCGGGTTTGAGGTCCCGGTGAACGATGCCAAATTCGTGTGCGCGCGTGGCGGCCCGCCCGACCTGCGTCATCACGCGCGCCGTCTCGGCAGGCGACAGCTGGCCGGCGCCCGACAACCGGTGCGCCAGCGACTCTCCCTCGAGCAGCTCCATCACGATGTAGGCCGTATCATCCTCGACCCCGTGGTCGAGAATCTGCACGACATGCGGACTGCGCAGCGCCGCTGCCGCGCGTGCCTCGCGCACGAAGCGCGCGCGATAATCGGCGTCGTTGGCGATCTTTGGATCGATGAGCTTGATTGCCACCGGACAGCGCAGGGTCAGGTGGTCGGCGAGCCAGACCTGTCCCATGCCGCCCTTGCCGAGCAATCGCACGAGACGATACTTGTCCGCCAACACCTCCCGAGGCCGCGGCTCCATCGCTGGCGTCAACCTAACCCGCGCGACTGGCGGCGGCAACGCTACGGCGCTCGCCTGCCGGGGGACGTCAGTTGCCGACGGCGATGGTGTCGATGACCAGGTCGATCGGTGTCACGGTCACGGGATTGGGCGCATGGATCGCCACATCGATCTCGGTCACACTGCTGGGATCGTAGGCTGAGCTCCCTGGCGCGCCACAGGTGACCGACGTACAGGTGATCGCGTCGAGACAAACGTCATCCTGGTACAAAAGCTTCGTTGGATCCAGCGCCAACACCTTCCACCCATCGGCGGCCGTCTGCGATGACAGCTGGCCGTCGGAGTATATGGAACATGGTCCCGTCTTCGCGACCAGCTGGATCAGACCAGGCGTGCCGCTCAGAATCTTGACGCGTGCGTAAAGCACCCGGCCGCCCGTCAGGTCGATCGCTGGCCTGACCTGCGTACCGATCAGAACGACGTCCGATCCCCCCGGCGCAAACGTGAATGTCGTCCGTAACGCACCCGGCGCCGGACATCCTTCGAGATCGGTCCAGGCGGCAGTTCCGAGGTCGGCGGAGACGCCCTGATCGGTTTCACGGAAGTCCCACCGGACCGTCTGCGAATCCGGTACCGGCGCGCAGGGGTCGCCGTCACTGTCTCCGGTCGGCGTGCCGAGCGCGCCACGGTCCGAGCTTGCAGTATCGCCGCCGCCATCACTTCGCGGTGCGTCCCCGACGCCCAGCCGCGGCAGCAGGCATCCACCCGCCGTCGGCGCGACGATCACGATCACGATCACGATCGGCGCGAGGGATTTCACTTAAAACCGCCCGCCCATCGCCACCGCGCTCGGCAGAACGACGAAGGTCACCCGCCTGGCGACCGTTGCCTCAGCATGCCCTGCTGGATCCGGCCGTGGGACGGCGAACAACAAGATCGCGCCGGTTGCCGCCAGGATACCCCCGCCGACGAATCCCGCGGTCGATACGTTGCGCAACATGTTGTAGCGGTCGACTTTGGCCTCGCTTCCGGCGTCGCACATCAGGTTGGGACATACGAGATCGGTTTGCATGGACAGCGCGAGCACTCCTGCGATCGCTCCAACAGCAATTCCCGCACCACCTGCGGTCAGCGCCACCCAAGCCATCGGGCGGACGACGCCGGCGTTTCCTGCGGAATGACCTTCGCGCGCGTTCCGCTGCGGCTGAGGTTCGGCCGTCGCCGCGTGCCGATCCAAGGAGAGGTCCGCGTCGCGCGCCAACCCCGGCGCCTTGACCGACAGCGCCACCGTCTTGTATTCGCCTTCGGCGAGGTCGACCTCCTCCTCGGCCCGGTCGTCGCCGGCGACCGCGCGGACCAGGTGTCGGCCAGGGTCGACCGGCCGTGCATGGCCCCACAGTTCGGCCGGCAGCGGCATATCATCGATGGTCACGGAGATTGCGCGGCCGGGCGTACCCTGCACGGTTACCACCAATTCCGGCACTCGCGGCGCCAGCGTCGCGGCGTCGACGGCGGCGTCGGCGCGCGCACGCCGTTGCACTGCTTCGTCTCCTACCGAAACCGGCAGCTGCGTGACCTCGAGGTAGCGCGCCCGTGCTTCGACCAGTCGCCCGAGCTTCACCAGCGCGCGCGCCGACCAGAGGCCGAGCGACGGCGCTCGCAAAAGGGCATAGGCCCGTTCGAAACGTTCGTGGGCGAGTGCGTAGTCTCCGCGCTGAAACGCGTCGACACCCGAATACCCCAGGTCGCGCGCCGCCGCGCGCGTGGCGGCGTCAGCGGCGGCGTCGGCGCGCGCGGTTGTTGCCGTGCACACGGCTGCGGTCAGCGCCACCAGCAGCGTCCCTCGACTGGCCACCTCGCGCATTAGTGCATCGCCCTATCGGCGTTGGCAAGCCTGTCGTGCGCTCATGGCCCGCTCATCGGCGCTCATGAGCCTCCTGCCCGTCGTTTCCGTCCTGCCCGTCCTGCTCGCCGCGCCCCAGCCGGAGGGCATACGCTGGTCCTTCACGGGTCATCCACTCGCCCACCCTCTGCGTGCCGAGCTCGGCCAGCGGAAGGCGTTCGAAAAGCCGATACGCGACGTCAGCACGAGCCCCGATGCCGTCGCTGATCTTGGCGGCCGCTCATGTCGATGTGCGCGCGCATGTGCGCTCGTTCGCCAGCGTCGATGGTCGGCCGCGCTGGTGCCCTGAACACGCGCAGTTGATGGCGCGCAGGCCGCCTGCGCGGCTGGTCCCTCGCTTGCAATGGCCTCGACCAGCCCGGCGCCGCGCGTGTGCGGCGGCCGGCGACACTCGAAAGGAGCTTTGTCATGCGTCGAACTTTGGCAGCGTGCGCGTTGTCGCTCGTGGGAGCGGTGAGCGGTTGTGGCTCGACCCCGACGGAAGAGGGAGATTCCTCGCAGGCGTTGTTCGTGCAGTCGAGCAAGATCTGGCCGAGCCACACCATCTATGTCTGCTTCTTGCCGACCGTCGCACCCCCCCTGATCGAACCCTTCCATCCCGGTGATCTGCTGGTGCGCGACGCCGTCGAATCTACCTGGGGCAGCGAGACTGGCGTGACGTTCAAGGGCTGGAGTCTGTGCGACACCAGCGACACCCAGCCGGGCATCCGGATCCAGGTCGGCGACTTCTGGCCGAAAACCACCGCGCTCGGCTCCGACCTCGGTCAGGTCACGGTGTCGGGCAGAACGGTGAGCTATCCGAAGCGGATGCTGTTGAACTACGACATGGCGTCGTACGTGGCCAAGCCCGAAGAACAAAAAGCGGGCATGAAGCCGTTCGCCAACTGCGCCGGCAGAAACGACTTCTGCACGCGCGCCACCGCCGTCCACGAGTTCGGACATGCACTGGGCTTCGACCACGAACAGAACACGACCGGCTCCGGCACAAAGCCGGCCGGCTGCGCGGCCGACAGCTTGATCCAGGGCGACACGTCGTACCTCAACACATTCGACCAGGAGTCCGTGCTCGACTACTGCAGCACCGCGTGGAACAACGACGGCAATCTCACCGCGCTGGACATCGCCGGCGCGTCGCTCTACTACGGCGGCCCACGCTCGATCGCGACCGCCATCTTCGGCAACCACATCTCGGCTTTCTATCGCGGCAAGGACGGGACCTACTACAACGAGTGGCACGAGCCGGGCGGGGGCGGCTGGAAGCGGGAGTCGCTGGGCGCCGCCAGCGTGCTGACCAGCGACCCGGCCGCGGTCGCGTGGACCGCCAACGACGGCGTTCAGAAGATGGATGTGTACGGGCGTGGCACCGACGGCCAGCTCTGGGGCAACCGCTGGAGCGCCGATTCGCACGCCTGGAGCGGGTGGTTTCCGCTGGGCGGGCTGGTGATCGGATCCGCCGCCGCCGTGTCCTGGGGACAGGGGGCGATCAACATCTTCGTGCGCGGCACCGACAACAACATCTACAACCAGAGCTGGGACGACGGGGCGCAGACCTGGTCAGGTTGGTCGGGACCGCTTCCCGGCGGCGCGATCACCGGCACCCCGGCGGTCGGCTCGTTCGCGACCGGGCGCCTCGACGTCGCCGCCCGCATGAGCGACGGGACGCTCGGTCACATGCGCTGGGACGGTTCGTCGTGGACGTTCGACAGCTTGCCGGGCGGCAAGATCTACGGCAGCCCGACCGTCACCGCCGATGGCAACAGCGTCGGCCGCCTGCACGTCTACGCGAGGGACACGAACAATCACATCGTTCACATAGCGGAGTCGTCATTCAGCGGTGACTGGGCCTGGGAGGTCTGGGCCGACACCGACGGAGGACCGCTGGTCGCCTCCAGCCCGACCGCCGTGACCTGGGGCTTCGATCGCTACGACCTCTTCATTCACGGCTTCGACGACACGCTTTACCACTGGCAGCGGCAGCTCTTCATGCTGCCCCCCGACCCTGGCTCCTGGGAGACAACCGGCGGCAAGTTGTACGGGACCCCGGGCGTCGTGACCCAGCCGTCATTCCTCGAGCCGTTCTTCCGTTCGACGTCGGGCGGGCTACACTCGCAGTGGAGGAACCCGACGCAGGGCCAGAGCTCGTGGTCCAGCGAAACCGCGTTCGGCGGCGACTTCAACTGACGGAAGCGTCGGCGCGGCTCGACCCGCCGCTGATTCAAGCCGCCGATTCGGGGCGGTGGCGCGGTCGCCCGCGCCACCGTCGGGTACGTCAGCGGTTCAGTTGCTCCTGGTCTCCATCAGCAGGCGGCGCAGTTGCTGGCGGGCGCGATGGATACGGCTGGCGACCGTGTTCATCGAGATGCCGAGCCGGGTCGCGATCTCCCGATACGACAGCTGTGCCTTGATACGCAGCTGGAAGGGTACGCGAAAGTCATCGGACAGGCGCGCGCTGGCGCGTTCGATCTCTCCGGCGTCGAACGCGGCCCAGGTCGGCGTCTCCTCCGGCAACGGGCCAGGGATCTCGATCGAGTCGATTGAGCGCTCGAAGCGCATCAGCCTGGCGTGCCGGAACTCGTCGATGAAGTGATGAGTCATGATCGTTAAAAGCCAGCTGGTCGCGTTACTGCCGGACTGGAAACGATCGAATGATCGAAATCCTCGTTCCAGGGTAGCCTGCACCAGATCGTGCGCGTAGTCGCGGTCGCGGGTCAGCGACATGGCGCGGTGAATGAGGAGCGGCTGGATCTCGCTGACGATGCGGCCGTACTCGGACTTGATGCGCTCCTGCTCGGCTGTGGCTCTGGTCATCGAAGGCCTCCCTGTAAGGAGGACACCCCTCGCGACGCGGTCCTGCATCGAAAGTTCAATCCGGGTAAAGGTGGATCCGGGGCTTCTTCTCCGGAGGCGGGGCGACCGGGGGCACATCGCCGGGCGCCGGCGGGGGCGGGGGCGGGGGGGCCAGGCTCCTGGGCGGCCGGTTCTTGCTGGCGAGGCGACGCGTGGGGGTGGCGGCCGCGCCGCGCGGCTGGTCGACCGGGGCGGGCTTGCCGCTCTCGAGGCCGCCGGTCACGGCAGCGCCCGCGCTGGCGCTGGCGCTGGCGGTGCCGCCAGCGGAGGTGGCGGCGGCGTCGGCGTGGGAGGTCGGCGACCCGGCCGGCGCGCGCGCCCGGACGACCGTCACCGTCGGGCTCGGGTGGTGGCGGTCGTCCTCGCCCGGAAGCCGGGGCGCGCTGGCGGCGCCGCGCCAGTGGATCCAGCCCGCGAGCGCGCCCGACGACGCCAGTAACGCGCCAGCGGCCATGGCCCAGGCGCGGCGGGTCGGCCGGGACGCGGCGGCGGCTGCGACCGACCCCGGAGCGGCCGCCGGGGCGATCGAGAACGCCGAGTCGCGAAGCGCGTCGAGCAGGTCACGGATCGACGGGAAGCGCTGGGCCGGATCCTTCGCGAGCGCTCGATCGAGGGCCTGCTCGACGCTCGCCGGCAGGTTGGGCGCCAGCGTGCGCAGCGGTCTGGGATCCTCGTAGATGATGTGGTGGAGAACGGCGTGGATCGAATCGGCGGCGAAGGGCGGCTGCCGGGTCAACATCTCGTACACGATCGCGCCCAGCGCGAACTGGTCCGTCGCCGGTCCGACATCGTCGGGATTGCCGCGCGCCTGCTCGGGCGCCATGTACATCGGCGTGCCCAGCAGCGTGCGCTCGCGCGAGACGCGCAGCGATTCCGAGCTGGCCGAGCCCCAGCGCTTCGACAGGCCGAAGTCGAGCAGCTTGACCACCTCGTGACCGCCTTCGGGGCTGGGTGACAGCATGATGTTCTGCGGTTTCAGATCCCGGTGCACGACCTGCTGGCGGTGGATGGCGGCCAGCGCCGAGACCACGGGCGCGATCAGATCGATCACCCGCGCCAGCGACATGGGCGACTCGGCCTGGATCACCTCGCCCAGGTGTCGGCCCTCGATGAACTCCATGGCCAGGAAGGGGCGGCCTTCGGGCGTGTAGTCGAAGTCGAAGACCTGGACGATGTTGGGGTGGCGCAGGGCCGAGGTGATCTCGGCCTCGCGCTTGAAGCGGGTCAGCATCGCCGACGCTTCGGTGAAATCCAGGCTCAGCACCTTGACCGCGTAGCGGCCGGCCAGGCGGGTGTGGGCGGCCTCGTAGACCTCGCCCATGCCGCCGGCGCTGATCAGGCGCGAGATCACGTAGCGTTCCTTGAGCACCGCCCCCACCGCCAGCAGCGGGGCGGGCCCGATCCGGTGCGTCTCCTGCGCCGTGGTGCGCGCGGTGGCGCTGACCGGAAGACCCGATGGATCACCGGCTGGTGGAACGCCGGCTGGTGGAAGGCCGTCTCTTGGATGACCGGCGGGAAGGTCGACTGGCAACAGACCGCTGGCGGTGACGACCTGGGCGACCGCGGCGATGGCGCGCGCGCAGTCGTCGCAGCCTGCGAGGTGCTGTTCGGCGCGCGCCACCAGGTCCCGGGCGGCGCCCCCGCGCGCGAGATCGATCAGGGCGTTTTCGTCGAGGTGCTCCACAATCGGACCACCAGCCAGTGTAAGATACGCGCCGGAGGCGGCGCAAAGTGACCTCTTTGATGGAGAGGTTCGCAGGCGGTCTCGCGGAGGCGGGGGCGGGCAGGTCGGCGGAGGAGCTGGCGCGCCCCGAGCTGGAGCAGGCCCTGGCCGCGGCGCTGCAGGCGGGCCTGGATGCCGTGCCCACGCTGGGTCTGGACGCCGCGGTCTTCGCGACGCACCTCGGGCGCTGTCTGGCGTCGTATCCGCCCGAGGTCGGTCTGGCCGACGCGCTTCGCGACTGCCAGGCCGCCGACATCTACGTGGCGTGCGGCGCCGGGAACGGCATCGCCGCGGCCATCGCGATCGTCGCCGGCAAGCTGCTGGACGGCAGCGTGGCCGCCACCGTGCGCCGGATTGATGACAACGTGGGGTTCGTGTCGGAGGTCATGCAGATCCTGCGCGAGAAGCTGCTGGTCGGCGCCGAGGGCCAGCGGCCCAAGATCCTGTCCTTTGGCGGTCGCGCGCCGCTGTCGGTCTGGCTGGCGGCGGCGGCGCAGACCACGGCGCTGTCGCTCCAGCGCGCCGGCAACGTCCAGGCGCGCCTCAAGACCCGCGTCGCCGCCGAGGCGCAGGTGGCCGCCCTCGATCCGGAGCTGCGCTACCTGCAGGCACAGTACGCCGACCGCTTCGAGGAGGCCTTTCACCACGCGCTGGCGCGCCTGTCCGATCGCGGGCGCATGGTGCTGCGGCTGCATTCCTTCCTGGGCATGACGCTGGATCAGCTGGCGGCCGTGTACAGCGTCAACCCCGCGACCATCTCGCGCTGGTTCGCGCGGGCGCGCGAGGACCTGCTCGACGAGACCGCGAAGTACATGCGTGACACCTTCGGCGTCAGCCCCGCGGAGCTGCCGTCGCTGGCGCGCGTGCTGGTGAGCCAGCTCGATCTGAGCCTGGCGCGGCTGCTGGGCGGCAGCGCGCCCGGCGGCGACGCGGGACCGCGCCGCTGAGCGGCTGATGAATCAATGGCCGGAGATGCAGCCGACGAAGGTCCCGGAGGAACCGATGCTCGTCGAGGTCATCGACGGTGCACAGGCGGGTCGCTGCGGCATGGCCGCGTAGATCGCCACCCCGCCGCCGATCAGCACCAGCGCGGCGGCGCTCCAGAAGTACCAGCGCTTGTAGATCGGCGGGCGCGCGGGCGGCGCGGGCGCGGTGCCGTTGCTGATCCCGACGCCCGGCCCCGGGTCCTGGGTTCGGGGTGAAGATCCCGACACCGGGCCAGGCGAGGACACCTGCAATACCAGCGTGCCGTCGATCCGCGCGCGCCGACCGGCGGCCACCTGGATCTCGTGATTCTGTTCGCGTCCGCCGCGCCGGAAGGCGACGCTGTGCAGGCCAGGCAGGGCATCGACGGGCGCCGCCAGCGGGGTCGCGCCGCGCGGCTCGCCATCGACCAGCACCTGGACGCCCGGCTCGGCGACGGCGTCGATGCGGCCGACGGCGTTGGCGCGCAGGTCGGCCACCGCCTCCTCGGCGTTGCCGATACCCACGGTCAGCTCGGCGCTGTCGTTCGCGGCGCGCGCGCCTTCGAGAAATGTTTCGTAATGGCGCAGAGCCTCCAGCGGGTGGTTGAGCGCGCGCTCGACCTGCGCCAGGTTGTAAAGGCGCTTCAGCGTCGGGGCCAGCGCGTAGGCGGCGCGATACTCGTCGAGCGCGCCCGCCAGATCATCGACCGCGGCTCTGGCCAGCCCCTGGTGCATGTGCTGCCGCGCCCTGGTCTCGGCGTCGCCGCCGCCGGCCGTCTCGTCGCCACGCGCGCTGCCGCCGAGGACGATGGACAGCAGCAGCGACAATCCGCAAAGAAGCCCCTTCATACCCCCACCGATGATCGAGAGATTACGCCCATCGCGCCACGAATCGCAACGATGGGGGAAGAAGGGGGCTACTATCCGTTTCCGTATCGCTGACGATCTCGCCGCGGGCGGAACAACCGCACCGGGTGAAGCGGCAACTTCGAAATCCATCATCGGGTCGATCGTCGACCGATGAAAGGGGGGCCGTACGAATGCAGAGACCGACGTTATCGAGATCGATCGCGCTGGGGATTGTCTTGCTGGGCGGCGCCAGCGCCAGCGCCCAGACCAGCAAAACCGCGGCGCCCGCGGTAGCACCCGGCCGTCCGGCCGTGGGCGTGACGTCCCAGCCCGCGCCCGACGGGTTGACGCGGCTGCGGGCCCTGATGAACGATCCGGGACCGACGCTCGCGAAGCCGACCGACGATGAGGAGATCGCCAAGAGCAAGATGTGGCTGCAGAAGATCATCAACGCCTTGCTGCCGCCCGAGGTGATCCAGCAGCAGTCCCTCAATCCGCCAAAAAACATCGAATGCCTGCGCAACGGGTGTGTGGTGGAGGTGCGCCTGGCCGACGCGGAAGCGATCCGACGAGTCAACAAGGCGTGGAGGCAAAAATTGATTCCCTGGCCGCCGCCCCGACACAAGCCGGACCCGAGCGTGCAGATAGACCTTCCGCCCGGCTGGTACTTCAGCCGCAGCACGCCGGTGGCCGCGCCGGATGGCAAGGGACTTGCCCAGCTGTGGGCCATTCAATATCCCGTGAAGCTGGTGGGCTCTCGCTGCCCGGCCAGCGAAGGATGTCCGCGATGACGACCTCGGCTCGAGTCAGTGTCCTGGTGATGATCGCTTCCTGCTCCGTCGCCGTGAACGCCTGGGCGCGGCCTTACAAGGTGGATATCCACCCGGCGATCTGCGAAAAAAAGCGGGGCGGGAGCCTGATCTACGATGGCGACCGATTCGTCACCGCATCCAGCCAGGTCGACATGGTCTGTCCGCTCCCGGTGGCGACGTTGCCCGGGGACAGCGGTAGCGCGTCGATCTCCTTCGAGGCCCACTTCGCGGGCAAGGCGCAGACCGATCTGGCATGCCTCATCGAGTACCGATACGGATATGGTCCCGACGACAACGCCGACTGGGACGTCGTCTGGTCGGCGCCATTCGGTGCATCGGCGACGTCCAGCACCTGGACCCCACCCGCCGGCGGGTTTCCGGGCTTCGGAGTGGTCAGGGGCAGCCCCAGGCTGGTCTCGATGCCGACCCCTCATCTGGGCGATCCGCCGCTGCAGATGTCGTTGCATTGCGTTCTGGAAGCTTCAGCGAAGTTGCGAATGATTCAGTTCATCGAAGAGCCGTAGCGGTGATGAGAGATGTGGCCGGCGGTCAGGGGCACCCGCCGCCACATCTCAGCCCGGGCAGGGTCCAGTCGCAGAAGGTCCGATTGAGGGTGGCCTGGGCCAACCAATGCAAGCGGCAGGGCAGGGCTTCTTGATTCGAGCCCTGAAATTCGGCGCAGATCTCTCCGCAGTTGGTCACCTCACGATGCAGCTCGCCGCAGGTGGCCGTCCATATCTGGCAGTAGATACCGCAAAGACTGTCACAGGCGGTGCTGACGATGGCGGCGGCGGCGCACTTGACGTTCTGGCTTTCTCCCGAGTTGAGGTGGCCCAGGCGACAAACCTCCAGATTGGGGAACCCCGCGAGAGCGCACTCCGTCAGGCAGGCCTGCGGGCTGGGATAGAGCCCCGGGCAATCCGCCTCCGGTTTCATGATCTGCTGGCAATAGTTGACGCACTCGTCGCTCGGCGGTTCGGTGGTCACCGCGCCGCCATCGGCGACCACGCCGCCGTCGGCGCCGGCGCTGCAGCCCGCGTCGGGGGGCGGCGGCTCGGGACACTTGCCGTCGGAACCGGGGCAAAGATGCACGCGGTTGGTGAAGAAATTCACCTGGTCGATACGGGTGGAGCCGTGGCCAACCACCATGCCTTGCTGATCCTTCGCGAAGACCGTCACCATCAGGCTCGAGACGCCGCGCGGGATATAGATGCCGATCTCGACGGGGAATTTCACCATCATGCCGTCCTTGATGACCCTGATCGAGTCTGCCTCCGGGCGCAGGTTGGTCGAGACGTCCAGGGTCGCGATCATCTCCTCGGCGATGTCGTCGTTCTCGACTTCGACGATCACCAGCCGTTCGGGATTGCAGGCGGCGACCGCGGCGGCCAATGCCAGCGCGAGCGCGCAAGGAACCGCCGGGTGAGCCCTGGCCGGGAAGCTTCGGGAGTGAACGTGGTCATGACGCATGTGTCCGATGAGTCCCATTGTTGCCAGGCGTGCTCGCTCGGTTCCCCTCGACCGCAACGCAACCCGTGGGCAGGTTAACCTGGGAACGGATCCCGTCCCGGTTTCTTCCGGACCGGCCGCGCAACCTGGCGTACTGAAGCTGCCCAGACAACAATCGGCGTCCCGGTCCACGGCCAGTGCCACCGCCCGTCAGTCGGAGAATTCCCTTGGAAGATCCGGCTGATGGGCGCCGGCGGGCCACGGGTGCCCGGGTCGATTGCGGCCAGGGCGTGGGTGGCGGCGGGTAGGCGGGCGCGGTCCACCTCTCAATCCGCGGCGTTGAACTTTCCCTGACCGGCGGGCGCCGGGTCAACGCTGCCCGGGCCCGCTCGCGCCAGCTGCGAGGGCGTCAGCACCGCAGCCAGCGCTGGACGCAGCGCCAGGAGCGCGCGTTCGGCGATCTCCTGGCGCTCGTCGCGCACCCGATTGGCCTCCTCGTCCAAGAGCACGCGTGAATCGCTGCTGGTACGCAGTGCCTGCAGCGTGGGGCTCTCCTGCGCGGGGCGCAACGCCTGCGTGCCCAGGATCAAGAGCACGCGATCCCGCTGTTCGCGCGACAGACCGAGCCGTTGCAGGCGCATGAACAGCTGCCGTGTCTGCTCGTTCTTACCGATCGCTTCCAGCGCGAGCGCGGCGCCGCCCGGCGTGAGCACGGCCGGCGCTGTATCGGGTGTCGGCGCCGACGTCGAGGCCGAAGGCGGTGTCAACGTCGGCAGCCACGCAGGAACAGATCGGGCCACCCCCGGCCCCGCCGCCGGGCTAACCGGCGCGGCCGCCGGCTCGGTCTCGGGACGCGCCGGCGACGACAGTCCGACGCCGGCACGTCGGGCGACGAGAAACCCGACGAACGCGACGCTCGCGGCGGCCGCCACCAGAGCCAGCCGGTGCCGCCCGCTCACGCGAGCACGAAGGCGGCCTCCAGGATCCGGCCGTCCCAGAACTGAATCTGGACGACGTAGGTTCCCGCCGAGAGGCCCGTCGTGCTGAAGTTGCAGGTCCATTGCCCCGATACGAAACGGAACACGGTCTCACCGCCAGTGGGATGGACGATCGTCGGAGCGGTGGGCGGGGCCAGTTGTAGCACCGCAGCGATTCGCGGCGCCGTCCCGGCGTTGGCGTTGGTCACCGCCACGCTACCGAGCGCGCCGGTCAGCTTGAGCGGAATGGTTTGCCCGTGGGTGAAGTGGGTGCTGGACATCGGCGCCAGGAACAGCGAGTTCTGGATCGAGTTAACGTCCTGCCCCTGGGAGACCAGGTCCGCCCCCGCGGCCGGGGCAAACAGGCCGGCCATTGTCGTGAAGTAGCGCTTGAGCGTCGTGGTCCGGCCCTGGCTGTTGCGCGCGACCACGGTCAGCGGGCCGGTCCCGATGGTGGTCGCCCGCGAGAACGACCCGTTTGCGCTGACGGTCGCGCTCGCCCCGTTCACCAGGACTTGAAGAGGGGTCACGGTCGGGGTGCTGGACACGACCGTGCCGGTCACCGTCACGGAGCCGCCGGCTGCGCCCGGGATCGGTCGCACGTTGAGCAACATGGGCGCACCGAAGTCGGCGGTGAGGTCGTCGTCGGGTTGCAGGTCCAGCCGCCGGGTCTCGGTGAAGGAATTGAAGCTGCTGTCGGCCCCCGACGTCGTGCCGTTGTAGCTCCCGGGCGGGAGCTTCGCATGCCCCACGACGGCGCTGCCGTCGAAGCTGAAGGAGCTCGAGCTGGCTGATGAGACATCGAGCACGCCGTTGGTCAGCGGGTACTGGCCATGCGCGGCCGACCACGAGATCGAGATGCCGTTCGCCGGAGGATTGAGCGTCACGGTGGCGATACGGAAGTCGGCTGCAGGAAGATCAACGGACAGCGTCGTTCCAGCTGTCACGTTGCCGATGAGGACAGCGAAATTTCCTGTTTGCGGCTGCACGAACGGGGCGCCGCTGTTGCGGATCGGCATGGTCGACAGTCGGTCGAAATTGGACGTGGCGGAGCCGTCGGGAGTCGCGGTGGGAAACGAGTATGAGTAGCTGAGCCCGTCCGCGGCGCGTAGCACCCAGGCGGTTCCGCGCGGATCGAGGTTCAGCTCGTAGCGTTCGGTGAATCGCATGGGCGGCTGGACGATCAAGGAGGGCGTCCACCCGGCCCCGACCCACCCCTTGGCGCTGGTCGCTCCCTCATAGGTGGGTAGCGTGTTCGACCGGGAGCTCGGCCCGCCCCAGCCCCTGGTATCCTGCAGGAAGTTGCCCGCCACGACGCCCGGCTGGAAGGTCAGGGGCGCGACGGCGGACCCACCGGACGGGACATTCACCGTGACGAAGTCGGCGCTGTTCATGGCAGTGGCCGATCGCGTGACAAAGAACAAACCGTCGGGCGTGTTCAGCCGGCGAGTCGCGGTCGCGTTCAGCTGCCAGGTCCCCGACAGCGCCGGGTTGACGTCGAACGACAGCGGCGACCCCGCGGAGCTGCCAGACGAGAAGAAGCTCACACCGGCGCAGTCACCGAGGGTGGGGCCGACATTGGACGCGAAGATTCTAGCCTCATTTCACGCTGCACATTCCGTTCAGGCAGCGCGCGGCCAGCCGGCCGCAGGGATCGATCAGGCACTGCACCCCCGGACCGGGACAGCGCGGCACCGTCTCGCCCTTTGCCAGCGAGCGGCAGTCGCAGCCGGTGCAGTAGTCCGCCTCCAGATGACAATCGTCGTCATGGGCGCACGCGCCGCCGGAGCTGGCTGGCCGGCATTCGCCGTAGCAGACGGCGGGGCAGGCCACGTTCGGGCCACCGCAGCCGGGAGGCGCCTTGCAGACACCGTCTTCGGTCGTGCAGACCTCGTCCTTGGCGCAGCTCTCCGTCGACGCGCACGGCTTGCCACCGCCGCCGCCGCCCCCGGCGTCGCCACCCGCGCCACCGGCCCCGCCAGCGCCGCCACCCGCAGCGCCCCCCGCACCGGTCATCACGCCCGCGTCTAGCTGATCGGGACAGGTGATCTTCCAGAACGGCCGGCCGGCCGCATCGAGCGAGCACACAGGGACGGTGCGCCCCGTGGCGCAGGCGATCGCGGGTATCCCGAGGCCGTCGCAATTCGGGGTCTGACCCCTTTCGAGGTGATCCCGCTGCACCGAGCTCAGCGAGCAGCCGATCGCAGCCAGGGCAGCCATCGAGAGAGTCACAGACAACGCCTGGGTGAAAGTTGGT
>DASRQZ010000012.1:0-31860 GCA_035696125.1 Polyangia bacterium
TGATGGCGAGCCCGACCGAGAGGTTGGGAAACGACCGCCATCCCTGTCCGCGCAGATACCGGTCGCGGTACGGCCCGTACCAGTACGCCACCAGGTAGTCGGCCGCGGCGTAGATTCCCCAGTTCCACTGGTAGGGGAAGAAGCCCCCCTCCAGGGAGAGGTCGGTCGTCACTCCCGGCGAGCCCGCCCGCAGGGCGGGGGCGGTGACGAAACCGAGCCCCAGCGCGGAGCCGACGTACCAGTGTTGCCGCGGCCAGTAGAGTCCCATCCCGAAGACGCCGAACATGTTCGCCTGGACCTTCCCGCCGATGGTACGCCAGCTGTTGCGCCACAGCCCATGGCCGCGACGGGCTCGCCAGAGCGGGGCCCGGGCGTCCCCGAGGTCCGCGAGCTTCACTTCCAGCGGCGGAGCGTCGTCCACCGGCACCCGCAGCAGGACCTTCAGCGGTCGATCGCTCACGTGCCAGGGAAAGTATGCAAAGGTGAGCGAGACCTTCAGGTTCTCACCGGGAGCGAGCACATAGATCAGCCCGGCCGGGGCGGCTCTGCCGGACCCGATGTCCGCGCGCCCAGGATAGGAGCCGAAGACCCCCGTCCCGGCCAGCTCGCGCAGCTCGAACTGGGCCCCGGCCAGCCGGAGCACCCTGGGCCGCCCCGACGAGTTGTTGAGCCATACCTGCACCACCGCGCGAGACACCCCCTCGGGGTAGAATCCCTCCTCGAGAATGTCCTCGGTCACCGCCATCTCGGCGACCGTGGCGGAGATCTCCCCTGCCGTCAGGGCCGGCGGATCGAGCTTCATCCAACGCAGCGGCGGACCGCAGGCCGCGGTCGCGACGACCACGGCTGCAGCAGCGGCCGCCAGGCAAGACAGGCGCTTCCCAACCACTCGAAATCCAGAAACGATGCTCGGCGAAGAAGTTCCCCGGAGACCGACGGTTTCCTTGCTCCGTTCCCGCAACTGACGGCCCCCGACCAGCCGCCGGCGCCTGCCGTTGACCGGGAGAGCGCGGCGGAGGCGGCCCGCGAGAGGTGGGCTGGAGGCGCTTCGTTCCTCAGTGCCAGTTGCTGATCTTGACGTCGTCGGGACCAGGACTGCCTTTGCCGGTCTCCACAAGCGACTTCAGGCTCAGCAGAAAACCGGGTGGTGGCGTGGCCCCTTACATGCGGAGTTCTGCATGAAAAACATTTGCTTCCCCTGTTGTCGCCTTCTCCTCGTTCTTGAAGTCCACTTCGTACGCCATGACGTTTCCCTTCGTGCTCGAGCCCCGGCCCGCACTCGATGCCGAAAGGGTCAGCCCTCGGGTTCGTGGCACACCACTTCGATGTTGTGCCCGTCCGGACCAATGACGAAAGCCGCATAGTAGTTCCCGCTGTACTGCGGGCGACGGCCGGGCGCACCATTGTCTTTGCCACCCGCCTCCAGAGCCGCGCGATAGAAAGCCTCGACTTGCGAGCGATTCTCGGCCACGAACGCCAGGTGAAGTCGCGCCGGCTTGTCCTCGGTCTGGTACAGACACAATGAACTCTGACTCTTCGAGCAGATCTCGACACCGTCCGTCGGCGACCCCTCCGCGACAACAGCTACGCCGAGCGGTTCGAGCGCTTTGAGGAAGAACGCTTTGCTCGCTTCATAGTCGCTGACTCCGAATTTGACGTGGTCAAACATGAGCTCTCCTGAAGTGTGGGCCAGCGCGAGCCCCAGCGACCTTGCCCGTTCAGCGGCGCGGTTCCGAGCGTAACCGACGACCACGTCTGTCGCAACGACGGTTCGGCAGCACGTCGTCGCCGTCCTGGCCGCTATCACTTCCCCTGCTTCCCGGGCATGTGGATCCAGGTCCATGCCGCCACCACGGTGCTTCCGCTGAAGATGGGCGAGACCACCATCAAGGTGTATCCCAAGAAGCGGGACTCGGCGGACATGGACGCCCTGCAGATCATGCCGGTGGGCAAGGGGGTGGGGCCGGTCATCATGAGCAACTCCACGCCCGGCAGCAACTAGCAGGGCCAGGGATTGAAGAACCGCGCGCGGTGAGGATCTGGTCCTGGCGGAGCCCAAGGCGATCCTCTTCTGCTGGTCCTCGTCAATCTTGACCCAGCCAGGTGTTTTCATCAGACGCTCAAAAGCCTCCGTGTAGACGACGACTCTCGCCGCTATCGCTTCGTCGTAGCGGCGCTGGTACTCCGTCTCAATTGCGCTGGCATGCTGATCGATTAACGGCAGATCACGATAGAAGGTCTCGCGCCCCAGGAGTTCCTCAAGCGTGCGCGCCTTCGTTTCGAGGTCTTTCGAGATGTCCGCTTCCGACTGAAGGAACGGCCAGGCGATGGCAGCCCGTCACGCCGGGTCTTGCCGGTGATAGACGCGCGGTAGCGGAGGACGACTGGATCGCCGCGGAGAACGACGTGTGTCGATTCTTGGCAATGTTTCGAACCTTTGGCGATAGATAGACTGTGTCCATGGGGGTCCAGATTGGAGTGGCGACACATGCTCTTCTTCCGCCAGTTACTGAAAGATCTCGACGATCGGAGGGGGAGAAGGGCAAGCCGAACCCACGTATCCTGCAAGATGGGCTACGAGCTCTTCGCCATCCGGAAGCCCGCCGGATACGCGGTTCCCGAAAGCCTCAAGCATCTACCGTCTAATCGACGTGCCACCCGGTCGCAAAACGCGCTAGCGGTCATCTATGTCGCCGAAGACTCTCGTTCCCGCTCGTTTCAAAGCCTCCCGACTGATGATCGTCGCGGCCGTGGTGGCGCTGGTCACCGTCGCCTCAGTGGGCAGTGTGGTCGCAATTGACCTGACGGGCCTGGAGAAGGTCACCGTACGCCGTCAGGGAGTTCTCGGCGGCTTTGGCCCCAACGTTCCCTTCCCGTCGAAGGTGGAACGCCGGGTGCGCCACCTCGACGTGGTCTCACTAGTAGCCGGCGAGGACGAAGTCCTTACGCTGGCACGTTCACCCGATGGTCGTCGATTCTGGAGTTCGCGGCAGTGGGACTTCGGGGGCCCGGACGTAAACGTCTTCGAGCTTGATGCGGCGGGCGTGGACCTGCCGCAAGACGCGGTCCTGCAGTTCGTGGACGGGTTCGTCGTGCCGGCCGATCCACTGGCACTGGACGTTGGCCATCGATTCTTCAAGCAGCAGAACGGCGAAGCTGTGTTCGAGCTCCTCCTCGAAGCATGGGTTGCACTACCCGCGCGGGCGGAGATCTATCGACCAGAGGAACGGAGGATCTATCCGCTGGTTCCCGCGAAGGGAGCCTATGACGCCGCCCTCGCTCGCAAGCTGCAATGGATGGTCTTCGTCCCATCATGCCCACCGGCGAACAGGCCCTGTGTTTACTTCGGTGCAGCGAAGGATGTCTGCGCGCGATATCGCGGTACGAAGTACGGTAGCCTCTGGATCCGACCGAAGGAATGCGCCCTCAAATGATCATCGGGAAACGAACCATCCGTAGCACGATAACCTCTGGAGGGACGGGTTGGCGGGGCAATAGGGGAACTCACGACGAAGATCGCTACGGTGGTCGAGGCCGCCGCGCTCGAAAAAAGTGCAAGCGGGTGATCAAAGGGGGAGTTCGGGCTCGGATCGCCAATTCAGTCGGTGACACATAATCCGCCGGCCCCGGGCCCCAACTAACGCCGGTCGCGCCCGACGAGCCCGCCGTCCGCGACCGCTGGATCGTCGGCCCTGCGCCCCCTGCAGATCGAGCGTGGCCGGGTAGGGGCACTCCGAACGGGGGATACTCGGCGTGCAGGAATGCTCGGTAACACCAGCACGCGCGCGCCACCTCAGATAGAGGCGCCTGAGGCCCTGCAATCCCGGGGGGCAGTGAGCATAGGTCCCGGATCGCTCCCCCCTCCCCCGCGCGTCATCGCCGCAATAACGTTGATATGTCAGCTTGCGGACTCTGCGGGGAAATCCAGGAACCCGCCTCCGGGCGGCGTGCTCCAAGACCGTCGCTCCCCCTCCCACGGCAGAGCCCAAATGCTGGCCCACCGTCGCTCGGTCTGCCACGCGCGCGCGTCACCCCGCCCTGTAAACGCGGCCCTGGAAGCCTGCCAGCCCCGCGACCGCCACGACGCGCCGGACCGACTGCGCGCTTGCTGTCTCGACCGTCAGCGCCACCCAAGAGTGCGTCAGGCGACAATGGCCCATGGAAATCTCGGACGAATCTGTCGATGAGAATCGCGACGGACTTGAATTGTAGCGCCGAAGTCGTGACAGAGCCGGCACGGAGTATGTACGCATGAGCTTCAAGAGCGACGAGAGAACCGCACCGCATCTGCAACTCGCTCCGTTCCCGAGACTTTCCCGACGATGGACTCGAGTTGCTGGTACCAGCAGTGGTCGCTGGCGATCCGACGGACAAGCGCATGGCGAAGCGGGGGGGGCACGCCCCCGTTCGCCCGCGGCTATCGTCTCGAGGATCGACCTCGGCGGGCATGTGACCGCAACTGGCAAGGAGTGAACAATGGGAGCCCTGGTCACTGCCGTCTGCAATTCCTGTCAGTTTCGTTCCGAAAGGCTCACGCTAGGACCCGCGCCTTACCCCGATAAATTCGACCCAGTGCTCACTTCATGCCGCCGGTGCAAGAAGCTTGTCGTCGCAAATTTACGTGAGGCGAAATTGCAGTGTCCTACGTGTCGCGGGAGGCTACGCAAGGAGACGCGCCAGAAAGTGCCGTGTCCGCTTTGCTCCAAACCTATCGATTTTGAGATGGTTGGTCTATGGGACTGAGGCGCTGGCTTGAGAGGAACCTCTGGGAACGCTAGGCCGTGCCGGTTACAGAACTCCGACCACTATAGTTCAACGAGGTTGATTTACAGAGAACAGGCAAGTGAGAGATTTCGTTCGGCAGCAAAGAGTGTCGATAGGCATGTAAAGGGGAAGAACGGGTGTGACGATGGGTCGTGCGCGTGATGCATCCGAGGATTCTCGCTGGATGCCGCGATTCCGCGGCGCCCTTCTGGGCTTGGCGGCCGGCGATGGACGAGAGGCCACTCGCGCCCGGCATCGCGAGGATCGCCGCGGGCTCGTTCAAGCGCAGCAGCCCGCCCGAGAGCAAGGGCATCGGTTACGTGGTGACCTCGCTGGAGGCGGCCCTGTGGTCGCTGCACAACAGCCGGTCCTTCGAGGACGGGTGCCTCCTGGCGGTGAACCTGGGCGACGACGCTGATACGACGGCGGCCGTCTATGGCCAGCTTGCTGGCGCGGTGTATGGAGTGGAGGGAATCCAGCACGCTGGCGCGGGAAACTCGCGTTGAGAGAAAAGATCGAGAGCTTCGCGGACCAGCTTTGTGCGCGGTCTATCGCCGCCGTGGGGACAATGAGTCAACCTCGGAAAGCTGCCGGCCCCATCGCCGACTCCTACTGGGTCCGCCCCAACCACCTCGCGGCGGGCGAGTACCCAGGAAGCCCCGACGAGAGCAAGGCGGGCGAGAAGGTACAGAGGCTCCTCCGGGCGGGCGTGACGTTCTTGCTGGATTGGACGGAAGAGCGAGAGCCCCTCATCTCTTACGAACCTCTCTTGCAGTCGGAGGGCACTCGACTCAGGTCAAGCGAGAGACCGTCAAGAAGGAGGTGACCGCCCTGCGGCGATTCGCCAGGTGGGCCACCAAGCGCGGCTACCTCGCCGTGATGCCCGAGATCGAGGTTCCAGGCCGTCTCGTGCTGGGGACGAAGTGCTCGACCCGCAAGAGCGAGTACCAGATCTTCACCGCCGGCGAGATCGAGGCCATCCTGGCCAGGCTTCCGGTCTGGACGAGGCCCCGCCGGGTCTCCGGCCCACCGTTCCCCGTCCGCGCGCGGTTCGAGGTCGCCTGGGAGACCGCCCTCCGCCCCGCCACCCTGGACGAGCTCCGCGCGCCCGACGACTACCGGAAGGGCGCCCTGACGCTCGTGATCCGGGACGAGGCCGACAAGAACCGGTTCGGGCGCGGCCTGCCCCTCACGGAGCGGGCGCGAGCGGCACTCGACTCCATCACCCCGGCCGTCGGGCTACTCTTCGGCAAGCACGACTACCGGGTGGCGCTGCGGAATGCGGCCCACGACGCCGGCATCGACCAGCTGCGCGCCGGCCGACTCTCCGACTACGACTTCCGGCACTCACGGCTCACCTATCTCGGCACCAAGACCGACAACCTGTCCGGCGTCATGTACCTCGCCGGCCACCGCCAGCCGGCCACCACGGCTCGCTACCTCCGCCCTCAGCAAGCAGCGGCCGAGGAGGTGCTCGAGACGGTGAGGGTCGAGGCGGCAGCGAAGGCGCCCGCCGCCTCCGATCCGCCTTCTGACGCACCGGGGTTTTGGCTGAAAAGTGGCTGTAAACCCGAAAAGGCTAGCGGTCGGCAGGTTGAGGTCAGTCCAGAATTGGCGAGTGAAATTACCAGTGTGCGAGGAGGGGGACTCGAACCCCCATGGCTGTTAACCGCTAGCACCTCAAGCTAGTGCGTCTACCAAGTTCCGCCATCCTCGCGGTGAAGCCCGCGTCTTATAAGGGCTTCTCAGGTGGGTGTCAACGTCTCGGACGGCTGGGAACTTTCCCAGGTGGCGTCCCTTCCCAGGGGGAATGGGAATCAGGCGGCCTTGGTCCTGGTCGTTGCCTCGCGATCCGTCAGGCTGCCCAGGTACGCGGCTACTACTTCATCGACGGGCCTGTCATCTGCGACCAGGAGCTTCCTTGCTTCGACTATCCAGGCGCCCGCGGCGACCTTGGTTGGGTGTGTGAGAGATTTTCTGACGCCTTGGATGTCGCGAAAGACGACCTTGAATCGGGTACCGTGTGAGTAAGAGTTCGGGCAGATCCATGAATACATCGGTCGTCGGGCGTTCGCCACGCCGACCCCCGCCGTCGCGCCCAAGAGCCACACCCGCCGCCGCTCAGGCGCCCGGATCGTCCGGAATCAGCGCCCGGTTGCCGTGATGCTGAGCGGGGTGATGGCGGCGGCGATTGGTGCGCCCCCAGCAGCTCGAGCTCGATGTCTGGCTCGCCGCCTCCCCGGTCAGCGCCGCATCTTGGCAGCGCGATCGGCACGGATCTTGTTTGGCGTAGGGGCATGATCAACGCCAATTCGAGGAGAAACTGGGTTGCGGGCGTCCTCCTCGGCGCCCTGACCGCGTCAGCGATGTCATGTTCCTCGGGAGACGAAGGCGCGTGCGGGACGCTCGCGGGCCAGCGCTTCCAGTCGGTAGAGAACCAGGGTTGCCTGGGCCCGGGAGGAACTACCATCAGCTGCCGCTGGATGGTGAGCTTCGGCACGGACCACACCTACTACTACCAGCACTCCGACCTGATGGAATCCGGGACCTACAGCTGCCAGGGCGGCACGCTCAGCGCCCACAACCTGGGCGGCTCACCGCTGGAGGTGTCGTTCGACGCAGCAAGCGGCACCCTGACCTGGCAAGGGATCGCCTACTCGCAGTGACCCGAGATGAGTCGGATCGTCGCCGTGGTTCCCGCGGCCCCGGCGCCCGCTCCGGCGTCCTGGGCTTGCCGATCCCGGTCACGCAGAAGCCGACGGTGGGCTCGGCGGTGTGTTCACGGGCGCGCTCGCCGAGTATCTCGAGAAGCTGAAGAAGGTCGGAGCGGCGCGCCCGTCTCGCGCAGGCTCAGCCGGCGTACGCGCGCTTGAGCGCGGCGATGTCGAGCTTCTTCATCTTCAGCATGGCCTCCATCGCGCGCCTGGAAGCGGGGCTCTTCTGGTCGTCGAGCAGCTCGGGCATCGCGGTGGGGACGACCTGCCAGGACAGGCCGTATTTGTCTTTGAGCCACCCGCACTGCTGGGCTCTCTCGTCGCCGCCCTCCGAGAGCTTCTGCCAGAGGCTGTCGATTTCATCCTGGGTGTCGCAGTAGATCTGCAAGGACACGGCCTCGTTGAACTTGAAGGCCGGGCCGCCGTTCAGCGCGGTGAAGCGCTGACCGGCGAGCTCGAACTCGACGGTCATGACTGTACCGGACGGCTGGCCGTGGACTTCCTTGCCGGCTTCGCCGTAGTGAAAGACCCGGAGGATCTTCGATCCTTTGAAGATGGACACGTAGAACTTGGCGGCCTCCTCGGCCTGCTTGTCGAACCACAAGCACGGGGCAATTTTTTGAACTTGAGCCATGGCGTCCCCTTTCGTGTGGATGTAGAGCCCGAAATAATCACGGTTCGCGGCGCGCGCCAGTGTGACTGACGTTGGTGGTCCCGGCGTCCGTCACGTACCATGCGCCCCAAGGCAGCGCGCCGCGCTTCATGACATTTTCGATTCCACCTCCGTCCGTCATCGACGGTCGCTTCACGCTCGAGGCGCAGTCGCGCCGCGGGGGGATGGGGACGGTGTGGCGAGCGCTCGACTTGCGCAGCGGGCGCGCGGTGGCGGTCAAGATCCTGCACCTGGCGGGCACCGAAGAGGCCGAGCGGTTCGTGCGCGAGGGGGCGTTCCTGGCCGATCTTTCGCACCCTGGCATCGTGTCGTATGTCGCGCACGGCCGGACCGCCGAAGGGTTGCCTTATCTGGCGATGGAGTGGCTCGACGGTGAAAACGTCGCCGAGCGGTTGGCGCGTCAGCCGCTGACATTGCTGGAGAGTCTGACGTTGCTGCGGGCGGTGACGGGCGCGCTGGTGGTCGCCCACCGGAGGGGCATCGTGCACCGCGACCTCAAGCCGTCCAACCTCTTCTTGCGCGGGAACCGGGTCGAAGAGGCGACGATCCTGGACCTGGGCATCGCGCGCTACGTGAGCGCAGCGCGGGATCTGACCCGCACGGGGTCGATCCTGGGCACGCCGGGCTACATGGCACCCGAGCAGGCGCAGGGGCTGGGCAGTCCCACGCCGGCCTCCGACGTGTTCTCGCTGGGGTGCGTGCTGTTCGAGTGCCTGACCGGCGATCCGCCGTTCGTGGGCGCGCACGTGTTCACGGTGCTCGCCAAGGTGCTGTTCATGGACGCACCCCGCCTGCGCGATGTGCGCGGCGAGATGCCCGCCGCGGTCGACGAGCTTCTGGAACGCATGCTGGCCAAGGATCCGGCGCGACGGCTGGCGGACGCGAGCGCGGTTCTGGACGCGCTGGACGCGCTGGCGGGGCGCGGGCGTCTGGCCGACGTCGAGCCGGCGCGCGCGGCGGCATCGCCGGCGGCGGCGCGCGCGAGCGGCGCGGAGCAGGAGCTGGTCAGTGTCATCCTGGCGACGCCGACGTCGGACGGGTCCACGCTGCCCGATGTGTCGCCCTACGGCGCCGAGCTGAAGCGCCTGGCCGACGGCACGACGGTGGTCAGCCTGGCCCAGCGCGGGGGCGCCGCGACCGACCTGGCGGTGCGCGCGGCCCGCTGTGCGCTGCGCCTGCGTGACGGCGGACCGAACTGGCGTCTGGTGCTGGCGACGGGACGGGGCATTCACAGTGAACGCGCCTACGTCGGCGAGGCGGTCGACCGCGCGGGCTCGATGTTGCTGCGCGCGCGCGGCGACGGCAGCGACAACGGGGGCGATGACGGCGGAGGCGGTGGTGCCGGCGGCGGTGCCTCCATATGGCTGGACGAGGTGACGGCCGGACTGCTGGGCGGGCGCTTTCGCACGACGCGCCTGGCGGACGGGGTGTTCGCGCTGGAAGGGGAGGATCCGTCGCTGGATCCGGAGCGCCGGCTGCTGGGACGGCCCACGACTTGCGTCGGACGCGACCACGAGCTCGGGATGCTGGACCTGTTTCTGCGCGCCTGCACCGGCGAGTCCAGCGCGCGAGCGGTGCTGGTGCTGGGGCCTCCCGGCATCGGCAAGTCGCGCGTCCGTCACGAGTTCCTGCGCCAGGCCCACCTGCAACATCCGGATCTTGGCGTGCTGCTGGGCCTGGGCGATCCGATCCGGGCTTCGGGCACCTGTGGGTTGCTGGGCAGTGCGATCGCGCGCCTGTGCGGGGTGCGCGCGGATGCAACCGAGGAACAGAACCGCGCGGCGCTCGAGCAACGCATCGGCCGCCGCCTGACCCGGGATCGCCAGCGCACGACGGTCTTCATCGGCGAGCTGTGCGGCGTTCATTACCCGGACCAGGCGATGCCGCCGCTGAGCGCGGCCCGGCAGAGTCCCAAGATCATGGCCGACCTGGTGACGCAGGCCTGGCTGGATTTCCTGCGCGCGGAGGCGGCCGCCGGGCCGGTGCTGCTGGTGCTGGACGATCTGCAGTGGAGCGACGCGCTGACGGTATCCCTGGTGGGAACCGCGCTGCGCGAGCTGACCTCCTTGCCGATCATGGTGCTGGCGCTCGGCCGTCCCGAGACGGTCGATCTGTTCGCCGACCTGTGGTCGCCGCGGCTGGTGACGCTGCCGCTGCAGCCGCTGGGGCCGGTCGCCACCAAGCGGTTGATCCGTCAGGTGCTGGGCGATCGGATCTCGGACGAGAGCGTGAGCCGGATCGGCGCGCGCGCCGGCGGCAACGCTCTTTATCTGGAGGAGCTGATCCGGGCGGCAGAGGACCGGCGCGACGCGGTCCCGGAGACCGTGCTGGCGATGCTGCAGGCGCGCATCGGCCTTCTGCCCGCCCCGGTGCGGCGGGTGTTGCGCGCCGCCAGCGTGTTTGGCGAAGCGTTCCCGACGGCGGGTGTCGAGGCGCTGCTGCGCGATCGAGAGACCCAGGACGACCTGACGCCCTGCCTGCAGGCGCTGGTCAAGCACGAGATCATCGAGCCGCCCGCGGACCCGGCGGCCGCGAGCAGCTGGCGCTTTCGCCATGCGCTGATGCGCGACGCCGCCTATGGCTTGCTGACCGCAGAGGACCGCGCGGCATCGCACGCCGGCGCGGCGCGCTTTCTCGAAGGGACCGGCGAGGACGCAGCGATCATCGCCGCCCACTACGAGGGGGCGGCCGATCTGCGCCAGGCGGTGCGCTGCTACACCGTCGCGGCGGAGCAGGCCTACCGGCGCAGCGATCTGGCCGCCGCGGTGTCGCTGCTCGGCCGCGGGCTGGCGTGCGGCGCGACCGGCGAGGAGCGCGGGACGCTGCTGAGCCTCGACGCGTACGCGCGCTTTTTCCAGCACGACTTTGCCGCTAGCTGGACGTCCAGCACGGAGGCGCTGGGGCTGTTGCCGCGCGGCCACGCGCGGCGCCCGCACAGTCTGTCTTCGCACATGTACGCGGCCGTTCATCTCGGCAAGTCGGTGGACATGGCGGCCATCGCCGATGAGATGCTGGCCCAGGATCCCGGCCAGCAGCACCGCGCGGACCACGTCGATTCGCTCGGCTACGCCTGCATCTCTTACGCGGCGACCGGCAACCGGGGACCGGCGGCGCGCCTGGTGGATCGGATCGCGGCCCTCGACGTGGGTGACGGCGACCCGCTGGTCAGCGCCCACGTCTGCTACTGGCGCACCCGGTTGCTGCAGTTGCTGGGCGACGATCCCTACGCGGCCTGGATCGTCGCGCAGCAGGGCGTGCGCTGTTACGAGCGCAGCGGCGACCGGCGCATGCACTCGTTCATGCAAGCCGAGGTGGGCGAGTGCGCGCGGCGGCTGTTCTCGGTGACCGAGGGCGCGGCGACGATGCGGCAGGCGATCGAGCTCGGATCGCAGCTGCGCGAGCCGGTGACCACCGCGTTTCTGCAGCAATACCTGGCGACCCTGCTCGCCGAGCACGGCGCCGCCGAGGACCTGGCGGAGGCGCGCGCGCTGGCGCTCTCCGTGCTGGAGCTGGCCCCCGGGGGCGCGTATCACGCCCTGGGCCAGATCTCGATGGCGCTGGTCAGCTTGCGCGACGGCGACTTGAAGGAGGCCGAACGGGTGGCGCGCGCCGCCCACGCGACGATCCACGGCATCGGTCTCGGCGGTTATTTTCCGCACGCCGATGCGGCGCTGTTACAAGTCTTGACCCGCGCGGGCGACGTGGCGGGCGCGGCCGAGCTGGCCGACGCCGCGATGCTGGTCGTCGAGAACCAGGGTCCCATGGGCCTGATGGACATTCCGCTGCGGCTCCACATCGCGCGCGCGCACCTGGCGGCCGACCGACGCGCGGACGCCACGCGCGGGGTCGACAAAGCGCTGGCCTGCCTGGACCGGCAGGCGGCGAAGATTCCGGACCTGGCGCTGCGCGCGCGCCTGGCCACCGACGTCCCCGAGCACGTCAGCCTCAATGCCCTGGCCAGGGAGCTCGAAGTTCCGACGTCACACTCTGGTTGAAGCTTCCCTGACCGGCTCCCGTAACCTGGTCACTGACGTTGCGGCTACGGCACGATCAGCATCGGGCGCATCATCTCGTTGTCCTCGTGGTCCAGGATGTGGCAGTGCCAGGCGTAGCCTGGACCACCGGTGGCCGGGTCGAAGGTGAACGGGTTGGTCCCGGGGGTCACCGCGGCGACGGCCTTGTCCTGCGGCGCAAAGCGCAGAGCGATCCGGGTGACCTGCTTTGGCGGCATCTTGAGCGTGTCTTTCCATCCGGCGTCGGCGGGCTCGGGAGGGATCGGAGCGCCCGTGAGGTAGCGATCGGCGAAGGCCAGGTTTCCACCCAGCGCCATGGGATTGCCGGTCGCATAGTCGAGCGGCGGACCATAGCCAGGGATCATCTCGCCGGGTGGATAGGTCACACCGTTGAAGGTACCGCCCGGGAACATCGCCTCCCACGCCGCCTTGTAGACCGGCGACTCGTCCGGATCGGTGGGGTCGATCGCCAGGTCCTGGCGATTGATGACCTGGAACTGGACCAGATGGATGTGGATCGGGTGGGCATCCTCGCTGAGGTTGGCGATCTCCCAGATCTCGGTCGAGCCCTGCTGGGCGTTTTCGCTGGCGGTGATGCCCATTCCGTTCGACATCGATCCGGGAATCATGGTCGGCGCCGCGGCGCCCAGGCGATTGCCGTCCCATTCGGAGTTGTTGAGCAGCACGCGCTCGGGTCCGCCGGGACCTTCGACCTCGACCAGGACCAGCTGCCGCCGCTTGCCAGGTGCGCCGGTCGGCTTGATGTCGACCATCGGAGCCGCGCGCAGCTTGGCCGTCCCGGGCGCCGCCGGATCGTAGGTGCTGTCGGCGCCCGCCAGCGCCTGGTCGACCTTGAATTGCATGACCTGCCCGCTGGTCGCCGGATCGGGATCGTCCCCGCTGGGAAACGGCGCCTGCGCGGTGTTCACCAGGGTGAAGGTCTTGCCGGTCTGGCCGGCGAAATCGATGATCACGTCGGCGCGCTCCGCGGGCGCCAGGAAGAGAACCGGCGAGTCGGCGACCGCCGGATCGGCCAGCTTGGCGGGTCCGTCCAGGAACCCGCCGTCCGATCCGATCTGCCAGATCGCGGGCCCCGGGGCCTCGGTGGTCGCGTCGACCAGATGCATGCGATAGAAGCGCGCGTTCGACGCATCGAGGAAGCGGAAGCGATAGCGGCGCGGCTGCACCGACATGAACGGCCAGGACTTGCCGTTGACGGTGATGACGTCGCCAAAAAACTCCGGATTCCAGTGCGGGTGAAGGTCGGGGTTGGGCGGCGGACCATTGATGCCGCTGGGATTGCCCAGCAATCCGTTGGGAAAAAATGGTTGTCCATGGTCGTCGAACTGACGATCGGCGATCATCAGCTCGACCTCGAATTCAGCGGCGGGTAGATTGACGGCGTTACCGGCCAGGCCGGTGTCGCGACCGTCGCGCAGCAGATAGAAACCGGCCAGGCCCGCATACACGTTGGTGCGCGTGCGACCGAGCGCATGGTCGTGGAACCACAACGTCGTCGCCTCCTGGGTGTTCGGGTAGGTGTAGACGTTGCTGGAATAGGCCGGCCCCTTGATGGCCAGACCGGGGGTGAACCACGCATCGGGATGTCCGTCGAACTGCGATGGCACCTCCGCGCCGTGCAAGTGAACGACCGCCGGAACTGGACCCCCGTACGCTTCCAGGCAGATCGGCGCCAGCGGCGGGCCGGCCATGCAACCGTTGTGGTGGCTGAGGTGCATCGGATCGGCCCAGTGCAGGCTGAGGTCGGTGGTCAGGTATTTCGCGAGCACGGGCGGCGTGCCGTCCGCCTTCTTCAGCGAATTGGTGTAGGTGACGCTGGTGGCGGTCCCTCGTTGCGCCTCGATGGTACGCGCGGGCCAGCTGGGCGGGCTGCCATTGATGGCGTAACCCCACTGGTAGGTGCCCGCGTTGTAGGGCGCGGTCCGGGCGGCGTAGAACGTTTCGGGCAAGATCTTCTGCTGGAACTCCACCATGTCGACATGGACGGCGGCTTTGCCGTCGACGCGCTTGCCGTTGAAGACCGGCACCGCTTCGACGTACTTCGGCACGCTGGCGCCGTCGAGGGGGATCTGGATGACCGGAACGACGACGGTGCTCCCGTTTCCTGACTTCCCGGAACATGCGACGACCATCCCCAGCGCGCAGACGACCATCCGGAGCGGCCGACCAGGTCGATTGATTCCACCGTTCTGTCCGCGCGGCGTGGCGTGTGCAGGCTGAGTGTCGTGCAAGTCAGTGCCCTCCTCTCGCCAAGGTACAGGATGCCCTGCCACCGCGTCAAAAACCTCATCTCGCCCGGAGACGGGCAACAGCCCACGGGAGGGGTCTTGCCCCCCAGGCCCGTGGTAATTTGCGCGGGTGACAGGGGCCAGGGTGGCTGTGACCGGCGATCGACGGCGCGGCGCCGCGGCGCGCGCTTGCGGGTCGCGGGCTGCGCTGCGGCTCGCGCTGGCGAGCCTGCTCTCGACCTCCGCCTGCCTGTTGCCGAGGTACTCGGTGTCCGACGTCGTGCCTGGCGGCAGTGGGGGTCAGGGTGACAGGGGCGACGCTGGTCCGGGCGGGGGCCGCGGCGGGGTCACGGGTGCCGGCGGCGGCGGGGTCACGGGCACCGGCGGCGGGGTCACGGGCACCGGCGGCGACGGGGTCACGGGCACCGGGGGATCCATCGACGCCGGTGGCGACGCGCCCGCCGAAAGAGGCGACGGCGACGCCCCCCCGCCCAGGTGCGGCGACCGGGTGTGCAGCGCCGGCGAGACCGAGGCCGGCTGCTGCGAGGACTGCGGCTGCTCGGGCGGTCGCTTTTGCTTCTCGTCGAGCTGTCTCGACCCGCACGAGGTCATGACCTGGAGCTTCGACGACAATTGTGCCGACGGCCGAGGCATCCAGGTTCGCCTCTTCGATCTCGACAACAACAACGTCTGGCCACCGAACCGGACCAGCACCTACCACGTCCAGTCCGGCGAGCTCGACCATCTACAAAGTATTCCGTGCGTGCTGTCCCAGACGATCTGCTACGGTGCGGTGCCCGACCCCGACGACGGCGTTCATTACTGGGGACTCGGCCTGGACGGCACGCAGCCGCGCAGCGCCGGCCATTGCGGCGTGTGCGGCGTTGACCGTCCGGGCTACATCCTGAGCTGCGACTGATGACGCCAGCGGCCACCGCCCGCGCCGGTCCCGTGCCGGCTCCGGCGGCGTAGCCGCCGCTCACAGGGGATAGCTTCTCGGTGAACACGCTGCTACCGCTTCGATGGGCGAGCGAGAAACCGCATGGGCCGGCTATGATGCGCGCCAAGCCGCGCCATGACCGACGACGACTTCCCCACTCTGAACGAGACCGGCACGGGTCGGAGCCCGGACACTTCCGCGGCCCCGACGACGTTCGCCCTGGTGCTGGCCTGGTGCGCGGACCAGCCGGACCGTCTGGGTGAGTCATTGATGCTGCCCGCCGCGGCGGGATCGCCCTGGTCGGTGTTCGGGCGCGGCGACGCCGCTCCCTCCGACCCCCACCCTCGCCTCACGCTGGTGCGCGCGCGCCCCGGGCGCGTCGAGTCCGCCGCCCCGCTGACCAACCCGCGGCTGTCGCGCGTGCAGCTGCGCCTGGCGCCGCGCGGGGACCAGGGGGTGAGCTTCGAACGACTCGGGCGCGCCCCGCTGTTCCATAACGGCGGTGATCGCGAGATCGATCATGGCTTGCTCCACGCGGGTGACACGCTGCAGATCGGAAAGCAGCTGATGTTCCTGCTGGCGCGCCGGCCGGCCTGGCAGGCGCCCATGGACCAGGGACCGGACGCGCGACCGTTTCCCTTTGGCGCGCCCGACCCGCTGGGTCTGGTGGGGGAATCGCCGGAGATGTGGCGGCTGCGCGCGCACATCAGCTTCCTGGCGCGCCGGCGCGAGCACGTGCTGATCACGGGCGCCAGCGGAACCGGCAAGGAGAAGGTCGCACACGCGCTGCACAGCTTGTCGTCGGCGCGGCCGCTGGTGGCGCGCAACGCCGCCACCTTCCCCGAAGGGTTGATCGACGCCGAGCTGTTCGGCAACGCCCGCAACTACCCGAACGTGGGCATGCCGGAGCGGCCCGGGCTCATCGGCGAGGCCAACGGCTCGACGCTGTTCCTGGACGAGATCGGCGAGCTGCCCGTGGCGCTGCAGGCGCATCTGCTGCGGGTACTGGACGCGGGCGAGTACCAGCGCCTGGGTGAGGGACAGACCCGCCGTTCGACGTTCCGGCTGCTGGCGGCCACCAATCGACCGTACGCCGCTCTCAAGTCGGACCTGCTGGCCCGGCTGCCGTTGCGCATCGAGGTTCCCGACCTCAATGTCCGGCGCGATGACATTCCGCTGCTGGCCCGCTATCTGGTGCGCGAGATCGCCCCGGGCACGCGCGCCGAAGGAAAGATCTCGCTGGGTTTGATGTCCGCGCTGGTCCGGCACCAGTATTCCACCAACGTGCGCGAGCTGCGCAGCGCGCTGCTGGAGTCGGCGGCCCACGCCGCGGGGCCGGAGTCGCCGTTGACCTGGGTTCCGCCCGCGCTCGCGCCGCGTTCGCCGCGGGCCGACGGCATGCCCGCGGCGGATCGCGACCCGCCGCCGCCGCTGGCAATGGCCGCCGAGCTGGATCCGACCCGGATCCAGGAGGTGCTGGACCGCCACCACGGCAACCTCGAGCTCGCCTGGCGTGAGCTGGGATTGTCCAGCCGTCACGCCCTGACCCGCCTGGTGTCCCGTCACGGGCTGCACGCCGGGCGATCCTGGAGGCCGCGATCGTCGGAATCGTGATTCTGGCCACCTCGCCGCCGCGCGGCGACGGCGCCAGGTCGATGGTGAGCCTGGGCTTCGGGGCCGCCCCGGGCGCGGCGTTTGTGCGCGGAAATTTCTGATAGCGTTACGGCGATGCAACAGGTCCCCGCCGCGCCGCAGGTCCTCGCGGGGAAGTACCGCCTGGTGCGCCAGCTGGGCGCGGGCGGCATGGGCACAGTGTGGCTGGCCGATCACCTGACCTTGCACTGCCCGGTGGCGATCAAGCTCATCGACCCGGACGTCGCCAGCGACAGCCGATTCCGCGCGCGCTTCATGCACGAGGCGCGCGCGGCGGCGGCGCTGCGCAGCCCGCACGTGGTGCAGATCCTGGACTACGGCGTCGACGGCGCGACGCCCTACATCGCCATGGAGCTGCTCGAGGGCGAATCGCTGGCCGACCGGTTGCAACGCACGGGTCCCCTGTCGCCGCCGGACACGGCGCGCCTGATGACCCAGGTGGGCCGCGCGCTGTCGCGGGCCGAGGAGGCCGGCATCGTGCACCGCGATCTCAAGCCGGCCAACATCTTCCTGGTGCACAACGACGAGGAAGAGCTGGCCAAGGTGCTGGACTTCGGGATCGCCAAGCACACCGCGCCCGCCGGCAGCGGCACGGGCTTGCCGCCGACCACCGAAAGCGGCGCGCTCTGGGGGACGCGCAGCTACATGAGCCCGGAGCAGGCGGGCGGCGCCAAGGTCGTCGACGCGCGCTCCGATGTGTGGGCGCTGGGATTGATTGCCTTCGAATGCTTGCTGGGAGAGCGCGCCTACCACGGCGAGACGATCGGCGAGTTCCTGGAGGCGCTGTTCGGCCGTCCGCCGCCGGTTCCTTCGGAGCGCGGGCCGGTGCCCGCGGGCTTCGACGCGTGGTTTGCCCGCGCCTGCGCCTACGCGGCCGCCGAGCGGTTTCCTTCGGCGCGGGAAGCCTGCGCCGAGCTGCGCAAGGTGTGCCGCGCCGACGCCGTCGGCGAGGGGGCATCGCCCCGCCCTGGGCAAGAGGTTGGCCCGATCGAGCGCGCGGGCGAGCCGCCGACGCTGGTGGCCACCTCCCCCCCGTCACGCGCAGAGAGCGCGCGGGCGCCCGCAGCGCCGGCGCGCCGCGCGCGCGTCGTCCTGGGCGCGGCGGTCATCGCGGCTGCCGTGATCGGGGCGGTCGCGGTGGGATCGGCGCTGCGGGCGCGAGGGCAACCGCCCACCCTTCCGCCGCCGGCGCCCACCCGCGCGCCACCGGCGCCAGCGATGGCGCAACCGTCGCCGCCAGCGACGGCGCAACCGTCGCCGCCGCAACCGCCGCCGCCTGCGACCACGACCGCGCCGCCCGCCAAGGTCTCCCCCGCCAAGCCCACGACCGGCAAACGTCCGGGCAAGACGATCCATCGCAAGCCCGGCGCCAGCCCGAGCCCCGCGCCGCCCGGCAACGAGAACGCCGACATCAACCTGGGAATCTGATCGCGCCGCCGTTCGCCGTCGACCTGGCAGCCGCTCACGCGAACGGATCGACGACGGGGACCTTGGCCGCCGCGAAGTCGCGCCGGTTACGGGTGGCAACCGTCAGGTCGTGGGCAAGCGCGGTGGCGGCGATGAAGCTGTCCTTGACGGGCATCGCTCTTCCCGCCGTTCGCAGATCGGCGAGCAGCTTGGCCCAACGAAGTCCGAGCGACGCATCCCAAGGTAGGCATTGGATGCGCGCGATGCCCTGGTCGAACCAGCCCTCGAGCCGCCGCCTTCGTTTTCCGCGCGGCAGCAGCAAGATGCCGAACCGGATCTCCCCGAGAATCACGGGATCGACCGCGAGGTCACGCTCGTTTGCCCTGAGCCACGCGACGACCTTCTGGTCGGGCTCCGCCTTGGTCGGCTCACACAGGACGTTAGCGTCGACAAGGTAGATCAAAGGTCGTCAGTGGATTCGGATTCGATCGGGGTGAAGAAACCCTTCTGCGGGCAGGCGAGGAGCCAATCGACCACCCCTTCGTTCGCGCGCGACGACAGTCGAGTCAGGCGGTATTCCCCGCGGTCGATGCGCTCGAGCTCGAACTCCTGGCCAGCCTCGATGCCATCCTGCTCCCGTATCGCGACGGGGAGGACGATCTGGCCCTTCGTGGAGATGGCGGTCTTCATCCCGGTAAGATAGCGTCTTACCTGAGGATGGTCAAGGTGAGCGTACTTCCCGAAGAGATTGGGACCAGGTTGTGGGTGAAAGCGCCGCGGTCCGCGGGTAACGTGTCGCCATGGGTGAGCTGAAACGATCGAGCCGGACGATGATCAGGGGCAGCCAGCGAGGCATCGCGCTGCTGCTGGCGGGCCTGGCGCTCGGCGCGGCGCCGGCGGCCGGCGTCGCGGATTCGTCGGCGGCGCCCGCGACGTCCCCGCCGCCACCCGACGCGCGGGCCCTGAAAAAGCTGGCCGCACGCCTGGCGCCCGTCGATCTGAACGCCGACGTCGACCGCCTGCCGGCCAACGAGCGCGCGGCCCTGGCGTTGATCCTGCGCGCGGCGCAGATCATGGAGCCGCTGTTCCGGCGTCAGGTGTGGGCTGGCAACGAGACCCTGTTCTCCGAGCTGATCCGCGATTCGACGCCGCTCGGCCGCGAGCGCCTGCACGCCTTCCTGCAGAACCAGGGGCCCTGGCTGCGGCTCGACGAGGAGCGCCCGTTTCTGCCCGGTGTCGGCGCCAAGCCACCATCCGCCAATTTCTATCCGGCCGACGCCACCAAGCAGGAGCTGGAGGCCTGGATGAAGAGCCTGCCGGTGGCCATGCGCGCGGGCGCCAACGGTTTCTTCACGACCATTCGCCGCGGCGTCGACGGGCAATTCATCATCGTCCCCTACAGCGTCGAGTATCAGGGCGAGCTGGCGCGCGCCGCGGAGCTGCTGCGCGAAGCGGCTGACCGCACCACCCAGCCGACGCTCAAGCGCTTCCTGGAGACGCGAGCGGCCGCGTTCCGGTCCAACGATTACTACGCCAGCGACGTGGCCTGGATGCAGCTCGACGCCAGCATCGAGCCGACCATCGGGCCTTACGAGGTCTACGAGGACGGATGGTTCAGCGCCAAGGCGTCCTTCGAGGCGTTCGTCACGCTGCGCGACGAAGCCGAGACCCAGAAGCTGGCCCGCTTCGCCGGCGAGCTGCAGGACCTGGAGGACCATCTGCCCATCGAGGCCCGTCTGCGCAGCCCCAAGCTGGGCAAGCTGGCGCCCATCCGGGTGGTCAACTCGATCTACTGCTCGGGCGATGCCAACCGCGGTGTGCAGACCGCGGCGTTCAACCTTCCCAACGACGAGAAGGTCGAAAAGCAGATGGGGACCAAGCGGGTGATGCTGAAGAACGTGCAGGAGGCCAAGTTCCGCATGGTGCTGCTGCCGATCGCTCAGGTGGCGCTGGCGCCGGCGCATCGCGCGCGCGTCCAGTTCGACGCCTTCTTCACCCACATGTTGATGCACGAGCTGATGCACGGCCTGGGCCCCCACGAGGTCGCGCCGGACGCCGCGGCGGGTGCCATCGCTCCGGTCACCACGCGCGCCGCCCTGCAAGAAACCTACGGCCCGCTCGAGGAAGCCAAGGCGGACATCTCGGGCCTGTGGGCGCTGGAGTTTCTGGTCGACAAGGGCGTGCTCGCGCGCGGCTTCGCCGAGGCGGCCTACACGACGTTCCTGGCGTCGGCGTTTCGAACCATCCGCTTCGGGCTCACGGAGGCGCACGCACGCGGCGTCGCCGTGCAGCTCAACACCCTGCTCGACGCGGGCGCCGTGGTGGTGGCCCAGGACGGGACCTTCGCGATCGACGCGGCCAGGATGAAGGCCGCGGTGACTGCCTTGACGGCGGAGCTGATGAACATCGAAGCGGCTGGCAATCGCGCGCGCGCGGTCGAGGTCCTGAAGAGCCGGGCGGTGATCCGCCCGCCGGTGCAGCGGATCCTGGACCGGCTGACGCGCGTGCCGGTCGACATCGAGCCCCGTTTTCCCACCGCCGCCAGGCTGCTGGCGGGCGGGCACGACCGAGAGCAAGCGAATAGCGGGGTCAACTGACTGACCACGAAAAAGGGGCTGTTCAGCGGTCGATGGTCTTCAGGCCGGCGGGGGCGTAGCGGTCGCCTTTGACCTCGCTCGCGGGCACGGCGGCCTCCAGCTCGGCGACCTCGGCGGGGGTCAGGGTGATGCTGGCGGCCGCGACGTTCTCTTCCAGATATTTTCGACGCTTGGTGCCGGGGATGGGGCAAAGGTCGCGGCCCTTGGCCAGCACCCAGGCCAGCGCCAGCTGACCGGGGGTCGCGCTCCGGCGCTCGGCGATGGCGCGCACCCGGTCGACCAGCGCGCGATTGTGATCGAAGGCATCGGCGGCGAAGCGCGGAAAGCGTTGGGCGCGGGAATCGACGCTGGACAGGTCGCTCGGCTTTTGAAAGGTCCCGGTCAGGAAGCCGCGGCCGAGCGGGCTATAGGGGACGAACCCGATGCCCAGCTCGCGCAGGGTCGGCAGGATCTCGGTCTCGACGTGGCGCTCCCACAGGGAGTACTCGCTCTGCAGGGCGGTGATGGGATGCACCTTGTGGGCGCGGCGGATGGTCGCAGGCGAGGCCTCTGACAACCCGAGGTACTTGACCTTGCCGGCCTGCACCAGCTCGGCCATGGCGCCGACGGTGTCCTCGATCGGGGTCTCGGGATCGACACGGTGCTGGTAGTAAAGGTCGATGTGCTCCACGCCCAGCCGCTTGAGCGAGGCGTCGCAAGCCGCGCGCACGTACTCCGGACGGCCGCTCACCCTCCAGAAGCTGGGATCCTCCCGCTTGCGGATGTTGGCGAATTTAGTGGCCAGGAAGACCTGGTCGCGGCGCCCGCGGATGGTGTTGCCGATCAGCTCTTCGTTGTCGCCGATGCCGTAGGCGTCGGCGGTGTCCAGGAAGTCGATGCCCAGCTCCAGCGCGCGCCGGATGGTCGCCGCCGACTCCTCGTCGTTGCGCTCGCCGTAGAACTCGCTCATGCCCATGCAGCCGAGCCCCATCCGCGACACGATCGCGCCCTGCGATCCCAGCTTTACCTTTTCCATGTGCACAGCTCCCCTCAGGTCAGGTGGTGAATGCCGTCAACGACGTGCCAGGTCGCGACCACCGTGAGCTCGACCAGTTTCTCGGTGCGGCGGCTGTCGGGAACGACGAGGTGTTCGTAGGTGCACAGAGCCTGCATCTGGCGCAGGAAGCGGCTGATGACCCGCTTGTCGGAGTCGCCGATCCAGCGCGACAGACGGTCGACCAGGATCTGCTGGTGCTGCTGGATGAAGCGCGCGGCCGATTGGGCGTTGACCGTCTGGCCTCGGCTATGCGCACGCGCGCTGCGGGCGCGCGGGGGCCGGCGCACGAAGATCTCCTGCAGATCGTTGCGGTACTCGACCAGGTCGGCGTCGATGGCGTGGCCGATGTCGAAGTACTCGGCCACCGTGTCCTTCATGTCCGTATAGGGCACGCGCATGCCCAGACGGACGTTGGTCGGCGATCCGCGACAGGCGCGCTCGAGCTCGACGATGCGATCGACGTACTCCAGCTTGGCCAGCGCGACCTGCCACTCGCGATAGCGGCGCCGCCAGTGGCTGTCGGGCTCGAGCCACACGGCGAAGGTCTCGGCCCAGTCCTCGTCGGGGTGCTTCTGGGCGTAGTGGTACATGCCGGCGCGATGTAGATAGCGAACGTAGTCGCGGCTCCAGGGGTTGGGGTTGTAAACGTCGCGGTACTGGCGCCGGAAGTCGCCGAAGGTCTGGGTCCAGTCGCGCCGGCGCCACAGCTCGAAGGCGTAGTTGATGGCGTGACCGGCCTCGTGGCGGAGGTACATCAGCACCTCCTCACGCGAGTACTCGAACAGGTGATCGTTCACCAGCCGCCACAGGGTCGGGTTGGCCAGGTACCACGGAATGTTGACGCTGACCGCGCGATCCGCGGTCCAAAAATCGTCCTCGCCCAGGTAGTACGCCGGTACGAAGGTGATGCCCTTGGCGCGTAGCTCGCCGATCACCTGCTCCACGCACTCGGCCAAAGTCCCTTCGGGGCGCAACGACAGATCGCAGATGCGAGTGGACAGCAGCTTCTGCAGCCCAACCTCACGCTCCATGGTGCTGGTGAGGGGACTGCGCGACGTAGACGTATTTCGACGGGTTCGCAGCGCCGGGACCGCCATCGCGAGCAGACGTTTACCATGCCCGCCGGGCGGATTCCTCTGAAAACCGGGGGTAATTTACCCTTAACTATCAGATACTTACATGTCGCACAGCGGAACCCTCCAATATCGTTGGAACGCAGCGGCGGCCGCCCGGGTAGTATGCGAACCGCAATGATCTCGCGCGGCTCTAGCTGGTACCGGCCGGCGTTGGTGATGGTGATTTACCTGGGTCTGGGGGCGGCCGGGCTGGGCTGGACCTCCCTGCGCGGCCAGCCGTCCCTGTGGCAGGTCCCGGGCCGGCAGGACCCCTGGGTCTTCACCGGGATCCTGGTCGGCCTGCTGGTCGGGCTGGGCATCGTGTTCGCGTCGCGCATGGCGTTTTTCCGATTCGAGTGGGCGCGGGCGCTGCACCGCGACTTCCGCGCGCTGCTGAGCCCGCTCGGCGACCGCGAGATCGTGGTGCTGGCGGCGGCGTCCTCGATCGGCGAGGAGATGTTCTTTCGCGGCGCGATGCTGCCGGTGCTGGGGCTGGTGGGCTCGAGCGCGGTGTTCGCGCTGCTGCACATCGGGCTACCGCCGCGCGCGCGCCACCTGCCCTGGACGATCTCGTCGTTCGTCGCCGGCGTGGTCTTCGGCGCGCTCTATCTGTGGACCGGGGATCTGACCGGCGCGGTGGTGGCGCACTTCACGGTCAACTTCCTCAACCTGCGCCACATCGCCCAGTACGACCTGCGCTGACCCCGGTCACGCCGCGCCCCGCCTGGCGGTCCGTGCCTACCGGCGCGCCAGGCCGGCGACCTTCCAGTCAGCGCCCTTGCGGGTGAGGATCAGGATCAAGGTATCCTTGCCGCCGGTGCGCGCGACCGCGTACAAGCCTCCCGATCCGTCGTCGAGGCCCTGCGGCAGGCGCCCGATGATCCCGCGCAACCCGGCCGGCGACACGATCTGCATCGACGAGACGGTGCGCGCGGCGGCGTCGGACTCGTCGACCAGGCCGTGCAACATGGTCTCCAGCGTGCTGCGCTTGCCGGCCGCGTTGCCCCCGCTGGAACGAAAGGGATAGACCGCGGGGCCCAGCATCGCGGCGACATCCCCGCGGCTGAAGGCGGCGAACCAGCTCTCGGCCAGCGCGCGGGCCTGGGGACTGTCGGCGCGCGGCGGGAAATTGGTGGGGGCCGTTGCCGACGGCTCGGGCGCGGGCGGCAGCTCCTCACCCACGGCGTGCGGGACGCCGCCCACCTGGTGGTGGTGTTCGCCCTCGCCCGCGTTGCGCTCGAGGTGGCGCGGACCTTCGGCCAGCTTGCGGGCGCCCTCCCCCTCGCCGGCGGCGGCTCGCGCCGCCGGCGCGGGCCGCTCGGGACCGGCCGCCGCGGCGGTGTCGCCGTCACGCGGCGGGTTGTCGAGGATGAAATAGTCGACCCCCGAGGTCGCGCACTGGCGCGCGTCGCGGAAAAAGCGCCAGTGAATGTAGATCTTGCCATTCTTGGATCGAATCTCCCGCGGCGGATCCGGGTACGGCCCCGCGCTGTAGGCCACGTCGATCGCCGCCGCGTCGTAGGGCAGATACCCCGACGCCTTGATCATCTTGACGTTGTCGATCGTGCCGTCGCCGTTCAGCACCAGCTCGAGGGTGGTCAGGAGGTTGGGGTTGTTGTACGGGTTCGAGCCCGACATCTCGTCCCAGTCCTCGAGCATGCCGAAGCCCCACAGCTTGTGAATGCTCCGGTGCATGCGCGCGATGAATGCGGCGAAGGGGGCGGCGCGGGTGTTGAGCGCGGTCTGGTTGCCGGGCTTGACCTCGGGGATGAAGTTCTCCAGCGCCGACTGCACCCGCCCGACGCGCTGCTGGAAGCGCCCCACCTTCTTCGATCGCTCCTTCTGCGCCAGCCGGCGCTCGGCCGCGGCGTCCGCGCCGAACAGGTACTCGAAGTCCTTGGCGGTGAGCGCCAGCTTCATGCGCTTGCCCCTGGCCATGCGATCGGCCGAAGTGCGCGGGCTGCGCACGCCCCGATCGCTCGGCATCGGCACGGTGCCGTCCGGGGTCCGGGGCAGCGACGGGTCGGCGGTCTCGGGGGTCAGCTCGTGATCGCGGCGGGGGGCGTCGCGCAGCGCCAGCAACGACCTGGGCGCCGCGGGCGGCGGGTCGGGCTGCGACAGCTCGGGATCGACGTGCGGGGTCACGTCGGGCGCCTTGCGCCCCAGTGCCGACTTCTGGTCGTCGAGCTCGGCGATCTTCGCCTTGTCGTCGCCGATCTCGGGCTGCTGGCGTTCGGAGGGCGCCGCCGATCCCTCGGTGCCCTTCCGAGCTTTCTCGAGATTGGTATCGGCGGCGCGGGTCTCCACCTCGGCGCGGTTGTTCTTCTGGGCCAGGAACTTGGCGTCCGGTGGCGGCTCGACCTCCTTGTCGTTGTCGAGGTCGACCATCTTCTGATGCGCGCGATCCTGAGGCTTGGGGATGGGCGGCGCCTCTTGCGGCATGGGCGGCATCGGCGGGATCGGCACCTCTGGCTCGGGCTTCGGTTTCGGCCGCGGCGGCTCGGGGGTACGCTGGGCCAGCTTGACCGGCCTGGCCTTGTCCTTGGGCTTCTTCTTCTTTTCGTCGCGCCGCGGCTGGTCGGGGGCCTCGGGCAGCGCGCGGGGCGGAGGCGGCGCTTCCTCGATGGGCGGCAGGTCAGCCAGCTCTTCATCGGTGACGTCGCGAAAGGCCACGTCGACTTCTTCGGCGCGCTGCGCCTCCTCGCGCGAGGCATAGACCCAGGTCACGATCAGCAGAGGAACCAGGAACTGCGCGTGCAGCCAGAACGCCAGCAGCGCGCCTCGGCCCAGGCCACGCTCAGGAGACCGCCCAGGAGACCGCCGGGGGCGGGTCGCTTTGGCCAAAGGCATGTGCGGCGACTAGCGTAGCACGGGACTTTGCAGCAGCGGACGGGCCCTGCTCTGTGCGGATTTGCCGGAATTGCAGCTCAGCCGGGCAGGTCAGGTCATCTTGCGATAGACGCCGATCACGATCCCGATCAGGTTCACGCTCTTGAACTCGCGCTTCTTGACCAGGATCGGCTGCATGGACGAGTTGGCAGGCTGAAACCGGATCGTGTCGCCCTCCGGGTAGTAGCGCTTGACGGTCGCCTCGTCGTTGATCATCGCGACCACCGTGTCGCCGCGGTTGGCCTGCAGCTGCTTGCGCACGAAGATGAAGTCGCCGTCGCGGATACCGTCCTCGATCATCGAGTCACCCTTCACGCGCAGCGCGAACACCTCGCGCGTCTGCCCGATGAAGAAGCGATCGACGTGCACGGTATCCTGCACATTCTCGACGGCCAGCAGCGGCAGCCCGGCCGCGACCCGTCCGACCAGCGGGATCTCGACGATGTCGGCGCTGTGCTTGTCCTTGTCGGCGCCGCGCGCGCGATGCGCGGCCGCGGTCACCGGGCGCAACGCGCGCGACTTCAAGTCCTCGCGCTGCAGGTGGCCCTTCTTCTCCAGCGCGCGCAGGTGATCGTTCACCCCGTTGGTCGATCGGATGCCGAAGTGGAGCCCGATCTCGCGCAGGGTCGGCGGATAGCCGCGGTCGCGGATCGAGCGGGTGATGAAATCGAGGATCTCCCGCTGGCGGTCGGTCAAGACCCCCTGCGCTTCGTCGCGAACCAAGGTGAGTGAGCCCATGCGTCTCCTTCCTACTGAACAGACGTATGGTACGGAACAAATGTGCCGTGTCAAGAATCCCGCCCCACGGCCAATGCAGTTCGGCTGGGCGGTCCTCCCTCGGGCCTCAGGCCTCAGGCCTCCGGCCTCCGGCCTCAGGCGTCAGACTTCGGACTTCGGGGGCGTCGGACCTGGACTGCGGGGGAACCTCTTGCGATGCCACGGCAGGGCTCTGCAGGCACTCGCAACGTCTCTCAACTACTCGAGGCCCGAAGCCCGAGGCCCGAGGCCCGAGGCCCGGGGCGGGCGCCGCCGCTCAGCGACGGTCAGGGTGGTCCGCTCACGGCGGCCTCGGGCGCGGCCGTATCGCTCGCGCGCTCGGCCACCGCGGCGCTGCTGGCGGCGCCGACCGGCATCGCGCTCGGCCGCTCCTCGGGCGGGGGTGCCGCCTCGCCCTCGGCGTGCGCGCCCACCGCCTTGCCTTGTTTCGACGCATGTTCGAGGATGGCGTTGACCTCGCCGGCCATCAGGAAGATGAAGCCGGAGATGAACAGCCAGGTCATGAGCACGATGACCCCGCCGATCGAACCGTAGGCGACGTTGTAGGTCCCGAAGTGCCCGACGTACTGGCTGAAACCCCAGGTCGCCAGCAGCCAGGCAATGGTGCCCACCACGGAGCCGGGCGTGATGAACTTGAACTGCTGCTTCACGTTGGGCAGCGAGTAGTAGACCAGCGCGGCCGCCAGCATGACGGCGGCGGCGGTCACCGGCCAGCGCAGCCAGCGCCACACGAACACGTAGGCCGACTCGAAGCCGAGATGGCGCGAGATCCACCAGCCGGCGTCGCCGCCCGCCACCAGCGCGGCGATACCGAACAGCACCAGCCCCGCGCCGACGATGGTGGCGCCGAAGGCGGCCAACTCGGTCCTCCACAGCGGGCGCGTCTCCTTGACGTCGTACGCCAGGTTCAGGCCCTTGCGAACCGCGTCGACGCCGCGCGAAGCGCTGTACAGCGTGAAGATGATCCCGATGGTCAGCAGCTTGGGATGGGTCTCGGTGACCAGCGCGTTGACGTGCTGGTCGATGATCTCCATCGCCTGTTGCGGCAGCACGGGGCGGATCCGTTCCAGCAGCAGTCGCACCGAGCTGGCGAGCGGCAGGTACGCGGTCAGTGACGCCAGGAAGAACAGGAACGGGAACAGCGAGAACATGAAGTAATAGGACAGCGCCGCCGCCAGGTCCTGCACCGCGTGCTCTTCGTAATGGCAATACAAACGCTTGATGAAAGCGCGAAACGGGATCTGCCCTCCGCCGGGAACACGCACGATTCTCCCGTCAAGCTAAGGTCAGTTTCCAGCTGAGCAAGCACGTCCGAAGCTCGGCGGCGGACGTATATCGGAGGTGAGTCAGAACGCCGCCGTTGCGACGAGGGGGGGCCATCGCCATATTGCAGACGAGGTGGGTTGGCTGGCTGGGACACGTCGGGACCGCGGCGCGCCGGATGCGGGCGACCATCGAGAAGGTCGCCTGCTCAACCGCATGGCGCGGGGCGACGTGGAGGCGCTTCGTTGCCTCTATGACCTGCACGCCCGACGCGCGATGGCCATCGCCATGCGCGTGCTGCGCAACGAGCCCGAGGCGGAGGACGTGGTGCAGGAGACCTTCCTGGAGATCTGGCGGCGCGCCGGTCAGTTCGACACCCAGCGCGGCGGGGCCGCGGCCTGGGTGGTCACCATTGCGCGCAGTCGCGCCATCGACCGCCTGCGTTCCACCGGAACGACGTCGCGCGCGATCGAGTCCGCGTCGGGCAGCCTGAGGCCGGCGCCCGAGCTGCTACCCAGTGAGCAGGCCGAGCGGCGGCGCAACGAGGTGCGGGTCGCCGAGGCGCTGGGCGCGTTGCCGCCCGAGCAGCGGCACGCCATCGAGCTGGCGTACTTCGAGGGCCTGAGCCAGAGCGAGATCGCCGCCCGGACCAGCAGCCCGCTCGGCACCGTGAAGATGCGCGTGAAACTGGCATTGAGTAAGCTGGAGCGGTTGTTGAGACCGCACAGAAAAGAAGAATAGAGGCGAGGATGGCGATGGACTGTGGCGAATTCAAAGAGTTGGCGGGAGCGTGGGCGCTGGGAGCACTGGACGAGAGCGAGTGCGCCGCCTGCGCCGCTCATCTGGCCAGACCCGAGCCCCACCAGGGCTGCCAGGATTGCCACCGCGACGCACGCGCGCTGACCGAGCGTCTGGCCGGCGCCGTGCCCGAGCACCCCGTCAACACGCGGGTGTGGAACGCGATCGCGGACAGAGTGCGGGCGGAAAAGCGAGCGTCGGTCGCATCCAAACCAGTGCCGCCGCCGGAGGAACCCCGCCCGCCCCGGCACCTCGCGTCGGTGTGAGGCGTCGCGCGCGCCAGACCGGTCCCCGGTGACCCCGTGGCGTCAGCGTCGGCGTAGCCGTCGGCGATCCGGGGGCGCGGATCCGGATCGATCACGCCGACGCCGACGCCGACGCCGACGGGATCGGGCAAGCCCCCCCTGGCCGAAGGGGCGGACGCGCCGCAACAAAAAATGCGCGCAGACGACGGCGCCGCAGATCCAATAGCCACCTCGCGCGTGTACCCCGGGCATGAGCAACCCCATCTCCCGCTCGCGTTCCTTCACCGCGTCGATCGCTCTCGCCCTCGTGGCTCTGGGCGTCGCCTGGCCGCACGCACGCAGCGCGGCGCAGGCGCTGCCGCCCAAGGGGGGCGTCCTGGTCACCACGCCGGCCGAAGCGCCGCTCAGCCTCACCGCCTCGGACGGTTCCGGACTGGAGCTGGTGTCGATGACGGCGCAGGCGGTCGTCGAAGACCCGCTGGCCTTCACCGAGCTGCACCTCAGCTTTCGTAACCCGGAGAACCGGGTGCGCGAGGGGCGCTTCCGCATCACCCTGCCTTCGGGCGCGACGGTGAGTCGCTTTGCCATGCGCGTGGGCGATCGCTGGCAGGAGGGCGAGGTGGTGGAGCAGCAGGCGGCGCGGGTCGCCTACGAAGACTTCCTGCACCGGCGCCAGGACCCGGCGCTGCTGGAGAGCGAAGCCGGCAACGAATTCTCGGCGCGCGTGTTTCCGATCCCGCCATCCTCCACCAAGGAGCTGATCGTCTCCTACTCGCAGGAGCTGCCGCACGCCCGCGAGCCCTATCGCTTGCCGCTGCGCGGGCTGCCCCGCCTCGGCCACCTGCGCATCCGCGCGCTGGTGGGCAAGAGCGTGGTGACCGGCGGCGTGCCGGCGTCCAGCCTGGGCGGGCGGCGCGACCAGCGCGAGGTGGTCGAGGTCGATCGGAGTAACTTCCAGCCCGACCGCGACTTCGAAGTCGCGCACAGCGACGCCGCGGGAACGGCGCGGCTCGGGTTGCGCGATGGCAACCTGGTGGTGGCCCGCGTGGTCCCGTTGGCCGACAGCGATCGCCGCGACCCCATCGCGTCGCTGCTGGTGCTGGTCGACACCAGCGCCTCGCGCGCGCTCGGGCTGGCCGATGAGATCGGCGCCTGGGAGTCGCTGGTCGCCGAGTTGCGCAAGAGCGGCGGTGACCCGATGCTCACGGTCGCGGCGTTCGACCAGGACGTGGCGCCGATCTTCACCGGGCGCGCCAGCGCGCTGGGCGCCGAGACCCACCGCCGGCTGATCGAGCGGCGCGCGCTGGGCGCGTCGGATCTCGATCGCGCGCTGCGCTGGGCCGCCGACAGCCTGCGTCCCGCGGCCGCGCGGCGCGCGCGCGTCCTGCTGGTCACCGACGGCGTCGCCACCGCCGGCGACACCGGGGCCGGTGCCTTGCGCCAGCGGGTCAAGGCGCTGGCCGGCGCCGGCGTCGAGCGCCTGGACGTGCTGGCCGTGGGCGGTATCCGCGAGGACGCGCTGCTGGCGCAGCTGGTGACCGCGGGCCTGGCGCGCGATGGCGTGGTGCTGGACACGACACAGCCGGCGGCGGCGCTGGCGGGCCGGCTGACCCGCGCGACGCGCTCGGGGCTGAAGCTGGAGATCGACGGCGCCGGCTGGATCTGGCCGAGCGTGATCAACGGCGTGCAACCGGGTGACGAGCTGCTGGTCTACGCCGACCTGCCGACGGACAAGCCGCTGCGAATCAAGGTCGCGGGCCAGGCGCTGGCGCTGGCCGGCACGCTGGCGCCGGTCGACCGACCGCTGATCGAACGGGCGTGGGTCAAGGCTCGCATCGCGCGCCTGCTGGATCTTCACGACCGCAACGAGAACGTCGCCGCCGTCGATCCCGACATGAAGGACGTGTTCAAGAAGCAGGCCATCGCGCTGTCGATCAAGAACCGCGTGCTGTGCCCGTTCACCTCGATGCTGGTGCTGGAGACCGAGCAGGACTACGCGCGCTTCGGCATCGAGCGGCGCGCGCTGGCCGACATCCTGACGGTCGACGGCGGCGGCATCCGGTTGCTGCACCGGACCGACATCGCGCCCGCGACGGCGATCGCGACCGCCGCACAGGAGCAGCCGGCGCCGGTATTCGATCGATCGGAATCCGACCAGGACGAGAGCGAGGGCGACAGCGGGGGATCGGCGGCACCGATGGCCAAGGACCTGGCCCGGTCGCGGCCCCGCGCCGCGCACAATGCGGCCCCGCAGATGGAAGCGCCGAGCAAGGGCAGCGTCGCGGCCCGTCCGGTCGCGCCGGTGGTGGTGGCGGAGGCCGCGGCGCCGCGCCCCGCGGAACCGGCGCCCGTGGCCTCGTCGCGCGCGATCGGCGGCGGCGCCGCCGCTGGCGAGGCCCGACCGCGCGCCATCGCCCAGAAGGAAGCCAAGCGCGGGAGCCTGGATGACCTGCTGTCGAGCGCCTCGCGGTCCAGGGTGGCTGCCAGCAGGGGCCGAGACGCCGTCGTGAAGAGCGAGCCCATGGCGACGAGCCCCGATCTGCTCGAGGGCCTGCCGGTGCGCCCCGGTTCGCTCGACGCGCGCCCGCTACGCCGCGCGCCGGTCGGCATCGCGCGCGGCCCGGGGGCGCCCCCGCCGCCCGCGCCCACGCCGGTGCAACTGCCCGCCCCGGCCCCTTCGCCGCAGGGCGACCTCGACGCGGTGATGGCGCTCATCCACCGGCGCGA
>DASRQZ010000013.1:0-43288 GCA_035696125.1 Polyangia bacterium
CGCGTCGCAGACCTTTGCACAGCGCGCGGTCATGCGCATGCAGGGCAACCCGTCGCAGATGCCGCCCGCGCCGGGCACGCCGCCGAGCGGGACCGAGATCACCGCCGTCAACAACTGGATCGCGGCCGGCTATCCGGGGGGCACCTGCGGCACCACCATCAATCCGCCGCCGCCCGATCCGTTCACCGCCGCGCCCCGCTGCACCAGCGGCATCACATGGAACTCGAACAGTGAAGGATCGCCGATCATGAACCCGGGCCTTTCGTGTCTCGGCTGCCACACCGGCGGCGGCGGCGGCGGCAACAGCGGGCCCGGCGGCGGGGACGACGACGACGAAGGCGGCGGCGGGGGCGACGAAGGCGCGGCGCTCTACACCATCGCCGGCACGGTCTATCCCACCGCGCACGAGCCCAACCTGTGCTACGGCGCCAACGGCAGCAACGGCGCCCGGGTGGTGATCACCGATGCGTCCAACCGGGTCATCACGCTGACTCCGAATCAGTCGGGCAACTTCTTCTACTCCGGCGCGGTCACCTTCCCGTTCCGCGCCAAGGTCACCTACCAGGGCCGCGAGCGGATCATGACCGCCGCGCAAACGAACGGCAGCTGCAACGGCTGCCACACCCAGAACGGCACCAACGGCGCCCCGGGCCGCATTCTGCTGCCGTAGCGCGGCAACGACGAGCGGTCGCGGCGACTTGTCGGGCGCGGCTCTCCGCAAGGCCTGCCCTCTCCCAGGCCCTCTCCCGCGGCAGACCGCGGGCGAGGGTGACGTGTGCTTGCAAGCTGCCGCTCGCAAAGCCTGCCTTGCGAGCGGCGGCCTGCAAGCGCACCGCTAGCGGGCCGTGGCCAGGGGCAGTCGCACGATGAACGCCGCGCCTCGCCGCTGGTCGGGCTCGCTGTCGACGGTAACGGTGCCGCTGTGGTCGGCGACGATCCGGGCCACGGTGGCCAGGCCCAGGCCGGTGCCGCCGGCCTTGGTCGAATAGAACGGCTCGAAGATGCGCTCCATTCGATCGTTGGGGATACCGGCGCCTTCGTCGCGCACCTCGAGAGCGGCGTGTCTGCCTTCGCCGGCGAGGCGGATCGCGATCACGCCGCCGTCGGGCATGGCCTCGGCGGCGTTGCGGATCAGATTCCAGATCACCTGGCGCAGCTGACCGGTGGCCGCCTCGACGAACACGCCGGGAGCGAGATCGCTGGCGACCCGGATCTTTTCGCGTCTCTCGAGCGCAAAGGCGCGCGCGATCTCGGCCACCTGCTCGCCGACATCCAGCGGGCGCCGCTCCTCGCTGCGCGGGCGCGCGTAGTCGAGCAAGTCGGTGATCAAGCGGTTGAGCCGATCGACCTCGCGCACCGCGATGTCCATCAGCTGGCGGCTGTCGGCGTCGGCGCCGGGCGTGGTCTTGAGCATCTCGATGGAGCCCGAAATGCTGGCCAGCGGGTTGCGAATCTCGTGGGCGATGCCGGCGGCGAAGCGCCCCACGCTGGCCAGACGCTCGGCGCGCTCGACCTCCAGCTGCATGCGCCGCAGCTCGGTCAGGTCCTGCAAGTGGATGACGCGGCCGACGACCCGACCGGCGTGGTCGGCCAGCGGCGCCGCCGAGATACCCAGGTTGCGGACCGCGCCGTCGGGGCGCAGCGCGGTGATCTCGGCACGGCGCACCGTGGCTTGCGGCCCGACCTCGGCCAGCAACAACCCGAGCTGAGGCAGGTGCGCCTCGAGCGCGTCGCCGAGCAGGCGCAGGCGCGGCACGCCGAGAATCTCGATCGCGGCCTCGTTGATCGAGGTGACCCTGCCCTCGAGGTCCAGCGTCACCAGACCCGAGGTCATCGATCGGATGGTGTTCTCGTGCAACGTGGCCAGGTCACCGGCGTAGCGCTCGTGGCGGGTCAAGCGCTCGCCCGCCTGCCGGGTCTGCCGCGCCAGGTGGGTGGCCAGCACGCCGACCGCGCCCAGCGCGAGCGCGTTCAACGCCAGCCGCTGCGCCAGCTCGTCGCGGCCGACCTCCCAGGGTAGCCAGCTCTGTCCCGGCACCACCGGCAACACCCGCCAGTAGCCGGCCACCGACACCGCGACCATCAACGCGGCGCTGGCCCCGGCCGCCACCGCCGCGCCGCGCCGCTGTGCCAGCAGCGCGACCGCGACCACATCCAGAAAATACAGGAAGAAGAATGCGCTCTGGCCGCCGCCGGTCGCGTGGACCAGCACCGTGGCCAGCACCACGTCGATGGTGATCTGGACGTAGGCGAAGCGGATCGGGTTGCGTACGTGCCGGTAGGCGGCGCCGTAGCCGATACTGACCAGGTAGGTGGTGAACAGCATGGCGAAGCCAAAGCGCGCGAACGGGCCGCTCAACGATTCGACCCCGCCATTGCCGTACGCCGCGCCCACCGCGGTGATGAGCAGCAGCGTCGCCAGCGCGACGCGGAAGACCATCAGGTACTTGATCGTCCGCCAGGTCTCGACCTGGCCACGCGGCGTGGTGGCCGCGGAGACGCCCGCCGTCGGCTCGCGGCGCTCCGCGCCCGGCGCCCCCACCACAGCCGCCGGCGCGCTCATCGCGGCCTCATCGCCCGATCATCCCGCCTTGATGTTGCCCGCCATCTCGAAGATCGGCAGGTACATGGCCACGACCATGCCGCCGATCACCCCGCCCAGGAACACCATCATGATCGGCTCGATGAGGCTGGTCATGGCGGCGACCGCGACGTCGACCTCCTCCTCGTAAAAGTCGGCGATCTTGGACAGCATGTTGTCCAGCGCGCCGGTCTGCTCGCCGACCCCGATCATCTGCACCACCATGGGCGGCATGAGGCCGGTCTCCATGAGCGGCGTCGCCATGTCCTTGCCCTGTGAGATCTGCTCACGCGCGTACATGATGCCCGCCTGCACCACGGTGTTGCCCGCGGTCTTGGCCACGATCTCCATCGAGTCGAGGATGGGTACCCCCGAGGTCATGAGCGTGCCCATCGTGCGGGTGAAGCGCGCGACCACGACCTTGCGCAGCACCGCGCCCAGAAGGGGCATCTTCAGCAAGAAACCGTCGAAGACCAGGCGGCCCTTGGGCGTCTTCAAGACGGCGCGCATCGCGATGGCGCCCGCGATCAGCGCGGCGATGATGAACGGCAGGAACTGCGCCAGCGCGTGTGAAATCTCGATCACGATGCGGGTCGGCGCCGGCAGCTTGCCGCCGCCGAAGTCCTTGAACATCTTCTCGAAGACCGGGATGACCTTGGTCAGCAGGATGGTCACCACCAGCGCGGCGATGCAGACGATCGAGATCGGGTAGACCATCGCGCCCTTGACCCGGCGCTTGAGCTTGACCGCCTTCTCCATGTAGATCGACAGGCGCTGCAGGATGCTGTCGAGGATGCCGCCCGCCTCGCCGGCCGCGACCAGGTTGACGAACAGGCCGTCGAACACCTTGGGGTGGCGAGCCATCGCGTCCGACAGCGTGAACCCACCCTCGACGCTGACCTTGACCTGGCCCAGCACCTTGCCGAAGGCCTTGTTGTCGGCCTGGCTCGACAGGATCTCCAGGCACTGCACGATCGGCAGGCCGGCGTCGATCATCGTCGCGAACATGCGCGTGAAGATGACGACGTCCTCGGTCTTGACGCCTGTACCGAAAGAAAAGTTGAACTGCCGCGGCTGCTTCTTCACCGAGAGCGGCGTCATCAGCTGCATCTTCAGTCTCTCGGCGACAGCGTCCTCGCTGTCGGCCTCCATGACGCCCTTCTTGACCTCGCCGCTGCGGCTGCGGGCCTCCCAGACGAACGCTTGCTGCTGCCCTGGCATGGTCTAACCCACCTGGCCCCGCGGCCCCGCGACGCGCCCGGGCGAGCCCGCCTTGGCGATCGTGGCGCCGCCGCCGGCCGCGATGATCTGCTGCAGCTCGTTGGGGTCGGAGCTGGCGCCGATGGCGGCCTCCAGCGTCACCAGCCGCTTGAGGTAGAGACCCGCCAGGCACTGATTCAGCGTCTGCATCCCCGACGTGCCCTGGCCAAGCTGCATCTGCGAGTAGATCTGGTGCAGCTTGTCCTCGCGGATCAGGTTCCGGATCGCCGCGTTGGGGATCATGACCTCGAGCGCGGCCACGCGGCCCTCGCCGGAGGCGCGCGGCAGCAGCGTCTGGCACACCACGCCCTCGAGCACGAACGACAGCTGGGCTCGGATCTGTGACTGCTGGTGGGGCGGGAAGACGTCGATCACGCGGTTGATGGTCTGCGCCGCCGAGTTGGTGTGCAGCGTGCCGAAGCACAGGTGGCCGGTCTCGGCGGTGGTCAGCGCCGCCTCGATGGTCTCGAGGTCGCGCATCTCGCCGACCAGCACCACGTCGGGGTCCTGGCGCAGCACCGAGCGCAGCGCCTTCTTGAATGACTGGGTGTCGGTGCCGACCTCGCGTTGGTTGACCACGCAGCTCTTGTGCTGGTGCAGGAACTCGATCGGATCCTCGAGCGTGATGATGTGCTCGTGGCGCTCGGTGTTGATCTTGTCGATCATGGCCGCCAGCGTGGTCGACTTGCCCGACCCGGTCGGCCCGGTCACCAGCACCAGTCCGCGCGGCTTGTTGCACAGCTCCTCGATGATCGGCGGCAGGCCCAGCTCTTCGAAGGTTCGGATCTTGAACGGGATGGTGCGGAAGACCGCGCCGACGGCGCCCTTCTGCATGAACACGTTGGCGCGGAAGCGGCACAGGTTCTTCACGCCGAAGGACAGATCCAGCTCCTGCTCCTCCTCGAACTTCATCTTCTGGGTGTCGGTCAGGATCGAGTAGCAGAGCTGCTTGGTCTCGACGGCGCTCAGCGGGTTGACCCGCAGGGGCACCAGGTCACCGTCGATGCGCAGCATCGGGGCCGAGCCGATCGACAGATGCAGGTCGGACGCACCCTTGTCGTACATGGCCTTGAGAAGCTGTTGCAGCGTGACGGTTTGCGGGGGCGAAGCGGTTGCCATGCTGGGTGTGCTCAATCTGCCGCCGTGAGGCGGGCGACCTCGTCGATGGTGCTGGTTCCGGTGCAGACCTTGGTGATGGCGCACATGCGCAGCGTGCGCATACCTTGCCGCATCGCCTCGGCCTTGAGCTCCGCGGACGACGCGCCCTGCAGGACCAGCTCCTTCAGCGCATCGACGAACATCATGACCTCGTAGACCGCGATGCGGCCCTTGTAGCCGCTGCCGTTGCAGACGTTGCAGCCGACGCCCTTGAAGCAGGTCGCGGTCTCGATCTCCTCGTCCTTGGCGTTCAGCACCGCCTTGAGCTCGTCCTTGGGCGTGGGGATCGGCTCCTTGCAGTTGGCGCAGATCTTCCGGATCAGGCGCTGCGCCTCGATCACGTTCACCGACGCCGTGACCAGGAACGGCTCGACCCCCATGTTGAGGAGGCGGGTCACCGTCGACGGCGCGTCGTTGGTGTGCAGCGTCGACAGCACCATGTGTCCGGTGAGCGCCGCCTTGACCGCGATCTCGGCGGTCTCGAAGTCGCGGATCTCGCCGATCATGATCGTGTCCGGGTCCTGGCGCAGGAACGAGCGCAGCGCGGCCGCGAAGTTGAGGCCGATGTCCTCGTGCATCTGCACCTGGTTGATGCCGGGCAGGTTGAACTCGACCGGATCCTCGGCGGTGCTGATGTTGTCGCTGACCTGATTCAGCTCCTGCAGCGCCGAGTAGAGCGTGGTGGTCTTGCCCGACCCGGTGGGGCCGGTGACCAGGACCATGCCGTAGGGCGCGTCGATGGCCCTCTTGAAGTCCTTGAGCTGGGCGGCCTCGAAGCCGAGCTTGGTCATGTCCAGCTGCAAGTTCCCCTTGTCGAGCAGGCGCATGACGATCTTCTCGCCGAACAGCGTCGGCAGCACCGAGACGCGGAAGTCCATCTCCTTGCCCCGTCCCATCTTCAGCTTGATGCGCCCGTCCTGCGGCAGTCGCCGCTCGGCGATGTCCAGGTGGGACATGATCTTGATCCGGCTGGTCAGCGCCGCCTTGAGCTTGAGCGGCGGCGACATCTCTTCCTTGAGCACTCCGTCGACGCGGTAGCGCACGCGGTAGCTCTTCTCGTAGGGCTCGATGTGGATGTCGGACGCGCCCTGCTTGATGGCGTTGAGCAGGATCACGTTGCACAGCTTGACCACCGGCGCGTCCTCCGACGCGCGTTCGAGGTCGAGGACGTTCTCCTCGTCGCCTTCGGTCTTGGCGAAGTCGACGTCCTCGTTCATGTCGCCCAACATCTCGTCGAAGTTGAACGTGGTCATGTCGGTGGCCGCGTCGTAGTAGCGCGCCAGCCCCTCGGCGATCGCTACCTCGGAGGCGACCACCATCTCGATGTTGTAGCCGGTCAGGAACTTGAGATCGTCGAGCGCGTGCATGTCGGAGGGATCGCTCATCGCGACGATCAGGTTCTTGTCGGCGCGGTTGATCGGCACCACCCGGTGCTTGCGCGCGACGTCCTTGGGGATGAGCGCGATGATCTCGGGCTCGATGTCGAACTCGCCCAGGTTGATGGCGGGCACGCCGTACTGCTTGGACAGGAACTGGGTCAGGTCCTCCTCCTTGACCACACCCAGCTTGATCAAGCTGTTACCGAGGCGTTCGCCCGACTTCTTCGACGTGTCTTGCGCCTTTTGCAGCTGCTCGGGCGAGATGATCTGCTCGCGCACCAGGAGCTCGCCAAGTCGACTCATGACACTTCATAAGTCGGGTCGAGAACCGAGAAACTTTAGGAGTTACCGCTCGCTTCGCGCGCTTCGCGGCACGGGCCGACAGCCGGGGCGGCCCGCCCTCACTGCGCGAAGGGGTCCTGCCAGGGGATCTTCTTCTTGCGGGGCCGGGTGGGCGGAGGCGGCGGCTCATCGGCGGCGGCGGCCAGATCCTCGTCCAGGGTGGTGGTCTTCTTGGGTTTGGCCTTCTTGGGTTTTTCCCCCGGAGGCGGCATTTCGGTCAGGACCGGCGCGGTCTCGGCCGCCATCGTCGGCATGGCCGGACCGGCGCTGCCGATGTCGGCGCTGGTTGTACCGGCGGCGACAGCGGCTGCAGGCGCCGGGGCGGTCGCGCTCGCCGGCGAAGGTACCGGCTTGACGATGGGCTGCACCGGCTCGGCCACTATCGGCCTGGAGACGGAGTGGGTCACGACCGGCAAGTCGACCGGCCCCGACGGCGCGCGACCGCGCCAGAGCATGGCGCCGACCAGCAGGCCGCCGCTGAAGGCGGTGACCAGGAACATCGCCAACCCGGCAGCCGGGAGCCGCACGCGGTTATCGCCGCGCACCGCCGCGTTACGCGTGCTGCTGTCGTACCCCGATGGCGCGGGGATCGCGATCGAGGGATAGTGCGCGCCCGAGCCGAAGCCGCTCGACGGCGAGAGCCCGAAATCCGAGCTCGGCGTGGGGATGCGCCGCCCGGGGTAAATGTCGGGGCGCCCCGGCGGTGGCATCGGCCGGCCCGGCGGCGGCAAGCGCGGCACGTAGCCCGACGCGGTGGCGAAACCCCCTGCCGGCGGCGAGCCGGAGTCCTCGCCGATCGGGCGGTCGGCGGGCGTTCGCTCGCTGTGCTCGCCGCTGGGCGACGAGGCGAACGCTTCTTCGTCGCCGGTCTCGACGTCCTCGAACTCGACCTCGGCCAGCGCCGCGTGCGAGGGCGCTCGCACCGGCGTGTTTGCGGTCTTGCGCAGCGCGCGCGCGCGCTGATGGCTGGCCTGACTGGTGAGGCCTTCGTCGCGCAACGCGGCGGCGCGGATCGCCGTCTCGTAGGGATCGACCTTGGTCTCTTCCTTGAAGACCTCGTCGTCGGCGAAGGTCGGGCGCGGCGCGATGACGGTGATCTCGCCCGGCGGCGAGGCCGTGCCGCCGGCCGACATCGACATCGGCGATGACTCGATCACGTCCGATTCTTCCTCGCCGATCTCGGACTCCTCCAGTGACGAAGGAACCGCCTCCAACGATTTCACCGAATTTTCCTGCGGCTTCTCGTTGGCCTCGAGCAAGATCTCATCGAGTGAATCGTCGATGGACTCCTCCCCTTCGTCTTCCATCGGAAGGGTGCTCGAGCTGGCGAACCCTGGCGGCTTCGTCATCATCCCGCTTGCTCCTTCAAAGTATGAAGGTTCCCCATTTTGTGGGTATGAAGTCAAGCTGAGTTGGGCCGCCGCAACGCCTAAAACCAGCCTCAGCCGCACTGCACGAGGCCGGTAAATTGCTTTGACAGCTGGGAAAGCCGTCTCTAAGGTCCGGGCCGTGAAAGAGCCTGGTTTTGCCCGCCGCCCGCGTCAAAAGGCGCCGGGCGTCAAGATGCGAGTCGGGCAATATCGCCTGTCGCCCGACATCGCCGCACGTGTCCGCGCCGGACATCCCTGGGTCTTCCGGGACGCGCTGGGCAGCCGGGGAATGGCTGAGCCGACCGGATCTGTGGTCGACCTCATCACTGGCAATCAGGAGTTTGTCGGCCGCGGTTTCGTCGACCAGGAGCACGCGATCGCGGTCCGCCTGCTGACCCGCGACCCGAGCGAGCGGGTGGTCCCCGGCGCGGGCGTGGTCGGCGTTCGCTTCGCGCGCGCGCTCCAGCTGCGCTGGATGCTGTGGGGCGGGCAGACCCCGCCGGCGGCGATGCGCCTGTTCACCGGCGAGAGCGAGGGGCTGCCCGGCGTCACCGTGGATCGCTACGGCGACTTCGTCGTGGTGCAGTGGCTGTCGGCCGGCGCGCTGCCCTGGCGCGACGAGCTCTACGACGCCATCGAGACCACCGCCAAGCCGCGCGGGATCTACGAGCAGCGCCGCGTGCGACCACTGGCCGGCCAGGCCCCGCCCGAGCCCGCCACGCGCGCGCGCGGCGACGAGGCGCCGCTCGAGGTGGTGGTCGAGGTGGGCGCTTGCCGTTTCGGCGTCGACGTCACCGCGCCGCTCGGCGTGGGTCTGTTCCCCGACATGCGCCTCGGGTGGGCGGCGGTCGCGGCACGCGCCGCCGAGCGCCGCGTCCTGAACCTGTTCTCGTACACCGGCGCGTTTTCGGTGTACGCCGCGCGCGCGGGCGCGCGCGAGGTGGTGGCGGTCGATCTCGCCGCCAAGGTGCACGCGCGCGCGCGGCGTAACTTCGAGCTGTCGGGCCTCGACCCCGCCAAGATGGACGCGATCACCGGCGACGCGATCAAGGCGGTGGAGAAGCTGGCGTCGCGCGGTCGCCGCTTCGATGTCATCGTCTGCGACCCGCCGACCTTCTCCCACGGCCCGTCGGGGCAGTTCAACGTGACCCGCGATCTGGCTCAGGTGGCGTCGGTCGCCCTGACGGTGCTGGAGCCGGGCGGCGTGCTGGCGTTCGCCACCAACTCGACCAAGGTTTCAGTGGCCGAGCTCGATCGCGCGCTCGGCGAGGGCGCGGCGGCGGCGCGCGCCGACCTGCGCGTCTTCCAGCGCATCGGTCTGCCGCCCGATTTCCCCGTCGCCCCCGGTTTCCCCGAGGGCAACTACCTCAAGCTGGCGCTCGCCGTACGAGCCTAGCGGCCCGTCGACGCGCACGGATCGTGATCGGACCCCTGATCGTGGCCGTGCACGTGAACGAGAACGCCACCGTTGACGTGATCGTACCCCCGACCACGTCCACGGTAGCGTTCCCGTTCACGTGCACGGCCACGCCCACGGGCCCGTCAACGCCCACGTCAACGGCCACGATCACGGTCCGGAGCGGGTTTGACGGCCAGCCTAGGCCGGGGGTTGGTGGGCGCCGTGGCGGCCCCCTTTGTCGACGCGCAGGTTGCGCGTCTTGACCTCCGCCAGGTACTGACCGACGGTGGTCTCGACCGATTCGTTGAAGCGAACGCGGCTGTTGGCGATCTCGCGCAGCGACGTCACGGCAGGCTTGTTGTCGCAACGGACCAGAGCCTTGGCGCCGTTCGCCAGCTGGCGCGCGCGTTCGGCAGCCAGGATGACCAGCGCGAACCGGTTGTGCACGTTCTCAAGGCAATCTTCGACGGTGACGCGAGCCAAGGGACCCTCCGGCAGACGTTGACGACTCCGCCGGCAGTTTACTGACAATCTCGCGGCTGTCAAAGGCCACGCAGACTGTCAGGGTCCGCGGACCTCTGCCGTTGCAAAGCTGGAAAGCAAAACTTAAACTGAATCCAGTAGATTGCCGTGCTACCTCTTGGCGGGGGGAGCCGGAGAAAGCGCGCAATGTCGTCGATCAACGTCAACTGGAGCGATCTCGAGATCGCCTTCGAACGAAATTCTCCGGACCAGGAGAGCTTTCTGGATTTGGAAAATGGCGATCTGCTCGCCATCATCGAGGGCGAGCCCGACGCGGCGGCCCGGCGGGCGCGCGTGGCGGCGCACCCCGATCGCTTCCTGCGCATCGATCCCGCGTCGTCGCGCGAGCAGTATCGCTGGATGGAGCGCTTCGTGGGCTCGGTGTCGGAGCCGGCGCTGCGCGAGCGCCTGCTGATCGCCATCGACGGCAAGGGCGCCTTCCGCCGCTTCAAGGACGTGCTGCTGGCCTTCCCCGCCGAGCGGGAGCGCTGGTTCGCCTACCGGTCCGAGCTGCTGCACTTTCACATTCAGACCTGGCTCGACCACATGAAGATCGAGGTGGCCAACCCACCGCCGTGGGGCCACGTCGCTCAGCCGGCCGAGCCGCCCGAGATCCCGCGCCCCATCCCATCGGGCGAGGCGCCCGGCGAGATCCTGCGCCGGCAGGCGCGCGATCTGCTGGATGAGATCCCCGCGGCCGAGTTGCCGTCGGCGCTGGCGTTCCTCGAGTTCCTGCGCGACCGCGGCGCCAGCAGCCTGCTGCGCCCCGCGGGCGGCAGCGAGCGCCGGCGCGGCGCGCCGGACAACGAGCTCGACGACGATCCGCTCGACGACCCGACCGCCGTCGAGCTGCGCTAGCGCAGCGGCTGAACCACTCCGCCTGGTCCTAGCCCTCGGCGGCCTTCGATTCGGATCGCTCTTTTTCGGCTTCGGCGAGCTTCTCCGTCATCGGCGGCAGCCAGATCCAGCCGTCGCCAAGGCGAACATCCGCGGGCCCGGTAAACGCCTCGGGCGCCGTCCAGCCGTCGCGCGCCCAGAGGTAGCCGGTGAAGGCGCAGATCACCGCGTCGAACAGATGGTCGCTCTGGATACAAAGCTCGCGCCACACGCCGGGCCCGAAGCGCAGCTCGCCGGACAGCGCCTCCAGGACCTCGGCGCGGGTCTCACGCTCTTTGAGGTGCTTCTTGTACGGCCGCAGGAAGCCGAGCGCGGCCAGCGTTCCCTTGGGATATACCTCGAGCAGGTTGTGGTTGAGGCGAAAGCGGTCGGCCAGCGCGCGCGCCAGGTGCGACGCGCGCGCCGCCAGCGGGCCAGTGCCCTGACCCAACGCCTCGCGCGGGACCATGCCCAACCGCTGCGCGAGGTAGACCTCGGTGGTGCGCTGGGTGTAGGGGGTGATCGGGGGCTTGCCGCGGCGGAACCGATCGCCGCCCAGGCCGCTGGCGCTGATCGCGCGCATCTCGATGACGCTGCCGTCCACGCAGTCTTCCTGGCCCGGGCACACCGGCACCGCGCAGCGCAGGCAGGGGGGCAAGGTCAACGGCGCGTCCACGCACAGCAGCGTGCTGGGGCCGAAGGAACGGATGGTGTCGATGAGCGCGGTGTCGTAGAGCGGCATCGCGCCCGCGCGCGGCGCGATCTCGGTCACCGTGGCGCCGTCGGGATCGGCGCGCAACGCGGCCAGCGCGGTCTTCTTGCCCTTGCCTCCGCCGAGATCGACACCGAGGGTGTAGGTGAATTCGCGCCCGCTCACGTTGATTTTGAGCGTGCGGGATCCCCGTCGGGGCGTCAACAGGAATGGGGCGCCGGCGGCGCCTGCGGCGCGGCGCGAGCGTTGCAGTTGCGGCCGCTTGGCCGCCACCTTTGACAGGGCCCGTCGGTCTTCCTATGCTTGAAGACATCCACTGCCTGGACCGGATTTTCCGGCCGGGACGGAGGTTCGAAAATGCGTCGCACCCTCTTCAAGTCGAAGATCCACCGCGCGACCGTCACCCACGCCGATCTGGACTACGAGGGATCGGTCACCATCGACGGGAGCCTCATGCGGGCCGCGCACATCCTGCCGTACGAGCGCGTGCACATCTGGAACGTCACCAACGGCAGCCGCCTCGAGACCTATGCGCTGGAGGGGCCGCCCGGCTCGGGTCTCATCTGCGTGAACGGCGCCGCCGCCCACCACGCCAAGCCGGGCCACGTGGTGATCATCGCCACCTTCGCCGAGGCGGACAACGAGGAGGAGGCGCGTACCTGGCGCCCGATCGTCGTGCGCGTCGACGCGACGAATCGCCTGGTCGCCGGCGCGCCCGAGGATGAGCTGCCGGGACCGCAACGGCGGCTGCGTCCGGTGTGATGTCGCGCATCGAAGCGTTGTTGGGTTTCATCCGCGCGAACCCGCAAGATCCCTTCCCGCGCTACGCGCTGGCGCTGGAGTACAAGAACAGCGGCCGCCTGGACGACGCGCGCGCCACCTTCGATGCGCTGATGGCGGCCAACCCCGACTACACCGCGGCTTATCTCCACGCCGGCAACACCCTGGTGGCGCTCGGCCTGCGCGACGAGGCGCGCGCGATCTACCAGCGCGGCGTCGAAGCCTGCGTGCGGCGCGGCGACTCGCACGCAAGGGGCGAGCTGGAAAGCGCGCTGGCGTCGGTCTGAGGGCAGCGCCTCGGGCAGATCGCTGACGTGAAACGGCCCCCGGCGCACGTTCCGGCGCGCTGGCGTATCACCCCCAACGCCACTAAAGTCGAGCGCACTCCGCGTGTCGATCCGTCGCGCCACATCCATCGCCTTGCTCTCCGTCGTGGCGGCGGCGCTCTTCGGCTCGCGCGTGGGACGATCGCAGCTCGCCGACTCCGACGACGCGGTGCCGGCGCCGCCGGCGCTCGACCTGCCGACGGTCGAGCGCGCCTACCGCGCCGCCACCAACGAGCAGGCGCGCCTGCGCCTGATCGATCAGTTGACCTGGATCCCCGGCGCGGCGCCGCTGCTGGCCCAGATTGTCGAGACCGATGCCTCCGATCAGGTGGCGCTGGCGGCGGCGTACGGCCTGCGCCGCGCCCAGCTGGCGCCGGTGATCGGCGCGCTCGAGCGCCGGCTGCAAACCGGCGCGCGCGACGCGCCCGCGCGCGAACGCATCGCGCGCGAGATCGAGCGCCACCAGGTCTTCGCCGCCGGACAGAACCTGCCCCACTTCCTGCGCGAAGCGCCGCCGGTGTTTTCACTGAACCTGGACGGAAAGCCGAGGGTGCGCGTGCTGGCGTTCGGGGACTTCGGCGACGGCAGCCCGCGCCAGGAGCGCGTGGCTGAGGCGATCCGGCGGATGCACGCGCAGCAGCCGTTCGACCTGGCGATCACGCTGGGCGACAACTTCTACCCCGCCGGCGTGACCGGCCCCGCAGATCCGCGCTGGCAGCGCGACTTCGCGCGCCTCTACGAACCGATGCGCATCCGGTTCTACCCGACGCTGGGCAATCACGATTGGTTGCTGGCCGACAGCCCGGCCGCCGAGGTGCTGCACTCGGCGCAGTCGCCTTACTGGCGCATGCCCGCCGCGCGCTACACCTTCGTCGCCGGATCGATTCAGTTCTTCGCCATCGACACCAATCTGGTGTCGCGCGCACAGCTCGACTGGCTGGACCGCGAGCTGGCGCGCAGCACGGCGCGCTGGAAGGTCGTCTACGGTCACCACCCGATCTTCTCCTACGGCGCGCACGGCGACGAACCGCTGGTACGCGACAACGTGCTGCCCGTGCTGCGCGGGCGGGCGCAGGTCTACCTGTGCGGGCACGATCACGATCTGCAGCACCTCGGCCCCGAGGCCGGCGTGCATTTCGTGGTAGCCGGCGGGGGTGGTGCGCAGGCGCGCCGGATCAGCAAGGGACCGAGGTCGCTGTTCGCCGCCAGCAAGAACGGATTCGCCGTGATCGAAGGCACGCGGACCGCCCTCACGGTCAGCCTGGTGGGCGACGACCTCAAGACGCTGCACCGCTTTACGCTGGGCGACTGAGCGACGGTCCCGCCGGCCGGGAGCGCGTCACAAATCTGGCGGGCGCGCCAACCGCGCGACATTTTCGCGCGACGCCGAGAGTCGGCGTCGGGATCTGTGCTCGGCGGTGCGACATGCGGTCGGTTGTGCTCGCTTGTGCGTGTCGTATTGCTACGATGGATGAGTTCTCATTTTGTAAGGAGGGCCAGAAATGTCGAATCCCGTACTTGATAGATCCGGAACCGTGGGCGCCTCGTCGGACGGCGAGACCCGCGATCCCGTGACCGAGGCACTGAAGATGATCGAGCAATTGCACGCTGCGGTCCTCAAGGTGCGCACCCAGGTCCAGGACACGGAGCGCCTGCTCGGCGAGCTGGCCCGGATAAGTACGGTGTTCGACTCGGTAGGGGACCGGCTGGTGAACGCGACATTCAAGGCATCGGGCGACGCCACCCGCGGCGTCCCCTCACACGCGGTGCTGGTGTCGTTCGTCGAGGAGCTGGGCGATCTGGCCCGCCTCGCGCTCGGCGGCGCGCGCGACGTGCGCCGCGAGCTGCGTGCGCGCGCCGCGAAGCCCGGCCTGCCGCCGACCAGCGCCTTCCAGGAGACCGACCTCGCCCTGCAGGAGCTGGCCAGCGCGCTCAGACGGCTGGCGCTGCGTCCCCAGCGCCCGCCGGCGACCTCGATCGAGATCGAGAACCGCACCATGCCACCGCCGCCTCCGCGCGCGCCGTCGCCGCTCGAGCGGGCGCTGGCCGCGGGTATCTTCGCGGCCTCGCAATCGAAGAGCGGGGGCTACAAGAACTGACCGTCCTTCATCCCGCGTCGGGGAAGTCGCCCGGTTCCAGGAGCGTCGCCGACCACAGGCGCGCGTAGCCGACCTGCGCCGTGCGGTAGGCCTCGCGTAGACTCTCGGCGTCGGCCGCGCGGTACTCGCAGATGCTGCGCCGCCGATCGTTGGACACCCAGCTCCGCAGCTTGGTGATCCCGCGTACCTCCAGGCAGGGGGCCAGCGCCTCCGCGGCGCTGATCAGGCGTTCGTCGGTGATGGGCGGGTCGTATTCGTATTCGACGATCAGATAGGGCAAGAGAGCCTCCGGGTTGGTGTTGGTGGCGCAGCGCGTAGAGCGCAGGCGAGCTTGCTCGCCGGAGCTCATTCCTTCGGGGATCTGGGGACGGACAGCCCACCCTGCCACCCCCGCAGCAGACGGCGCCCTCATCGCGGGAAGGGTTGGGGACCCTTTGAGAGTCCCCATCTGACTTGTCGTCCTGGGGGCGCCGATGGCTCGACCGTCCCTGGGGCGGCCCCGCCCGGCATGGGGAGATCGATCGCGGTGTAGGCGATCGCGGCCGCGCGCCGCGCGCGGTCCGACACGCCCAGACGCTGCGATAGGTGGGGCGCCAGCGGCGCCAGCACGCTGGCCGCACGGCCGCGATCGCCGGCCGCCGCCGCCAGCCGCGCCAGCACGGCGCGCGCCAGCGCCGCCTGGCTCCAGCGCTCGACCGCCAGGGCGGCGGCCAGCGCCTCGGCGGCGCGGGTGTACGCCAGCGCCGCACGGCCGGCGTCGAAGTCGATCTCGGCCGCCAGGTTGAGCGCCAGCGCCAGCAAACCCTTGGCGTCGATCTCGCGCAAGGTCGCGATGGCGCGCTCGAGACCGTTGGCCACCTCCGCTGGAGCCGGCTCATCACCTTCCAGCGCGTAACGCGCCAGCGCGGCCAAGGTCTCCGCTACCGCCAGCTCGGTCCCCTCACCCATTCGCCGGGCCGCCTCCAGCAGCGTCGCCGCCTCCCGCAGCGCGGCGGGCGCGTCGCCGGTCTCGAGCGCGATCAGACTGATGCGCATGAGGCATTCGCACTCTTCCCAGCGGTCTTCGCGGCGGCGCGCCAGCGCCAGCGCCAGCCGCCAGCGATCCAGCGCCGGACCGGATTCGCCCAGGAAGTGCCGCATCATCCCCGACGCCGCCAGCAGCGACTGGATCTCCTGGCCATGGGCGCCGGCCAGCCCCTGGGCCTCGGCGATCATCGTCTCGGCGCGATCCACATCCTTCTCGATGTAGATGAGGCACTTGGCCATGCTGCTCATGTGTTCGGCGGCCGCGCTCGGATCGCTGGCGCGGCGCTGGACCGCCGCCTCGACGGTGGTCTCATAGGCGGCGCCGAGCCTGCCCTCCGAGTATTCGATCAACGATCGCGCGTACAGACCGACGGCGGCGTCTGGTTCCAGGCCGGCCTCGCGCGCCTCCAGCACCGCGCGCGAGAGCGCGGCGGCGACCTCCCTGCCGCGCAAGCCCCGGCAGTGTGGGTTCACCGCCAGCCGTCCCAGCAGCGCGATCTCCAGGCGCAGGCGCTCCTCGCGCGGCAGGTGCGAGGCGTGGACCAGCCCGCGCGACGCCACCTCGGCCGATTCGGCGTGCGCGTACAGGCGCAGGCACTGCCCGGCGGCGCGCAGGCAGGCCTCGGCGGCCAGCGCGTGGTCGCCGCCCAGGCCGGCGTGGTGGGCGACGTCGCCGGCCAGCGCCCCACCGGCGCCCGGGCGCGCCGCCAGCGCGCGCGCGATCTGCAGATGCACCAGTCGCCGGCGCGGCTCCGACATCTGGCGGTAGGCGGCCTGGCGGATCAGGTCGTGCACGAAATCGTAGCTGCCGCCGCCCGCGGCCCGCATTACCCCGTGCCGCTCGAAGACGCCGAGCGCGTCCAGGAGCTCCGCGGTCGGCAACGCGCTGACCCGGCCCAGGAGCTCGGCGTCAAAGCTGCGCCCCAGCGCCGCCGCCCAGGGCAGCACGCGGCGTCCCGGTTCGCCGAGCCGCTCCAACCGCTCCCCGATGAGCCCGGGCAGCGTCGCCGATCCTGGCCCTGCGCCGGCGGCCTGCGAGCGCGCCACCTCGAGCGCAAACAGCGGGTTGCCGCCGCTGTCGGCGACGGCGCGCGCGGCGTCGACGCCGGGCAGGGCCGCGCGCACCAGCGCGACGATGGCGCCGTCGTCGAGCGGGGCCAGCGACAGCCGGCGCAGCCTGCGGTCCTGGTCCAGCCCGCGCACCAGGCGCAGCGCGGCCGCGTTGTCGGCGAGCTCACCGGCGCGCGCCGCGGCCGCCAGCAACAACGGCGTCCCCGCCAGCGTGCGCGCCAGGTAGTGCAGCAACCCGGCCGACGCCTCGTCGAGCCACTGGATGTCGTCGAGAATCAACACCAGCGGCGCCGGCGGCGCGGCGCCGCCGGAGGGCTGCCGGGCGGAGGCGAGGTCGCGCAGAAACGTCGCTACCGCCTCGAACAGCTGGTGTCGATCGCCGCCGCGCGCGCCCGGTCCCGCCTCTGGCAACAGCGGCGCCAGCGCGGCGTGCGCCGGCCCGCCGTCGGCAAACAGCGAGGCTGCGCGCAGGGCGTCGACCAGCGCGCCGCAGGGACGCGCCAGCTCGGCCTCGTAGGCGCGACCGTAGAGCACGCGGCCACGCCGGCGCGCCGCGGCCAGGCGCAGCTCGTCGAGGACCCGGGTCTTGCCCACGCCCGGGTCGCCCAGCACCAGCAGCACCTCGCGGCCGCGCCCCGCCTGCACCTCGTCGAGCAGACCGGCGATCGCCGCGCGCTCCGCGTCGCGTCCGATCAACGGCAACAACGCCGGCTCGGCGATCGCGGAAACCGCCGGCGCCGGCGCCGGCGCCTCGCTCGCCCCCCGGGCCCTGGCCACCGGCGAGCGAGCCGCGAAGCTCAGCGACATCCGCAGCTGTTCCAGCTCGTGCGAGGGGCGGACGCCGAGCTCGCCATCCAGGATGCGCCGGCAGCGATCGTACTGCTCGATCGCTTCGGGCACCCGGCCCATGGCCGCCAGCAAGCGCACCACCGTGACGTGCGACGACTCGACCAGCGGGTCCAGCGTGACCAGCGCGCGCGCATGACCTAGCGCCTCGCCGGGGGCGGCGTCGGCCAGGCGACCCACCAGCGCGCTCAGGATGGCGACATGCGCGCCACGCAGCGCCTCGCGCTCGCCGACCCACCAGGCGGCGAAGCGGTGGCAACCGCCCAGCTCTAGCCCTTCGAGGAACGGCCCGCGGAACTGGCCGGCCGCCGCGCGCAGGCGATCGGTGGCGGCTTCGTCGATCCCCGCCGCCATCAACGTCCGCACCTGCCACAGGTCGACCACCTCGGGCGCGGCCTGGAACTCGACCCGCTCGCGGTCGGTGACCAGCCGACAGCTGCCGTCACCGCCGGGATCCAGCAGAGGTCGGATCTTGGTCAGGCTCCAGCGCAGCGCCGCACGCGGATCGTCGGGCCCGTCCCAGAGCAACTCACACAGCGCATCGCGACGCTGCGCGCGGCCGGTCGCGCACAGGTACGCGAGCAGCGCGCGGGTCTTCTTCGACGCCGGCAAGACCAGCGTCCGCCCGCCGCGCGCCAGCTCCAGCTCGCCCAGCAGGCGGATCTGCAGGCGGTCGTCCCGGGGGGGCGGCGCTGCGTCCTGCGCTTGACGTCTCACGCTCAAATAGCCTCGACGCCTCATTTCTACGCTCCTGCCAACGGTGGTTCAAACGCTGCGCCGAGATCTTCTTCCAGGAAGACCCCGTGCTTTGTTCGGAGAGATGCGGTTCTCGGCCCGCGCGCGCGCGGCCGCCCACGCCGCGCGCTGGCCCGGCGCGGCGCTTCGCGGTAGCGTGCCGCGCATGAAGACTCGCGCAGCCGTGGCGTACGAAGCCGGGAAGCCGCTCGTCGTCGAGGACGTCGAGCTCGAAGGGCCGAAAGCCGGCGAGGTCCTGGTCGAGATCAAGGCCACCGGCGTGTGTCATACCGACGAATTCACGCTCTCCGGCGCCGACCCGGAGGGGCTGTTCCCGGCCATCCTCGGCCACGAGGGAGCGGGCGTGGTCGTCGAGGTGGGAGCCGGCGTCACCAGCGTGCAGCCCGGGGACCACGTGATCCCTCTCTACACGCCCGAGTGCCGCGCGTGCAAGTCGTGTCTCAGCCGCAAGACCAACCTGTGCACGGCGATCCGCGCCACCCAGGGCAAGGGACTGATGCCCGATGGCACCAGTCGATTTTCACGCGCGGGAAAGAAGATCGCGCACTACATGGGGTGTTCGACCTTCTCGCAGCACACGGTGCTGCCCGAGATCGCGCTCGCCAAGATTCGCCCGGACGCGCCCTTCGACAAGGTCTGTTACATCGGCTGCGGCGTCACCACCGGGATCGGCGCGGTGTTCTGGACCGCGAAGGTCACGCCGGGCGCCAACGTCGTGGTGTTCGGGCTGGGCGGGATCGGGCTCAACGTGGTGCAGGGCGCGCGCATCGCGGGCGCCGACAAGATCATCGGCGTCGACCTGAATCCGGCGCGCGAACCGCTGGCGCGCAAGTTCGGCCTCACCCACTTCGTCAATCCCAGCGAGCTCAAGACCGACCTCGTGCCTCACCTGGTCGAGCTGACCGGCGGCGGCGCCGACTACAGCTTCGAGTGCGTGGGCAACGTCGAGCTGATGCGCCAGGCGCTGGAGTGCTGCCACCGCGGCTGGGGCGAGTCGATCATCATCGGCGTGGCGGGCTCGGGCAAGGAGATCAGCACGCGCCCGTTCCAGCTGGTGACCGGGCGCGTATGGAAGGGAACGGCGTTCGGCGGCGCGCGCGGGCGCACCGACGTGCCGCGCATCGTCGACTGGTACATGAACGGCAAGATCGACATCGACAGCCTGATCACCCACAAGCTGCCGCTCGCGCGGATCAACGAAGGGTTCGAGCTGATGCACGCCGGCCAGTCGATCCGGACGGTCGTCGAGTTCGGGTGAAGGGGGGGGCCTCTCGCAAAAGACCTGCCCTCACTCTTTCAATACCCCCGAAGCCTTGGCCGTGAACGTCGCGATGTAGTCCATCAGACCCGGCGACAGGCAGTCGTAGGGCTCGAGGCGCAACTCTTTCAAGCGCGCGCGCACAGCGCCCATCTGATCGGGTCTGGTGCCCGACTCGATGATCGACGAGACGAAGGCGGCGAACTCGGGCGGCGCCCAGCCGGTCTCCTTCGACAGCTCGGTGTGGATGAAGACCAGACCGGTGAAGGGATGTTTCTCGCGCTCGACCGGCCCCTGCATGTGCGCGCCGCAACCCTTGCAAGCGTGGCGCAGGATCAGCGCGCTCGGATCGACGATCTTGAGCTTGTCGGCGTTGCGGGTGACCCGCACCTTGTCCTTCTGGACGACCGCCACCTGCGCGAACAGCGCGCCCTTGGGTTTCCAGCACTTGGTGCAGCCACAGACGTGGTTGAACTCGCACTGCGCGCTGATGGTGACCTCGACCGGGTCGTTCGCGCACAGGCAGCGCAGCACACCGCCGGCGAAGTCCTTGGCCGCGGGTCTGGTTCCATTGTCGACTGCGGGGTGGATCGCAATTTGCGCCATGGGGAACCTCCGGCACGCAGCGTGCGCCGCGCGCCGGGATTGCGCAAGCGGGAGGCCAGCCTCCCAGAGCACCGAACGGTTTGAAAGCTGGGCCACCGCACATCGAGGGCCTCTGGCTTCGGGCCTCGGACCTCCAGTGAAGAGTCCTCCAGAGGTCTGAGGCCCGAGGCCCGAAGCCCTTAACCGGGTGTTGACGCCTCATTCAAACCGTTCGGTGTTCCAGGAGGGTGGTGTGAGACCACCGTCCTAGGGACGGCGCGGGCCGGCGTGAGCGCGGCGGCCGGGCGGGCGGCGCTGCGCCTCGATCCACTGGTCGACCGCGGCCCTCTGCGCGGCGTGGCGCGGGCTGGATTCGAACGCCGCGCGCGCCGCGACCGCCAGGGCCAGCACGCGCGCCGGCGGACCCTTGGTCGCGGCCAGGGCGCGCGCCAGCGCGAAGCGGGCCCGGCCGAGCTGCACTGGCTCCAGGTTCTTGTCGTCGACGGCGCGCAGCGCCCGTTCGAGCGGCGCGACCGCCAGCGTCGCCTGACCGCGCTCGAGCCAGCTCACACCGAGCGCGATGAGCGCGATCGTGAGCGTTCCCTCGTTGGGCTCGGGCTCGCGTTCAGCCACGGCGATGGCCTGGCGGGCCATGACGTGCGCCTCGGTATAGCGACCGCTGGCGTTCAGGTACTCGGCGCCGCTGGCCCAGGCCTCGGCCATCTTGGGGTGCGAGTCACCGACGGTCTCGTGAAAGATGTCGATCGTGCGCCGGTTCTTCCTCAGCGCCTCGTCGGTGCGCCCCAGCTCGTGCAGCACGGAGGCCTGGTTGGCGATCGAGATCGCGACATCGAAGTGGCGCTCGCCCAGCGCGCGCGTCTTGATGGTGACCGCATCGGTGAACATGCGCAGCGCGTCCTCGATCCGGTCCTCATCGTAGTAGACCATGGCCAGGTTGTTGGCGCGCCAGGCCTTGAGCAGGTCGTGCCCCGGACCCAGTCGGCGCAGCACCGCGCCCGCGAAGCTGGCCCAGCGCTCGCCGTCCTGGTGGCGGCGCAGGGAGAACCCGGTGATGGCGATCAACTGGTCCGCCGCTTCCAGCACCGCTTCATCGTGGCGCGCCCCCTCGGCGAGCCAGATCGCCTCCTCGTAGCTCTTCTCGGCGATGGCCGGCTCGCCGTTCAGCAGCTGCACCTCGCCCAGCTGCAGCAGCGCCTCGGCCATGATGGGCGCGTAGTTGGCGGCCTCGGCGTCGTCGACCAGCTGCGAGACCTCCTTGGCGGCGCCGCGGTGACGCCCCGCGATCACCTGCGCCTTGGTCGCCGCCAGCCGCGCGCGCAGCTCGGCCAGGCGCCGGCGCGCCGCCGGATCCTCGGGCGGGCGCACGACCGCGCGCAGGGCGGTGACGTCGGCGCACTGCGCGACGGGCCGCAGCCCTTGCGCGGCCTGGACCGACCTCACCACCACGTCGGCGTCGGCGTGATCGAAGACCGCCGCCAGCGTGCGCACCTCGGCCAGCCGTTCGTCGAGGCAACCCATGCGCAGGTCCAGCACCTCGGCCGATTGTTCGCCGCGGATGTGCGTCGCCTCGCAGACGTCGCGGTGCATGTCGCGCCAGGCGCTGGTGTAGCCGTCCAGCGCGCGCGAGACGACCGCGAACGCATCGCCGGCGTACGGCCGCGACGTGGCCAGGAAGGCGCGCCGGATCGCTTCCTTGTGAGGGGACGACGTGGTCCCTCGGTCGGGCGGCTCCCAGATACCGGCCAGCTTGGCGCCCCCGCCCAGACACTCGGTGCGCTGCCTCTGCTGGCCGCGGCTCAAGCCGACGCCGGCAGCGACCAGCAGCGCCAGCAGCGCCAGCAGCGCGGTCCAGTTACGGCTGGTGCGCGCCGGATCGTGGCTCAGCGCCGCCAGCAGCGCCTCCATCGACGGATAGCGCTGGGTGCGATCGGCGCGCAGGCCGCGCAGCACCACGCGCCGCAGCCAGCCCGGCACCTTGGCGCCAGCCGGCGCGGGGTTCACGCGGCCGGCGATCACGTTGGCGGTCAGCGCCGGGATCGACGCGCCGGCAAACGGGCGCTTGCCGTACAGCGCTTCGTACAGCGCGACACAGAAGCTGAACTGGTCGGTGCGCGCGTCGATGGTGTCGCCGGCGAACTGCTCGGGCGCCATGTAGGCCGGCGTGCCGATCAGCGCCCCGGTCATGGTCAGCGACGATTCGATGGGCAAGGCGGCCAGCGCCGACGGCGGGTTGGGCGGCGGCCGGGCCGGCGGCGTCGCCGCCGGATTGCGCGCCGACAGGTTGCGCGTCGACATTTGGTCCTGATCCGTCGAGGTCGAGAGCTGCGGCCCCGGAAACGACGACGACGACGACGACGGCGACGACGACGACGGCAGCGCCGCGCCCGCCTTGGCCCGCAGCGAGGCGGTGATCGACAGGTCGCGCGCCACACCGTCCTGCTCGATGGTGCGCGCCAGCCCGAAGTCCATGACCCGGATCTGGCCCCCGCGGGTCATCATCACGTTCTCGGGCTTGAAGTCGCGGTGGACGATGCCGGCGCGATGCGCCGCCGCCAGGCCGCGCCCGCCGGCGACGAAGGTCGCGACGATCTCGCGCCAGCTGCGCGGCGCGGCGTGCAGCCAGTAGCCCAGGGTGTAGCCGTCGATGAACTCCATCGCCAGGAAGACCCGGTCGTCGAAGGTCCCGACGTCGTAGATCACCACGACGTGCGGGTCCGACAGGCGCGCGATGGCCTGCGCCTCGCGTAGCAGGCGCGCGCGTCCCTCGCTGGGATTGGTGCCCTCGTCGCTCTGTGCGCGAAACAGCTTGAGCGCGACCCGGCGGTTCAGCTCGGGGTCGTAGGCGGCGTAAACCTCGCCCATCCCGCCTTCGCCGATGAGCGCGACGACCAGGTAGCGGCCCACCGTCGATCCGCGAGGCAGCTGCCCCGCGTGCGGATCGGGTGCCTCTGTCGCGTCGTCCGGTTTCTTGGCGTCCATGACCGCGCGTGCGCGCCTCTGCGCCGCCCGCGGGCCGGGTGCCTTGGACGGCGATCCCGGGCCCTGAGCCGGCTCTACCTACATCGGCGCACGCGACGAATAGCTTGAGCGCGCTTCAATCAGCGTCGGCACGCCCGTCGCCCGGCCGTGCCGGGGCGAAGATCGCCATCGGCTCGCTCTTGCCACGGATGTTCATCGGCTCGAAGGGACGGAAGGTGTACCGGGTGCCGGCTTGCGCGCGCGTCGCCGCCGACACCAGCAACGGCACGCCCGCGGTCTTGGTCAGGCCTTCGATGCGCGACGCCACGTTCACCGTGTCGCCGATGGCCGTGTACTCCAGGCGCCGCTCGGGCGAGCCAATGTCGCCCACGACGGCGACGCCGGTGTGCAGGCCGATGCCGATGCGCAGCGCGCCGGCCCCGCGCGCGACCCGCGCGGCGTTCAATGACGCCAGCTCGTCGAGCATGGCGAGCGCGCACTCGATGGCGTGGCTGGCGTGCTCCGCGTCCGCCAGGGGCGCGCCGAAGTAGGCCATGATGCCGTCGCCGATGAACTTGTCGAGCGTGCCGCCGTGCTGGAAGACCTTCTCGACCATGCGCCCCAGATACTCGTTGAGCAGGCGCACCACTTCGGGCGGCGTCAACACCGAAGAGATGGTGGTGAAGTCGCGGATGTCGGAGAACAGCACCGTCAGCTCCTGCGCATCGGCGCCGCCGGTCTGGACGGCCTGGCCCTGCAGGCGCTCTGCCACCGCGGGCGAAAAGTAGCGGCCCAGGCGCTCGCGCTTGCGCTGCTCGTCGGCGACGCTGCCCACCAGCGCGCGAATGCGGTGGATCAGGTGCGCGGCCGCGGCGGCGGCGCAGCCGAGCACGACCGCCGACGCCACCCAGGCGCTGGGCCCGATCCCGGCCTGGCGTTGCAGCAGGATCTCCGCCACCGTCGCGACCGCGGCCACGCTCGCCATCTGCCGCACGCTGAGCGACAGCGCGCCCAGCAGCAGTAACAGGACGTAGAGCCCCAGCGTGAAGCCGGCCACCCCGCCCGGCGAAGGCGACACGGGAACCGACACCCACTGCGCCCACAACACCATCGGCACGTCGATCAACGCCACGCCGAACCCCGCCCACTCCGCCACTCGGGCGGTGGCGCGCGCGCCCACCCGCAGGGCGACCGCGCACGCGGCATAGCTGCCCAGGATCGGCAGCTGGACACGCCAGTCGTTCTGCTTGGCGGCGTAGGTCATGGTCAGGCACAGCAACAGGCCGGCGCCCACACCCCACAACCGCACGTCGGCCAGCGCGCGTGCCGTGCGCGCCCGCTGCACGGCGAGCGCCTTGCGGACCAGCGGACCGATGTCGGCGTCGGCAGACATGAAGAGGCGCGGGCACTTTAACGCGGGACGGGGAGATCAGGTATCGCCCACGGCGACGGCGACGCCGACGCCGACGGGAAGATCCGGATCGGGCGTCGGCGTCGGCGTCGGCGTCAGCGTCGGCGTCAGCGTCGGCGAATACCTGGCTGCACCGCCTTCCCCCACCCTGCCGCGCGTGGTTACATTCGCGCCATGTCTACCTCCCGACCGACCAAACTCAGCGACACCGAGATCACCGCCGCGCTTTCCAGGCTGCCTGGCTGGACGCAAGCCGGTGGCAAGCTGCACCGCGAGTACAAGTTTCCCGACTTCATCGTCGCCTTCGGCTTCATGTCCAGCGCGGCGCTGGCCGCGCAGGCCATGGACCATCACCCCGAGTGGTTCAACGTCTGGAACACCGTGCGTGTCGACCTGGCGACGCATGACGCGGGCGGCGTCACCGCGCTGGACGTCAAGCTCGCCCAGACCATGGAAGAGCTCGCCGGCCGCCTGCTGGCGAAATGACCCCGCTCGAGCTCCTGTTCGAGCGCGAGGGGATGCCCCGGTTCGGGCTGCAGGGCGAGCTGGCGGCGCTTTACGGCGGCGACTTCGGGCTGGCGCGACCGCGCGTCTTTGCCAACTTCGTCGCGTCCGTCGACGGCGTGGTGGCGCTGCCGGAGAGCGGCGAATCGGGGGCGGTGGTCAGCGGAGGCAGCGAAGCCGACCGCTTCGTCATGGGCCTGCTGCGCGCGACGGCCGACGCCGTGCTCATCGGCGCGGGCACCTTTCGCAAGGCGCGAGGCGATCTCTGGCTGCCTGAAGCGATTTACCCGGCGGCTGGCGCGCTGTTCGCCGACCTGCGGCGGCGGCTGGGCCTGCGGCGGCAGCCGCCGCTGGTGGTGGTCACCAGCTCGGGGGCGATCGACATCGCGCAGCCGGCGCTGGACGACGCGCTGATCGTGACCTCGCCCGCGGGCGCGGCGCGCCTGCGCGGGACCCTGCCGGCCGGTGCACAGCTGCGCGAGATCGATGCCCGGCCGATCCCCGCGCGGGCCATCGTCGACCTGCTGCGCGCCGAAGGCATCGCCAGCATCCTCACCGAGGGCGGGCCTTCGCTGTTCGGCGAGCTCCTGTCCGAGAGCCTGATCGACGAGCTCTTCGTCACCACCTCGCCGCGCCTGTTCGGGCGCTTCACCGACGACCAGCGCAAGTCGCTGGTCGCCGGGCGCGATCTCGCCGGCCGCGCGCTGGATCTCGCCAGCGTTCGCCGCCACGGCTCTCACCTGTTCCTGCGCTACACGCTATAACCTCTCCCACGTGGGTCCCGTCGACGTCGACGTCCTCCTGGCCACCGCCAGCGCGCTGCCCCGACCCGACGAGGACGACGCTCCGCTGCGCGCGGCGCTGGCCGCCGCCGGCGTCGTGGCCGCGACGCGCGCCTGGGATGACCCGGCGGTCGACTGGGGCGCGGCGCGGGCGTGCGTGATCCGATCGACCTGGAACTACGTTCGTCACCACGACGCCTTCCTGGACTGGGCGGCGCGCTGCGCGGCCGCGACCAGGCTCTGGAACCCACTGCCCGTGGTGCGCTGGAACAGCCACAAGGGCTACCTCACCGAGCTGGCGCGCGCCGGCCTGGCGGTGGTGCCGACCCGGCTGGTCCGTCGCGGACAGGCCGCGGGCGGCGGAGCCGACCTGACGGCCCTGGCCGCCGCCTGGGATCAGGTGGTGATCAAGCCCGCGGTCTCGGCCGGATCTTTCCGCACGCTGCGGGTGGGCCGCGCCGATCGTGCGCGCGGCCAGGCGCACCTGGACCTGGTGTGTGCTGACCAGGACGCGCTGGTCCAGCCATATCTATCGTCAGTCGAGGGCTACGGCGAGCGCGCGCTGGTCTGGATCGACGGCGCGCTCACCCACGCCGTGCGCAAGTCCGCCCGCTTCGCCGGCGATCCGCAGCGGGTCTCGGACGCGGTGGCGATCGCCCCCGACGAGGCGGCGCTGGCCGAGCGGATCCTGGCTCATGTCCAGGCGGCTGGTCCGGGCCAGGTGGGATCGACGCCCGCGCCGGCCCCCTTGCTGTACGCGCGCGTCGACCTGGCCCGCGACGCCGACGGCCGCCCCTGTCTCATGGAGCTGGAGCTGATCGAGCCATCGCTGTTTCTGACCCGCTCGCCGGAAGCGCTGGCGCGGCTGGCGGCCGCGATCCGGAAGCGGGTGAGTCAGGGTTGGGGTTAGGATTAGGTATCGCCGACGCCGACGCCGACGCCGACGCCGACGGAAGATCCGGATCCGACCGTCGGCGTCGGCGTCGGCGTCAGCGTGAGCGCTACCTGATCTCACAAGCGAAACCGTTCACGGCTGGCCGTCCAGCACCTCGCGCACCTTGCGCAGCAGCGATTCGGGGACGATCGGCTTTTGCAGAAAGGCGATGCCCGCGTCGAGCATGCCGTGGTGGATGATGGTGCTCTCGGTGTAGCCCGACAGGTACAGCACCTTCATCTCGGGGCGCAGCGCGGCCACGCGCTCGGCCAGCTGGCGCCCGCTCATGCGCGGCATGACCACGTCGGTGATCAGAATGTGGATCTTGGCGGTATAGCGTTCGCACAGCAGGAAGGCTTCACCGCCGTTCGCGGCCTCCAGCACGTTGTAGCCGTGCCGGCGCAGGATGGTGCGCGAGATGGTGCGCACCTGCTCGTCGTCCTCGACCAGCAGCGCGGTCTCGTTGCCGCGCAGGTTGACCGGCCCCGTGGGCGGGGTGTCGATCGCTTCGACGACCCCATCGACGCGCGGCAGGTAGATGCGGAAGGTCGTACCCTTGCCGGGCTCGCTGTACACCCAGATGTGGCCGCCCGACTGCTGGACGATGCCGAAGATCGTCGACAGGCCGAGGCCGGTGCCCCTGCCCTTCTCCTTGGTGGTGAAGAAGGGCTCGAAGATGCGCGCCTGGGTGGCGGCGTCCATGCCGGTGCCGGTGTCGGTGACCGCCATCATCACGTAGGGGCCCGGGGTGACGCCGAGATTCGTGGTGGCGTATTCGGGGCCGAGCTCGACGTTGTCGGTCTCGATGCTGATCTTACCGCCGTCGAGCATGGCGTCGCGGGCGTTCACGACCAGGTTCATCACCACCTGCTCGATCTGGCCCGGGTCGGCGCGCACCTGACCGATCACGCGCGCGGTCAGCAGCGACAGCTCGACGTCCTCGCCCAGCAATCGGCGCAGCATCGACTGCAGGCCGCCCAGGATCTGGTTCAGGTCCAGGATGCGCGGTTGCAGGAGCTGCTGGCGGCTGAACGCCAGCAACTGGCGCGTCAGCACGCTGGCGCGCTCGCCGGCCTTCTTGATCTCTTCCAGGTCGGCGCGCATCGGATCGCCGCCCTTGAGCCCGTCGAGCAACATGTCGCTGTAGCTCAGGATCACCGACAGCAGATTGTTGAAGTCGTGGGCCACGCCGCCGGCCAGGCTGCCGATGGCCTCCATCTTCTGCGCCTGGCGCAGCTGGGCCTCCAGCCGCTTGCGGTGGCTGACGTCGACGAAGCTGGCCACCGCGCCTACCCGCTGCCCGTCGCGCATCACCGGGAACAGACGCATCTCGGCGATCAGACGGACGCCGTCGGTGCGGTCCAGGGACTCGTCGTCGATGTAACCGGCCCGATCGGCGCCGAGCGCGCGGCGCAGCCGGCAGTCCTGCTCCAGACAACGCGCGCCGTCCGCGCGCGCGCGGTGCAGCAGATCGTGAACGGGGCGGCCGACCAGCTCGCCCGTCCCCGAATAGCCGAGCATGTCGATCGCGGCGCGATTGGCGAAGGTGCAGCGCCCCTGGAGGTCCACGCCGAAGATGCCCTCCCCCGTCGAGTCGAGCAGCAGGCGCACCTGCTGCTCGCTGTCGCGCAGCGCGCGCTCGGCCTCGCGCCGCGCCTCGCGCCCGCGGCTCTCTTGCAGCTCGCGCTCGACCGCCGGCAACAGGCGCGCCAGCTGACCCTTGACGATGAAGTCGCGCGCGCCGTTGCGCAGCGCCTCGACCGCGCTCTCCTCGCCGATCGTGCCCGAAACCACGACGAAGGGCAGCTCGACCCCGCTGCCGCGCATCGTGGACAGCGCCTGCAACGCCCCGAAGCCGGGCATCGAGTAGTCCGAGATGATCATGTCCCAGGCGCGGCGCGCCAGCGCGTCGGACATGGCGTGCGCGGTCTGCACGCGCTCGTAGTCGACATCGAAGCCACCGCGCGCCAGCTCCAGCAGCAAAAGCTCGGCGTCGTCCTCGCGGTCCTCGACGATCAACAGGCGCAGGAGCCGGGTCACCACACGCCCCCGCTCACCAGCGCGTCGACCATCTCGGTCAAGGCCTGCGCGTCGCAGAGGTCCTCGAGCATCGACGTCTTGAGCGGCTTGTTCATGACGAGGCGCGCGCGCGCGTCAGGGTGAAGAAGACCGCGGCGCCGCGACCCACGGCGCCCTCGGCCCAGACCCGGCCACGGTGGCGGTCGATGATGCGATGAACGGTGGCCAGCCCGATGCCGGTGCCCGGGAACTCCGACTCGTCGTGCAGGCGCTGGAAGGGCGCGAACAGCTTGCCGGCGTAGGTCTGGTCGAACCCGGCGCCGTTGTCGCGCACGCAGTAGACCGCCCCCTCGGCGCGCGCCTCGACCCGGAGCTCGATGCACGGCGCGGCCGTGTGCGCGGTGAACTTCCAGGCGTTGCCGAGCAGGTTCTCGAAGACCACCCGCATGAGACGCCGGTCGGCCTCGCCCTGGATGTCGGGATCGGTCACGAAGCTCGCGGCACGATCGGGCTCCTGGCGCTGCAGGTCGGCCATCACCGAGCGCGCGAGCTCGGCCAGGTCGATGGCCTCGCGGTGCAGCTCGACGCGGCTCACCCGCGACAGCTCCAGCAGGTCGTCGACCAGCTCGGCCATGCGTTGCGCCCCGGCGCGGATGCGCTGCAGGTAGCGCCGGCCGCGCTCGTCCAGCGCGGCGGCGTGGTTCTCCAGCAGCGCCTGGCTGAACCCGTCGATCGCGCGCAACGGCGCGCGCAGGTCGTGCGACACCGAGTAGCTGAACGTCTCCAGCTCCTTGTTCTTGCGCTCGAGCTCGTCGGACAGCGTGGCCCTGGCCTCGGACACCAGTTTTGCCGCGCGCGCCTCGGTGGCGGCCAGCTCGCTGCGCATCAGGTCCTCGCGGATGCGCCGGTGCTCGTCCTCGAACTGCTTGCGGCGCAGCTGCGCGCGCACGCGCGCCTTCAGCACCGAGAAGTCGTTCGACTTCGAGATGTAGTCGTCGGCGCCCAGCGCCAACCCCTCGAGCATCGCCTGCCGATCCTCCAGCGCGGTCAACATCACCAGCGGGATCTCGCGCATGGCGGGCAGCGCCTTGATGCGCCGGCACGCCTCGCGCCCGCCCAGCCCCGGCATGATCAGATCCAGCAGGATGCAGTCGGCCGGCTGCGCCGCCAGCATGGCCAGCGCCTCTTCACCAGAGTGCGCCTGGATCACGTCGTAGCCCTCCTCGCGCAGCGTGCCCGACAGCGCCTGCAGGTAGGTCAGGCTGTCGTCGACCGCCAGGATGCGCTTGGGCGCCAGCAGGCTGGCCACGGGCGCACCCACGCGCGCGACGGCGACCGACCCGTCGCGGAGCGCGCCGGCGACGTCGCCGCGCCCGATCGTCGATCGGCGCAGCAGCGCGCTCAGCCGCGCCAGGATCATGTCCGGGTCCTCGCCCTTGCTGACGAAGGAGTCGGCGCCCGCGTCCAGCGCCTGCAGCTCGGCCTGACCCGCGTCGGAGGCGGTCAACATCAGGCACGGCGTGCCGCGCAGGGCCTCGTCCAGGCGGATGCGCCGGATCACCGTGGCGCCGTCGATGCCCGGCAGGACGCCGTCGACCACGATGGCGCTCGGCCGTCGGTCGGCCGCCATCTGCAGCCCCTGCTCGCCGGTCTCGGCCTCCAGCACCCCGTAGCCACCGTCGGCCAGCACGCGCCCCAGCTCGCGCCGGAAGGTGACGCTGTCGTCGATGACCAGGATCGAGGCCCGGCGCGGCGCCGCCTGCCTGTCGGCGTCGTACCACTCGCGCGCCAGCTCGCGCGCGCGCAAGACGATCTGCCCGCGGTCGTAAGGCTTGCCCACGTAGTCGGTGGCGCCGGTCTGCAGGCCGCGGATCCGATCGCGCACCTCGGCCTCGGTCGAGAGCATCAGCACCGGGATCGCGGCCGTGGCCGGCGTGGAGCGGATCTCCTGCAGCAGGTCCAGGCCGTCGCCGTCGGGCAGCAGCACGTCGAGGATGGCGACCGCGATCGAGCCTTGCGCCAGCGCGGCGCGCGCTTCGCGCAGAGAGGCGCAGGCGACCGCGCGCAGGCCCGCGCTCTCCAGCGCCTCGGCCAGGTCCATGCGCACGGTGAGGCTGTCGTCGACCACCAGCACGCCGGCGCGCGACCCTTTGGTGTCGGGCGGCGGCGCGCCTGGAGTGACGCCGGCGGCCAGCGCGGCCGCCGGCAGGCCCGGCGCAGGCGCCGCCTGCGCTGGGGGTGAGCCTGGCATCTGCTCGGTCACGCCCGCCCCCTCGCGCGCGCCCCGGCGCCGGCCGCCTCGGCGATGGCGGGCCCGATCTCGGGCAGCGGCAACACGCGCGCCGCCGCGCCCAGCAGCACCGCCTCGCGCGGCATGCCGTAAACGATCGAGGTCGCCTCGTCCTGGGCGATGGTGACGCCGCCGGCGCGCCGGATCGCCAGCAGGCCGGCGGCGCCGTCGCGCCCCATGCCGGTCAGCAGACCGGCGATGACCGAGGACCCCATCTCCTGCGCCAGCGACTCGAACAGCACGTCGATCGACGGGCGGCAGGAGTGACGCTCGGGACCCAGGGTCAGCTGAAAACGTCCTTGCGCCAGCACCAGATGCCGGCCGGGGGGCGCCATCACCACGCGCCCCGACGCCTCGGCCAGCGGCGCGTCCTGACGGGCGTAGGCCACCCGATGCGGCGTCAGGCCGTCCAGCCAGTCGGCGAAGGCGGCGCCGAACGGCTCGTTGATGTGCAGCACGATCAGCAGCGGCAGCGGGAACCCGGCCGGAATTGCGCGCAGGATGTCGACCAGCGCGCCCGGTCCACCGGTCGAGGCGCCGATGGCGGCGACGCGCGGCGCGCCCGCGGGCACGCTCCATGGCGTCGCCGCGCCGTCGTCGCGCGCCTCGGACGCGCCATGGCCCAGCCTGGCCAGGCGCGCGCGCGGATGGGTGATCACCTTGATGCGCGCCGCCATCTTCAGCGCGGCCAGGTAGCGCCGCCCCCACTCGTCGCCCAGCTCGGTGCCGAGCGGCTTGTCCAGCACGTCGACCGCGCCCGCGGCCAGCGCGTCGTAGGTGCGGAACAGCTCACCCCGGTTGGTCGACGCCGACACGATCAGGATCGGGGTCGGGAAGTGCGCCATGATGTGTTCGGTCGCCGCCACGCCGGTCATGATGGGCAGCATCATGTCCATCGACAGCACGTCGGGGCGCAGCTCGCGGCACATCTCGATCGCGCGCTTGCCGTCCCCGGCCTGCCCCACCAGCTCGAGGTCGTGGTCGGACGACACCACGTCGCACAGCAGCCGGCGTACGGTCAGCGAATCCTCGACGATCAACACCCGCGCCTTGCTCACGCTCGTGCCACCAGCTTTCCGATCCGATCCAGCAGCTCGGTCTGGTCGAACTCGGTCTTCACGATGTACGCCTTGGCGCCCACCTGGCTGCCGCGCGCGCGGTCTTCGGGAGCGTCGCGGGAGGTCACCAGCACCGCGGGGATGTCGCGCAAGGTCGGATCCTTCTGGGTGGTCGCAACGAAGGAGAAGCCATCCATGCCCGGCATCTCGACGTCGACCAGGAACAGCGCGTAGCGGCGGCGCGCCGCCTTTTCCAGGCCCTCTTCGGCCGAGACCGCCAGATCCACCTCGTAGCCGGCCAGCTCCAGGATGCTCTGCTCGAGCATGCGCGTGGTCAGCGAGTCGTCGACCACCAGCACGGGGGGGCGCGCCCGCGGCGCGGGCCGAATCAGTCCGCGGGCGCGCGCCGCCGCCGCGACCAGCGCTTCGGGGTACAGCACCAGCCGCGGGTTGCCCTCGGCGTCCAGTGACGCGCCCGCCACCACCGCGTCGGCGCCCGAGCCCGCGGGCAGCGGCTGGACGACCACCGTCTCGGCGCCGCGCAGGCGGTTCACGCCCAGCGCCGCGCAACCGGACGCCCCCTCGACGATCACCGCGGTGGTGGCGCCCGCCTGCGCGCCGGCCACCCGCGCTCCCGCGCGCAGCGGCTCGGACAAGGGCACGAACGGGATCACCTTGCCGTCGAACACCATGGATTGGCCGTCGGCGGTCCGCGCGAGGTCACCGGGAGCCAGGCGCACGACGCGGCGGATCGCCTCCAGTGGAATGGCGGCGGTGCAGGCGCCCGCCTCGACCACCAGCGCCTCCAGCGACGACAGCGACACCGGCGCGGCGATCTCGACGGTGGTGCCGCGGCCGGGCTCGCTGGTGACCGCGACCCGGCCGCCCAGGCGCTCGGCCGCCTCGCGCACGATGTCGAGGCCGATACCCCGCCCCGACACCGCTGTCACCGAGGCTGACGTCGTGATCCCGCCCCGCAGCAGCAGCCCGATGAGCGCGTCGTCGGACAGACGCGCCGCCCCGGCAGCCGGCAATAGACCGCGCGCCGCGGCGGCGCGGCGCACCGCCTGTCGATCGATGCCGCGGCCGTCGTCGCGGCAGCGAAAGGCGACCTGACCGCCGCGCCGCTCGATCTCCAACCGCACGGTGCCGGCGGGCGGCTTACCGGCCAGCGCGCGCTCGGATTCGGTCTCGATCCCGTGCGCGACCGCGTTGCGCACCGCCTGCATCAGCGCGCCCTGCACCGTCCCCAGGACGTCGGCGTCCAGGCGCACGTCGGCGCCCTTGGTCTCGAACGAGACCCGCTTGCCCAGCGTCGTCGCCACGTCGCGCGCCGCGCGCTCGAGCAGGCTGAACATCGCGGCCGCCGGCAGCAGGCGCAGGCGCTGCGCCACCTGGCGCACCTGCAAGAGCTCGCGATCGACGCGCTCGATCCCGCGCGCCAGGCCCTGCTCGAAGCTCGAGACCAGGCCGCGCAGCTCCTCGGCCAGCGAGCGCGCCTTGGCGCCCGCGCCCGCTCCGGCAGTCGATCGCCCGGGCGCCGCCAGCTGATCGAGCAGCAACTCGGCCAGGCGGCGCGCGCGCTCGATGTCGCCCACGCTGCGGCGCAGCCCGCCCAGCTGGCCGTGCGCCTCGGCCAGGCCCTCGAGCAGATCGTCGACCTCCCGCAGATCGGCGCGCAGCGTGCGCGGCGGCTCCGCGACCGGCGCGGCCAGCGGCGCGCGCGCGCCCGCCAGGCTCGCCGCCGCCGCCGCCGCCGCGTCCGCGCCCGCCAGCCGCGCCAGCGCGTCGCGGATCTGATCGACCAGCGCCAGCACGGTGTCGACGCTGGCGCGCGCCCCCGTGCCCGGCTGCGCGCGCAAGGGTTCGAGGGCGTCTTCGACGGCGTGGGCCAGGTCGGCGATCTCGATGTGCTTGACCACGCGCGCCGCGCCCTTGAGTGTGTGCGCCAGCCGCAACAGGTGCGCCACCTTGTCGACCGATCCCTCGGCGTGCTCCAGGTCGAGCGCGCCCTTGCCGAGCTCGGCGCACAGCTCGCGCGCCTCGATGCGGAAGTACTTGTAGGGATCGCTGGCCATCGCTCACGCCTCGGCGCGCACCAGGCGCAGCAGGTCGCGCGACAACCCGGCCAGCTGCGAGACTGTCTGCAGGGTCTGCGCCGAGCTGGCCTCGGTCTCACGGGTGGTCTGCGACACGTTGGCGATGGCGATGTTGACCTGCTCGACGGCGGTGGTCTGTTGCTTGGTGGACAGCTCGATCTCGCGGGCGGCGTCCAGCGTGGTCGAGACCAGGGTCGCGATCTGCTTGAAGGCGGCCGCCACCTCGCTGAACTGCTTCGAGGTGCTGTCGACCGCCTTCGATCCGGTCTCGGTGGTCATCACCGTGGTGTTGACCGCGCTGCGCACGTCGTCGATCAGGCCGCGGATCTCCTTGGTCGACCCACCCACCCGGTCGGCCAGCTTGCGGATCTCCTCGGCCACAACCGCGAAGCGCTTGCCCGAATCACCGGCGCCCGCGGCCTCGATCGTCGCGTTGATGGCCAGGATGTTGGTCTGCTCGGCCAGCTCGGAGACGATGTCCAGCACCACCCCGATCTGCTGCGACTTCTTGCCCAGGTCGAGCATGTGCCCGACCACCAGATCGATCTGGCGCCGGGTGCCGGCCAGCGCGTCGTCGCCGCGATCCACGGTGGCGTCGCCGCTGCGCGCCGCCGCCGTCGCCTGCTGGGCGACCTGGGTCACGCGCTGCGCGCTCTCCGAGATCTGACGCGACGTCGCCAGCAGCTCGGTGATGGTGGTGGTGATCTCGCTCATCGCCGTGGCCTGCTCCTTGGCGCCGGTCGCCTGCTGGCTGGCGGTGGCCTGCAGCTCGGCCGACGAGCTCTGCACCTTGCCCACCGAGCTGCCGACCATCGCGGTCAGCGCGCGCGTGAGCAGGAAAGCGATGAACGCCGCCAGCCCCAGCGCCAGCGCGGTGATCAGCAGCACCAGGCGCATGCTCTGCGAGGCCGCGTCGGTCGCCACCTGGCTGGCTTCTTCCAGGACCTGCCGCTCCCGAGCCACGAACGTCTTGAGCTGACCTTCGAGCTCGTCGCGCCTGGGCGCCAGCTTTTCGTGGTAGGCGCGGACGATGGTCTCGCTCGACGCGTCGGCGCGGCGCAAAGCGATGATCTGGTCCGCGGCCTGGTGGTATTCGGCCTCGGCACGCTCCATCGCAGCCAGCGCGCGCTGGCCCTCGGCGCTGGCGACCAGGCTGTGCAGGCGCGCTTCGCCGGCGGCGATGTCGGCGCGCGCGCCGCGGAACTGCTCCAGGAAGTAGTCCTCACGCGCGAACAGGTAGCCGCGCAACGAGGACATCCTGCGCTCGACCGCCCCGTTGAGGCGTTCAGCGTCGATCAGCACCTGGGCGTAGACGGTGATGACCCGGTCCTTGCTGGTCACCACCGAGCGCAGCGCATGGATCGACAGCGCGCCGATCAGCACGGTCAGCGCGACGGTGGCTGCGAAGCCGGCGCCGATCTTTCGCCCGAACGTCCAGGTCCGGGGTGGCGCGCCATGCAGTTTTTCCGTCATCGATCGGTCCATTCAGTCCTCCTCCTGTGCTCGCGCGGCAGCCGCGGAGCTGCCCAGCCTGGCCAGCGCGCCGCCGAGATCGATCACCGGACGCAGGGCGTCCAGGGCGCGCACCAGCCCGCCCTCGGCCGTGGCCCGGAACTGCCCTTCCAGCGCGTCGAACGCCAGGCCGATCGGCGCGGCGGCCCGCACCCGCACCAGCCAGCGCGCGTCGGCGCGCGCGGGATAGCCGAGCAACAGGCGCAGGTCGTGCACCGGGACCAGCGCGCCGCGGAAGCTGGCGATCCCCAGCAAGGTCGGCACGCTGCTGGGCAGGGGGACAACCTTGCGGTCGACGTAGACGCCCAGCAGATCGGCGAGGCGCAGCGCGCAGGGATCGCCGGCCACCCGGATCGCCAGGAACTCTTCGTGCGTGTCGCCGGCGACCGGGGGCGGCAGCGCGAAGCCGCGGTCGAACTCGGCGCGCATCCGCGCCGCCGTCGCCGCGGCCGCGGCCAGCGGCCCCGCCGCTTGGGTCATCCCGACGGCGCTCATGACTCGGCCCCCGCGGCCGACAGCTCGGCCCGGCACAGCGCCGCCAAGGTGTCGCGGTTGAAGCCGCCCCCGAACAGCAGCAGGCGCGCGGCGTCCTCACGCTGGAGCAGCGGCAGCGCCAGCCCCAGCTCGCGCCGCGCGACCTCGCGCTGCCCGGCGCGCCGGGCCAGCAGGCCCATGTGCAGCCGCGGCATCGCGAACGCGGGGTCGAGATAGACTGCGACCTGGTCGTGATCGATCGCGGCGCCGCGGTCGCCCGCGCCCTCGCGGCACAACGCCAGCAGGTAATGCGCGCCGGCGTTGAGACCATCCAATTCGAGCAGCGCGGCGCACATCCGCTCGGCGGCGTCGAGCTGGCCGCTGTGGGTGAGCAGCGCCGCCCGCAGCAGCAGCGCCTCGGGATCGGTCACCGCCTCCGAAGGCAGCGCGTGCCACAGCCCCAGCGCTTCGGAGAAGCGCTCGCGTTGCAGCGACTCGATGATGGGCGCCAGATCCGGCCGCGCCACCGCCACCCGCCGGCCATCGGCCGGCCGCCCGCCGACCTGCGATGGCCGCTCGAGCGCCACGGGGGCCGCGCCATCCGCGCCCGCGCGCGCCAGCAGCTGGATCCGGTCGGTGGCGCGGCGAATGACCTCGATCCAGGTCCCGGGCTCGCCGGCGTCGGGCAGCGCGGGGAGCTGCCCGGCGCGTGCCGCACCAGCCGCCCCGTGGCCGCTGCCGCTCCAGACATCTCCGAGCGCCGGGTACGCCGGCGCCGCCGGCTGAACCTGGTCGCTCGCGTCGCGACGCTGGTAGTAGAACGTGCCGTGGGTGTGGCGCAGATGGAAGTCTGGCGACAACCCGCGCAGGTTCTCGGCGTGCCCCAGGAAAAGGTAGCCCCCTGGCGCCAGCGCGCGGCTGATGCGCCCCACGACTGCCTGCGCCCCCTCGGGCGTGTGATACATGAGCACGTTCCGGCAGAAGACCAGGTCGTAGGCGGCCGGCCGCCACAGCACCGGGTCATCCTCGGCCAGGTTGCGTTCCTCGAACCGGACGGCGTCGCGGATCGCCGGCGCGACCGCCAGGTCCCGTCCCTGGCCGCTGAACCAGCGCGCCTGGGTCTCGGGCGGCGTCTCGCGCAGCGACCACGGCGAATAGCGGCCCGCGGCCGCTTTCTCCAGCGCCGCCGGGTTGACGTCGACGGCCAGGATCGAGACCGCCCAGCGGGGGTCGAGCACCTGCTCGCGCACCACCATCGCCAGCGAGTAGGGCTCCTCGCCCGAGGCGCAGCCGGCCGACAAGAAGCTGAGCACGCGCACCGAGGCGCGCGCCGTGATGCGATCGGGCAGGACCACCTCGGCCAGCGCCCGGAACTGATCGATATTGCGGAAGAAGTAGGTCTCGCCCACGGTCAGCTCGCGGGACAGCTCGCGCAGCTCGTCGGCGAAACCGGCGGCCGCGTCCAGGCTGTTCAGGTATACCGGGGTCGGCAGGCCCGTCCGATCCAGCCGGCGTTGCAGCACCTCGGCCAGGAACGTCGAGCGCGAATCCTCGAAACGCAGCCCCAGCCGGCGCGCGATGCCGCGGCGGAACCATTCGGTGTCCGCAAGGTCCAGGACCTGGCTCATCACGCCGGCGCCCCATTCGCCAGCGCCGCGAACACCGATTCGGGCACCACCCGCGCCCCGCCCAGCAAGACCATCAGCTCCTGGTCGAGCGCGCCGATGGCGGCGACCGCCCGGCCGTCGGCCTGGGCCAGCAGCGGCGGCAAGGCAGCAAATGACCCCTCGCCCAGCCCCCGCACCCCCTGCACCGAGGTGACCGCCAGCGCGACCCGGCGCCCGTCCACGCCCAGGATCACGAAGCGCCCGGCAGGCGCGCCGCCAGCGGCACCCAGCAGCTGGCTGGCGTCGACCACCGGCGTGGGAAGCCCGCGGATGATCGCGGCCCCCAGCACGGCCTCGGGCGCCCGCGCCCGCGCCCGATCGAGGGGCTGCACCGGCAACGGCCGCATGGTCTCGATCACCAGCGCGATAGGCAGCGCGCACGCCAGCGACTGGACGGTGACCACCAGATGAAGCCCAGCCCGCGACGGGATATCTGACACAGACCAACCTTTCGACCCGCAACCTACCCCCGTCGGTCACCGGACAAACACACAGGACGCCCTTTGCACGGTAGACGAGATCGGCGCGCCTGCCAAGGACGACCGACCGCCGTCCCCCCCGCTCAGGTCAGGCTGGCGCGCGCCGCTGCGGCCGAGGGAAACCAGCGGAACTGCTCGCCGCTGAAGCTGTCCTGGAACTGGCGCAGGCCCGCGCTGAGTGCAGGGGCGACCGCCACCAGCAGCGAGACGCCCAGCGCGCGGGCGGCGGCATCGAGCCGGGACAGCAACTCGGCCGCCTCGGCGGCGGAGAGCTGGTCCACGCGGGTGAAATCGAGGATCGCGCGATCGAAGCAGGCGTTGGACAGCGGCCCGAACGTCGCCTCCAGCCGCGTGCCGAGCTCGTGGACATAGCGGTCGCGCTGGTCCTTGCGGCAGCGCAGGCGCGAAACCTCGATGAGGTCGTCCTTGACCGTGACCAGCTCGTCCCAGCTGGTGCAGTACCACTCGGCCAGCAGCGAGACCTCCCTGGCGACGAAGGGCTTGAAGACCACGTCGTCGAAGCCCAGCGCGTCCAGCGCGGTCCTCACCGCGCCGCGCTCGTCATGTTTGCCCAGGGTGGCGACCCCGACCACCACCGCCTCCGGCTGCAGCACGTGGGTCTGGGCGATGAGGCCGCCCAGGTTCAGCACGGCCGCGTCGGAGTCGATGAGCAGCATCCGGTACCGGCCGCTGCGCGCGCGCGCCAGCCCCTCGTTGAAGGTCTTGCAGGCGTCCAGGGTGACGGTGGGCGGGAGCAGGCCGCGCAGGCGCTGGTGCTCGACCTCGGCGCCGTCGATCAGCAGCACGCTGCCCGCCGCCATCGTCAACCCCGCCGACGACTCGGCGGGCACGGCCTCCGGCACGGGCACCGCGGCCGCCGCGGGCAACAGCGCGACGATCTTCTGGCGAATGACCTCCGGCGGCAGCGCCTTGTGGACGTAGTCGGCGATGCCCAGCTTCTTGAGCGCGACCAGGGTGGCCGCCTTGGTCACCGTCGTCAGCACCAGCACCGGCGTCTTCACCCCGCGGCCGCGCAGCTTGGTGATGAGGTCGGGCGTGTCCAGCCGGTCCAGCCTGGCGTCGGTCACCACCAGGTCGTAGCTCTGCGACAGGACGCTCTCGAACGCCTCGACGCCGTCGGGGGCCTGGTCCAGCTCCCACCCCAGGTCGGCAAGCAGGCTCACAACCATTGCGCGATCGGTGTCGCTGCCATCGACGATCAGCACTCTCGCGGGCATCTATCTCCGTCCTCCCCAGGATCCTTCGTCGGAAGTCCGAGGGATCTGAAGATTACCGGCCATCTACCATCCTGGGCGCCCGATCGAGTCGTCCGGCCGGGCCGCGCTCGCCTACGCGCCCTCCCGGCTGAGGCTGGTCAGAGTCCGCCGAGCACGCCATCGTCCAAAAGCCCCAAAATCCTGGAGCCTGGCTCGGACTACGCGCCAGAACGCGTTTTCGTGCCGCGCCCCAGCAGCGGAGAGACAGGTCAGTTCTCGTCTGCCTCCATCGCCGGGTTCACCGCTACCAGGTGAACGTCATGCCGCCGTGAATGAAGTTCAGCGCCTGCTTCTCCCCGAGCCAGAACACGTGCTGGGCGCGGAAATACTGGGCATTGAAGACGACCGAGCTGTCGAGGCGGTAGTTGATCGTGCCGTTGAAGCCGAGCCGGGTCTTGATGACGCTGAGCCCCCGGGTGACGTCATCGCTGGTCTCCTGCACCCGCGTCTCGCCGGCGCCGGCGGAGAAATCCCAGCTCGCCGTCGAGTACATGGCCTGGCCCATGAATCCCGTCACGTGCCGGAGCTTGCCGGCGCGATCGATCGGCACGTCGCCGACCAGGCCCGACAGGTCACCGCCGCCGACGTCGAAGTTGGCGCCGCCCCCGAGCTTTAAGCCCATGAACTCGATGCGTCCGCCGCCGGACACGCCGTAGGCGTTAGCGGTCAATGGAGTGGCGTCAATGAACCCCTTGGCTTGCTGCCACATCCCGTTGCCGTAAAGGGTGAAAAACAGCCGGTCACTCTTGAGCGTGTAGGTCGCCTCGCTCTCGACGCGGGGGTAAGAGAGGATGCTCAGCAGCACGGCCGAGAGGCCGATGCGGACCGGATCGTAGATCCCGGCCGAGAGCTGGAAACCGGACGCCAGCGGTGTGCTGTAGATTATCCCGGCGTTGTAGCCTGGGAACTGATATCCGTAGCCGATGTGCCCACATAGCGGACCTTGCTGGGTGACGTTGCACGGGCTGCCGATCGACGATCCGTCGGCGTAGTAGTAGTCAACCAGGGTGCTGCCGCGGTCGTGCAATCCGAGGGTGCGGCCGAAGAGCACGTTGCCCCAGGGACCCTCGAGCTTGGCGTACGACTCGCGCGGATCCGGCGACATCGACGAAAAGCCCCGATACTGGTCAGTTTCGATGGGCCACCAGAGCGCGATGCGGCCGGTTACCATCAGGTTTTCGGAGATCTTGTGGCGGGCGGTGAAGCCGAAGATGTTTCCGACGAAGCCGCTATGAATGCGGGAAGCCGTGAATGTGCAGGGTTTCCCGTTGGCGAATCCGCCCATGGTGCACATCGCCGGGTCCTGGGCGGGCTGGGTGGTGAAGCCGGTCCAGATGAGCCCGCCGGTCGACGGCTGGCCGTTGGGAAGATGCGGCGTGCTATCGCCGAACCCGTAGCTGTAGAATCCGGCAGTCCGGCCGTCAAACGCGATCGACCAGCCGTTGTTGTCGTAGATGCTCACCTCGGCCAGCGCCGCGCCGGGGGTAACGACCAGAAGCACCGCGGCGATCGCGGCCCAAAGGACGGCTTCCTTGGTCACGAACCTGGGAATCTTCATGCGCTGGGCCTCCATCGGGGGGGAGTGGGGGTAGAACCGTGTTTGGCTACAGGCGGCGTGGCCGTCGCTAGACGGCTCAACAAACAGCAAGGGCCTACACCGATACCCCAGGCGGGGTGGGGGCGGGTGATGAATTTTGGTGAGCTACCTCTAGAGTCTCAACCCACTTCAAGTTAGACCTAGCTCCGGTGCAGGTCTGAACACCACCCAAAGGAGTCTCCATGCGCCGCATTTTGCTTTCCGCCGTTTCCGTGACAATCGCCGTCGCGGGCTGCGGCTTGTCTGCGCCATCCCCCTCCACCGGCGCGGGCGGGAATGAAGCGACCGGAACCGGTGGGACCGGCACGGGTGGGATGACTGCCGGCGTGGGCGGTTCTACCGGGGCCGGCGGAACCACGGGCGGAGGTGGGGCAACCTCCAGCGGTGCAGGTGGCGCGGTCGGGATCGGCGGGATGACCGCCGGGACAGGCGGTGCGCCCGCCGACCCCACGGCCGCGGCGGCGGCGCTCAACGGGCTGCGCTTCGACGACGCGTGCGGCACGATGCAGGGCGGCGCGGTCTGTTTGCACGTTGTCAACACCGACGCGCTGCCGTTCACCGGTTCGAAGGCGGCGGTGATGGGGGGGACGAGCGGAACGGTTTATCAGGTCAAGTTCCACATTCGCGGGGTCGTCGAGCCGACCCACGTCCAGGGTGGAACCACCGGGACTCCGGTGAACTTCAACACTGGTGGCACGCCATTCGCCGACAACTTGAACGAAGGCCAGTACCAGCAGTGGCAGATCATCGTCACCAATCCCTCGCAGCACTACTTCGTCAACGCGTTCAACGCCGTGCAGCTCACGCACGCGGTCCGGTTGCTCGACTTTCAGGAAACGATCCCCGTCGCCGCGGGCGCCAGGGTGACGGTGCAGGTCCATGACGGCAATGGCCACCTGATCTCGAACACCACCGCCCCGATCCTGATGCCGGCGGGGGTCCCGGGCTCGGTGAATTCGGGTCAATTCGTCCAGCTCGACGTCGACGCAGTCACGGTGAACTGACCCGCGGGGCCGGGCTGCATGCGAGCGTTGTCTTGAGCCGAGTACCGCTGCCCGCGGGTGTGGGCACTCCGCCGTCCGTCACTTTTGACCAAATCGCCTTTCAAGGGCGCCCTTGCCGTCTCGGGAGAGGTCCGGAGGTCGGATAATCATATTCGTTGGCTCTCGCGCGCCCGGCCACCCTCCGCACACGAGCTGGCCCAGCCTTCGCTGCTTTTCGGCGGGATAGTCGATCGCGTGCGCCGGTTAGGGCTCGCGATGAAATACCCCTGGACGACGCTCGGGCCGCCATTGATGCTCCGCGGGTGGCCATCGAAACCGCCCCGATCCACCGATGGTGAGTATGCGCACCGGAGCCCAAGACGCCTTCGTCGCCTGGCTGTTTTTCGTTTCGGACGCATGCCATCGCCCGGTCGGAGCGGCGCAGCCCGACGGTGGCAGGACCGGCGACGCCCGCGCCCACGCGACCTTGCCCACCCGCCGCCGCGGTCTGGCACCGTCACGTCCCGACCGGCCTCCGCATCCGTCCATGCCGCTGAGCTGCAGGGAATGCTCGCCTCGCCGTTGGCCCCGTGACGGCGGCCTGCGCGCTCAGCTTCTGCGAGGGCTGCTGTTCCGCCGCTACGCGGACTGAGCCGCGCGCGCCGGGAGTAAAAGTCCACGTACCGAGATGTCCTCGTCGAGCTTTGGCCAATGGATGCCGACGCCGTGGCCGACTAGGCGCCACTCGGCAAGATCCTCGGGCGCGGCGTCGCGTAGCTTCGGGAACCACTCCAGCGGTACGTGGACGCTGCGCCCGTCCTCGAGCTCGACGACGAGCTCGCCGTCGATGACATCGACGGCGGTCGCGCGGGGCTGC
>DASRQZ010000014.1:0-16083 GCA_035696125.1 Polyangia bacterium
CTAGCTGGTCGTTCTCCATCAGCAGCACGCCCAGCGACTGCCAGCCGAGCGTCCAGCTCGGATCTTGCTCGAGCGCCGCGCGGTAGGTCCGTTCGGCGTCCGCGAAACGCCCTTCAGCCGAAAGGCGCCCGGCGATCTGCACCGCTTCGTTGTGAGGTTCGTGGACCACTGCGCCGCGCTTGGAGCTCACCGCCCGGTCGATGATACCTCGAAGTGTGCGTCGGGCTTTGCCCCCATTCCCCAGAGCCCCGAACGGTTTGAAAGCGGGGGCCACCGCGCCTCGAGGGGCCTCTGGCCTCGGGCCTCGGACCTCCCAGTGAAGAGTCCTCCAGAGGTCTGAGGCCCGAGGCCCGAGGCCCTCAACGCGTCAGGTACCCCCGCACCAGCGCGCGACCCTCGGTCGCGCCGTTCGGTGTCGGTTGCGGCACGCCGCCCACGCTGGTTCCCTGTGCCCAGGTCCCGGTGCCGACGTCGCTGACCGTGGCGGCGCCCAGGCCGAACAGGATCGTCGCGGGCAGGTCGGCCAGTGATCCGGGCTGTCCGCTGACCACGCCGGCGCGCACGTTGGGCCCCAGCAGGAGCAGCGGGACGTGCCGCGAGCTGCCCGGGCCATACAGATCGTGATCGGGGGCGTCGATCTCCGTCGCGCCACGGCTGGTGATGGCGACCAGCGCGCCCTCGGCCTCGCGGGCGATCGCGGCGGCTGCGCTCGCCAGCGCGGCCAGCTGCTCCTGCCCCGCGGCGTCGGTGTGCGAACCGGCGCGGGCGCCCCCGAGCGCGACCACCGCCAGCCAGCGCGGGTGCTGCGCGCGCAGATCGTGGAGCGCGGCGGCGGCGCCGGCCGCGTCGGTGGCGACGGTGACGTCGATGGAGCTGCCAGCCAGGTGCAGCGCGTGGAAGTCGGGCTGGCCGATCAGCGCCGTGGTCAGGCCCAGCGCGTGGGCCGCATCGAACAGCGATTCGCGCGCGAATGGCGCGGGCTGCCGCCAGGCCTCGTAGGCTGCCCGGTTGGCGATGAACCCGGGCACCGGCGGCATCTGCAGCAGACCGGGCCCGGGCGCCACCGTCTGGGTGGGATCGTCCTCGGCGGCCACTGCGAACTGCGGTGAGGTCGGGTAACCTCCCGCCAGCATCTGGTATTCGTTCACCGGCCAGTCGCGGCTGCGCGCCCAGATGTCGTTGAACAGGGTCCCGCCGGCGGCCAGATCGCGCACCGGCTGCGCCGCTGTTGCCGTCCCGTCATTCTCGAAGAGCTCCTGCTGGTAAACGCCCGCGAGGTCGATGATCACCGCGCTGCCCGCGGCGGCGCCCGCCAGCGAGAGCGGGGCGCCGTAGCCGCTGGCGTCGAGCACCGCGATCCGCGAGCTGGACAGATCCGCCGGTTGCGGCAGAGTCTCGGCGGGATCGCCGGCCAGCGCGGCGCGGATCGGCCCGCGCGCCGCCGTGTCCAGGCGCGCGCTGGCAAGCGGCGCCAGCGCCGTCGGCGCGACGTCGGGATGCTCGACGGGGTGGGGGATGATGACGCCTTGCTTGAAGGCTGGACCGGCCATGATCAAAGGCACGTACAGCTCGTCGGCGGCGAAACCGCCGTGGCGGCCAAAGGGGAATGCGGTGTGCTCCTGGAAAGGACCGGGCGCGCTGTTGTTCTGGTCGACCTGGTTCAGCGTCCACTCCTCCTGCGGGTAGACCAGGATGTCGGCCTGGTTGGGCCCCGAGGCGCGGAAGTCGTGGAACGTGCGGGTGCGCAGCGCGCCATCGGCGGTCATGGTGCGGGTGATGTCGAGGCCGGTGATCTCGCCAGACTGGATGATGGTCAGCAGCGCCCGGGTCACCTCGGCCTGGCGCGCCGCGCCCGCCGCCGTGCCCGCGCCCGGGACGCGCGCGTAGACCAGAGCGTCGCCGTCTTCGTTCAGGATGGTGTAGTCGCTGGCCGAGATGCCCAGCTGCGGGCCACGCGCCGCGACCCGCGCGCCCAGCTGGCCGTCGGCGAGCACGGTCGCGCCGCCCGAGCTCATGCTCTGGCCTTGCGAACCCAGCGCCACCTGGTTGTGGGTATCGACCTTGCCGTGGTCGAGGGTGAAAAGGATGTTGGTGTCGTCGAGCAGTCCCTTGTCCGTCAGCGCCGCCAGCAGATCGCCCAGCGCCTGGTCGAAGTCCTCGACGATCTTCACGATCGCCGATCCGCCCGCGCCGTAGGTCGAGGTCGGATCGCCGTCGATGGCGATGAAGTCCCAGATGAACATGAAGTCCGGCATCGGGTTCTGCGCGGTGGTGGCGCGCACGAACTTCGCGGCCTGGCGCACGGTGAACTGCAAATAGGTCTGGCCGGCGGGTGGCGGGCCCTGCAGGTGGTAGCCGTCGACCACGCTCTTCGGGTAGTGCAGCAAGTCGGTCATGATGCCCGACGCCAGGTTGGCGGTGATCATGTTCCCGCTGAACGACGCGCCCAGGATCGTGAGGTGGACCTCGTCGGCGCCGGCCTCGAACGGCGGCAGCTGGCCGAAGTAGACGCTTCGTTCCCCGGCCCGCCGCACCGCCTGGTAGACGCTGTCGCCGCGCACGCGCAGCGGGTTGTGCTCCCACACCGCGTAGTCGCCCAGGTCCAGGCCGGACACCGCCAGCGGCGGGGCGAAGTCCCGCGCGCGCGACAACCAGGAGTTCGACGGCACGCTGTGTCCTTCGGGGTACTGGCCGGACAGCAGCGCGATGTTGTTCTGGTTGCTGTGAGTCGGCACCAGCACCCGCGAATAGGCCAGGGTGCCGCGCGCGATCAGCCCCCTCAGGTGGGGCGCGTTGGCCATCCACAAGCCGGCCAGCCCATGGTCGTCGATGTCGATCGTGATGACGTGCGGGCGCGACGGCTGCGGCTGCGGCGCGCCCTTGCCGCCCCCACACGCCGCGGCGGCCACCAGCCCGAGAGCAGCGAAGGTCCGGCGCACGCCGGAAGATTAGCAGCCCCGCAAAGCCCAGGGCACCGAACGGTTTGAAAGCTAGGGCCAGCGCGCGGAAAGGGGCCTCTGGCGTTCGGGCCTCCGGCCTCCAGTGAAGAATCCTCCAGAGGTCTGAGGCCCGAGGCCCGAGGCCCTTGACCTTGACCTTGACCGGGAGATGACGGCTCATTCAAACCGTGCGGTGTTCCAGAGCCCGGGCAGCTCAGGTTCGCGCCAGGGCCTTGGTCAGCTGGGCTCTCGCGGTGTCGAGCCTGAGCTGGGCCTGCAGCTTCTGGAAGGCGGCGTTGGTGGCGGCCAGCTGAGCGTCGCTGAGCTCGATGCCGTTTCCGACGCCCGTGCGGTAGCGCACCTCGGCCAGGTCCAGGCGCGCGCGCGCGTTGCTGAGCGAGCGGTCAGACGCGCCCAGCGCCGCCTTGGCCGCGCTGACCGCCAGCTGCGCTTGCTCCACCTCCACGCGGATCTGAAGCCGGATGCTGTCGATCTGCGCCGCCAGCGCCGCCAGGTTAGCCGCGCCTTCGCGCAGGATGCCGCGCACGTTGCCGCCGTCGTAGATCAGCCACGACAGGTTGACCGCCGCGCTGAGGTTCCAGACCAGGCGGTCCAGCTCGAGCCCGTTGTAGCTGCCGTTCGCCTGCAAGCCCAGCGACGGCAGATAGCGCGCGCGATTGGCCCGGTTCGCCAGCTCCTGCGCCCGCTGCTGGTCGCGCAAGGCGGCGATCTCCGGCCGCGCCGCGATCGCCAGCTCGACCAGCGTCGACAGCGACGACGATTCGCCCTCGACCGGCGCGCTGATGGTCTGCTGCACCTCGTAGTGGATGGACGATTCCACGCCCATGGTCTGGTTCAGCACCGCGCGCGCCGTCGCGTAGTCGTTCTGGGCGTTGATCAGCTGCACCTCGGCGTTGGCCTGGTCGACCTTGGCCTGCAGCAGATCGATGGGCGGGCTACGCCCGAGATCGACGAAGGCCTGGATCTGCTCCAGGTGGCGGTTCTGGTTGGCCAGGGTCTCCTTGGCCGCGTCGACCGCGCCGCGCGCGGTGCTGGCGGTGTAGAAGGCCGCGCGCACGTTGAGGTCGGCGATCAGCGCCGCGGTCTTTTCGTTGCGCGCCTGCACGTCGGCGTTGGCGCGCGCCTGATCGCGACGGCCGGTGGTCTGGCCGAAATCCCACAGCAGCTGTGAGGCGCTGAGGCTGCTGCGAAAGCTGTTGACGGTGTCGAAGCTGGAACGCCCCGGGTTGCCTCCGCCGATGCCGCCGCCGCCGGTGTAGGTTTGCACCGTGGGCGCGACGTTGTTGGTGCTGCGCGCGTAGGACGCGCTGGCGCTGACCTGCGGCAGCAGCCCGGCGCGCGCCTGGTCGACGCGCGCCTCGGCGGCCTCGGTGTTGGCGTGCGCCTGGCGCAGGTCGGGCTGATGCCTGCGCGCGATGTCCAGCGCGGCGTCGAGGGTCAGCGTCGAGGGCAGCTCCGGCTCGGCCGAGCGCGCCGGCAGGACCCAGGCCGCCGCGCTCAGCAGCAACGACAGGCCCAGCGGCCATCGCAGCCATCGCAGCCAATGCGCGCCGGCCCGCCTCATTCGAACCTCAAGGCTTCGATGGGGTCGAGTCGCGACGCCTTGCGCGCCGGGTAAAGGCCGAAGCCGACGCCGACCAGCGCGCTGAAGCCGACGGCGACGAAGATCACCTGCGGCCGGATCAACAATGGCCAGTCGAAGCGGGTCGACAGTTGCTGCGCGACCCCCAGGCCGGTGGCGATGCCGACCACGCCGCCCGCGATCGACAGCGTGAGTGATTCGACCAGGAACTGGTACAGGATGTCGGCGCGGCGCGCGCCCACCGCCATGCGCAGGCCGATCTCGCGCGTCCGCTCGGTGACGCTGACCAGCATGATGTTCATGATACCGACGCCGCCCACCAGCAGCGACACCGCGGCTATGCTGGCCAGCAGCGTGGTCAGGGTGCGCGTGCCCTCCTGCTGCGCGTTGGCCAGCTCGGCCAGGTTGCGGATCGAAAAGTCGTCTTCGGTCGTGTTGCGCAGGTGGTGGCGCTCCTTGAGCAGCGCGGTGATCTGGCGCTCGGCGCGCGCGGTGGCGTCGGCCCCGGTGGCGCTGACGATGATCACGCCCTTGAGGTATTGCTTGAGCCCGCCCTGGATCTTGGCCTGGAAGGTCGACGAGGGGATGAAGACCGCGTCGTCGTAGTCCTGCCCGCTGGCCGACTGCCCCTTCTTGGCCAGCACGCCCACCACCAGGAACGGCACATTGCGGATGCGCACGCTCTGGCCGACCGGATCGGCGTTGGGCCCGTACAGCTTGTCGACCACGGTCCGGCCCAGCACCACGGTCTTGGTGGCGCCGTCGACGTCGGCCTGCGACATGGGCTGGCCCAGCGCCATCGGCCAGCTGCGGATCAGGAAAAAGTCGGGCGTCGTGCCGTTGATCTGGGTGTTCCAGTTCTGCTCTTCATTGAGCACCTGATCGTTGGCGCGCAGCTGCGGCGCAACATACTTGACCGCCGAGATCTCGCGCTTGATGGCCGCCATGTCGTCCCAGGTCAGCGTCGGCTGCGACCCGAAGCCGCCCCGCGACCCGCCCGAGGTGGTGCTGCCCGACTGGATGATCAGCAGATTGGAGCCCATGGCCGCGAACTGCTGCTCCACCATCGACTTGGCTCCGTCGCCGATGGCGACCATGGCGATCACCGCGCCGACGCCGATGATGATGCCGAGCGCGGTCAGGAACGAGCGCAGCTTGTTGCGCAGCAGCGCGCGCCCGGCGATGCGCATGGTCTGCAGCGATGTCATGGATGGCCTCCCCGCGCGTGGCGCTCTTCTTCGGCGTGCTCCCGCTCGCGCTGTGCCACCTCCTCGGCCAGCGCCTGGCGCGCGTCGCGCGGGTCCTGCCGGCGATCGCTCTTGACCCTGCCGTCCTTCATCATGACGACGCGCTCCGCGAAGGAAGCGACGTCGGGCTCGTGGGTCACCACCACGATGGTGATGCCGGCGCGCCACAGCTCCTGGAACAGGATCATGACCTCGATGCTGGTCTCCGAGTCGAGGTTGCCGGTCGGTTCGTCGGCCAGGATCACCTTGGGCTGGGTCACCAGCGCGCGCGCGATCGCCACCCGCTGCTGCTGGCCGCCCGACATCTGGTTCGGATGGTGGTCGATGCGATCGGCCAGCCCGACGCGGGTCAGCGACTCCAGCGCCAGCTTGTGGCGCTCGCGCGCCGGCACGTCGGCGTACAGCAGCGGCAGCTCGACGTTGTCGAGAGCGCTGGTGCGTGACAGCAGATTGAAGCTCTGGAACACGAAGCCCAGCGTGCGGTTGCGGATGGCGGCCAGACCGTCGGAGTCGAGGCGCGAGATCGGCTCGCCGTCCAGGCGGTACTCGCCCGTCGTCGGATAGTCGAGCCCACCCAGGATGTTCATCAGCGTCGACTTGCCCGAACCCGACGCGCCCATGACCGCGACGAACTCGCCCTTGCGGATGGTGAGGTCGACGCCGCGCAGGGCCTGCACGTCGACGTCGCCGGTGTGGTAGGTCTTGGTGACCTTCTCGACGTCGATGACGGCAGCGGGAGCGGGGCCGGACGTGGACATCGGCTCAGAACATCCGCCGCATCTGGTTGGCGCCGGCGGGCGGTTTCTTGTCGTCGCCCGCGCCTTCGACGTCAGTGACGATCTGGTCGCCCTCGTGCAGCTCGCGGCCCTCGATCTCGGTGAAGATCCCGTCGGTGATGCCGACGCGGACGGCGACGGGCGCGATGGCGCCGTCACGCAGCGTCCACAGCGTGCGCTGGTCCGAGCCGGGCCCGCCCTGGCGCCGCGTGCGTCCGCCGCCCGGCCGGGTGCCGCCGCCGTCGGCGCCGGCTGCGCCGGAGCGCGGCCGGCCTGCTCCACCACCGCCGGCGCGCGCGCCGCCGTCGGGGCGATTGCCGCCGGCGCGTTCGCCCGCCGCGCCCTCGGCGCGTCCCTTGACCAGCTCGGGTGGCGGCTGAAAGCGGAGCGCGGCGTTCACCACCCGCAGGGCGGCGTCGCGCTGGTCGTAGACGAAAGTGACGTTGGCGGTCATGCCCGGCCGCAGCTCGAGGTTGGGGTTGGATACGTCGATGACCGCGTCGTAGGTGACCACGTTCTGCACCGTCTGGGGCGCGTTGCGCAGCTGGCGGATCTCGCCGCGGAAGGTCTTGGTCGGGTAGGCGTCGACGGTGAAGGTGGCCGCCATCCCGGGCTTGAGCTTGCCGATGTCGGCCTCGCTGACGCTGGTGTCGACCTGCATCTTGGTCAGGTCCTCGGCGATCAGGAACAGCGTCGGCGCCGACAGCGAGGCCGCGACCGTCTGGCCGACGTCGACGTTGCGTGAGATCACCACGCCGGTCGTCGGCGATACGATCGTCGTGTACTGGAGATTCACCTCCGCCTGATGCAGCGAGGCCTTGGCCTGCTGGAGCTGGCCCCTCGCGGCCGCCAGGTCGCCCTCGGCGGCGCGCGCGTTGGCGCGCGCGGTGTCCAGGTCCTGCTGGGCGATGGCCTTGCGGTCGAACAGCGCCTGGGCGCGCTCGTGTTGCAGCCGGGCGTCCTCGGCGCGCGCGGTCAGCTTCATGATGTTGCCCTCGCCGGCGGCGTAGTTGGCGCGCGCCTGCTCCAGCGCGGCCTGGAACAGCAGGGGATCGATCTTGGCGATCACCTGCCCCTTCGTCACCTTCGAGTTGAAGTCGACCAGGATCTTCTCGACCCGGCCCGAGACCTGGGTGCCGACCTGGACGGTGACCAGCGCCGACAGCGTTCCGGTCGCCGACACCTTGGCGGTGATCGATCCGCGGTCGACGGTGGTGGTCTCGAACTTGGGACCCCGGGGGCCAGCCAGGCGCTGGCGCAGCAAGTAGGCGCCACCGCCTGCGACCAGCAAAAGGGCGACGATCCAGATCCAGCGGCGTTTGCTTCCCGGGGGCATCGAGCGGCTGGTCACCAAGCTACTGGTACTGCATGTCCTGGTGATTGCCCATATGTAAAGTTACACGAAGGCGCGCGACCGGGGTGGTCGCGCGCCTGTCACTTGCGCGTTCAGTGGGGCGGGCTCGAGGAACAGAAACCCGACGCGCTCAGCGACGGGGGATCGCGGAGGTCGCGTCGCCGCGCGGGCTATTCAGCGAAGGGGTCGACCCAGTTCGCCTGTCGTTTGGGCGCCGTGGCGCGCGGCGTTCTCTTGACATCGACGTCGCCGGGCTCAGCCCCGGCGGTGGTCCGAATCACCAGCGTCGATTCGCCCTGGAGTGAGTCGCCGCTCGTGCCCGACCGGCCCGGGGTGGGCGTACGCGCGCGCCCGCGCACCGGCGCGGCTGTCTTGCCGTGCGCTTTTCCGGCGGGGGCCGCCACCGTCTTCGTCACCGGCGCGGGCGGGGGAGCCGCGGGTTCGATCGCGTCGCGCGCTTCGGTGGGCGCGGATGCCGCCGCGACGGCAGCGTTGACCTCGGGCGCAGCCGCAGCCGGAGCGGTGACTTCGGTGGCGACCAGGACCGGTGCGCTCGCGCCCGTCAGGTTCGCGATCGGTGCGCGCGCCGGAGCCGGCGGCGCGCTTTGCACGACAGGCACCGTGCGCGCGGGGCGTGCCAGGACGCCCGCGGTCGCCGCGGTCAACAGACCCGCGGAGAACGCCAGCACACCCAGGCCCGCCAGACGCGGCCGGGACAGCGTCACACGAGACGGCCTGGTGACGATGGGCAGTGGCGTCACCGCGGTCGCGTCGGCCGGGTCGAGCGCCGGCAGCGGTCGCAGCTCCGCGATGGGGGCCGGCGTTTCGGGCAGAGCCACGGCCAGATCGGTCAGATCGACCATGGGAGTGGGTGTCGCGCCGCCGGCGGCCTCGGTCCGCTGGCGCAGATAGGGCGCCTCGCCCTCGTCGTAGGGGGTCGCGGAGGTGAAGGAAACATCGAGGCCCGGACGATCGATGCCAGCATCGGCGGGACCGCTGCCATCATCGGTCTCCAGGAGCTCTACCTGCGGGGCGGGGGTTGCGCCAGGATCGTGGGGCAGCAGGGGTGGCGGCTCCATCCGGAACGAAGCACGCCCAATATAGATCACACTGTTCGCGCGAGACTCTGCTACCCCGGCCCGCCGTTGCACCACCCAATCATTGTTAGGCACGGAAATAATCTCCTTCTTTGGAATGCTCAGTCTGGGGTTCGACCTTCGAAGACGGGCGACTTTAGCTCGGCCCGCGTAAACGGCACGTATCGTTTCGATGAAAAGGGCGTTAAATCTGCCTGGAAATGTCCGAGGACAAACGCCTTTTTTTCCGTGAGATGGCCGGTGATGTGGCGAACGAGCTCACCGCGAGAGATCTTCTTGCATTCTGGCATCCGTGCAGCCAGATGCGGGACTACCAGGACTTTCCCCCACTGGATGTAGTTGGTGCCGCTGGCTCCCGTCTTACATTGTCCGACGGACGCCAAATCCTGGATGCCATATCCAGCTGGTGGTGCAAGTCGCTTGGGCACGGCCACCCCAGGCTCAAGGCGGCGTTGATCGAGCAGCTCGACCGTTTCGAGCATGTGATCGTCGCCAACACCACCAGCGCCGGCCTGGTGCGCCTGTGCGAGCGTCTGCTGGCGGTCGGCAACGGCCTGCCGTCGGCGGCGTTCAGCGCGCACGCGCCCGGCGGCCGGCGCGCCGGCCATTTTGGCAAAGTCTTCCTGGCTGACAACGGCTCGACCGCGGTCGAGATCGCGCTCAAGATGGCGATCCAGGGGCAGGCACAGCGCGGCCAGCCGCGCCGCACCCGCTTCGCGTCGCTGGCCAACGGATATCACGGCGAGACGCTGGCCACTCTGTCGGTGGGCGATTGCGGGCTGTACGCCGCGCCTTACGCGCCGCTGCTCTTCCCGGTCAGCAAGCTCGGTGGGTTGCCCTACCGCAGCGGCCCCGATGATCCGCGCTGGCTGGACGCCGGCGCCGAGTGGCCGGCCATCGAGGCGGCGCTAGCGCCGATCGCCGGCGAGCTGGCCGCCATCGTCTACGAGCCGGTGCTGCAGGCGGCGGGGCAGATGATGCTGTACAGCCCGGATCTGTTGCCGCGGCTGCGCGAATGGTCGCGCGCACATGATGTGTTCCTGATCGCCGACGAGATCGCGGCCGGCATGGGGCGCTGCGGGGCGATGCTGGCCAGCCACCTGGCGCCGGCCGGCGGCGCGCCGGGGTCTCTGCCCGACTTCGCCGTGCTGTCCAAGGGGCTGACCGGGGGCTTCCTGCCGCTGTCGGCGGTGCTGACCACCGACGCGATCGCCGGGCTCTTCGACGCGGACTACCACGAAGGACGCGCGTTCTTGCACTCCAACACCTATACGGGCAACGCGCTCGCCGTCGCCGTCGCCAACGCCGCGCTCGACGTATACGCGGGCGAGGGCATCCTCGACCGGGTCGCGGCGCACGGACCGCGCCTGCGCCACGCGCTGGCCGGCATCGCCGCGCGCCGTTCCTATCTGCGCGGCGTGCGCGGCTGCGGCATGATGGCAGCCGTCGACATCCGCGACGCCGACGGCCACTCGCTGGACGCGCGCCGGCGCACCGGCTACCGCGTCTACCGCGAGGCCGTCCGCCGCGGCGCCCTGCTGCGCCCGCTGGGCGACACCCTGTACCTGTTCCCGCCGCTGACCACCCCGCCCGAGGACATCGACGAGATGGCCGCGATCATGGCGGACAGCCTCGACGCGGTGATGGGCGCGGGCGGCTGACGGGAGAGGGTCGCGGGCGTCGGGTCACGCAAGGCCTGCCCTCTCCCCGGCCCTCTCCCGCGGACGGGCGAGGGTGACTTGTCTTTCGATGGGGGCGGTGGTTCAGCGGCTCTGCTCTACGGACTTCCCTCCCTCGGTTCACCGTCCGTGGGGGCGCCGGAATCGAGGGAGGGAGGTCCGGAAAGAGGAAGCGCCGAATCACCACCGCGCCCAAGAACGCGTCACCCTCGCCCGTCCGCGGGAGAGGGCCGGGGAGAGGGCAGGCCTTGCGAGACGCGACGCACGTCCCCCGCAACCACCGCGGCCTCGCGTCCGATAGCTCCGCGTGGCGCTTGCGCTGTGGTCCATCGCATTCGCGGTCGGTGTCGCCGTCGCCCTGGTCGGCGCGCTGTCGGTCCCCGCCGGCATGGCGCTGGCCGCCGCCGTGGTCGCCGCGGGGCTCGCCACCGGCCTGCTCAGCCGCGCCCGCGTCCTCGGCGGCGCGCTGCTGTGCCTGGGCGCCGGGATCGCCTGCGCGGCGCGCGCGCAAGTTCCCGCCCGGCTGTCGCCGGCGCTCGCGGCGGCCATCGCGTCGCAAGAGCCTTCGCGGGTGGTCGCGCGCGTGGTGCACGGACCCGAGGTGGCGGCGCGCGGGGCGCGCCTTGTCGCCGACGTCGAGTGCGTCGACGGCGTGGGTGACCTGGACCTGGCGCCGACCCCGGCGCGCCTCGCGCTCAGCGTGGTCACCGGGTGGCCCGACTTCGCGCCCGGCGAGCGCATCCGATTTTCGGCGCGCCTGCGGGCGCTGCGCGGGCTCAGCAACCCCGGGCTGCCCGATCCGACGCTGTCGCTGCGCAGCGCCGGCGTCGATCTGCTGGCCGGCGTGGGAGACCCCTCGGCCATCGCGCGCTTGCCGGCCGCCGACGCGTCGGCGCTGACCGGGGCGCGCGCCCTGGCCTTTCGCGCGCGCCGCGCGATGCGGTCCGCGATCGCGCGCGCCGTCGCCGGCGACGCGGCGGCATTCCTGCAGACCGCCGTGCTGGGCGATCGACGCGGCGTCGACGCCACCGTCGAGGCCGGGTTTCGCGCCGCCGGCGCCAGCCACGTGCTGTCGGTCTCGGGGCTGCACCTGGCCGCGGTCGCGGTGATCTTCCTGGTCGGGTTGCGTCGACTGCTCTCGTCACTGCCCGCGCTGCCCCTTTACGCCAGCCCGCACGCGGTCGCCGCCTGCCTGGCGCTGCCCGCTGTCGGTTTCTTCGTGCTGCTCACCGGCGAGGCGGTGGCCACGATGCGATCGGCCCTGATGATCGGGGTGGCGCTGACCGGCGTGCTGGTCAACCGGCCCGCGTCGGCGCCGGCGACGCTGGGCCTGGCGGCCCTGGCGCTGCTGCTGGGTTCGCCGCTGTTGCTGCTCGACGTGTCGCTGCAGCTTTCGCTGGCGTCGGTGGCGGGCATCGCGCTCCTGGCGCGCGCGCTGGGCCCACGCGCCGCGCGCGCCGCCACCGGTTGGCGGCGGCTCGCGGTCTGGTTGTGGAGGTTCGGCGCGGCGACGATCTCGGCCACGGCGGTGACCGCGCCCCTGGGCGCCCACCACTTCGGCGAGATCGCGCCGGCGGCCCCGCTCGGCAACCTGGTGCTGGTCCCGCTGGTCGAGATGGTGGTCGTGCCTTTCGGTCTCGCGGGCGCGGCGCTGGCGGCGGTCTGGCCCGCGGCCGGATGGCTCCCGCTGCGTATCGCCGGCCTGGCCGCGCGCTTCGCGCTCGGCGCCGCGGCCCGGTTCGGCGCGTACGCGCCGGTCTGGTTGTGCCGCATGCCCGACTGGTTCGAGACGCTGGCGCTGATCGCAGCCGCCGTGCTGGCGCTGGGCGCCGCCGGGCCGCGTCCCCCGGTGCGCCGGCGCCGGTTGCTGGCCGGCGCCGGGCTGGCGCTCGCGGGCGCCATCGCCAGCCTGGCGGCGCGCGAGCTGGCGCGGCGTGCTGATCGCGACCTGCGCATCACCTTCCTCGACGTGGGCCAGGGCGACGCGGCGCTGATCGAGGCGCCCGGCGGCGGCGCGCTGCTGATCGACGGCGGCGGCAGCTTCGACGGCGCGTTCGATCCCGGTGAACGGGTCATCGAGCCGCTGCTGCGCGGGCGCGGCGTGACTCGCCTGGACCTGGTCGCGCTGTCCCATCCCCATCCCGATCATCTCAACGGATTGCACCGGGTGCTGGAACGGTTTCCCGTCGCGCGGCTGTGGACCAGCGGCGACGACGGGCACAACCCGGAGTACGCGCGGCTGCTGGCGACGGCGCGCCGGCGCGGGGTGGCCTTGCCGGTGCCCGCGCCGCTGGCCGTCGGCGCGCTGGCGGTCACTCCGCTCGGCCCCTGGTGGGAGGATCATATCGGCGCGCCGGTCGGGCTCACCGTCAACGACGCGTCGCTGGTGTTGCGCGTCGACTTCGCGGGCCGGGCCGCGCTGTTCCCCGGCGATCTGGAAGCCGATGGCGAGGGCGAGCTGGTGGGACGGCAAGCCGTCGGTGATCGCGTGGCGGCAGACCTGCTCAAGGTCCCTCACCACGGCAGCCGGACTTCGTCGTCGCCCGAGCTGATCGCGGCGGTGGCACCCCGGCTGGCGGTGATCTCGCTGGGCTGGCAGAACCGGTTCCGTTTCCCCGACCCGCAGGTGCTGGCCCGCTACACCGCCAGCGGTGCGCGCGTGCTGCGCACCGACCGCGACGGCGCGGTCACCGTGCGGGTCAGCCCGCGCGGCGCGATCTCCGTCAGCTGCGCGCGTGGCTGTCCGGAATCGCCGCCCGCGCCTTAGTGCACTAAAGTGCCCTTGCCCATGGCCGTCAAGCTGCGCGTGCTCGCGGGACCGCCGGGCGCCGAGCCGGCGCCGGCATCGGAGCGCGCCGTCGCCGTCGACGAGAGCCTGAGGGAGATCCGCCTGGGCCGGCGCGCCGGCCTGGAAGTCGAGCTGCCGTTCGCCGCGCTGGCGCCGGTCCACGCGCGCCTGGTGCACCGCGCGCCCGGGCAGTGGTGGGTCGAGGACCTGGGCAGCGCCACCGGTTCCTGGCTGGACGGCGTCGCGCTGTCGCCGGGGCTGGCGCGCGCCGTCGTGCCGGGGTCTGTGATCCGGCTCGCGCATCTGTCGGTGGTGTTCGACGGCGTCGGCGCCGCCAGCCACGCCGGTGAGGGGACCGCCACGCTGGCCCGCCGGCTGGTGAGCGATCTGTTCGGCGCGCGCGCCGACGGCGAGGTGCCGCGATTGATCGCGGCCGCGTCCTGGCCCGCGCATCTCCCGCCGCCCCCGGCGTTGCGCCTCGCGGTGCCCGAGCGACCGTACCTGGTCGGCCGTGGTGAGGACTGCGACCTGGTGCTACCCAGCGACGAGGTCTCGCGCGAGCACGCCGTGCTGGTGCGCGGGTGGACTGGACTGCACATCCGCGATCTCGGCTCGAAGAACGGCGTGCGGGTCGGTGGACGGCTGATCAGCGCGGAGCAGCGCCTGCGCGACGGCGATCGGGTCGAGCTCGGGTCGCTCGAGCTGCGCGTCGACGATCCCGAGGACCGTTACCTGGCGGCGCTGCAGGCGGCGGCGGAGGCGGGGGCGGCGGCGGGGGAGGGTGGGGTCGCAGGTCCCGGCCCGCCGGTGCCGGAGCCGCCACCCTCCGATCTTCAACCAGCATTCCCCACCGCCCGGATCGCCGTGATCGTGGCCGGCGTCGTGCTGCTCGCGATCGTGGGCGTGGTGGTGGCGCTGGTGGTGGGGTAGGGCGTCGGGTCGGAGGGCCCGCCGCCCTACCGTCGCTGGCGGCCCTTCTTGCGGGCTTTGCGGGCGTCTTTGCGCTTGCGCTTTTCCTTGGCGCGGTCGACGTTGCGCTTGGGGGCCTGAAAGTGGCCGCGCTCGGGCGACGGGGTGTTCATCATGCCGGCCAGCTGGTTGACGTCGATGCCGGCGAACTTCTTCATCTGCGCCAGCTGCTTGAAGCCGGGGATCTTGCCCAGCAGGCCGCTCGACATCCCGATCTGCATCATCAGCTGGCGCATCATCGCGAAGCGGTTGAGCAGGTCGGCGACCTCGGTCTCCTTGTGCCCCGAACCGCGCGCCACTCGCTTCAACCGGCCCTGGTCGTAGAAGGCGCTGCGCTTCTTCTTGCGCTTGCCGCCCTCGACGATCTCCTCCCAGCTGGTGACCACGAAGCGCTCGGGGTGGCGGCGCTCGTCGTCGGTCATCGACGAGATCATGGCGCCGATGCGCACCAGCTCGCGATCGTCGACCTTGGCGCCCTCGGGCATGGCCTCGGCGATGCCGGGGATCTTGTCGACCATGTCGCTGAGCGATCCCATCTTCTTCAGCACGCCGATCTGCTCGAGGAAGTCGTTCATGTCGAACTTCCCCTTGAGCATGCGCACCGCGTCCTGCTCGGCCTTCTCCTCGTCGACGACATCCTCGAACTGCTGGATCAGACCGACGACGTCGCCCTTGCCCAGGATGCGGCTGGCCATGCCGTCGGGGCGGAACTCCTCCAGCCGCTCCGACGATTCGCCCATGCCGACGAACTTGATCGGCTTGCCGGTGACCGCCTTGACCGACAGCGCGGCGCCGCCGCGCGCGTCGCCGTCGAGCTTGGTCAGGATCACGCCGTCGAGATCGAGGCGATCGTTGAACGCCTTGGCCGTGCCGACCGCGTCCTGGCCGATCATCGCGTCGACGATCAACAAGATATTGCCCGGCCGCGCGCGCCGGTTGATCTCCTCCAGCTCCTTCATCAGCGGCTCGTCGATGGCGAGGCGGCCGGCGGTGTCGAACAGGATGACGTCCCGGCCACCCTCGGCGGCCACGCGCACGGCGTTCTCGCAGATCAGCGGGGGGTCGCCGCTGTCCTCGGAGTAGACCGGGATGTCCAGGCGCTGGCCAATCACCTTGAGCTGCTCGATGGCGGCCGGACGGTAGACGTCCGCGGCGACCAGCAGCGGGCGCTTGTGCTTCTTCTCCAGATAATGGGCGAGCTTGCCGATGGTGGTGGTCTTGCCTGACCCCTGCAGGCCGACCAGCATGATCCCGGTCGGGCCCTTCTTGGCGAACTTCAAGTTCGAGTCGACCGGACCCATCAGGTCGACCAGCTCGTCGTGGCAAAGCTTGATGAAGTGATCCTCCGCGCTGACCCGGCGCACCTTCTCCTTGGACGACGCCTTGACCTTGACGATCACGCCGATCGCCTTTTCACGCACCCGTTTGCAGAAGTCCTGCACGACGTCGAAGCCGACGTCGGCCTCCAGCAGGGCCGTGCGCACGTCCTTCAGCGCCTCGTCGACGGTTGTTTCGTCGAGCTCCGCCACGCCCTGGAACTTCTGCTTGGCGGTCCGGAACCCCTTGGTCAGTGTTTCGAACATGTGCGGCGGAATCTAGCCTGTCCGCCGCCGTCGAGCCAAGCCGGATGA
>DASRQZ010000015.1:0-4041 GCA_035696125.1 Polyangia bacterium
CAGACCCCGCCAGCGGCCGCCATCGAAGCGGCGACCAGCGGCGCCGCCCAGGTCACCATCACCCGGCGGCGCCGCCGCGCGCGCAAAGCCTGCTCGGCGGCGGCCAGCGAACTGCGCGGGACCGAACCCGCGCGCGCCCTCGCGCTGCCCCAGATCCCTTTAATCTTCCGCGCCGCCGCCTTGGCGTAGCGATCGTTCTGGCTCACGACTCTAGGTGCCTCCGGGCAGGTGAGAATCAGGCAAACCCCGCCGGCCGTCTCCGGCGCCTAGAATCCTACTCGTAGGCCGGCCTCAGCGGTGAGACGAAGTGCGGGGATGCTCGCTACCGTCACCGGCGTTTGACCGCTGCGAAGGTCCGTACGACCCAGCGCCCCCTCGACGCCCCCCGCCGCCAGGATTTCGAAGCGCCGGCCGACGCGCACCGCTAGCTGGGCCAGCAGATCCGCCGCCGGGAGGTAACGCGTACGCTGTTCGGGGCGGCCAGGAAGGACCGTGGCGCGCACATCGTGACGCAACGCGATCGCGTCGGCGCGCAGGCCGACGCTGGCGGTGCGCGCCCACGACAGGACCGCCGGCCACCATTCGACGCCGCCGGCCAGCGCCGCCGCGTAGTCGTAGCCCGGCAGCTCCGCGATCGTGGCGCGACGCAAGCCAAGCCCGAGGCGCAGCGACCACCCGTCGGTAATCCTCAGCAGACCCTCGACGCGCCCGCCGAGCTCGCCGGCCGTACCATCGATCGCCGCGGCGCCGATCGCGCCGATCCCCACGCGTAGTCGGGCCGCGGGCGGCTGCGCCCGCGCGATCACCTCTGCGGCACGCGCGCCGCGGTCGTCACGGGCCGGGCTCGCAACGGGCGTGGCGGCGGCGACCACTCTTTCGTCGGCGCGGGGGCGCGCCGCTGCATCGGGCGGCGCTGGCGTCTGCACATCATCCGCTGGTCGCGCGTCCTTCGCCACCGGTCGCGTCGGTACGTCGGGTGGCCCGCGCGGCCGTGGCGCGGCCGGCAAGGTGCCGGTGATCTCGGGCCACATCGACGCTGTTGCCAGGCCCAGGGTGCGGCCGCGCTCGGCACGAGAGTCGGCGGGGTCGAAGACCAGCTCGCGGGTGGTCGTGCGTTCACCGGCCGCGACGTGTAAACGCAGGCGCGCTCGCAGGCGGGTCGGGTCGATCCAGACCAAGGTCACGACGGCGCTGGCGCCCAGGTCGCGCTCGATAGCGTGCAGGTCTACGTCGGCGGGTTGGCTGGCGGGGAGCAGCCGCACCAGCACCTGGGAACCGAGAGAATCCGCCGCGACGGCGACCATGACCACCGTCGCCGGATCGTGAGTTTCACCGGTCGCCACGACAATCGCCAGAAGCGCGGCCGCCGACATCGTCAGCGTGTTGATACCACGCGCGCGCGGGCCGCGCCGTCGCCGGCTTCGTCAAACAGCTGCCGCCCTCCTCGCCAGCCGTCGACAAGAATTTCGGGGCGCCGTGCCTGATTTCACCTGGCCACACGGCACCCTAGAAAGAGAGCCCACCACTTCGTTCGCCTATGTCGCGTCCTGGTCCTCCACGTGGGGTCCGCTCGCGTCCGTCCCGACGTCTGTCCCCTCGCCGTCGCGAAGATCCGAGATGCTGCAGGTCATTACCGCTTCGTACAACCGACTGCTCGGATTGGGCGTTGCTTTCACGGTCGTCACGCTGACGGTCTACCTGGTCCGGCGCTACGTGGGCGAGCGGCGCGCGCGCCAGAAGCTGGCCGAGGCTGTTCGCCTGGAGCTGAACATCCCCACCTCGCTGCACCCGGTGATCGATCCCGACGTGTGCATCGGTAGCGGGTCGTGCATCAGCGCCTGCCCCGAGGGGAAGATCCTGGGCCTCATCGACGGTGTGGCGACGCTGGTCAACGCCTCGAAGTGCATCGGGCACGGGAAGTGCGCGGCCGAGTGCCCGGTGAGCGCTATCAAGCTGGTGTTTGGCACCGCCGAGCGCGGCGTCGAGCTACCCGAGGTCGACGAGTTCTTCGAGACCAGCCGTGCGGGCGTGCACATCGTCGGCGAGCTGGCGGGCATGGGCCTCATCAAGAACGCACTGGTGCAGGGGCTGCAGGTCGCCGCGCGATTCAAGAACACGGTCGATCGCTCACCCCTGGCCGGGGCGGTGGACGTCGCCATCGTCGGCGCCGGACCGGCGGGCATCGCGACGGCGGTCGGGTGCCGGGCGGCTGGCCTGTCCTACGCGCTCATCGAGCAGGAAACGGTGGGTGGCACAGTCGCGCACTACCCGCGCCAGAAGCTGGTCATGACCGAGCCGGTCGATTTGCCTTACTACGGAAAGTTCGGCCAGGCGATGATCCGCAAGGAGACCCTGGTCTCGTCGTTCCAGGACGTTCTGGCCAAGGCCGGTGTGCGCGTGCACGAGAAGACCAAGCTCACCGCGCTGGCGGGTGACAAGGGCTCGTTCGTCCTGACCACCGATCGCGGGGTCCTGACCAGCAAGCGGGTCGTGCTGGCGATCGGCCGCCGCGGAACACCCCGCAAGCTGGGGGTGCCCGGCGAAGAGCTAGACAAGGTCGCCTATCGGCTGGTCGATCCGCGCCAGTACGCGAACCAGCGCGTGCTGGTCGTCGGCGGCGGCGACTCCGCGCTCGAGGCGGCGATCCAGCTCGCCGATGAAAGCAATGCCGAGGTGTCGATCTCCTATCGGCGGCCCGAGTTCGCGCGCTGCCGCCCGCTCAACAAGGAGAAGATCGACGCGCACCTGCGCGAGGGGCGCATCACCGCGTTCATGTCGACCGAGCTGCTGGCCATCGAGCGCGGATCCGTCACCCTCAAGAATGGATCGATCGGCAAGGTTCCCAACGACTACGTGCTGGCTTGCCTGGGCGGCGAGCTACCCAACGACCTGCTCAAGTCGATGGGCATCGCGATCCGCAAGCACCACGGCGACAAGGCGATGGCCAATCCGTCCCTGCGGCGGCACGGCGAGGGCAAGAAGACCGGACAGAAGAGCGCGCGACTTGCGGGCGTGCTGTTCTTCGTGTTCGGCGCGCTGGTGGTCGGAGCGCTGACCGCCGTCGGGATCAAGTACTACCTCTTGCCGCGCGGGCTTCGCTACAAGGCGCCCGACCACGCCATGCTCAAGCCCTCGGGCTTGTGGGGCCACGGCGTCGGCATCCTGGCGACGCTGTTCATGCTGCTCAACTTCATCTATCCGCTGCGCAAGCGCCTGCGGTGGTTCAAGGGCAAGGCCACCATCGCTCCCTGGCTGCGCTTTCACGTATTCGTCGGGCTGATGAGTCCCATCGTGATCTTGTTTCACACCGCCTTCCAGTGGGGCAACCACCTCGCCACCAGCACCTACGTCTCGGTCGTCGTGGTCGTGGCGACCGGGCTGGTCGGGCGTTACATCTACGGCTGGGTGCGCCTGGACCCCGACGAGGTGCGCGACGCGGGCCTGCTCGGCAAGAACCTGTCCGAATTCGCCGCCGCGCTGCCGCAGGGCTGGAAGGATCACGCGCGCGCCCACGATCCGCCGCTCGGCCACGTGCTGGCGCTGGCAGGGGGCGTGGCCAGACCACCGCGCTCCCTGCCGCGCCTGTTCCTGGGCATGCCGTTCGAAGCGTGGCGGGTCCGCCGCGGGTTGCGATACGCGCGCCGTCTCTTCCTGGAGCGCGCCGCCTATCGCACTTTCCGCTCGCAGCTTCAAGAGCTGCGGCGGTTGCGAACCAAGATCGCCCTGCACCGGCACTTCAAGCGCCTGATGTCGATCTGGCGTTCGCTGCACGTCGTGCTGGCGATAACGCTGCTCGCCCTCATCGGGACTCACGTCTGGGTCAGCGTGCGGGTCGGCTTCCGCTGGCTCTGGAAATGATGATCCGCTTGCGCGTCGGCGCCGCCTGCGCGCTCGCGCTCTCGGCGTCGCCGGCGAGCGCGCAGTTCTTCTCGCCCGGCCCGCTGGCGCGCGCCCACTCGTCGCTCGAGGGGATCGACAAGTGCGCGCGCTGCCACGACGAGCAGAAGGGACTTTCGGCGCGCCTGTGCCTGGACTGTCACA
>DASRQZ010000016.1:0-16022 GCA_035696125.1 Polyangia bacterium
TCGACCGAGCCCATCGCGGGAGGTTTGGAACCCTCTGAGGGTTCCATTTAGATGTCAGGATGCCAGCCCGAATAGAAGGCGCCCCGTGCCGCCGGCGTTCAAGGTCAAGGAAGGGGAAGAGCTCGGAGACACCAAAAGTAGTCATCGAGAGTTCACCGCCCGACCGGCGGCGTAAGGCGCCGTCCCCGCGGTGGGAACACCCACCCCCGCCGGAAGCGGATGACTAGCCGAGGTAAGTGCCAGCTAGGCACTTGAGACTGGACGGCCGTAGGGCTGGCGTCAGGCGGTGTTACTCGCTGCCCGGCGGCAGGTTGGGGTCGGGGGCCGGCGCGGCCTGGCGCAAGAGCTCCGCCTTGGCGATGCGCTCTTCGGCCAGGCGCACTTCGAAGCGGCCGACGACAACGTTGCGCACCACGGCCGCACCGAGCCCGGTCGCGGCCAGCGTCAGCGCCAGGACCAGTGCGAGCGGCACGCGGGGCGCGATGCGTACACCCGGCCGCCCGGTCCGGATTCCGGTGGCCGGCACCGGCGATGGCGGAGTGGAGACGGGGGTGGACTGCCGCGTCGGCGGCGCCGGCGGCGCGTGGGGAGGTGAGCGCCGCGGCCCGGGCGGCGGGTGCGGCACGGGGTGCGGCGGGCCGGAGCGGCGCAGGTGGCGCAGCGGGATCGGCGGCTGCCGTACGTCCGAACGGCCTTCCGAACGGCCGTCCGAGCGGACCAGGGGCGGCAGCGTGGCCGGGGTCTCGGAGTACAGCGACATCGCCTTGGGATCGACGACGACGCTGGCCGCGGCAGCGCGAGCGGGCGTCGGACGCGCCCCCGGCGCCGGCGGCCGAGCCTCGAGCGCGCCGGTCACCACCGCCGATCGCTCGGGCCGGAAGCGCTGGACCTTTGGCGTGGCCTCTCCGAGCGGCGCGACCGCGCGCAGGCCGAGGACGCTGGCCTGGTCGGCCCGTTCGAAGGCGGTCACCAGCGCGCCCGCGAAAGTGTCGACGTCGGCGTAGCGGTCACGCGGGTTTTGCGACAGCGCGCGCCGCAGGACCACCCGCACCGAACGCGGCACCGGCACATCGTCGCGCGAGCTCGGGCTCATCAACCCCAGCATCTGCGCGGTCAGCACGGCGAACGCGTAGACATCGCTGGCCGGAGACGAGCGCCGCCCCTCCGCCACCTCGGGCGCGCGGCCGCCGCCCTTGCCGGCGTGCGCCTCGGCCAGCGCGACGATCTCGGCCGGCAGCGCCGACGCCACGCCGAGATCGGCGATGCGGATCTCGTCGCCCGCGAAGTAGACGCTGGTGGCGCGCAGGTTGCCGTGCACCAGCCCGACCCGGTGGATGGCCGACAGGCCGACGCCGATCTGAGACACGATCGGCTGCGCCTCCAGCGCCAGCAGCGGCACCCCGTGCTCGAGGCGCCGTGCCACCCGCGAGGCCAGCGTCGGTCCGCCCAGGTGCTTGACCGCCAGCACGCAGACGACCTGCCCGCCAGCCTCGTCGATGAACGCCTCGTAAAGGGGCGCGACGTAGCGGTTCTGGACGGTGCGCGCGCGGATGCTCTCCTTGAGGAAGCGCGCGCGCGACGCATCGTCGACCAGCAGATCCGGCCACAGCACGCGCAGAGCGACCAGACCACCCGAGTGCCGATTCTCGGTTCGATAAACCATCCCGAGCGGGCCCGTACCGATCAGCTCGCGCACCAGGTACCGGCCCGCGACCAGCTCACCCACCCGATAAAAACCGTTACCGCCCGGCAGTGCGCCCGTGCTTGAACGGTCGATGCCGACGATGGCGCTCACGGAACCCCCCCGTCTTGGTGAAACGTGCTGCTACAGTGGACCGCGCCCCCGACTTGTTTACCCGCTGTGGCCGAAGCCTCCGTCGCCCCGATCGCTCGTCGAGAGCTCCGTCGTCTCCTCGAATTCACCTCTGGTCACAGGCGCTATGACCAGCTGCGCAATTCGATCGCCCGGGTTGATTGTATATTCAACCGGGCCCAGATTCACCAGCAGAACCATGACTTCGCCTCGATAGTCGGCGTCGATGGTGCCCGGTGAATTGACCACGGTCACCCCCGCACGCAGTGCCAGACCCGAGCGTGGGCGCACCTGCCCCTCGTAGCCAGCCGGAATTTCCAGCGCCAGCCCTGTTGGTACGGCCAGGCGCGCACCGGGAGCCAGGAGCAGCGCTCCGTCGGCCGCGGAAGCCAGGTCGGCGCCGGCAGCATGCTCCGACATGTAGCGAGGTGTCATAGCCGCGCCCCTCAGACGCCGGTAGCGCACAGGGACCCGACCTTCGACCTGATGGCCTTTGACCTGGCCTTCGACCTGGCCTTCGACCTTGCCTCCTTGAATGACCTGCCCGCGCCCCGAGCCGTCGGCTTGGTCCATGGCCACGGAGCCGTCGCTAGGACGCGACGGCGCGGAAGTTATGAACCACGTCCGGCGACTTGCCGAGCGCCTCACGGCGGGAAAGGCGGATCTTTCCGGTCGCGCGGTCGATACCGATCACCTTGACCAGCATCTCGTCCCCTTCCTTGCACACATCCTGCACCGCGCGCACGCGTTTCTCGTCCAGCTCGCTGATGTGCACCAGACCGTCGGTGCCGGGCAGGATCTCGACGAAGGCGCCGAACTCCGCCAGCCGTCGGACCACACCCATGTAGAACTCGCCGACCTCGGGCTCGGTGGTCAGTCCCTTGATGATGTCGATGGCCTTCTTGACCGCGATGCCGTCGGGCGAGGCGATGTGCACCGTGCCGTCGTCCTCGACCTCGATGGAGACGCCGGTCTGCGCGGTGATGCCCCGGATGGTCTTGCCGCCGGGGCCGATGATCTCGCGGATCTGGTCGGGCTTGACCTGCAGCGTGGTGATGCGCGGGGCGTACTTGGAGAGATCCTCGCGCGGCGCCGCCAGCGCCTCCGCCATCTTGCCCAGGATGAACAGCCGGCCCTCGCGCGCCTGACGTAATGCCGTATCGAGGATCTCGCGCGTCAGGCCCTGGATCTTGATGTCCATCTGCACGGCGGTCACACCGTTCTTGGTGCCGCAGATCTTGAAGTCCATGTCGCCGAGGTGATCCTCGTCGCCCAGGATGTCCGACAGCACGGCGACCCGATCGCCCTCTTTGATGAGGCCCATGGCGATTCCGGCGACCGGCGTCTTGATCGGCACGCCGCCGTCCATCAGCGACAGAATGCCGCCGCACACCGACGCCATCGACGAGCTGCCGTTCGACTCGAGGATCTCGGAGACGATCCGGATCGTGTAGGGGAAATCCTTGGGGCTGGGCAGCACGCGCGCGATCGCGCGTTCGGCCAGGTTGCCGTGGCCGGTCTCGCGCCGGCTGGCGCCGCGCATCGGCTTGACCTCGCCCGTCGAGAAGGGCGGGAAGTTGTAGTGGAGCAGGAAGGTCTTCTCCACATCGGCAATGATCCCTTCGATGTGCTGCGCGTCCTGGCTGGTGCCCAGCGTGGTGGTGACCAGCGCCTGGGTCTCCCCGCGCGTGAACAGCGCCGAGCCGTGGGTGCGCGGCAGCACGCCGGCTTCGCAGGTGATCGTGCGGATCTCGGCCGGCCCGCGGCCATCGATGCGCTTGCCGGTCGCCAGCACCAGCTCGCGCAGGTGCTTCTTCTTGGCCGACTCGTAGGCTTCCTTGACCTCGGGCAGGCGCTCGCCGAAGTCGGCGGTCAGGGCCTGCGCGATCTCGCTGCCCGCGGCGTCGAGCGCGGCGTAGCGAGCGTGCTTCTCGCGGATGGCCATCGCGGCCTGGATCTTCTCGCCGGCGATGCCGCCCACACGCTCGACGATCACGGGGTCCTTGGCCGGCGGCACGAACTCCCGCTTCGGTTTGCCCACGGCCGCGCGCAGCTTGTCCTGCAGGTCGATGAGCGGCTGCGCCTGCTTGTGCGCGAACATCAGCGCGTCGATGATGACGTCCTCGCTCACCTCGGCGCCGCCACCCTCGACCATGACGATCGCGTCGCGGCTGGCGGCGACGATCAGGTCGAGGTCCGACTTCTCGCGCTGCGCAAAGGTCGGGTTGACGATCAGCTCACCGCCGATACGGCCGACGCGCACGCCGGCATAGGGACCGGCCCAGGGGACGTCGCTGATGTGCAGCGCGCACGAGGCGCCGGTCATGGCCAGCACGTCCGACGCGTTCTCGCGGTCGGTGGAGATGACCATGGCGATGACCTGCGAATCGAAGCGCCAGCCCTTGGGGAACAGCGGACGCGACGGGCGGTCGATGAGGCGCGAGGTCAGCACCTCCATCTCGGTCATGCGCCCCTCGCGCTTGAAGTAGCCGCCCGGGATCTTGCCGGCCGCCGAGGTCTTCTCCAGATAGTCGACGGTGAGGGGCATGAAGTCTATGCCCGGCCTCACGCTGCTCGAGGCGACCGCGGTGACCAGCACCATCGTGTCGCCGTAACGGACCACCACCGAGCCGTCGGCCTGCTTGGCCATGCGGCCGGTCTCGATGGTGAGCTCCTTGCCACCGAAACTCACGCCTTCACGCACGAACATGTCTCACTCCTTGGTTCGAATGCGGCGGCGGGGGCCGATTCGTCCCTCTTCTCAACTCTTCAGCGCCGGCAGCGCGGCTGAAGGGGCGGGAAAAAGGATGAATACCGGCACCGCAGCCAGGGGGGGTTGACTGGGGTTCTCGAGAGAGAGCACGCCCCCGGGCGCACGGCCGGAGGCGCGCCGCACGTTTCACACTACTTGCGAATGCCGAGCGACTGGATCAGTGTCCGATAGCGGTCGAGGTTCTTGTCCTTGAGGTAGTCCAGCAAGCGGCGGCGCTGCCCTACCAGCATCAGCAGACCGCGGCGCGAGTGGTGGTCCTTCGCGTGGGCCTTGAAGTGCTCGGTCAGGTAGGTGATCCGCTCCGAGAGCAGCGCGATCTGCACCTCGGGCGAGCCGGTGTCGCCGGCCTTGCGAGCGAATTTTTGAACAACCTCAGACTTACGTTCTGCTGCGAGCGCCATTGTGTTTCCCGATCCTCTGTTGCTGCTTTTTGTGCTGTTGCAGGTGTTGATACTTTTTTGAGTTGTCGAGAATGTCCCAGAAAACGGCAGCTGAGTCAATTGAACACACGCACGGTGCGCAGCCTGGCATCGACGCCCGCGCTCGAATCCACGTCGGCCACCGCAACCAGCGTTCCGTCGGCGCGCACCACCTGAAAGCGGGTATTTGACGGTTCGGCTGGCAGCGGCTCGCCGCGCTGTGGTGGTTGCAACGCCGCGCGCGCCACTCGTTGCCCCTGTCGCAGCTGAAGGACCGCGGCACTGTCGGCGTGTAACACCGGGAGATGGCCCAGCGCCTGGGACAGCCCAACCAGCGGCGCCCTCTCGATCTCGGCCAGCGTGCACGCGTCCGCCAGGTGAAACGGGCCCGACCGCGTGCGGCACAGCGCGGCGAGGTGAGCACCCGCGCCGACCGCCCGTCCCAGATCGAAGGCCAGCGACCGGATGTACGTCCCCTTGGAGCAGCGCACCCGCAGCACCAGCGTGTCCGGGCCGGTCCAGTCGACCACCGACAGATCGTGGATGACCACGGTGCGCGCCGCTGGATCGACCTCCTCCCCGGCGCGAGCGTAATCGTAAAGAGGACGCCCGCGCAGCTTGAGCGCCGAGAACCGCGGCGGCACCTGCCGGATCGATCCGCGGAACGCACCGAGGGCGTCGGCGACCCGCGCCGGCGTGAGGCCGGCGATGCCCCGGCTCTCGACCACCGCGCCGGTCGCGTCGTAGGTGTCGGTCTCGACACCAAAGCACAGGGTGGCCTGGTACTCCTTGTCGGCGTCGAGGAGAAACTGCGCCAGCTTGGTCGCCTCGCCCAGGCAGATAGGCAGCACGCCGGTCGCCATCGGATCGAGGGTCCCGCCGTGCCCGACCCGCCGGATGTGCAGCGCGCGGCGCACCTGACGCACGATATCGAATGAGGTCGGTCCGGCGGGCTTGTCCACTACCAGCACGCCGGCCAGCTCTGCGGCGCCGTGGGCGGCCGGCGCGCCGCTGGTCATGTCAGCTTGTCCCCAGGGGCCGCCGCCTCCGCCGGCCCGGGCGGTGCCCCGTCGGGGTCGGCGTCGGCGTCGGCGTCAGGGCCAGCCTCGGTGGCGGATACGGCCGTCGTCGCGGCCACCTCGCGCAGCAACTCCTCGACGCGCGAGGCCTGTGCGAAGACCCGGTCGATCTCGAAGGTCAGGTGCGGCGTCACCTTGGTGCGCAAGCGCCGGCCGATGGCGTGGCGGAAGTAGCTGCTGGCGTGGTCTAGCCCCTCGCGCACCCGCGCCAGCTCCGCCTCGCCCGCGCCATGCACCGTGAACAGCGCGCACGCATGCCTGAGGTCGCCCGAAAGGCGGACGTGGGTCACCGTGATGAGGCCGGCGCCACGCACCCGAGGATCCTTGATCTCCTGGCGGGCGATGACTTCCCCGACCACCGCCCGAACCTCGCCGGCGATCATTTCCGTACGTTGCGACATCCGATCTGGCTTCCCTTCTACATTCCCTGCGTTCACCGCGTCCGGTCTCAGCCCTGCCAGTGCCGGAAATCTGCGCCGACCAGCTGCTCCCCGTCATTGTAGGTCTGTAGCTCGCGCTCGTCGTGGGTCACGTCGGCCTTGGCGCGCACGAACTCGACCACCTCGTCGAGCGCGCTCTCGACGAAGCGGCGATCGTTGGCCACCACCGCGACACCCAGCACGGCGCGCTGCCACAGGTCGTTCTCGGTTACCTCGGCGATCGAGACATTGAACTTCTGGCGCACCAGGTCTTTGATCCGACGCAGCACCATCCGCTTGTCCTTCAGCGAGTGGCTGCCGCCGATGAACAGCGCCAGCCGCGCGATCCCGACCGTCACGACCGTCGTCAGCGCCGGGCGGGGGCGCCGGTTGGGCTTTCGAGCGTCGGCGCGACCGACTCGATCTCGAAGGCCTCGATGACGTCGCCCTCCTTGACGTCATTGTAGCCCTCGATGCTGATGCCGCACTCGTACCCCTGGGTCACTTCGCTGGCGTCGTCCTTGAAACGGCGCAGCGAACCCACCTTGCCGGTGAACACGACCACCGAATCTCGGATGAGACGCACCTGAGCCTTGCGCGTCACCTTGCCATCGACGACGAAGGTGCCGGCGATGTTTCCCGCCTTGGGGATGCTGAACACCTGGCGCACCTCGGCGCGGCCCATCACCTTCTCGCGCAGCACCGGCGACAACATGCCGACCATGGCCTTCTTGACGTCGTCGATGGCGTCGTAGATGACCTGGTAGAGCTTGATGTCGACGCCCTCCTGCTCGGCCAGCTGTTGCGACTTGCCGGCCGGCCGAACGTTGAACCCGATGATGACCGCCGCCGATGCCTTGGCCAGGCTGACGTCGGACTCGGTGATGCCGCCCACGCCGGTCGAGATGACGTTCACTCCCACCGCGTCGGTGCTGAGGTTGGTGAGCGCGTTGGCCACCGCCTCGATCGAGCCCTGGACGTCGGCCTTGAGGACGATCTTGACCTCCTTGACCTCACCCGCCTTGATCTTGTCGAGGATGTTCTCCAGCGAGACGCGGGTGGTGCCGGCCAGGTCCTTCTTGCGCCGGGTGTCGCGCCGGTGCTCGACCAGCGACTTGGCGGCCTTCTCGTCGTCGACCACGTTGAAGGTCTCCCCGGCGTCAGGCACGCCGTCGAGGCCCAGCACCTCGACCGGCGTCGAGGGGCCGGCCTCGGCGATGCTCTGGCCCAGATCACCCAGCATCGCGCGGACCTTGCCAGAGAACTCGCCCGCGACCACCAGGTCGCCGAGGCGCAGCGTGCCCTCTTCGACCAGGATGGTCGAGATGGGACCGCGCGCGCGATCGAGGCGCGCCTCGACCACGTGTCCCTTGCCGGCGCGGTTGGGGTTGGCCTTGAGCTCCAGCACCTCGGCCTGCAGCGCCAGCATATCGAGCAGCTTGTCGATGCCCTGCTTGGTCTTGGCCGAGACGTTGACGTAGATGGTCTCGCCGCCCCACTCCTCGGACACCAGGCCGTGCTCGGACAGCTTGTTGCGGATGATCTCGGGGTTGGCGCCCGGCTTGTCGATCTTGTTGACAGCCACCAGGATCGGAACCCCGGCCTCCTTGGCATGGTTGATCGCCTCGATGGTCTGCGGCATGGGGCCGTCATCGGCGGCCACCACCAGCACGACGATGTCGGTCATCTGGGCGCCGCGGGCACGCATGGCGGTGAACGCCTCGTGGCCGGGCGTGTCCAGAAACACCACGTCGCCCCGCTCGGATCGCACCTTGTAGGCGCCGATGTGCTGGGTGATGCCGCCCGCCTCGCCCTCGGCCACGTTGGCCTTGCGGATGGCGTCCAGCAACGATGTCTTGCCGTGGTCGACGTGGCCCATGATGGTGACCACCGGGGCGCGTGGCACCAGATCCTCGGGCGCGTCCTGGGTCTCGCCGTCGGCGATGACCTCCTCTTCGTTGAACGCGGTCGATTCGATCTGGTACCCAAATTCGGTGGCGATCAACGTCGCGGTGTCGAGGTCGATGTCCTGGTTGATGTTGACGCCCATCATGCCCAGCGCCCAGAGCTTCTTGATGACCTCCTTGCCCTTGATGCCCATCTTCTGAGCCAGGTCGGAGACGGCGATGGTCTCGCCCATGCGCACCACGCGCTTGTGCTCGGCCGGCGTGGTGATCTCAGTCTTCTTGATCTTCTTGCCGGCGGCCGCGACCCTCTTGCGCGGCGGCGCGCCCGGCCGCTGCCCCGGGGCACCGAACGCAGGCCGCCCGTAGCGATCCCGGCCGGCGGGCGTACGGTTGATGAGACCGGTGCGCCCGAGGCGCCGCAGCTCCTCGTCGCGATCCTTGATCTCGATCTTGGGGACGCCGGCCTCTCCGCGCGGCGGCATGCCGGGGAGCTGGATGAAGGCGCCGGTGGCCGCCGAGCCGGTCACGACCGGCGAGCTGATCTGCCGGAGCACCGGCTGCGGCGCGGGCGCGGGCGGCGTGGGCCCCGGTGCCGTCCCCGGGCTGCGCTCGGATGGCTCGGGCGCGCGCGCGGCGATGGGCACACGCGCGGGCTCGGGGGCCGGCGGCGCCGCCAAAGGAGCGGCGGCTGCGGCGGCGGCGATCGGACGCTCGGCGGCTGGCGCCGCACTGGGCGCCTCCACGACGCGTCGGCGCGGCGACGCCTCCGGGCTGGTCGCCGGCGCTGCCTCCGGCTCTCTGACGGCGGGACTGGGTGCCGTCTCGACACGCGGCGCGGGCGCCGCCGCTGCCGCGCTGGCCGCGGGGGCCTCCCTCACGACCGGAGCCGGAGTGGGTTCGGGCGCGCTGACGCGCGCGCGCGCCTCGGGGGCGGCGGCGGCGGGAGGCGCAGGCGGAGGCGTCGCCGGCTTGGCGGGCAGCTGCGGCGCCGTCTTCGACCGGCGCCGGATCACGGTGTCGCTCAGCCGTTCCTCGACCAGGCTCTCCTGTCGTTCTCGATCCAGCGCGCGCCGGATGCGATCGACGTCGGCGGTCTCGATATGCGACATGTGATTGGCGACTTCGATCCCCAGCGCGCGGATCTTGCTGACAAGATCGCGGTTGGCCAGCCCCAGCTCCTTGGCCATCTCGTAGACCCGCACGCGCGGCGCAGCCGCCGCGTCGTCGTGGCTGCTGGACGCTTCCGAACGTCGTTCGTATCCGCTTCCGATCATGGGTAGTTCCTATTCCGGGTTGCCGTTGCGCTCACGCGAGCTCCCCCCAAGCGGCCATGATTTCCAACCAGAGATCCGCGGCAGCGACATCCACGACCCGACGCCGAAACGCCCGGCCGAACGCGCCCTTTGCCAGAGCCGCGCGCACGCAGGCCTCGCTCGGGTGCATGGAAGCTCCCCGCCCCACCCGCCGGCGCTCCGCATCCACCGTGGGCCGACCGTCGACCAGGACCAGTCGAACCAGCTCCGCCGCCGGGGCGCGCCGGCGGCAGCCGATACAGGTGCGCACGGGCGCGGCTCGAGCGCGGCTGTTCACCGGGCTCGCCCCAGATCTCGTGGCGCGCGTGACCGCTGCCAGGTTGAACAATGTCGCCGACATGAATCATCACTCAGGGCCCCTCCGTGGTCCGAGCCGCCCCGATCGAAGCGCCCTCGCCCGCCGCCGCGGGCGCCTCGGCAGCGGCAGCCGCGGCCGCGGCTGCTGCCGCCTCGTGCTCGGCCTGCGCCCGCGCCACGTCCTCGGCGTGCTGCTTGCGCTCGATCTCGGCCGCGCGCGCCGCCGACGCGATGATGCGCTTGGCCGCCTCGGTGCCGCCGATGCCGGCCACCGACGCCAGCTCCTCCGGCTTGGCGTTGGCGACGTCGGCGGCCGATCGCCAGCCGAGCTTGAACAGCGTCTCCGAGACCTCCGCGCCGACGCCCTCGATGGCTGCCATCGACACGCGCGACCGCTGCTCCATCTCGCGCACCTTCGACTCGGAGTGGATGTCGATGCGCCAGCCGGTGAGCTGGGACGCCAGCCGCACGTTCTGCCCCTTCTTGCCGATGGCCAGGGACAGCTTGTCGTCGGGGACGATCAGCTCCATGGTGTGGCTGCCGGCGTCGATGATCACGCGCGCCACCTCGGCGGGCGCGATCGCGTTACAGACGAAGCGCGCCGGATCACCGTCGTAGGGCACGATGTCGATCTTCTCGCCGCGCAGCTCCTGGACGACCGCCTGCACGCGCGAGCCCTTCATGCCCACGCAAGCGCCCACCGGGTCGACGTCGCGGTCGCGAGAGCTGACGGCGATCTTCGACCGCGCCCCTGCCTCACGCGCCGACGCCTCGATGCGCACGATCTTCTCGTAGATCTCCGGGACCTCCATCTCGAACAGCTTCTCGAGCAGGCCCTTGTGGGTGCGCGACAGGATGATCTGCGGCCCGCGCGCCGTCTTGTCGATGTCGACCACGTAGGCGACGATGCGGTCACCCGCCCGGTACGACTCGCGCGGCACCTGATCGCGTACCAGCAGCACCGCCTCGGCGCCGCCCAGATCGACGACGATGTTGCCGCGCTCGAATCGGCGCACGATGCCCGAGATCAGCTCGCCCTTGCGCTCCTTGTACTGGTTGAAGACATTCTCTCGCTCGGCCTCGCGCACCCGTTGCAGGATGACCTGCTTGGCGGTCTGCGCGGCGATGCGACCAAAGCCCTTCCAGGCGCGGTTGAGCTCGAGCAAGGCGCCGTATTTGGCGTCCTGCTCCTCCGCCTTGGCCTGATCCTTCTCGTCGTAGAAAATCTGGAACAGCAGCTCGTCGCCGACCTCGGCCTTGAGGTTGAAGCGGTTGGCGTCTTCGATCGAGATCTCCTTGCCCCTGGTATCGTCGGTGACCTGCTCGGCGATCACGATGATCTGGAAGAGATCGACCCGTCCCGTCTCTTCGTTGAACTTTGCCTCCATCTCGCGTTGCATGCCGAACGCCTTCTTGGCGGCGGTCAGGATCGCCTGCTCGAGCGTCTCGACCAGCACGTGCCGGTCGATGTTCTTGTCCTTCGAGACCTGATCCAGGACCAGGCCCAGCGCGGCACCCTCGTTCATGAAGCGCTCCGATGAAATTCGCGCTCCCAATCGGGCATCAGGTTCGCCTTGGCGACCTGCTCGATGGGAAGCTGGTAAGACCGGCCCTCACATTCGATCTCGACGAGGCCAGCTCGGGCCCCGCGGATCTTGCCGGAGAAATTGCGTCGTCCCTCCACCCCCTCCGCGAGCCGAATGCGCGCGCTCTGCCCCGCAAACCGTGCAAAATCTCGTTCTCGCCGGAGGGGCCGATCAAGCCCTGGCGAGCTCACTTCGAGCTGATAGGCATGCGGAATCAAGTCAGCGACGTCGAGCGCGGCCGAGATGTCTCGACTGACTCGCTCGCAATCCGCGTGGGAGACGGGCACCCGCCCCTCTCCTGGACCATCGATGAACAGCCGGACAATCCAGCCCGTGGGCTCACGCCCGGACTGAACTTCGACAAGATCGAACCCCGCGTCCCTGATGTAGGGCTCGGCCAGCGTCCACAAGTCCTGTATGTCCTTTCGCATCGTTGTTTCGTTTTCGTTTCAGGTGTGTCGACTGGTGATCTCTCCGGGCAAAAAAAAGGCGGGCTCGCGGCCCGCCCTTGTGAGGAGGCAACGCAAAATTTCAGGCAGCGGTTTATAACACGGTGATCTGGTGGGCGCAAGCTGAGCATCTGGACGTAAGAATTGGAAGTTCCAGCGCTTTCGGGTCGGGCACGGGTGGTTCTGAGGACTTGCCGGGGGCTCGCGCGGGTGCGGTGGCGCAGTGTATGCGATGCGTGGTCGGGGCATGGTAGCTTCCCGGCAGCATGTCGCACCTCACGATCGCTGCAATCCAGCTGACGTCAACAGAGGACGTCGCCACGAATATACAGACCAGCGTCCACCTGGTGAAGCGAGCGGCCAGCGCGGGTGCCCAGCTCGTCGGGCTGCCCGAGAACTTCGCCTACCTGGGCAGCGACCGCGATCACCGCGCATCGCTGGCAGAGTCGATCAGCGAAGGTGCGCCGGGTCCAATCCTGGAAGCGATGCAGCAGGTGGCGAAGGAAACCGGGGCCTGGCTGCTGCTGGGTGGCTTCCCGGAACGGGGAACGGTCGTGGCCACCGGCGCTGCCCGGGATGCGGCGACGCCGCGCATCCGGAATACTTCGATCCTGCTCACGCCAGGCGGCGCCATCGCCGCGGTCTACCGCAAGATCCACCTCTTCGACGTCGACGTGCCCGGCGGGCTGCGCTTTCGTGAGTCGGAGTCGGTCGAGCCCGGGGACGGCGTCGTGGTCGCGGAGACCCCGTGGGGCGGGCTGGGGCTGACCATCTGCTACGACCTGCGCTTCCCCGAGCTCTACCGTGCCATCGCGCAGCGGGGCGCGCGCCTGCTCGCGGTGCCGGCGGCCTTCACGATGGAGACCGGTAAGGACCACTGGCACCTCTTGCTGCGCGCCCGCGCGGTCGAAAACCAGGTCTACCTGTTCGCGCCGGCACAGTTTGGCCACCACGGCGGACAGCGACGGAGCTACGGGCATGCGCTGGTCGTCGACCCGTGGGGCGTGGTCATCGCCGAGTGTGGCAACCACGAAGGCTTCGCGCTGGCCACGGTCGATTTCGATTACCAGGATCAGGTGCGGCGCAACCTGCCCTGCCTGGCCCACCGGCGGCTGTGAGGCGACCCCATCTGGGTGGCCTGCTTGCTTGCTTGCTTGCGACGCTGGCCAACGCTAACCCTCACCCTGACCGCCGGGCTTGTAGATATCTCGGCTAGTCATCCGCTTTCGGCGGGGGTGGGTGCCCCCACCGCGGGGACGCGCCCTTACGCCGCCGGGCGGGTGGTGAACTCTCGATGACTACTTTTGGTGTCCTCGAGCTCTTCCCCCTCCTTGACCCTGAACGCCGGCGGCACGGGGGCGCTTCTATTCGGGCTGGCATCCTGCCTGCGGACAGGCAGGAGCGCCCTCATAGACCCCGCGGTAGGAACACCCACCCCCGCCTGCGCTCCTTCCCCCCCGCCGATTCCCCCATTGCTGATGACTCACCAGAACGTGGGCAAGATCAGATCAGATCAGATCAGATCAGATCAGATCAGATCAGATCGGACCGGACGTATCCGTTCGGTGAGTCGCGTAGCTGACTTGCGAGGGGAGCGGGCGTAGTTGTCGGAGGCATGAGACAGAAGCGAGAGGCGTGGTCCCAGCTGGTGGCGCGATGGGAGTCAAGCGGCGAGAGCGCCGCGGATTTCGCGAGCCGGATCGGCACAAGTGCGATGACGCTGCACCGGTGGCGGCGCGAGGTAAGGACGACGGCGGCGGGGAAACCAGAGCCGATGCTGAGCAAGATCGTCGAGGTGCGGCCGGCTTTGCTGGCTGGATACGACCGGTTCGAGGTACGGCTCACGGACGGGCGCTGCATAGGCGTGCCGCCGTCCTTCGAAGCTGCGGCGCTCGAGCGCTTGCTGCGGGTGCTGGAGGCTGCCGCGTGATTCCGTCGGGAGTACGCATCTTCGTCTGCACACAGCCCGTGGACATGCGATACGGGTTTGACCGGTTGGCCCAGGTAGCACGCGAGCGCGTTGGGCAGGACCCTATCGAAGCCGGCGCGCTGTTCGTGTTCGCGGGAAAGTCGGCGACCCGACTGAAGGTGCTGTGGTTCGACCGCAACGGCCTGTGTCTGCTCTACAAGCGGCTCCACCGAGCCGTGTTCGAGCTGCCGGCGGCCGCGAATGGCGCCGTGTCGATCCACATCGACGGCGCGGCGCTGGCCCGCCTGCTGGCCGGAGTGGAAAAAGAGGAGAAACGACGCGCAGCCGCTTGACGACTCGATCGCGGTGTGGTTTTTGAAGAGCCGTCGCCGTGCCGGAGGGTGCCGCCGCATCTATCGAAGCCAAGCTCGCCGAATTGAGCGCGCGCGTCGACAGCGTGGCCGCGGAGCGCGACGAGTACCGCAAGCTCTACCTGCAGACGCTGGAGTTGTGCCGCAAGCTCGAGCTCGGGATCATCGGTCCCAAACGGGAACGGCTATCGGCAGGCGATGCGCAGCTGACGATGTCGATGCTGGGCATGCTGCTCGGCGACGGAGATGGGGGGAGCGCGGCTCCGCCTGCACCGCCGCAGCCGCCGGCGGAGACGCCGGTCGCAGCGCACACGCGCGCGAAGCCGACGGGCCGTAAGCCGCTGCCGGAGAAGCTCCCGCGCGTCGAGGTTGAAGTGCTGCCACCGGAGGTGCAGCAGAAGGGCACCGACGCCTTCGTACGTATCGGCGAAGACACGACCGAGACCGTCGAGCGGCGGCCTGCCTCGCTGGTGGTCGTGCGCGTCTGCAAGCCCAAGTTCGTTCTCAAAGGCCGCGAAGTGGGTGCCGCGACCCAGGTGCTTCAGGCGCCGCCACCAGAGCTGCCCATCGACCGGGCCCTCGCCGGTCCAGGCCTGCTCGCTGACACCATCGTCCGGCGCTGGCAGGATCACCTGCCGCTGCACAGGCTCGAGCGCATCTACGGCCGCGAGGGTCTCGACCTCGCGCGCTCGACGATCTGCGGGTGGCACGAGGCGTTGGGCGGGCTGGTCAAGCCGCTGGTCGAGGCGATGTGGGCGGACGCACGTGGCGCACCGTACCTGTGCACCGACGCTACCGGCGTGCTGGTGCAGGCGCTGGAGCGGTGCCGGCGCGGACATTTCTGGGTGGTCATCGTGCCGGACCGGCACGTGCTGTTCGCGTACACCGCCAAACATGACGGCGCCGCCGTCGACGGGCTGCTCGAGGGATACCAGGGCTACCTGGTCGCCGACGCGCACGCGGTGTTCGATCACCTGTACAGGCGCGGCACAGTGATCGAAGTTGGGTGCTGGGCGCATGCGCGGAGGTACTGGTGGAAGGCGCTCGACACCGACCCGGAGCGCGCGCGCCAGGCGCTGGCGTTCATCGGCGGGCTGTTTCGCGTCGAGCGCGCGGTCGCCTCCGCGCCACCCGCGGAACGGCTCGTGGCCCGCCGGACCGAGTCCAAAGCCATCGTCGACGGATTCTTCGCCTGGTGCGAAGCGGAGTCCGGGCGAGTCCTCGACGAGACACCCACCGCGAAAGCCATCGGTTACGCCCTCAACCAGCGTGTCGCGCTCCAGCGCTTCCTGGACGACGGACGCCTCCCAATCCACAACAACGGCTCTGAGCGGGCGCTGCGCCGCGAGGCCATCGGACGCAAAAACTGGCTCTTCGTCGGCAGCGACGACGCCGCTGAAGTCAACGCCGCCTTCGTCTCCCTGCTCGCGAGCTGCCAGCTCCACAACATCGAACCCTGGGCCTATCTCCGCGACCTGTTCTGCCTCCTCCCGAGTTGGCCCATTCGCCGCGTGCTGGAGCTCGCCCCGCTCAATTGGAAGCAGACCCTCGAGGACAGCGACGCTCAACAGCGTCTCGACGCCAACATCTTCAGGCGCGCCACCCTCGGCTTGCTCGACGAACATCCCCCGACCAAGTAGCACCTGCCGGGGCTGCCGTCAGCGACGGTGTTCGCCGAACGGATACA
>DASRQZ010000017.1:0-10249 GCA_035696125.1 Polyangia bacterium
CTCCGACACCGCGGCCCCGCCCGATGCCAGCTCGACGCCGCCCATCGGAATCATCGGCGGTCGAATCACCATGTCCAGCAGCGCCGGGGTGCGGGGCGCCGGGGTGGCCGGCGTGCGGATCACGCTCAACGGCTCGCCCGCGCGCAGCGCGATCAGCGACGCCAACGGCGCCTACGCGTTTCCCGACCTGCCGCCCGGGATGTACGCGCTGGCGCTGGCCAAGGATGGCGCCACCTTCACGCCCGCGAACGCGACCGTGGTGATCGGCAACAGCGCCGATGCCGACGCTGGTGCGCCGACCGGCGTGGTCGCCAGCTTCACCTGCGCCGCTCCCTGCGGCAGCGGGCCCGCGATCGATCCCGCGCGCGAGCTCTACATCATCGACTCGTCGGTCATCGCAGACGCCCGATCGAGCAACACCACCGGCGGTCCCTGGAGCTTCCGCTCCCAGCTGGAGCAGGCCGCGACCTTCGCGCCCAACCGCTTCGCCGAGATCTGGATCGCCAACCTGGAAGCGTCGGGCCGCAACATGGCCGGGCTGCGGGCCCAGTGGCCCACGACCGTGGAGAACACCTCGACGCTGCCCGATCTGTCGCGCGCGCCCTTCGGCTTGCTGGCCATCGTCAATGGCGTCGACGCGCACAGCTCCGGCCAGGGGGAGGCGCGGCTGGTGTATGGCATCTACGGCACCGGGTCCAACGGGGTGCCCGAGCTCAAAGGCATGTCACTCCGCTTCACGGTGATGTTCCGCTATGCGCTGCCCGTGACCGCCGAGATCCCGACCCGACAGGCCTGGGCGGCGCGCTTTCACGAGCTGGCCGCGACGCCTTTCGGCCCCGACTACAACGCCAAGCTGCAGGCGCTGACCGACGTGTTCACCCGCGCGGGCGTGCGCCCCAGCACGGCCGAGAACCCGCGCGGCAGCGCGCTGCTCGCGGTCGACATCAACGAAGCTTTCTCGACCAACACGCCGGCGCAGCTGCGCGAGTCACAGGTGCTGCCCGATCCGGTGCGCGGCGTGCTGGATCTGATGGTGACCACCGTCGAGCAGACCCCGGATTCGTCGCAGAACGCGCACGACGGTCCGCTGACCGATTTCCTCAATGCCAACGCGGTGCTGGTGCAGACCGGCCTGGCGACGTTGCCGGCGCCCCTGCTGGGCACGCAGTCGTCAGCGTTCGATCCGCCCGTGCCCTGGTCCTTCCCCAGCGTCACCAGCGAACCGCTGCGCCACGCCTTCGCGGGCCAGACCTGCGTCGGCTGCCACTCCTCGGAGGGGCCCGCGACCTTCGCGGTCTACCACATCATCCCTTTCGGCGGTCCGACGACGTCGTCGCTGTCCGGCTACCTGCCCATCGTCGAGATCCCCCGCCGGGTCTCTTTCATGCAGAACCAGCTCACCTGCGCGGGCGCGACCTGCGCGCCGGGCGCCGAACCCATGATGGGACCTGCACGCTAGTGCTTAGGCCAACGCAGTTCGGTTAAGAGCCCTCGGGCCTCGGGCCTCGGGCTTCCGGTAAGTTGAGAGAAGTTGCGAGTGCCTGCACAGCCCTGATCACACGGCTGTAGCCGGCTTGCAGTCGCCCGCCATCGGTTTCGGTGGCGAATTCCCCCGGCAGTCCAGGTCCGACGCCCCCGAAGTCCAAAGTCCGAAGTCTGACGCCTGAGGCCGGAGGCCTGAGGCCTGAGGCCCGAGGAAGGACCTCTTAACCGAACTGCATTGTGCTTGGGGCGGGGCCCCGATGGCCGCTCCCCGGCCCCGGCGCCGGACAGAACAGGCGGCACAGATCGGCGGTGGCAGGTTGCCCGCGCCGGTTTAGATTTGCCCCGTGGCAAGGCATGGACGATTGAAAACGTACCTGCTGGTGGCGGCCGGCTTGCTGGTCGTGGTCGGGCTGCTGGTCGGAGTCAAGGGCGCGCAGATCGGCAAGCTGATGGCGATGGGCAAGAAGATGCAGGCCTCCGGCCCGCCGCCCGAGGCGGTCGGATCCGCGGTCGCGCAGGCGGCGACCTGGGAGACGACGGTCTCGGCCGTCGGCAGCATCTCCGGCCTGCACACCGTCAACGTGAGCAACGAGATCCCGGGGACCGTCAGCAAGATCCGCTTCGAGTCGGGACAGATCGCGCGCGCGGGCCAGGTGCTCGTCGAGCTGGACGCGGGGGTCGAGCGCGCGCAGCTGGCGTCAGCGGAAGCGCGCCGCGATCTCGCGCAGCGGAACGCCCAGCGTTCGAAGAAATTGGCGGCCGGCAGCGCCATCAGCCCCTCCCAGCTGGATGAGGCCGAGTCCCAGCTGAAATCGGCGATCACGGATGAGGCCGCGCTGCGCGCGCAGGTCGCGCGCAAGGTCATCCGCGCGCCGTTTCCGGGCCGGCTGGGTATCCGCGCCGTCAACGTCGGCCAGTACCTGAACCCGGGGACGGTGGTGACCACCCTGGACTCCCTGGGCGGGACCTTCGTGGACTTCTCGCTGCCCCAGGAAGAGCTGGCGACCGTCAAGGTGGGGCTGCCGGTGCGAGTCACCATCGAGGGGACAAAGGAACAGCTCGAGGGGACGATCAGCGCCATCGAGCCGACGATCGATCCGACCACGCGCAGCGTGAGGATCCGCGCCGCGATCCCCGAGCCGACCAACAAGCCACGCCCCGGCATGTTCGTGAACGTCGACGTCGTCCAGCCCACGCCGCAGGCCGTGGTGGCCGTGCCGGCGACGGCGATCGTGCACGCATCGTACGGCGATTCGGTGTTCGTCATCGAAGACAAGAAGCCGGGATCGCCCGGCGCCGACCAGACGCCCGACGGCAAGCCCGTGAAGACGGCGCGGCAGCAGTTCGTGCGCACGGGCGCGGCGCGCGGCGACTTCATCGCGGTGACCAAGGGGGTGACCGCCGGCCAGCAGGTGGTGAGCGCCGGCGCCTTCAAGCTGCGCAATAACTCACCTGTGCTCGTCGACAACAGCGTGCAGGCGAAGCCCCAGCTGGCGCCCAACCCGCCAAACCGCTGACGCCATGAAGCTCACCGACGTCTTCCTGAGGCGGCCCGTGCTGGCGATCGTCGTCAGCGTGCTGATCATCGTCGCCGGCCTGCAGGCGGTCCGCACCCTGAACGTGCGCCAGTACCCCAAGCTGGAGAGCGCGACCGTGACGGTCAGGACCGTGTACGTCGGCGCCAGCGCCGACCTGGTGCGCGGCTTCATCACCACCCCGCTCGAGCGCGCGATCGCCGCCGCCGACGGCATCGATTACATCGAATCGCAGAGCATCCTGGGCCTGTCCACGATCAACGTCCGCCTGAAGTTGAACTTCAACGCCGCCGGCGCGCTGGCCGACATCAGCTCGCGCGTCGACCAGGTGCGCGCCGACCTGCCGCCCGAGGCGCAGGTGCCTGCCATCCAGGTCCAGCCGTCCGACGCGCAGGTCGCCGGGATGTACCTCAGCTTCACGTCGGACGTCCTGCAGGACAACCAGATCACCGACTACCTGATCCGCGTGGTGCAGCCGCGCCTTTCGGCGGTGAGCGGCGTGCAGCGCGCCGAGATCCTGGGCGCGCGCACGTTCGCGCTGCGCGCCTGGCTGAAGCCGGATCGCATGGCCGCGCTCAACGTCACGCCGTCGCAGCTGCGGCGCGCGCTGGCCGCCAACAACTACTTGACCGCCGCCGGCACGACCAAGGGCGGGCTGGTGCAATTGAACGTGGCCGCGTCGACCGACCTGCGCTCGCTGGAAGGATTCAAGCAGCTGGTCATCCGCGAACAGAATGGCGCGCTGGTCCGACTGCAGGACGTCGCCGACGTGGAGCTGGGCGCCGACGAGTACGACCAGGACGTGCGGTTCTCGGGTCAAAAGGCGGTCTTCATGGGCGTATGGGTCCTGCCCAGCGCCAGCGCCGTGGCCGTCATGGGTGACGTCAACAAGGAGATCGAGCGCATCCGCGCCGAGTTGCCGACGGGGATGCAGGCCAGCATCGCCTACGACTCGACCGCGTACATCCGGGACGCGATGCGCGAGGTGGTGCGCACGCTGAGCGAGACCGTCGTGATCGTGATGGTGGTGATCTTCCTGTTTCTAGGGTCGTTCCGGTCGGCGCTGGTGCCGGTCGTCGCCATCCCGGTGTCGCTGATCGGCGGCGTGTTCCTGATGCAGGCCTTCGGTTTCACGCTGAATTTGCTGACACTGCTGGCCATCGTCCTGTCGGTCGGCCTGGTCGTCGACGACGCGATCGTCGTGGTCGAGAACGTCGAACGTCACATCCGCGAAGGCCGGACGCCGTACCATGCGGCGTTGATCGGTGCCCGCGAGCTGGTCGGGCCGGTCATCGCCATGACCATCACCCTGGCCGCCGTCTACGTGCCGGTTGGTATCCAGGGCGGGCTGACCGGCGCGCTGTTCCGCGAGTTCGCGTTCACGCTGGCGGGGGCGGTGTTCATCTCGGGCGTGGTGGCGCTGACGCTGTCACCTGTGATGTCATCGCGGCTGCTGCGCAGCGAGCGCGAGCACCGCTGGTTCGCCCGCAAGGTCGAAGGCGCGTTCGACGCCCTGCGGACGCGTTACGGCAAGATGCTGGCGGGCACCCTGCGATTCCGTCCCGCGGTCTACGCCGTGTGGGTCGTGCTGGCGATCGTGCTGGTGCCGCTTTACATGTTCTCGCCCGGCGAGCTGGCGCCGCACGAGGATCAGAGCTTTGTGTTCGGCGCCATCGACGTTCCCGCCAACGCGTCGCTCGAGCAGGTGACCACTTACTCGTCGCAGGTCGGCAAGGCCTTCCAGAGCACGCCCGAGTTCGAGCACTACTTCCAGATCAGCTTCCCCACCGGCGGCTTCGGCGGCATGGCGCTGAAGCCGTGGACCGCGCGCAAGCGGACCGTCTTTCAGATCGAGCCCGAGCTGAACATGAAGCTGGCCCGCATCACCGGCATCCGCGCGCCGGTGTTCCTGCCGCCCGCGCTGCCCAACCCGGGGCTGTTCCCGGTCGAGGTGGTGCTGACGTCGACGGCCGAGCACGCCCAGCTGGTGCAATATGCCGATCAGCTGGTCATCCAGGCGATGGCCAGCCATCAGTTCGCGTTCCCCCCCATCGTCGACGTGCGCATCGATCAGGCCAACGCCGAGATCGTCATCGATCGCAGCAAGGCCGCGTCGATGGGCGTCACCATGGAGCAGCTCGGCCAGGATCTGTCGTCGATGCTGAGCGGCAACTTCGTCAACCGCTTCAACATCGACGGGCGCAGCTACAAGGTGATTCCGCAGATCGCGCGCTCCGGACGGCTGACCGCCGCGCAGCTGAGCGACATTCACGTGTCGGGCCCCGCCGGGCAGCTGATCCCACTGTCTGCCATCGCGACCATCCGCACCGGCCTCGAGCCGCGGACGCTGAACCGGTTTCAGCAGCAGAACGCGATCAAGATCTCCGGCCTGCCCACGCGATCCCTGCAAGGAGCCCTCGAGATATTGGAGACGACCGCCGCGAAGATCCTGCCGCCCGGGTCGCGGCTCGACTACACCGGCGAGTCGCGGCAGCTGCGCCAGGAGTCCGGGCGGTTCCTGCCGGCGCTCGGGCTGGCGCTGCTGGTGATCTTTCTGGTGCTGGCCGCGCAGTTCAATTCCTTCCGCGACCCGTTCGTCATCCTGGCCGGTTCCGTGCCGCTGGCGATGTTCGGCGCGCTGATCTTCACCTTCCTGAAGTTCGAGGGTCCGCCCGGGATGAGGTTCGGCCTCACCGAGGGATGGACCACCACTCTCAACATCTACTCGCAGGTCGGCCTGGTCACGCTGGCCGGCCTGATCGCCAAGAACGGCATCCTCATCGTCCAGTTTGCGAACGAAAAGCAGCTCGAAGGAATGGACAAGGTCGACGCCGTACGCGAGGCGGCCAGCATCCGCCTGCGCCCGATCCTGATGACCACGGTCGCGACCGTCGCCGGCCACTTTCCTTTGACGCTGGTCTCCGGTCCCGGCGCCGTCGCCCGCAACTCGATCGGCATCGTCCTCGTCGGTGGCATGACCATCGGCACCCTCTTCACCCTCTTCGTCGTGCCGTCGGTCTACGTCCTCATCGCCAAGGACCACCGCAAGGAGAGGGCGAAGCGGGAGGCGCTGGAGAAGGCGCCAGACGAAGCGCCGGCGGCCAATGGCGGGCAGCTGGCGTACGACGCCGAGTAGGTCGCCGAGTGTCGCTCCAGCTCACTCCAGATCGGCCAGCAGGTCGGCGAAGTAGCTCGGCAGGCTGTCCCAGGGGTTGGGCAGATCGTCGTTGGTGACGTAGATGTACCCGACCAGGGCCTTTGCTGCCTTCACGTAGGCGTGGTCCAGCGCGGCGCCGTAGGGGATGATGCCGAAGTTCGACTTGGGAAAGCCGCTGTGCCAGCCGGTGAGGCGGCTGGTCGCGGGCAAGCCGAAGCTCTCGTAGATCAGCCCGACGTCGACGGCCCCGATGTAGCTCGCGCCGGTGTCGGTGCCGGGGTTGCCGACCGTGAGGCTCAGGCCCTGCGACTTCGAATACTGGGACACGGTCCGGTAAAAGGCTTCGTCGCCGGTGGCGTTGGATTGCTCGTCGAAGAAGATGCCTTGCATCACCGGGTAGAGTGACTTCCAGCGGTCGATGTCGGCCTCGACGGCGGGGATGCCCCGGTCGGTGTAGCCAGTCGCCACGTAGCCGATGACCACGATGCCCGCCTGCTGGAGCCTGGCGATGCCACTGGTGTAGCTGGTGCTGCGCGATGCGCCGGGCCCGTTGTCGGGGTTCAGCACCGCGATCACCGGAACCTTGGGGTGCGCCTGCTTGGCGCTGACAATCGCCGTCCACGAGCTGTCGCTCGGATCTGTATAGAGGGGAACGATGGTGCCGGTGCTGGCCGTGCCGGTGCTGCCACCCGTGGTGCCGCCCATCCCGGGCACGGTCGCGCCGCCCGTACCGGCGGTCGCCCTGCCGCCCGTGCCGGCGATCGCCCTGCCGCCCGCGCCGGCCGTGCCGGAGACCACCGTGCCGCCAGCGCCCGGAGCTCCACCTGCATCAGGCGCGCCGGTCGCGCCACCCATCCCAAGCACAACCGTGGCGCCGCCGCTGCCGCTGCCGCCCTGCCCGCTCAAGCCGCCGCCGAACCCGTGCCCGTTTCGCGTCTGGTCGCTGCTGGGGTCACCGATCTCCGATTCTCCCCCGATCTCCCCATTGCAACCTGCGATCAGCATGCACAAGATTCCGATGCGCGTGAACGGTGCTCTCATCCGTACCTCCAACTGAGAGTTACGGTGGTCGGGCAGGTTTGGACGTGTGGGTCGATCTGCGCCGCGGTCCAGTTCTGTGCTGTGCTGCGGTCGAGCTCAACCTTTCTCCGTGGCGCGGCCCGGGACGTCCGCTAGACTCGCGGCCCGTGAGAACGCAGCCGCCGGCAGCGACCCCGATCGACAACCTTCGCAAGGGCGCCGACGAGCCAGAGTTCATCGTGATTCGCGGCGCCCGCGAGCACAACCTGAACATCGATGAGCTGCGCCTGCCCAAGCGCCAGCTGGTGGTGTTCACCGGCGTCTCGGGATCGGGCAAGTCGTCGCTGGCCTTCGACACCCTGTACGCCGAAGGGCAGCGGCGCTACGTCGAGTCGCTGTCCTCTTATGCGCGCCAGTTCCTGGGTCAGATGGAGAAGCCCAAGTACGAGCAGCTGCGCGGGCTGTCGCCCACCATCGCCATCGAGCAGAAGTCGGCCTCGTCAAACCCGCGCTCGACGGTCGGCACGGTGACCGAGATCTACGACTACCTGCGCGTACTGTACGCGCGCGCAGGGGAGCAGCGCTGCCACCTGTGCGGCGGTGAGGTCACGGCGCGCTCGGCGGCCGAGATCGTCGAGGAGCTGTTGACCCTGCCGGCGCGCACCAAGGCGGTGCTGATGGGGCGCAAGTCGGAGAACCGCAAGGGCGAGTTCCGCGAGGTGTTCGAAGAGGCGCGCAAGGCCGGCTTCGTTCGCGTGCGCATCAACGGGCTGATCCAGCGGCTGGAGGAGGTCACCGCCCTCGACAAGAAGAAGAAGCACACCATCGAGATCGTGATCGACCGGATCACCATCGACGCCGGCGAGCGCGCCCGCCTGACCGACTCGGTCGAGGCCGCGGTCAAGGCCGGCGGCGGATCGATCCTGGTCGCGGTCGAGGGTGAGACGCGCGAGCGCGCCTACAGCGAGGCGCGCGCCTGCCCGGACTGCGGCGTCGGCCTGCCCGAGCTGTCGCCGCAGTCGTTCTCGTTCAACAGCCCGCTCGGCATGTGCGTCGACTGCAACGGCCTCGGGTCGAGCCTGGAGGTCGACCCGGACCTGATCGTCCCCAACCCCGAGCTCACCATCCGCGACGGCGCCATCGAGCCCTGGGGCGACCGCACCGGGCGCGACCAGGGCTGGACCGCGCACGTCGCCGCCGCGGTCTCGCGCGAGTTCGGCATCCCCATGGACAAGCCCTGGAAGAACCTGACGCCGCGCCACCGCGAGGTGCTGCTGTACGGCACCGGCGAGCGGCGCATGCAGGTCACCTGGACGGGCAAGCATGGCAAGGGCTCCTGGGCGATGAAGTTCGCGGGTGTGGTCAACACCATCAAGAAGCGCATGCAGGAGACCACCTCCGAGGTGACGCGCCAGTGGTACGGCCGCTACTTCCGCGAGTCGCTGTGCCGCGCCTGCAACGGCCAGCGCCTGCGCCCCGAGTCGCGCGCCGTGATGCTGGCCGGCAAGAGCATCGTCAACGTCAGCGCGATGACCGTGGGCGAGGCCCACCGCTACTTCGGCAGCCTGGGTCTCAAGGGCGCGCGCGCCCAGATCGCCAGCGAGATCCTGAAAGAGGTGAACGCGCGGCTGGGATTCCTGCTCGACGTCGGGCTCGAGTACCTGACCCTGGACCGCGCGGCGGCCAGCCTGTCGGGCGGCGAGGCGCAGCGCATCCGCCTGGCCTCACAGCTGGGGTCGGAGCTGTCGGGCGTGATGTACGTGCTCGACGAGCCGTCGATCGGCTTGCACCAGCGCGATAACCTGCGCCTGATCGCGACGCTGCGCCGGCTGCGCGACCTGGGTAACAGCGTGATCGTCGTCGAGCATGACGCCGAGACCATCGAGTCGGCCGACTTCGTCGTCGACTTCGGCCCGGGCGCGGGGCGCGGCGGCGGGCGCGTGGTCGCGCAGGGCACGCCCGAGATGCTCAAGGTCAACCCGGCCTCGCCGACCGGGCGCTTCCTGTCGGGCGTCGAACGCATCGAGATCCCGGCCGTACGGCGCAAACCGCAGGGCTTCATCAGCGTCAAGGGCGCGCGCGAGCACAACTTGAAGAACATCGACGTGCAGTTCCCGCTGGGCGTGATGGTGGCGGTGACCGGCGTGTCGGGCGCGGGCAAGTCGTCCCTCATCAACGGCATCCTTCACCCGGCGCTCAAGCGCGCGCTGCTGGGCAGTCACGACCGCGTCGGGCTGCACCGGGGCCTGACCGGCATCGACGCCATCGACAAGGTGATCGACATCGATCAAAAGCCGATCGGGCGTACGCCGCGCTCCAACCCGGCGACCTACACCAAGGCCTTCGACGCCATCCGTGACATCTTCGCGCAGACCGCCGAGGCGCGCGCCTACGGGTACCAGCCCGGGCGCTTCTCGTTCAACGTCGCGGGCGGGCGCTGCGAGGCCTGCGAGGGCGACGGCGTGCGCCAGGTCGAGATGCACTTTCTGCCCGACGTGTACGTCACCTGCGAGGTGTGCCGCGGCAAGCGCTACAACGAAGCCACGCTGCGGGTGAAGTGGAAAGACCGCACCATCGCCGAGGTGCTCGACACCTCGGTCTCGGACGCGTTCGCGCTGTTCGAGCACCACCGCACCCTGGTCAACGTGCTGCGGACATTGGAAGACGTCGGGCTCGGCTACATTTCGCTGGGACAGTCGGCCACCACCCTGTCGGGCGGCGAGGCCCAGCGCATCAAGCTGTCGCGCGAGCTGGCCAAGCGCGACACCGGCAAGACCCTGTACCTGCTCGACGAGCCGACGACCGGGCTGCACTTCGAGGACGTGCGCAAGCTGCTGGCGGTGCTGGGCCGGCTCACCGACGCGGGTAACACGGTGCTGGTGATCGAGCACAACCTCGACGTCATCAAGACCGCCGACTACGTGATCGACCTTGGGCCGGAGGGTGGCTCCGGCGGCGGCCAGGTGATCGCGGCCGGAACCCCCGAGGAGATCGCGCGCGTGAGCGCGTCGTACACCGGGCAGTTCCTGGCGCCGCTGCTGGGCGCGCGCCG
>DASRQZ010000018.1:0-7240 GCA_035696125.1 Polyangia bacterium
GGCCGGCGGATACCAGTAGACCAGCTCTTCGCCTGCCACCGTGCGGCACGGGCCCGCCGGCCTCAGCCGCGCGCCGCGCGCAGCAGGCGCCCGCGGCGGAAGCGCAGGGTCAGCGCCGACTCGAAGAGCACGAACAGCAGCACCCCCGCCGACAGCCAGTGCCACAGCTCCAGGCGGCGCTTGGGCGCAGCGTCGCCGTTCCCGGCGCCGCGCGCGCGGTCGGGACGGTGATCGTCGGACAGGCGAGTCGGGTTGGACTCGCGCACGTCGAGGTTCACCACGAATGACTCGTCGGGACGTTCGACCGACGATCCATCGGCGCGGGTGGCGCGCACCCGGTAGGCGCCTGGCTCGTCGGTCTCGGCGAAGACCAGCGTGCGTGCCCCGGCCTTGCCCTCGCGCGGGCGCACGGTCGCCCCGTCGGGGGTCAGCGAACGGATCTGGCCGCCCGGCTTGATCACGTCGAGGCGTCGATCGTCGGTGGCCATCGGGATCTCGCGCCGCTGGCCGACCACCAGGCCGGACGACGCGTCGCCCGAGGGCGCGCCCGCGAGCCGCCGTGCCGCCTCCTGCATCAGCGGCAGGAAGCCGGGACGGATCGGCAGGTCGGTCCATTCCCGGTCGACCGTCGTGGTCAGCAGCAACACGCGGCCCCGCCCGACGTCGGCCTCGACCAGCGCCGGGGCGCCGCTCTCGTAGCGCAGCACCACCGATCGTCCGGGCGCGTCCGGCACCGGCGCCAGCAGCATGAACTGAAAGAAGCGCGCCGACGCCAGCCCCTCGCCACGCGCGGCAAAGCTGCCCAGCAGCGGGTGGTGGCGATCGATGGGCGCCAGGCGCTCGGCCGGCCGCAGGTCGACGGTCTCGCCCTCGCGGCTGCCACCGGGGGCCGCCGAGGCGGTGCGCTTCAGGCTCAGCGGCTGGGGCAAGAGCCTCTTCATGGTCTGGTTCCAGGCGTCAGCGTCGACGCGGTCGCCGACCGAGATGAAGAGCCCTCCGCCGCTCTCGACATAGCGGGTCAGGGCCGCCGCCGCGTCGGCGCCGGGGCGCGCGACGTTGGCCAGGAAGATCGCGCCGTACTCGGTCAGGTTGCGCCCCGACAGCTCGTCGGGCAGCGCGGTGGTGAGCGCGAAGCTGCTGCCGCCGGCGTGCAGCGCCGCCTCGAGGAAGAAGGTCTCATCCTCGGTGCGAACGGTGCGCGGATCGCCGTTGACCACCAGCACGCGCAGCCCGCGCGACACCTCGACGCGCGTCAGGCGGTGGTCGTCGAGCGGGAAGCGGTCGTGGTCGATCTCGACCTCGGCCTCGTGCGCGCTGCCGCCGCCGGCCAGCGTGTGCAGGAAGCGCTTGCGCGCGCGCCCGCGCGCCGGCATCTCGACGAAACCGCGCGCCACCTGGGCGCCGTCGATCTTCAGCGTGACCCCGACGTGGGTCGCCGGCAGGTCGCCGAAGTTGGCGATCTCCGCCACCACGGCGACGCCCAGCGGGCCAGCCTCGGGCGCCGGCTCTGCGCGCAGGTCGATCACCGCCCGGTTGGGCCAGGCGACGCCGCGGCTGACGTCGAGGATCACCACCTCGAAGGGAGGACGGCCGCTGGTGGCATCGGGCAGGCCGGTGCCTGCCTCCCAGCCCGCGGCCTGCAAGTCGGTGATGAGGTAGATGATCCGCTCGGGGCGCGACGAGGTGGTCAGGATCTGCGCCGCCTTGCGCATCGCCGACGACAGGTCGCCGCGCCGGGCCGACGACGACGCCGCGTCGATGGCCGCCAGCAGGCGCGCGCGGTCGCTCGACGGCTCCGCGATCGGGGTCGCCGTGCCCTCGGCAGCCAGCACCAGCGCCGCGTCGGACTCCGGCGACAGGTGTTCGATCAGGGAGCGGGCCTGGTCGCGCGCCCGCTCGAACAGCGGCGCGCCGCCGCCTTCGCCGGCGCTGCGGCGCAGGCTGGCCGAGTCGTCGAGCACGATGACCGCGCTCTGCGGCCGCGAGGTCGACGCCGGCAGGTCGGAGCGCACCTCGGCGAACGGCTTGGCGAACGCCAGCGGCAGCGCGGCGGCGATGGCCGTGCGCAGGAACAACAGCAGGATCTCGCGCAGGCGTCGGCGCGCCGACACCTTGCGCTCGGCACGCAGCAGGAGCTCCATGGCGGCGAAACGCACCGGGTTGGCGCGCCGCTTTCCGATGCGGTGGATGATCCAGGGCAGGATCGCCGCGGCGATCCCGAGCAGCACGGACGGCGCGAGGAACTGCATGGTAGACCGCGCGACCCCGCTACCGCCGCGTCCGCTGGCGCGCGAAGAGGAAAGACCGCAACAGACTTGCCGGCGGCAGGTCGGTGGTGCCGAACAGGTACTCGACGCGCGCCTCCAGGCAAGCCAGGCGCCAGCGCTCGCGCAGCGCCAGCGATTCGCGCCGGAACGACGCCGCCAGGTCGCGCGGGTCACACAGCAAACGGCGCTGGTCGTCTGGCTCCATGCCCTCGAAGTGGGTCAGGTCATCGTAGGGCAGCTCGACCTCGTCCGGATCCAGGAGGTGAAACAGCACCACGTCGTGGCCGCGCGAGCGCAGCTGGCGCAGGCGGTCGCGCAGGTCGGCGGGCGCGTCGAGCAGGTCGGCCATCAGGATGACCAGGCTGCGCCGGTCGGCCAGCTCGCCCACGTAGCCGAGCGCCAGGCCGGGCTGGGAGCGGCCGGCGGCGTAGGCGCCTTCCAGCGCCAGCAAGAGGTCGCGCACGTGGCCGCCGCGGGTGCGCGGGGGCAGGTACTGGCGGGTCTTCTCGTCGAACAGCACCAGGCCCGTCGGGTCGCCCTGCTGGGCCAACAAATATCCTATCGCCGCCGCCAGGTAGGTCGCGTATTCGAGCTTGGACAGCCCGCGCCGCCGGTAGCCCATCGACGCCGACGAGTCGACCAGCAGGAAGGTGCGCATCTCGGTCTCGTCCTCGAAGCGCTTGATGTAGTAGCGCCCGACGCGGCCCACCGCCTTCCAGTCGATGTGGCGGATGTCGTCGCCGGGGGCGTATTCCTTGTGCTCGGCGAACTCGATCGAGGTGCCGGCGTGCGGGTTGTGGTGGGTACCCGCGAAGGCGCCCTCGACGATCACCCGCGCGCGCACCGCCAGCGACGACAGCCGCGCCAGGTCCAGCGGGTCGAGCACCAGCGGCGTGGTGCGCTGGATACCGGGCCCCAAGCCCGCTGATACAGTGTCGGATGCCACGGGCGACACGCGATGGGCTCGCGCCGTCAGGCCTGCTTGACGCTCTCGATGAGCTGCGTCACCAGCGCGCGCGCCTTCAGCCCGTCGGCCTCGGCGTGAAAGTTGGGAAGCACGCGGTGCACCAGCACCGGCATCGCCAGCGCGCGCACGTCCTCGATCGAGGCGGCGTAGCGCCCGTTGAGGATCGCGCGCGCCTTGGCCGCCAGCACCAGGTACTGCGAAGCGCGCGGCCCCGCGCCCCAGGCCACGTACTTCTTTATGAAGTCGGGCGCCGACGGATCGGCCGGCCGGCTGGCGCGTCCCAGGGCCACCGCGTGGCGCACCACGTGGCTGGCGGCGGGCACGCGCAGCACCAGGTCTTGCAGGTCCAGGATGCGGTCGGGGGACAGCACCTTGCGCAGCGCCGGCCGGTAGGCGGTCGTCATCTGGTTGACGATGCGGACCTCCTCCTCCTCGCTGGGGTAGCCGACGTCGACCTGGAACATGAAGCGGTCGAGCTGCGCCTCGGGCAGGGGGTAAGTGCCCTCCTGCTCGATCGGGTTCTGGGTCGCGAACACCAGAAAAGGCAGGGGCAGCTCGTAGGTCTGCCCGCCCGCCGAAACCCGGTACTCCTGCATCGACTGCAGCAACGCGGCCTGTGTCTTGGGCGGCGTGCGGTTGATCTCGTCGGCCAGGATCACGTTGGCGAAGATCGGGCCGCGCACGAAGCGGAACACCCGGCGGCCGGTGGCCCGATCCTCTTCCAGCACGTCGGTGCCGGTGATGTCCGACGGCATCAGGTCGGGCGTGAACTGGATGCGTCCGAACGACAGATCCAGCACGTCGGCCAGCGTCTGGATCAACATGGTCTTGGCCAGCCCGGGCACGCCGACAAACAGGCAGTGGCCGCGCGCGAACAGCGAGATCAACAGGTGATCGATCACCGCCTCCTGGCCGACGATGCGCTTGCCGATCTCGGTGGCGATCGCGCGGCGCGCCTCGGCCATCTCGCGCACGGCCTCGAGGTCGCGGTCGGGATCGCTGACGGCGGATGGCCCCCCGGCATCGGCCGGGGCGCGCCGCGCCGAGGCGCCGGAGAACGACGGGTCGCGATCGGGCATATCAGCCCAGGATGCCACGCACGCGCGCCAGTTGCCATTCCGATGCTCTCTTCGTCGTGCCGTGGCCGTCGTTTCGTCGGATTTGCTTCGTCGGATCTGCTTCGTCGGATCTGCTTCGTGGAGTTGCTTCGTGAAGCTGCTTCTTCGACGAGACTTGAAATTGGCGGGCATTAGCGATACCGAAGAGACAGGAGGCTTCATGCGCGTTATTCCGTCGCTGTGGTTGACCCGGCAGACGCGGCCGGGCGCCGGCGTGGCAATGCTGGCCCTGCTGGTCGTGAGCCTGGTCGGCGGATGGCTGGCACCGCGGGCCGCGCGCGCCGACGGCGATTCGGGCGCCTGGCGCGCCAACAAGGGCCGGATCTTCGTCAGCGACACCGAGTTCGGCCAGGGCTACGCCTCCGACGGCGCCATGGTCAAGGCCATGAAGAAGCAGTCCAAGACCGCTGTCGCAAACTCGGGCGACGGCGCCTGGACCCTCAACTTCATGGTCTTCCTCAAGGAGGCGCCGGGCGCGGAGAAGGTCAACATCGTCTACTACGACATCTCGGCCAAGCCGCGCGAACAGGTCAACTACAGCGAGGTCGGCGTCAAGCCCGACCAGAAGATCATCCAGCTCAACGGCGTGGCCATCTCCAAGGATCTGGGCTTCGTCAAGGGGCACAAGTACGACGTGCTGGCGACCCGGCTCATTGGCGGCAAAGAGAAGGTCTACGCCAGGACCACTGTCAAGTTGAAGTAGGTGCTGCGCGCGGTCGCCGCCCTGGTCGTTCTCTCGCTGGGGGGCGCCGCGTGCGTCAAGACTGCCGTGCCCCCTGGCTCCCCTCCCGATCGTGGTGCCGCCGACCCGTACCGGGATCCGGCGCGTCTGGCGCCCGAGCGCGCGCGGGATCTGGTCGCGCGCATGACGCTGGCCGAAAAGGTCGGTCAGATGGTCAACGACGCGCCGGCGATCCCGAGGCTGGGCGTGCCGGCCTATGACTGGTGGAACGAGGGGCTGCACGGGGTGGGGCGCGCCGGCATCGCCACGGTGTTTCCACAGGCGATCGGCCTCGCGGCCATGTGGGACGAGCCCTTCCTGCGCGAGGTGGCGACCGCGATCTCCGACGAGGCGCGCGCCAAGCACCACGAGGCGGCGCGCCGCGGGCGACGCGGGCGCTACCAGGGGCTGACTTACTTCTCGCCCAACGTGAACTTGTTCCGTGATCCGCGCTGGGGACGCGGGCAAGAAACCTACGGCGAGGATCCCTACCTGACGGCCCGGTTGGGGGTGGCGTTCATCCAGGGCATGCAGGGCCAGACGTCGGTCCCCGCGTCGCCGCCCGCGCCGGCCACGCCGTCGCCGTCGCCGTCGCCGTCGCCGTATCTCAAGCTGGTGGCGACCGCCAAGCACTTCGCTGTGCACAGCGGGCCCGAGGCCGTGCGCCACAGCTTCGACGTGCGGGTGAGCGCGCACGATCTGCGGGACAGCTACCTGCCGCAGTTCGAGGCCTGCGTGCGCGAGGGCGGGGCGGGCGCGGTCATGCCGGCCTACAACCGGGTCGACGGCGAGCCGTGCGCGGCCAGCCCGCGCCTGTTGCAGGGCATCTTGCGCGGCGAGTGGGGCTTCGGCGGTTTCGTGGTCTCCGACTGCGGCGCCATCGACGACATCTACCGCGAGCACCGGGTCGCGGGCAGCGCCGAGGAGGCGGCGGCGCTGGCGCTGCGCGCGGGCACCGACATCAGCTGCGGCGGCAGCTATCGCGCGCTGGTGGCTGCGGTCAAGCGCGGGCTGGCCAGCGAGGCCGACGTCGATCGCGCGGTGGTGAGACTGTTCGCGGCCCGCTTCGCGCTCGGCATGTTCGACGCGCCCGAGCGGGTTTCCTGGGCGCGCATCCCGATCGAAGTAGTCGACTCGCCGGCGCACCGCGCGCTGGCCAAGGTCGCCGCGCAGAAGTCGATGGTGCTGCTCAAGAACCAGGCCGAGTTGTTGCCGCTGCAGCCCACGTTCAAGGCGATCGCCGTCGTGGGCCCCACCGCCGACGACCAGGATGTGCTGCTGGGCAACTACAACGGCAAGCCGTCGCGCGCGGTGACCATCCTGGACGGGCTGCGCGCCAAGGCGCGCGCGCGCGGCGTCGAGTTGCGCTACGCCAAGGGCTGCGGCATCGCCAGTCCGTCGGCGCGCGCGATCGGCGACGCGGTGGCGGTGGTCGCGCGCCCCGACGTCGGCGCGGCCGTGGTGGTGCTGGGCCTGTCGCCCAGGTTGGAGGGCGAGGAGGGCGACAGCGCACTCAACCCGGGCGGGGACCGGCGCGACCTGGCGCTGCCCGGCGTTCAGGAGAGGCTGCTGCAGGCGGTGGTGGCGACCGGCAAACCCACCGTGCTGGTGCTGACCGGTGGCAGCGCGCTGGGCTTGGAGTGGGCCAAGGCAAACGTGCCCGCGATCCTGGTCGCCTGGTATCCAGGCGAGGAGGGTGGCACCGCCGTCGCCGACGTGCTGTTCGGAGACTACAACCCGGCGGGGCGCCTGCCGGTGACTTTCTACCGTTCGGTCCAGGACCTGCCGGCGTTCGAGGACTACGCCATGACGGCGCGCACCTATCGCTACTTTCGCGGCGAGCCGACCTATCCCTTTGGCCACGGCCGCAGCTTCACCACGTTCGCTTACCGCGATCTCCGGATCGCGCCCGAGCGGGGCGACGCGCGCGGCGGATTCCAGGTCGGCGTCGAGGTGGCCAACACCGGCGGGCGCGCCGGCGACGAGGTGGTGCAGCTCTACCTCACCGACGAGATCGCCTCGGCGCCGGTCGCCATCCGCGCGCTGGCCGGCTTCCGCCGGGTGGCGCTGGCGCCGGGCGAGCGCCGCCGCGTCGAATTCGCGCTCGACGCGCGCGCGCTGTCCTTCGTCGACGCTGCCGGGCGCCGCCGCGTCGAGCCCGGCGCGT
>DASRQZ010000019.1:0-5752 GCA_035696125.1 Polyangia bacterium
GCAGCGCTGGCTCTGTCAGCGGCGCTCGAAAAGTGTTAATCATCAATAGAGTGGCTTCCGTCTACCTCACGGACTATGTCCAGGAGCTCAAGAAGGCCGGAGAGGTGCTTTTCCGCAAGCGCCATGCCGCGCCGGTGCTGATCGTGACCGGGCGCGCGGCCGAGCTGGTCAACGAGCGATCATCGCGCGAGGTGACCATGCTCTCCAAGCCGGGCGGAGGCGACGTCAAGTCGCTGGCCCTGATGCATCGGGTTTTCCCCATCGTCAAGGCTCCCTTCTCGCCGCGCGGGCCGGTGCTGGTCGGCCGCACCGGCGACAACGACGTCGCCATCCCCGAGTACTCGATCTCCAAGCGTCACTGCTTCTTCGAGTTCCAACCCGGGGAGATCTCGATCTTCGACTGTGGTTCCACCAACGGCACTTTGCTCGACGGGCAAAAGCTCGAGCCCAAGAAAGGAACCCGGCTCAAAGGCGGCGAGATCGTGACCCTCGGTCGCTATGCCTTCATGTTCCAGCCCGCCGACGGCTTTCTGCAGTACGTCCGCGGCCTGGCCGCGGCCGGCTGACCGGCACGGTGCCCGTGACGAGGTCGGAAGAAGGCGCGGCGGCGGAAGCGCCGGAGCTGGAGGCCCGTTCTCAGCGTTTCCTGGACTGGCCGGAGCTGCTGGCGCGTCTGGCCGGGGAGGCCCGCTCGCAGCGCGGGCGCGCGGCGTGCGAGACGCTGGCGCTGTGTTCCTCGGCCGAGGAGGCGGCGCTGCGCATGGCCGAGGTGGCCGAGATCGCGGCGTTGCTGCACGCCGGCCACGCTCTGCCGGGGCTGGCGTTTCCCGAGGTGGAGCCGCTGCTGGAGGCTGCGGAGAAGGGGATCACCCTCGGCGCCGACGAGCTGCGCCCGCTGGCCGAGCTGGGCGAGATCACCGGGGCGGTATGCCGTTTCTTCGAGCGGCCCGGCGCGGGCGCCGAGCAAGGCCCCGCGGCGGGCGCCGGCAAGGCGCCTTCGGCCGCGCGCGGTGCGCCGTTCGACCTTGCGCCGCTGCTGACGGAGGTGATGTCCGGGCTCGACCCCTGCCGCGCGCTGGTCACGCGCATCCGCGGGACCTTCGACGCGTCGGGCGCGGTACGCGACTCGGTGTCGCCGGAGCTGGCGCGCTTGCGGCGCGAGCGCGAGGCGCTGTCCTTGCGGGTGCGCGGCGAGATCGAGGAGCTGATGCAATCGGAGGAGTACGCGCCGTCGTTGCAGGATCGGTTCTGGACCATGCGCGGCGATCGCTACGTGCTGCCGTTGCGCGCGTCGGCCAAGTCGCTGGGCCTCGGCATCGTGCACGACACCTCGCGCACCGGCGAGACCGTGTTCGTCGAGCCCACTGCGGTGGTCGCGCTCAACAACCGGCTCAAGCTGGCCGAGCTCGAGATCGAGCGCGAGATCCGACGCATCCTCGAAGAGCTGACCCGCGAGGTGGCGCGCGTCGTGCCCGCGCTGCGCGTCGATCTGGAGCTGCTGGCCAGATTGGACGTCATCGCCGCCAAGGGCCGGCTGGGGGCGGCCTACGGCGGCGAGAGCGTGGCCATCGTCGCCGAGCCAGCCATCGCTCTGCGCCGCGCGCGTCATCCGCTGCTCACCCTGCGCGCGCGCCGCGAGGGCTTCACCGTGGTCGACAACGACGTGGTGCTCGATGGACGCCCGGCCAAGGTGCTGGTGATCAGCGGCCCCAACGCCGGCGGCAAGACGGTGCTGCTGAAGACGCTGGGGCTGGCGGCCTTGCTGGCGCGCGCCGGCATGCTGGTGCCGGCCGAGGCCGGCGGGCGCGTCGGCTTCTTCTCGTCGGTGCTGGCCGACATCGGCGATCAACAGTCGGTGCTGGGCGACCTGTCGACCTTCTCGGCGCACCTGGCCAACCTGGGCGAGATCCTGCGCCACGACGCGGGCGCTGCCACGCTGGTGCTGCTCGACGAGATCATGGCCGGCACCAACCCCGACCAGGGCGCGGCGCTGGCGCGCGCCGCGGTCGAGGCGCTGGCCGAGCGCGCCGGCCTGGCGGTGATCACCACCCACTATGACGCGCTCAAGGCGTTGGCGGAGGGGGACGGCCGGTTCCGCAACGCCGGCATGGAGTATGATCCGGAGCGGCTGCGTCCGACCTTCCGGCTGCGCGACGGCGTGCCAGGGCGCTCCTACGCGCTCGACATAGCGACCCGGATGGGACTGCCGGAGGCGCTGCTGCGCCGGGCGCGCGAGCTGGCCGGCGGCGTTCACCTGGGCCTGGAACAGGTGATCGCGGCGCTGGAGTCGCGCGAGACCGACCTGGCGCGCGCGACCGAGGAGCTGGCGGCCGCGCGCGCCACCCTGGCCGAGCGCGACGAACAGCAGCGCGAGGCGGTCGAGGCGCTGGAACGGCGCGAGCGCGAGCTGGGCCGCCACGCGCGCGCCGCCATCGAGGAGGCCGCGCGCGAGGCCCGCGAGGCGATCCGCGCGATCGTGCGCGAGGCCCAGCAAGCCGGATCGGCGCGCGCCGCCGAGGACGCGCGCGCGCGGCTCGACTCGACCGCGCGCCAGGCGCTGGAGAAGTTCCCGGCCCCGGCATCCGCGCTCGCGTCGTCGCCGCCGCCGACGCTGCAGGTGGGCGCCCGGGTGTTCGTCCCGTCGCTGTCGGCCGAGGGCCGGGTGCTGAGCCCGCCGGACGCGCGCGGGCGGCTCAAGGTGTCGGTCGGGTCGATGACGCTGGACGTGGATGCGGCGGAGCTGAGTCAGGCCAAGGTCGGGGGCGGCCGACCCGCGGCGTCGAAGGCCGGCCGGTCCGCTCCGGTCGGTCGGTCCGGCCCGTCAGCGACGGCGTCGGCGACTCTGCAAGCCGCTCCTCCCGCTGATCTCCTGGCAATGACCCGCCCCTCGCCCGCCAACACCCTCGATCTGCGCGGGCACCGCGCCGACGACGCTGCCGACGAGGTGACCGCCTACCTCGACCGGGCGGCGCTGGAGGGACGCTCGCCGGTCTTCGTGATCCACGGCCATGGCACCGGCGCCCTGCGCAAGGTCGTGCGCGAGCTGGTCAAGAACTCCCCCTACGTGCGGCGCTGGGCGCCCGGCGGGAAGGGCCAGGGCGGCGACGGGGTCACGGTCATCGACCTCGGCTAGCGTTGGTCAAATCCCACAACCCGTGGCCATGGCCGTGATCGTGATCCTGATCGTGGCCGGACCCTTGATCGTGGCCGTGCACGTGCACGGGAACGCTACCGTGGCCCTGATCGACGTCACCTGTACCCGGTACTGGGTACACCTATGTCCCCGGTTGCACACGTCACTGATCGACGGGAGCGCTCACACTCGGCCACGTCCACGGTAGCGTTCCCGTGCACGTGCACGGCCACGATCACGGGTCCGGCCACGGCCACGATCACGATCAGGATTGTGGACAGCGGTTAACTTGCGGTCGGGCGCGGGGCGGGCACCACCAGCACCGGACAGGGGGAGTGGTGCACGACCCGTTCCGCGACGCTGCCCAGCAGCGCGTGCTGGAATCCGCTGCGTCCGTGGGTCCCCATCACGATCAGGTCGGCGCCGATCTTCTTGGCGTAGGCGACGATCTCCGGCGCCGCCCGCCCGGTGATCGTCTCCGCCTCGACCTGGATGCCGGCCTTCTCGACGCGCTGTCGCTCGGCGTCCAGGCTGGTCTGCACTTTTGCCATGATTTCGCTGATATCGAAGGGGAAGGTCGCCATCTCGACCGGCGGTGGCAGGACATAGGTCGGCTCCACGAACACGTGGATCAACGTGACGCGTGCCGAGAACGCGCGCGCAAACGCGATCGCCGTGGCCAGCGCCTCCGCCGAGGCATCGGAGAAGTCGGTGGGCACCAGGATGCTCTTGACGGCGCGCGGGTCCATTCCGGTCCAAGGTACCCATGTCCCGCGGCGGCGCAAGCCGAGAGCCCGCGCTCCGGCTGAGCTTCGACGCCGCATCCGCGTGTGTCGATCCGATCCCGCCGGCTTGACGAGGGCGCCCGAACTGCGGCAGGAAAGGGGATTCCATGCCCAGCCAGGTGGTCAACGCGCGGATCCGTGGGTTCATCTGCCTCAACGCCCATCCCGGCGGGTGCGCCGCCAACGTGAGCGGCCAGGTCGATGCCGTGGGGCGGGTGCTGGCGCAGGCCGGCGGGGCGCATGCGCGCGTCGGCGACGTGCTGGTCATCGGCTCCAGCACCGGTTACGGCCTGTCGAGCCTGATCACCACGGTGTTCGGCTACGGCGCGCGTGCGGTCGGGGTTTGCCTCGAGCGCGCGCCGCAGGGGGACAAGACGGCGTCGGCCGGCTGGTACAACCTGGCGGCCGTCCACCGGCTGGCGCGCGCCGCCGGCCGTCCGGTCACCACGTTCAACGGCGACGCTTACTCGCGCGCGATCAAGGACCAGGTCATCCAGCACCTCAAGGCCAGCGGCGCCCGGCTGGACTCGGTGGTCTACAGCCTGGCCAGCCCCAAGCGCACGGACCCGGCCACGGGGGTCAGCTGGACCTCGGTGCTGAAACCGCTCGGTGCTCCCTATCGCAGCAAGAGCATCAGCCTGGGCTCGGACCAGATCACCGAGGTCGAGCTCGCGCCCGCCAGCGACGCCGACGTCGAGGCGACGCGCAAGGTGATGGGCGGCGAGGACTGGGAGCTGTGGCTATCGGCCCTGCTCGAGGCCGGGGTGCTGGCGCCCGGCTGCCGGACCGTCGCTTACAGCTACATCGGCCCCGAGCTCACCTACCCGATCTACCGTTCGGGCACGATCGGCAAAGCCAAGGAGCACCTGGAGGCGACCGCGCGCGCCTTGCACGCGCGGCTCGCCGACCAGCTGGGGGGCGCCGCCTACGTCAGCGTCAACAAGGCGGTCACCACCCAGGCCTCGTCGGCGATCCCGGTGGTGCCGCTGTACATCAGCATCCTCTACCAGATCATGAAGGCCAAAGGCACCCACGAGGGGACCGCCGAGCAGATCGCGCGCCTTTACCGCGATCACCTGGCGCCGGGCCGCATGCCCACGCTGGACGCGGACGGCCGCATCCGCCTCGACGACCGGGAGATGGATCCGGCGACGCAGAGCGCGGTCGCGGCACTGTGGCCGCAGATCACCAGTGAGAACCTGTTCCAGCTCACCGACTACGCCGGTTTCAAGCAGGAGTTCCGCGCCCTGTTCGGCTTCGAGGTGCCCGGCATCGACTACGCGCAGCCGGTCGAGACCGACCTCGCCATCTAGCTGGTCGTCGGGCGACCGGCCGTCACAAGATCAGGCGCGGATCAGTTGCCGATGGCGATCCACTCGATGTGCCAGAGGAGGGTCGGGCCGTTGGCGGCAGCAGGCGTGATGCCTCCGGCGCCGTTGTAGATGTAGACCTGGAACTGAGTCTTTTCGGTGGCGGCCGTCGTGTAGGGATTGGACCCGCCGGTGGTCGTCCAGTGGTTGCTGAGCCCGGCCAGCACCGGGAGGTAGATGGGCTTGTTGGTGAAATGGCAACCAGTGGTATCGACGGTCACGAAGATCTGCGCCGGCGCTCCGGCGTAAACCTGCCAGGCGGTGCTTCCTACCGGCGTGCTGCCGCTGCAGATCCGCATCGGCGCGCCCCCGACGTCGTGGGCCGCCGACGCGCCGGCCTCGAGCGCGGCGATCCGCGTGTTGAGCGCGCCGGCCGCCCTGGATGCCGTGTCGGCCTCCAGCGCGTAGGGCACGGCGCCCAGCTTGCTACGTCCCGTCGACGCCCCGTCGACCAGAACCTCGAC
>DASRQZ010000020.1:0-21821 GCA_035696125.1 Polyangia bacterium
CCACACCGCGACGCAGACGCCGGCAGCGATCCAGACTTTCGAGAGCCGCTTTCTCTCGCGACGTGGCAGCATCCGCGATAGCGATGTTACAGCCGCCGTCGGATTGCGAGTGATCTCTTGATGGGTACACGGTTTGGCGCAGCGGACGGGAGCAACGCGGTGGGCGCGCGCGCCAGCGACCGGCATCGCGGCGATCGGCTGAGCGAAGTACCTACCCTTGCCACTTCGTCACGCTGTGGGCGGCCCTGAAGAAGTTGTCGGGGCAGGCTGACCGGACGATCGAGAAGGCCTGAGCGCGGCTTCGGCCGACGCCGCCCACGCCGCGACCGGTGTGGGTGGCCGCGCGAGGGCGCCGTCGAGCGCGCAGCTGGTGTCGGCGAACAGCGGCTCGTCGGCGTGCTGCGCGATCCAGAAGTAGCTGGCGGCGATGCCGCGCGCCACCGCGAGCGGCATGTGTGCCGCCAACCCGCGCTCGAACACGTCGGGAGGGATCGCCAGGTAGCGCATCGGCCGGCCCAGGCCCGCCGCGATCGCGCCGGCGAGGCCCGTCCCGTCGAGCACGGCGGGGCCGCCCACGTCGAAGGCGCGGCCCGCCAGCTCCGGGTGCCGCAGCGCCGCCGCGGCGTACCCGCCCAGATCGTCGACCGACAACCACGAGACGCGCAGCCGTTCGGGCAGCGGATAGGCGACCACGCCGTCGCGCGCGATGCCGGTCGCGACCGCGGGGTTGAGGAGGTTGTCGATGAAGAACGGCGGCCGCAGGACGATCATCGGCGGCGCCACCCCGCGCAGCACGGCCTCGGCGGCGCGCCGCACCTCGAACCCGGGCAGCTCGCTGGGATGCTCTGGCAGGCGACCGCTGGTGTTGAAGACCAGCAGGGGCACGCCGGCCGCCCGCGCCGCCGTGCCGGCCTGGCGCGCCCAGCGCAGCAGCCGGTCCCGCTCCCACTCGAGGGGCAGCGACAGGACCATCGCGCGGGCGCCGGCGCAAGCCCCGCGCAAGGCGGCGGGATCGTCCAGGTCGCACGCCACGATCTCGGCGCCGGCCGCGGCCAGCGTCGACGCACGCGCCGGCGAGCGCACGCCGGCGCGCACGGCGAACCCTTCTTGCAGCAACCGTCGCGCCATGGCGCCGCCCTGCACGCCGTTGCCGCCCGTCACCAGCACGGTGCCGGCAGACGCGGAGGGAGACGACGGATCGAGACCGTCGGCGGATCGAGACATGGTGGGAGACTTCGAGCTCTTCATGGACATGGTGGATCTCCTGGTCGGTGGTCTGTGAAATCGGTGGCGACCGCCAGAGCGCGGTCGCTCAGAGGACCTGCAGGAAGGCGAGCAGGTCGTCCTTCTGGGCGGGGCTCAGCGATTCGGGCGGCGTGCCCGGGTGCTCGGGCGGATTGACGGCCGGCAGCGCCATCGCCGGGATGGCCGGCAGCACGAACCGGCTGTAGGTGTCGACGACGTCACGCAACGTCTCGTGGCTGTTGTCGTGAAAGTACGGCGCGGTCAGCGCGATGCCGCGCAGCTGCGGGACGTCGAACGCCTCGAAGTCGGCGGGATCGCCGGTGATGGCGGCGCGCCCGGGATCGGTCGTGAACAGCTGCGGGATCAGGTTGGGCCCGACGATGGGCGCGCCCCGGTCATCGAGCGCCGGCCGCGGATCCAGCGGATTGCCGCTGACCGTGCGTGGGACCGGGGGCAGATCGACGACGCGCTGCTGCCGCGTGCCGTCCTGGTAGAAGCGGAAGCGGTAGCGCGGCAGCTCGACGGACGAGTTGAACGCGGGTGCGACGCCGATCTGACCGAAGTACGTGGTGATGCCGTACCCGACGTTCACGATCTCGACGCCGGGACGTGCGACGTGCTGGGGCACCGGTCCCTGGCCAGGCACGACGTCGAACTTCACGTTGCCGTCGGCGTCGAGCGCCGGAAAGAAGAATGCCTGCACCTCGGGGTTGACTATTTTGGAGGTGGTCGCGCCGCCGTGGCAGGCGGCGCAGGCGGCGTCGTAGACGGCGCGGCCGCGGCGTTGCGGCGCCGTGAACGACACGTGCTTCTCGGGGACCGGGATGTCGGCCGGCGGCACGCCGAGCTCGATCATCGCGCCCACGAACGCCGCGCGCCCCGACGAGAACTCGCCGCCCTCGAAGAACGCGATGCGGTCCAGATCGCGGCGACTGACGTTCGGGCCCTGGCTGTGCGCCGTGATCGCGCCCTGCGCCTGCTCGGGCAGGCTGGCCGCGCGGCCGTCCAGCTGATAGGGCGCGGTGTAGGCCGTGTTGGCGACGCTCGGCACGCCCCGCCACACGGCGATGGTGCGATCGGCCGGGGTCACGACCTGGCCGTCGAAGTCGATGACGTCCATGTTGTCGGGCAAGGGCAGCACCACGCGCACCAGCCCCTTGGCCAGGTGCGCGAAGGTCGGCGTCGCGGCCGCCGGATCGTCGGCGTCCAGCCGGCTGAACAGCGGGTCGGCCGGATCGGCGCGAAAGCGGGCTTCGACGCTGGCGGGACGCAGGGTGGTGGCCTCGTCCAGCACGTGACAGGTCGCGCACGATCGCCCGTTGGTGTGCGGGAACGCGCGTTCGAACAGCTGCTTGCCCGACGGGGCTCGGCCGGACACCCGCGATATCGGCGACGCCATCAGCGCGCGCGCGTCGGCCGTCAGGTCGGGCGCCTCGCCGCTCGCCGGGGCGGCAGGTTCGGCGCCACATCCGGCAAACGCCGTCAGCATGGCGGCGGCGGCCAGGCCGGGCATTCGGAAACGGGACGGGAATCGGGGACGAGATGGGAATGGGGGACGAGATGGGAATCGACTCATGGCGGACCTCCACCCGTAGATCCGTTCCTTCACGCGGAACAACGTTCCGGCGGCGGCTCAGAGCGGTTGGTACGAGCAGTACGTGCCGGTCTTGATGGCGGCGGCCAACCGGCGGCCGAGCGCGGGGTCGGCGGCCGCCACGCGATCGAGGGCGTCGCGGATCCGGCGCTGCACGTTCACGCGCGCTCGCTCGACCTCGGAGGCGGCGCGCCGATCGCGGCCGCCCAGCCCCACGGCGCCGGCCAGCTGCTCGGCCAGCGCCTCGATCTCCTGCTGGGCGCGGGCGGCGCGCGCGCCGTCGCCGAAGCGCTCGGCCTCCGCGGCCTGGTCGCGCAGGTCGTCCAGGCGCCGCCGGTACGCTTCCTTGGCGCGCGCGTCCAGCACCACGCCCGCGTCACCCGCCTGGTGCTCGAGGCCGGCCAGCTCCAGCACGTGCACGTCCCGGCCGGGACGTTCGAGCAAGTAATCGAGGTACTGCAGGCCCTTCGAGTGCCGGAGACGCAGCGACGTGCCGTCGGGCCCGAGCAGCGTCCAGATCTCGCCCTCGCGCAGAAGCGCCACCGGTGAAGGCGCCACCTCGGACCGCGCGGCGGCGGCGATCGGCGCGGCGGCGGCGATCGCCGCGGCGGCGGCGATCGGCGCCGCAGGATCGAGGGCGAGCGTGGCGGCGCGCGCGCGCCGGCAGCGCTCGACCAGCCGCGGGGCGCGCAGGCGCTCGCAGAACGCGATCGCGCGATCGTAGTGCGCCAGCGCTTCGTCACGGCGCCCGACCAGCCGCGCGAGGTCCCCGAGCATCAAGGAGGTGGGCCCGAGCAGCGACCCTGGTCCCAGGTTCCAGAACATGCGGTCGATGTTGCGCGCGGCGCGCGGGTACAGGATCTGCGCCAGCTCGACGTCGCCGAGCAGCACGCAGCTCTCGCCGGCGGCGAACAGCTCCCACGACGCGGCTGACGGCGCCGGCGCGTCGGGGCGCGCCACATCCAGCCGGCGCAGCAACGCCGCCGCATCATCGCGCTGCCCGAGGCCGATCAGGATCCAGGCCGCGTAGGGCAGCGACGCCGGCATTATCTGGGCTTGCTCCAGCAGCGCCGCCGACTCCGGCGCCAGCAGCTCGGGCCGGCCCTGTAGCTCCGCCAGCGTCAGCCGCTGGATCAGCCAGGTCAGCCGCGCCGGCGCCGAGCCGCTGCTCTGCGCGATGGACAGCGCCTGCGCGCTCAACCGTTCGGCCTCGTCGAAGTCGCCGTCCAGCGCGCTGAACAGCACGCGCACCAACAGCTGGCGCAGTCGGTGAAAAGGACGGCTCGAGTCGGCGATCAGCTGCTCGTACTCGGCCAGCGCCGCCTCGGCGCGCGCGCGATCACCCGCGGCCAGCAGCGCGCTGATGAACGTCGGCAGGGTCTGGGCCAGCACCAGCCGCTGGCCCAGCGACCGCGCCAGCGCCACGGTCTCGGCCATGCAATCCAGCCGCTCCTCCTCGGGCACCAGCGCGCCGACGGTGGCCGCGTACTGCAGCACGTAGAGCAGCGCGTGGCGATCGCCCATGCGGCGCGCCATCGCGGTCGCCTCGCGCATCAGCGCCACGATCTCGGGTAAATCGGCCGGGCGGCGCGGCGGCGTCAGCGCGGCGCACAGGCGCGCGGTCACGCGCGCGCGCAGCGGCGAGTCGCCGTCTGGAAGCATGGCCAGCGCCCGTCGCAGCAGGTCCACCATGCGATCTTCGACCGTGCCGCTGGCCAGCTCCGTCCCGTACACCAGGGCGGCGCGCGCGAACAGCTGGGGCGCGCCCATGTGCGCGGCCTCGTCGGCGGCCGCCACGCACAGCGCCTTGCCCTCGGCGCCGTCGCCCAGGCGGATCAAGCCCTCGGCCACGACCAGGCGCAGCTGACAGGCCAGCGGCGCCGGCAGCCCGGGCAGGTCCAGCGATCGCCGTCCCAGGCGGACCGCGTCCTCGAACGCCAGCCGGGACAGCAGCGCCTCGCCCGCCACCAGGGCCGCCTCGGCGGTCAGCTCGGGACGCGCGGCGCCCTGCCCTTCGAACAGGTGGTGAACCGCGATCTGCGCCTCGCCGCGCGCCAGCGTGGCGGCGCCCGCGCGGCCGTGCAGCGCCGCGCGCGTCGATGGCGGCAGGTCCGCGTACAGGCGATCGCGCAGCAGCACGTGCGAGAAGCGCAACCGCCCCGGCGCCGCCCCCGGCACCAGGATGCTCGCGGCCACCGCCTCGCGCACCGCCGCGTGCACGGCGTCGGGCGCGGCGCCGGCGGTGGCCTCGAGGTCGCTGGTCGACAGCTCGCGTCCCAGCACCGCCGCCGCGCCCAGCACCGCGCGCGTCGGCGGCGACAGCCGGCCGAGGTGCTCGTCGAGCACGGCGCCCAGGCCTTCCGGTCCCCAGACGGCGCCGGTCGCCGCGGGCGCCGCCGGCTGGCGCTCGGACCGCCGACCCAGCCGCAACGCCTCGGCCACGAACAGCGGGTGCCCCTCCGTCACGCGGTAGAGATCGGCAATGGCGCCGTCGTCCAGCGGATCGGCGCCGGCGTCGCGCGCCCAGGCCGAAACGTCGTCGGGCGACAACCGGCCGAGCGGCAGCACCTCGCCCTCGCGCGCCACGCGCGCCAGCAGTGCGCTGGTCTCGGGCGCGGTCGCCAGCGCGGCGTCGCGGTAGGCGCCGATCACCAGCAGGGCGCAGCGAGGCAGCTCGCGTGCCAGCATGATCAACAGCAGCAACGACGGCGCGTCCGCCGCGTGCAAGTCGTCGAGCACCAGCGCCAGCGGCCGGCGCGCCGCCAGCGCCTTCAGGGCCGCCACGGCGCGGTCGAACGCGGCGAAGCGCGCCTCGGCGCTGCCGCCCGCCAGATCCGCGGCCGCGCCCGCGAATGGATCTTCGTGCATGCCCAGGCTGCGAAACAGCTGGATCCATGGCCAGTATGCGGGCGCCCCGCCCGCTTCCCAGCAGCGGCCCCACGCGACCGCCGCCCCCCGCTCCCCCGCCTCGGCGGCCGCGTGCTCGCCCAGACGCGACTTGCCGATCCCCGGCTCGCCCGTGAACAGCACCAGCCGTCCGGTCCCGGCGCAGGCGTCCGCCACCGCGGCGCGCGTCCGCGCGATGACCTCACCGCGACCGTACAGGCGGTCCATCCCACCTCTTCACTACGCGACCCCACCCCGCGCCAGCAAGCCGAATCTCGCCCGAGGCGGCCTGCCCGAGTGGCGGCTTTCCAAGATGACTTGGTACCAGGCGACGCGACACGCCTTCGCCAATCACTGGGCCATGCAAGGCGGCACGATCGAGAAGCTCCGCGAGGTGCTGGGCCACAGTTCGGTCGCCGTGGCTGAGCGCGACAGCCACCCCCAGGCGGACGTGTTCAACGGCAGGGACCGCGGCCTGATGGCGGTGGCTCTGAGCCCCGGCAAGATGATATCGAAGGCCCGCGCTGACGGTGGCGGGCCGGGGTCATTCTGATAGCCTCTGGCCGCACCGTGGGCGCAGTACAAAGGAGAGCGAAGATCGAGCTAACTAAATACGGGTGACTATTCCTCGCGAGGATGGCGGAACTGGTAGACGCGCCAGACTTAGGATCTGGTTTCGAAAGAAGTGGGGGTTCGAGTCCCCCTCCTCGCACAGCATCTCTGCTGAATGGTACGTGCCGAGCAGGCAGATTGAACTTGAACGGACGGGCCTACCTTTCTCCCACAGAACTATCTGCCCCGGACGCAAAAAGGTTGAAGCGGGGCAAAGGGTTAGCGGGAACACCGCTTAAGTTTGCGACTTTCCTGGTAATTATGCTATTCTGGTCAGCGTGACTAGAACCGCCAAGTCCTCGCCCGGCCGCCGCCCGGCGAAAACCGCCCGCCGCACCCGCGCGGCGAAGGCGGCTCACTGGCCGTTGCAGGATGCGAAAGCCCGCTTCAGCGAGCTCGTCCGCCGCGTCCGCGACGAGGGACCGCAGCATGTCACCGTGCATGGCCGCGACGAAGTCGTCGTCATCTCGGCCGAAGAATTCCGCCGTCTCCGTGGCGAGGTGACAGGCGCTGCGCTTGTCGCCGCCATGCAGGCGTCGCCGCATCGCGGGCTGTCGATCGAGCCGAAGCGGTCGCGCCTTCCTGTCCGCGACGTATCGCTCTCGTGAGCGGCTGGCTTCTCGATACGAACGTCCTTTCCGAGCTTCGCCGTCCGAAGCCGGAACGTAAGGTCGTCGCCTTCGTCGCCGCCCAGCCTCTCGACGAACTTTTCGTCAGCAGCGTCACGTTCGCCGAAATCAGGTTCGGGATCGAGCTTGTCGCAAATCCCGCCCGCCGTGCTGAACTGAACGATTGGCTCAGGCACAAGGTGAGGCCGATGTTCGAGCAGCGCGTTCTCGCCGTGTCCGAGGACATCATGTTCAAGTGGAGGCTGATGGTCGAGGAGGGGCGCAAGACGGGACATACCTTCTCGCAACCGGACCTGATCATCGCCGCGACGGCGCTGCATCACGGCCTGACCGTCGCAACGCGCGACACCGAAGAATACGAGCGAACACGCGTCCCGGTGCTGAATCCCTGGCAGTAGGGGGGGACCGCAGGCGATCGCGACTTCGCCGCTGCTGCTATTGTCGCCCGCCCGGTAGGAGGCAGCACTTTTTGTACTTCTTCTGACTACCGCACGCACATGGATCATTGCGGCCAACCTTCTTCCGCCTTCCTGTCGTGCTCGCGTTCGCCAGCGTTGCAGTTCTCGCATCCATCGCGGCACTCGATTCCCGGGGAAATTCGAGATTGACCCCAGAACGTAGCGCTGCATCCGCCGGCCGAAGGCAGACCCCGAACGTCTTCGCCCTGGTCTTTTCGCCCGCCGCCGCGGCTCGTTCTCGCCGCGCGATCGCGGAATTCTTGCGAGAAGTAACGGAACCTGTCGTGTAACAAGCGCGGCTACAGCGGGCCGTTCGTCGATCTTCAGGTCAGGCCAGGCAGCGGGCCGGTCGTGAAGGCGGGGTCCGATCCCTTGCCGAAGCTGTTCACCTGCACCCCGAAAGCCTGGGCGATCGAGACCAGGAGATGATTGTTCGCGCCGCTTGCGAACTTCACGTCGTGCGGGCTGCACGAGTCGTTGGGCGGGGCGCAATCCGGGCTGAGCTTGAGCCGGCGCCCGAAGCGGAATGGAACGCTCTTCCCGCCCGCGAGGACGGTTGGCACCGTAGCCGACGAGTGCAGGGCCGGGTTCCCCATCTCGCTCGTGGCGTAGATGAGCACGTTGTCGAGCGCTCCCATCCCGTCGAGCTTCTGCATGAGTCGGGCAATCTTGCCGTAGACGTACTTGTTGTATTTCGACAGCGGCACCCAGGTGGTCGGGTCTCCCGTGCGATCGAGCTTGCCCTGCCATTGGTAGTTGGGAGGCGAGTACCTGTGGGCGACGAGATTGTGGAACTCGGAAGGCAAGCCGAGCCCGAGGGAGTCAGTTGGCGCGTTGTGCTCCGAGTCCCAGGGGAGATCGTTCATGACCAGCGTCCCGAAGCGGGTGATGTCGCAGGCGAACGCTTGGGCCAAGAGGTCGATGAAGAACGTCGTTACGGCGTCGAACGTGGGCTCGCCGCCGTTGAATCGCTGGAGACGACTGATGTCGCTGGGGAAAGTGCCGGCGGCAGGTCGCGTCGGCACGGTGCAGCTGCCCGAGGACCCCATCGCGCTGAAGGACTTCTCCAGATCGCGGAGCGAGGCGAGGTGCTGATCCATCTTCTGCTGCTCGACGGGCGCAAGACGCGTCCGCAGACGGGTGCAGTCGCCCCGCACATAGTCGATCACGCTCTGGCCGAGCGCGTTTCGCCGCATGGCGGCGGCGTGCCCTGCGGTGTCGCTCGGCGGCGCGAAGCCGCTGAACAGGAAATCGAAGGCGTCGTAGGGGGAGATGATCTTGCTTACGCCGACCCCGCCGGCGCTGTACGACAGCGTGTTGCCGGCGTGAATGCCGTAGTCACCCACGCACAGGACCACGCTGCTGCGCCGGGTGGACGCGCCGAGCCCCTGCTCAACCGCCAAGAACTGATCGAGCGAGGAGTTCGACGGCGTGCCGTTGTTGAGCGGGCTCCCCGTGAGGATCGAGGCCACGGCGTCGTGCCCGTCGGAGGCCAGGTCGAGGCCTTCGATCGTGAGGAGCCGGTCCTTGAAGCTCTTGCCGTAGGTAGCGGCGTCGTCGAACGGTTGCAGCGAGCAATTTGGATAAGTGATGTCGAAGCTGGTTTCGGTTTCCGTCCCCTGCAACGAGAGCCCGTCGGCGGTGATGGGGGGGCCGTCCGACCCGCGCCTGTTCCAGTACTCGGCGGCGATGCCGTGGGGCGCCGAGATGGTGATCAGCTTGAGAGGCAACGGGTCACCCGCGGCCTGCGCGAACGAATCCTCGAGCAGACGGTAGAACGGCAGCGCGGTGGCGCCGATGCCGACGGCCTTGAGAAACGAGCGGCGCGCCCGGCTCCGCGGCGCGGGCGATCTCTTGGGCGGGGCCGTCACGGCGTCCTCCTTTGCACGAACCGCGGGCTCTTGACCCAGGCCACGAGCACCTCGGACAGGCGATCCTGCTGGGCGGCGGGGAGCTGCTTCCAGGTGTCGACGAAGTCATCCTCGGCGCCCTGGATGGTGCCATCACTTCGGCCGGCGGCGCTCCGGAAGAGCTGACGCGCCAGGCATGTCTTCACCGAAACGCTCCGGGCGAGGGCGCTGGCGAGCGCGACGCCGTCCGCGTACGTGCCGTCGATGTCCGAGCCGACGCTGATCGTGACCTTCGAATCGATCGGTTTTCCGTTGTCCGTGGTTCGCAGCTTGCCCATCCCATCGAATTCCTCAAGCGCGAACCCGAACGAGTCAATGGGCGTGTGGCAGCTGGCGCAGCCGGGATCCGCGGCATGGGACTCGAAGCGCTCGCGCGTCGTTTTCGAAGGGTCAGCGGCCGGGAAATTGACAACGATCCCAAGCGCGCTGGGATCCTGAACCGGCAGACAGGCGATTCGGCGCATGATGGCCACGCCACGAAAGACGGGGTGGCTTCCGTTGTTGTTTGCGAACACCGACAGGAAGGCGCCCTGGTTGAGGATCCCGCGGCGCGGCACCCCTGTCAGCGACGTTCGCTGGCCGGTGCCGGCGGCGGTCACGCCGTAGACGGCGGCCAGCGGTGGATCGAGGACGGTCCAGTCGGCCGTGAGGAGCTCGGTGAGCGTCCCGGAGGAGTTGTTCAGGACCTCGTCCACGAAGGCGCGGCTCTCGTTCTCCATGGACTGGGCGACGCCGGCGAAGTCGGGGTACAGGTTGGACGCCTTCTCGCGATGGGCGACGTCTTCAATGCCGAGCCATTCGCGCACCACCCGTACCAGGCGGGCGTGACCCGCCTGGGTTGCCAGGAGCCGCCGCGCCTCCGATTCGCGCCCGTCGGCGGTGGCCAGCGCCCCGGCGGCCGCCTTGGCCAGGAGCGCGTCGTCAGGCGGAGCAGACGTGAGCAGGTACGCCAGCGCGCTGGCCGTCTCGTTCCCGGTCATGGTCAATAGAGAGCCCGTCGCGCCCGGATCCCCGAGCTCGGTCACATACAGGAACCCCGCCGACTGCAGCAACACGCGGGTCAGAAGGTCGATCCCGTCGGCGTAGGTGTAGCCGTCGGCACCCACGTGATAGACCGACACCAGCCCCGCGATCTCGTCGCTGCTGAGCGCCCGCCGGTAGGCTTTCCGCCCGAAGCTCTGGATGAAGGTCAGGGCACAGTCCTCGCCGCCCGAGGTCGGGTCCGCGCACGGCGAAAGCGCCGCCAACTTGCCATTGCCGCGCGCCTCGTTGACCAGGGCTTGCGCGGCCGTGTCCAGCTTGTCCGCCAAAACCGGATCGACGCGCTGCGCGTCGTTGACCGTGAACGCCGCCCCCGCCGGAGCGCCCGCTGGTCCCTGGCGCGCGTCGGGCGGAAACGCGTAGATCACGCTGGGGGCCATGGCCGTCGCCAGCAACATCTGTACCGATGCGTCGTACTCGGCGTCGGTGAGCCGTCGGACGCGCGCCGGAATGTAAGGGCTCGTGGATACCGTTGCGCCGCCGGTGCCACCGCCCCCGGACGACGACGACGCCTCACCGATCTTGCCGACGCAACCCCCGAGGGCGGCGACGCTGACCAAGGCGAACCAATGGGACCAAGCGAAATGCAATAATCTATTCAACATCACAGCGAAATCCCGTCGACACTTCCGGGCTCATCCCTCAAAGGGGTTGGCCAATGTCCGACCTTCTCGAAAAACGCTTCCGCTGCGACGCTTCCGCTGCGACGCTTCCGCTGCGACGCGACACCCTCCGCTTGGGTCCGGCGCCTACACGCCGCCGGCTTCACCCGGCAAAGCGGCCAGTCGGCGCAGCCCAGGCGTTGCGCCCAGAAGTCACCCCTGTCGACGCGGCTAGCACTTGCAGCTCTTGTCGTGGGCACAGCAGTTCTTGGGCTGGATGACGATCGCGCAGGCTTGCCTGCGCACGACGGACCCGCTGCCGGCGCTGGCCAGCGAGGTGTTCGTCAAGACCAACGTCTCGTCCATCGCCGGCCTCTGGCGCGCGCCAGCCTAGCCACCGTTGCCGTTGCCGTCGTCGTTGTCGGGAGGCGAGACCAGTAATATGGTCGCCCCATGGCTGCCTGGCTGCTCAAGACCGAGCCGTCGACCTACGCGTTCGCCGATCTGGTGCGGGAAAAGCAGACCCGCTGGGACGGCATCAGCAACCCCGTTGCCCTCCGCTACCTGCGCCAGGCGCAGGTCGGCGACACGGCTGTCATCTATCACACGGGGGACGAGAAGCGTTGCGTGGGACTCGCCGAGATCCTCAAACCCGCCTACACCGATCCCGGCAACGACAAGCTGGTGGTCGTCGACCTGAAGGCCGGCGCTGCGCTGGCCCGACCGGTCACGCTGGCTGCGATCAAGGCTGAACCCGCTTTCGCTGACAGCCCGCTGGTACGGCAGGGCCGGCTCTCGTTCGTACCCCTGACCCCGCCGCAAATCGCGCGCATCCTCACTCTCGGCGCCGGTTAACAGACTGCCCGACCGGCTAGCTGGAAGCGGTTCACGGATAGCCGGAAGATTTGAGTTGCGCGGTCTTGAGAGGAGATGACCCTGACCGATCCCGAGGGCAGCCTCAACGTGTCACTGTTCGACGTCAGCGACTGGTGGCCCGCCCTGGTCGCGCTGGCCGCGCTCATGGCCCGCCGATCGACCGGGTCGGCGCGTGCGGCCCTTCCCAGGTCAGGTCCCGGAAAGAGATGAAGAGGCGCTTCCTGAGCGGGTGTGGACTGATGCTGACCTCCCTGCTGTCTGGAAACGCGGCGCTGGCGACCTGGCCCGTCGGCCCCGCGCCAGCCGCACCGGTGCCCAGCCCCCAGCCAACTTTCACCCTGGCGATCATGGGTGGTCTCTCGGTACCCGCGTGTTTGGGGCAGGTCGCATGCGAAGGATCGTCCGACCCCGCGCCGTCGCTGGAAGGGCTCGGGCTATTCCAGCCGACGCCAGCCGTGTCGGTCGGGCTGGCGGTTCAGCTCACCCGGGTGAACTGGCAGGCGTCCTACTTCGGCCAGATCGCCGGCGCGCCGCCTGCCACGGTCCGATCGACGTTGACGGCGGGTTTCGCGGGCGTTGCGGCGCGTTTGACCCCGACGTCCGAAGGGAGCGTGAGCCCGATGGTGTTGCTGGCGGCTGGCTCCGCATTCCAGGCGCAAAGCGGGCAGGATTTCGGATGCTCCCGCGGCCTCCTACCGACGGGGCAGCTCGGTGCCGGCGCGACCTCGCGCGTGTCGCCGACGATCTCCGCGTTCGCGATGGCCGCGGTCACCGCGGGGATCAAGCTGGAGAACTGCGTTGTCAGCGACGGCCCTCCGCTGCCGCCGATCGCGGCGTGGGGCTTCAGCTTCCAGGTGGGCGCGGCGTTCGAGGTCGGGCCGACCCCTGCGCTCGCGCCCTAGGAGGCTGGTCCGCTCCCGAGTCCGCGGCGGCGTCGGGCGTGAGCCGAAACCAGGACCGTTGTCTGCGCACGCGACGCCCATCAGCCTGGTGTCCCGCTGGTTCGATAGAGCAATGTCCACTCGGTGAAGCCCTCGGACCGATCAGTGCTCAGCACGACGTCCTGAGAAAGATCTGGCAGAGGATCTCGCAGGCCATCTCAGCGGGTGATCTCGGCGCGCGGTACGCGCGTTCGAGGTCGCTCAACCCGAAAACATCGGTGCGCGCGACCGGGTGTCTGCGTCGGACCGGCGACGTTTCCGTTACGGTCTGACGTCGCTCTTTCGTGCGCGCTTTTGGAGCGTCGCCCGAAAACTCCCGGAAACATCCGCACGAAAGATCGAGATTCGCACTGGTCGCTCAAAATCCCTTGCCGGGCAGAGCCAAAAAAGGGTTACAAGAAAGCGACGCGCAGGATGGGAGGCATTGAGAGCTTGGGGACACCGGGCGAGCGCACCAAGCAGAGAAGCAGAGAAGGGCAAGCAGAGAAGGGCAAGCAGAGAAGGGAAAGAGGAGATGAGCGGAGTGGACGACGATCCTCAGCAAACGGCCGGCGTGGTTCCGGGCCAGGTGCTGGTCGACAAGTATCGCGTGGATCGGGTGCTCGGAGTGGGAGGCATGGGCGTGGTGGTGGCCGCCCGCCATCTGCAGCTCGACACGATGGTGGCGATCAAGATCCTGCTGCCCGGCATGCTCGCAAACACCGAGGCGATGGCTCGCTTCGGACGAGAGGCGCGCGCGGCGATCCAGATCAACAATGAGCACGTGGCGCGGATCTTCGACGTCGGCACACTGTCGACCGGAGCGCCGTACATGGTGATGGAGCTGCTCGACGGCATCGACCTGCGCATGTTGCTAGAGCAGCGGGGTCCGGTCGTGGTCGAAGACGCCGTCGATTTCATTCTGCAGGCGTGCGAAGCCGTGGCCGAGGCGCATGGCCTGGGCATCGTGCACCGCGATCTCAAGCCGGCGAACCTTTTCTGCGTCTGGCGCTCCGACGGTCGCCCGGTCATCAAGGTGCTCGACTTCGGGATCTCCAAGGTCACCGGACCGATGTGGTCGCTGGCGGAAGAGCCGCTGACCGTCGCGGCGGCCGTCATGGGAACGCCCAGTTACATGTCGCCCGAGCAGCTGGAGACGCCACACGCCGTCGATACGCGCACGGACATCTGGTCCCTGGGGGTGATCCTCTACGAGCTGTTGACCGGCCAGGCGCCGTTTGACGGCAGCACGCTGCCCCAGGTGTCAGTGAGGGTGGCCGTGCGCCCGCAGATGCCCGCGCAGCTGCTGAGGCCGAACATCCCCCTGGGACTGGTGACGGTGATCGACACCTGCCTCGAGAAAGACAAGGAAAAGCGTTACCGGAGCGTCGCGGATCTGGCCGCCGCCCTGCAGGCATTTGGTTCCCGTCGGGCCCGGATCTCCGTCGAACGCATCATCGAGAACGCCGAGCTGGCGGCCCTACCCGCCGTCCCATCCCCGTCGCCGTTCGCGCCGGCTGCGCCAGAACGAGGCGCGAGCACCGCGAGGAAGGTGGTCTCGCGCCTCATCGTTCTAGGCGTCGCTCTGGCGCTGACGGGCCTGGTCATCCGGCAATCGGCGCGGAATGAGCACGCATCGCTCGCGTCGGGGCTGCGCACCGAAAGCAGCCGACCGTCCGCGACGACGGCGGAGAAGATCGACATCCAGCCGCTGCCTCCGCCCCCGCCGGGAATGAAGGGTGCGAGCGTCGCTTCGGCCATTCGCCCCACACCGGTTTCGGCCGTGGATGACGCAGCCCCGGCGCACGTCGCCGCTGGCGCGGTGCGAACGAACGAACGAGCGAACGAACGAACGAGCGAACGAGCGAGCGAGCACGGTGACCGAGGTGAGCGGGGTGGCCGTGGCGATCACGCTCCCGCGACGCGACGCCGATCCCGGACGGTATCGTCGATGCGGTCGTCGCTCGAGCTGGCGTCCAGCCGGACGACGCCGGACGGGAAGACGCCGGCCGCGTCCCGCTGCGATCCGCCGTTCGATCTCGATGACCAGGGGCGCAAGCATTTCAAGACCGAGTGCGTGGCCGTCCTGCCCGCCGCTCCGTCGGCGCGGAACGAGGTCAACTGCGATCCCAGCTACGATCTCGACGTTCAGGGGCGGAAGCATTTCAAATCGGAGTGCTTCCTCAACGCGAAGCAATAGTGAAGCCGACCAATGATGCGGAGTTCCCGATTGTTCTTCTCCTCGTCCTCCTCCTCCTCCTCCTCGTTAAAGATCGCGGTCGCCAGTTTGATCCTGGTGTCGTCCTGGGCGCGGGGCGCGCGCGCCGCCGACCGCGCCGCCGCCGATTGCCTCGCCGCGAGCGCGGCCTCCCTGACCCTCGACAATCAGCATCGCCTGCGCGCCGAGCGAGCGGAGCTGCTGTCGTGCGCCGCCGCGCGCTGTCCGCCCGACATCAGAAACGAATGCCTCCGCCGGGTCGACGACATCAACGCGACGATCCCGAGCATCATCTTCGTGGTCAAGGACGCCGACGGCAACGATGTGAGCGCGGTCAAGGTGACGATGGACGGCGAGCCGATGGTGGATCGTCTCGATGGCATTGCCATCGCGGTCGATCCGGGCGCCCACGACTTCACCTTCGAGATGGCGAGCCGGCCGCCGGTGCGCAGGACGTTTGTGATTGGAGAGGGCGAAAAACGGCGGCGCGAGATCATCACGCTGGCCCCGGCGGCAAATCTGGCGCGCAATGCGCGCTCGGCCCAGGTCCAGGGCAAGTCATCGCAGGCGTCGCCTGATCGCGGGCCGAGCGAGTCCCCCGCTCCGTCGCGGCTGATGCCTCTGGTCGCGGCCGGAATCGGCGTCGCCGGGCTGGGGGTCGGGACGTTCTTCGGGCTGCAGGCCCTGTCCCGGCGCAGCGACGCCCGCAAAGCTTGTCCCGATCTGTGCACGGATACCGACGGCGTCCAGATGTGGCGCGATGCCCGGCGCTCGGGAAATCTCTCGACGATCGGCTTCGTCGTCGGTGGCGTTGGGCTGGCCGGCGCCGTGCTCCTCTGGGTGACCGCGCGGCCGGAACCCGAGCTGACCGCCAGGAGCCAAGTCACCGTCGGGCTGGGGACGATCGCCGTCCGGGGGCGCTGGTGAGCTCCGGTCGAGCGGGTCTGCTGGTCGCCGTCCTCGCGTCGGGCGCAACGGGGGTCGTCGGGGTCGTCGGCTGCAACGCGATCCTGGACATCGACGATCACGGGTTGGCGACGACCAACGCCGACGTCGACGGGGGGCAGACCAATTCGTCGGGTCCCCCGGGGTGTTTTCGCGGGACACCTTCTACCGACGAAGATTTCTTGAATCAGTGCACGGGTGCGCAGTACCTGAAGTTCGACAACTGTGCCCGGCTGGGCTTGTGTCAGGGCGAGATCCCGACGCTGGTCGATCCCGTCGCGTCCGGCACAGGAGGAACCACCGGCGTCGGCACGCTCACGCCACCCTCGGTCAGCTGTTACGACGCAAATGCACGCAACAAGCTGATCCTCATGCAAGGGTCGACCAACTTTGGGCCGTTCATCCAGTCGATGGCGCCGTTGATCGCGAAGAACGGCTACGTGATCGTCTGGCAACCGACCAGCTCTTGCCGCGGTGCCGGCGCAGGCGGCTTCGACACGCGACCGGGCCGGATGCTGATGACCAATCCGACCACGCCCGGGCAGAGCTACGCCGCGTTCTACGATCAGAACGGCCAGGCGACGCCGTGTCTCCTTGGAAACAGCCCGACGTCTCCCGACGGTGCCTCCGAGCTCACCGACATCGGTGAGTCCGACGTCTTCGCGCGGGGCTGCCCGCTGCCCGCTGGCGAGCCCGAATGGGTGCCCGGCTCCGCCGCGTATCCGGACATCGGGCACTACCTGGGACCGATCCAGGCCATGGTGTTCGTGGCGCCAGGGCTGTCGAGCCAGCGCGCGATCAGCGCAGAAGCCGCGCGCATGGTGTTCGGGATGGGCGGCGCGCAGGGAGTGGCGAGCCCGTGGACCGATCCGAGGCGCATGTACGTTCGCGGCGCGACGACAGGCACCAACATCATCCTGTCCCATGCCATCGACGTGGCCAACGACCGGTGGTGGGGAATCGACACGCAGACCGCCGCCGCGATGCAGACCGCCATCCTGACCACCAGCGCCAGCGACGCGGAGGCCACGATCGGCACGCTGTCGAGCGACTACGCGGACAAGCTGAAGGACACGCTCCACATCCTGTTCTTTCAGGCCAGGGGACAGCTGGCCGGCTTCCTGCCCGATTCGAGCCCGAACGCGTTCGACAAGCAGAACGTCCGCGACGGCCATTACTCGCCGTGGGGACCGATCCACCTCTACACCCGCCTGGTCGGCGGACAGGCCTCCGCTCAAGCCGCCGCGTTCATCGTGCCATTCACCATTCCCAATCAGGCGCTCATCGACGCGACCATCGCCGCCGGCGACGTCCCCATCTGCGCCATGCACGTCTCGCGTGACCAGGAGATGGGGCCCATCAAGGCCTTCACGCCGCCGGGTTTCTCGTGCGACTGCTACTTCGACTTCAAGGTCAGCAACGGTAACCACTGCACGCCGTGCGGCGGGCCCGCCGACTGCCCGCCCAGCTTCCCGGCCTGCAACCTCGGCTACTGCGAAGAGGACTGAAGCGCCCTGACGCGCGTGTGTGGCGCGCCGACACTGGTCGCCGAACGGCTCGTGCTCGGGCGGGGCATATGGGGATTGGACAGCGCGGGCTTGGGCATTCCGGACCGTCGACGACGGAGCCGAACGCGTCACGGTGCTTGTGCGTGACCAGGCGACGGAGAAGGCTCGCTCGCCGACGCCCAACACGTCCTTGGTGGGGTGCACGGTTCGGGAAGGCCCCGTCGGCGTGCGCGTGCTCGCCGCCGACCGTCGCCACAACCAGAGACATCCAGGCACGATCGGGTTTGACCCGTTTTCGTGGCTCGCGCAACGTGATGGGTGGTGCCCCCTCTGCCTCCCGATCCGCCTGACGATCCGCCCGGAGGTCTCTCCGACGATCCCTCCGACGATCTCTCCGACGATCTATCCGATCTTGCTCATCGCGCCGCCGCCGGCGACAGGAAGGCCACCCGCGCGCTGCTGGTGGCGGTCGGTCCCGCGATGCTGCGCGCCATCCGTAAGGTCCTGGCCAGCGGCACGCCCGACGTCGAAGACGTGGCGCAAGAGGCCATGGAGGCGCTGGTGACGGCGTTGCCCCGCTTCCGGGGCGAATGCACCGTGCTGCACTTCGCCTGGCGGGTCGCGGTGCTGACCGCGCTTGCGAACCGGCGCCGGCTGGATCTCAGGGCGCGCTGGCAGGCGGACGGCGCGGACGCCCCCGCGGAGGCGATCGCCCACGATCCGTCGCCGGTCGAGGCCCTGGCCACGCGCGGGCGGCGCGACGCCCTGGCCATGTTGCTCGACGATCTGCCCGGCAACCAGGCCGAGGTGCTGGTGCTGCACGCGGTCTTCGGTCTCACCATCGAGGAGATCGCCGGCGCGGTCGGGCGGCCGCTGGAGACCGTGCGCAGCCGCCTGCGACTGGCGAAACAGGCGCTGCGCGATCGCGTGTCCGCCAACCCTGCCCTTGCGGAGATCCTGGAGGTCACGTCGTGAGGACCGCGGGCGACCGGTGCCCCGACCACCTGCTGGCGCGCAGCCGGCGCGGCCCGCTGTCGCTGGTCGAGCGCCGCGCCCTGCAAGCGCACGCCGCGGTATGCGGGCTGTGCCGCGCGGCGCTGGCGCTGGGCGCGCTCCACGATGCGATCCCCGATTCGCCGCAGCCCGGGGACGACGCGCTGGTGGAACGGCTGGCGAGCCAGGTGGCTTCCCGGCACACCGGTGGGCACTACCGCCGGGGCGACCGCCGGCGCGCCTGGGCGGTCGCCGCCGCGGTGGCGCTGCTGGCGTCGGCTGGCGGCGCGGCGGCCTGGGTGACGTTACGCCGACCGCCGCCCCCGGCGCGGCCGACGACCAATTCCGCCGGCGGCGCCCCGACGGCGCCAGCGAGATCGCCCGCACCGGGGCCCGGAACTGCCCCCGACCCCGTCGCGCCCGCACCCGCCGCTGCACCACCACCAGTCGCGGCCCATCGGCCCGCGCGCGCGGCCGTGGCGCCGTCCGCGGCGGCGGCGTCGCGGAGGGCCGGCGCGCTGGTCCCCGAGCCGAACGCGGCCGATCTCTTCGCGGCGGCCAACGCCGCGCGCGGCGCACGCGATCTGCGCGGCGCGGTCACCCGATACCGCCTCTTGCAGGCGCGCTACCCGGGCTCTGCAGAGGCCCGGGTTTCCTACGTATCCGCGGGCGATCTGCTGGCGCAGCTCGCCGCGCCCGCGGAGGCGCTGGCCCAGTTCGATCGCTATCTGGCGCCGCGACCAGCGGGCGCGCTGGCCCCGGAGGCGCTGTTCGGCCGCGCCCGCTCTCTCCAGGCGCTGGACCGGCGCGCCGACGAGAACGAGGCCTGGCGAGAGCTGCTGCGACGGTTCCCGGGCTCGATCTATGAGGTCGCTGCGCGCCGCCGCCTGGACGAGCTCGCGCGGTGACGGTGGCGGCGTGGGGCCGCGCCCCGGGGCGGCTCGCCCGTCTTGGCGCGCTGGTGATCGCGCTGCTGGCGACGCCACGCACGCTGGCCCAGGCCCCACCCGCCGGCCAGAAGCGCGCCGGCGCCAGCACCGGCGCCGACGTGGCGGTCACCATCATCAGCGGCGATGACACCTGCGCGCCGCGGCTGCGCGCGCTACTGGCCGAGCAGCTGATCGGGGTGGCCAGGGACCTGAGCTGGTCGTGCCGGTCGCGCTTCGATCAAGAGGAGATCTTTCAGCCGGCGGCGCCCAGCCAGGCACCTGCCGTGCGCATCTGGATCGACGTCTCCGCGAGCGACGAAGCGCGCCTGACCTGGGGCGATCAGCCGGCGCAGCGGTTCGTGCTTCGTCGCGTGCCGCTGGCGCGCGGCCTGGACGAGGTCGGGCGCGAGGAGATCGCGCAGATCGTCCGATCCGCCGCCCTGGCGCTGCTGCAGGGGACAGCCGAGACCCTCACCCCCGCGCAAGCCCGGGTCGCGATCGCCGATCGGGCCGCTGCGCGCCGACCCGCGGCCGTCGCGTTGTCGCCGGTTCCCGCCCCGGCGCGTAGCCAGGCGCCGGTGCCCAGCCATGCTCTCGCTGCGCGCGTGGTGGTGGGACCGGCGTGGTCGCTGCGCGCGTTCTCGCGCCAGATCCCGGTGGTTCAAGAGATCGCGCTCGGCGCCGCGGTGACTCCGCGCGAGTGGCCGCTGTCGGCCTGGGGGGAGGTGGGCTACCGCCTGCCCGCGACCTATCGGAGCCGACCCGTCGGGGTCGAGCTCGGTGCGGCGGCGCTGCGCGCCGGACTCACGCTGGGACCACGAGCGATCGAGCCCGACCATTCGTGGCTGGCCTGGCACGTCGGCGCGGGCGCGGGGCTGGAACGCGTGTGGTTCGCGCCGCTCGACCCGGCGGCATCCTTCGAATCGACCCGCGCCACGCCGTTCTTCGCCGTCCTCGCGCGCGTCCTGCTGGGTGTCGAAGCGCGCCCCGCCCCGCACGCCGTTATCGCGCTCAACCTGTTCGGCGACCTGGCGACATCCGAGGTCCATTTTGACTACCGGTCGGGTGACGGCGCCGTTCACCGCGTGCTGACTGCCTTGGCGCTGGAGCCGGGGATCAGCCTCGGTGTCGGGTGGCGACCCTGACCACTGACCCGTTTCGCATGACCGAGTCACTAGCAGCAGCATGAGATCTCCATCCTGGCTTTTCCTGGTCCTGACCGGGACGCTGGCCGCCTGGGTGACCGGCTGCGGCGATTCCGGTCACTTGCTGGGCAACATGCGGGGCGGAGCCGGCGGCGACGGCAACGTCGGCGCGGGCGGCGTCGGCACATTGTCCGATGGCGGCGGCGCCGACCTGCTGCGCGGGACCGGCGGCGGCGGCGGCAGAGCGACGGGCAACGGCGGGACCGGCGCCGGCGGCTCGGGCACGCTATCCGACGGCGGCGGCTCCGACCTGCTGCGCGGCGCGGGCGGAAGCGGCGCAGGCGGCACGGGGGCTGGCGGCACGGGCACGGGTGGTACCGGCGGCAGCGGCACCGGCGGGACCGGCGGAGCTCAGGTCTGCAGCGATACTCCCGTCATGGCCTGTCCGTCCGGCCAGGTCTGTGACCTCGACACGCCCAATCGCTGCACCGCCGGATTCGAGCCTGGCCACTGCATCGTGCCGCCTGGGGGTTGCACCACCATCTTCAATCCGGTCTGTGGTTGCAACGGGACCACCTTTTTCAACGACTGCGAGCGCCAGCGCGCCCGCGTCCAGCTGGACCACGCCGGCTCGTGCGCGGTCGACGGAGGCGTTGACGCCCCGGTCGGTTGCGCGCTGTGCAACCACGCAACCGACTATTGCCAGATCTCCATCGGCGGACCAGCCGGCTCCCCTCCGTCGTACGCCTGCCTCACCCTGCCCCCTGCCTGCGGCGCCAGCCCCAGCTGCGCTTGCTTGACGGCAGTCGCGTGCAGCAGCGTGTGCGCCGGCGTCGCCGCCACCGGCCTGTTCGTCACCTGCTTCGCGCCGTGATCATCACGCCGGCCAAACAATAGTCGATGGGGCGTCGGTCATTTCCAGATTGCGCCATTTTGATCACCGGAGATTGTTCGTTGCGTAGCCCAAGGTGAAGGTCACCGACAAGGGCTGGGACTTCTTCTCGCGCGATCGCGCACCGCTAGCAGACCCTTGACCGCGGGCTCAGGTCGTTCCGCGATTCGTCAGCAACTGCAGGTGGGTGCGCCTGGTGGCCAGGGGTAGGCCGAAGATGCAACCGAGCGCCAGCGCGAGATCGCCGATGGCGAGCAGTCGAACGAAGGGACCGACTGAGCCGCCGAAGTCCAGTGCGAACGTGACCACGACGAAGGCGAGGCGCACGATCCCGTTCCAGTAGGGAAACGTACCCAGGCGCCTGAGGTCGGCGGCGCTGAACATCAGCACCGTCGCCGCGAACAGTGCGAACAGCGAC
>DASRQZ010000021.1:0-10150 GCA_035696125.1 Polyangia bacterium
CGGCGACGGGCGTCGCGGCAGCGGTGTCCACGACGCTGGTGATGACCGGGGGCGCTGTGCTGGTGGCGCTCGAGCTGCGGAGCGCCCGTCACGGCCGCTCGGTTCTGCGGCCGCGACCGACGACAATTCGTCGACAGACAATCGACGCTCCGACGACCGCCTGAACCATCCTCAACGCTCGAACGCTTTCAGCGCCGGCGCGATTGGTTCGACCGCGTCTGAACCGCCGCCGGGGCCAGCGGTCAGAGTCGAAGCCGCTCGCCTGGAGCCGGCGCATGCACCGACGGGAAGCCACGCTTCGTGAGCTCGCGTGTGAGCGCCTCTTGGGCGGGTGGCTCGCCATGGACCAGGAGAATCCGGCGCAGTGGTCCGCGGCTCCGAACTCCTTCCGCGAAGTCGAGCAAGCCTTGCTGGTCCGCGTGCGCCGAGAACCCATTCAGCACGACGACCTCGGCGCGACGCGGCCGCATCATGCCGAAGATGCGGATCTCCGACCGTCGCTCGACCAGCCTTCGGCCCAGGGTGTGCTGGGCCCGGAATCCCACGATGACCACGGTGTTCCTGGAATCGCTGACGGTGCTGCGCAGGTGATGGAGCACCCGGCCCGTCTCGCACATGCCGCTCGCCGAGATGATGATGGAGGGGCGTTCCTCGAGGTCGATGGCGCTGGACTCCTCGGGGTCCGAGACGTACTTGTCTGGTCCGGCTGAGTGAGGGCCGTGCGTGGCACTCCGCGTGCACTGTTCGAGCTTTGACCAGGAGAAAGGAGCCGAGCGCCATGACTGCTCAACGACTATGGCAGCGCATCACCCTGCTCACCGTGCTCGGCTACGAAGGACTGGGCGCCCTCGTGGGCGGCAGTCTTCTCGTTGCGAGACCGGACGGCCGATACATGGACATGCCGGTGCGGATCATGCATGGCGCCTTCGAGGACTTCCTGATCCCGGGATTGATTCTGTTTGGTCTCGGCGTGCTGAACGTCGCCGCCTTCATCGCCGTCCTGCGCCGGACGCGCGCGGACTGGATCGCGGCGGGTATCGCCACCGGCGGACTGATGGTCTGGTTCTTCGTCGAGATCGTCATCCTGCGTGAGCTGCACTGGCTGCATGTCATGTGGGGTTTCCCGGTCATCCTGGGCGGGATCGTCGCCCTGCCGCTGTTGCCCTTCCGTCCCGCGGCTGTGCGGGACGCCTGGTTGATCTGCGGTGTCATCTCGACGCTGCTCTACGTCGCGATGAACGCCATCGTGCCGCTGGGATGGCCTGGTTACCGGTTGGCGTCGCAGACCGTGAGCGAGCTGTCGGCGGTCGGCGCGCCGACCCGGCCCCTCTGGGTGGTGATGGGCCTGCTCTACACGCTGCTCGTGACCGGATTCGGCTGGGGCGTTCGGCTGGCCGCCGGCGACAACCGACGCCTGCGTGTGGCCGGCGTTCTGATCGCGATCTACGGCGGGCTGGGCATCGCCTGGATCTTCGCGCCGATGCACCTGCGCCAGGTCCTGGCCGCCGGGGGCGGCACCTTGAGCGATACCGCGCACGTCGTGCTCGGCGTGGTGACCGAGGCGCTCTACCTGCTCGCGCTGGGGTTTGCCGCGGCGGCGCTCGGGAAGGCCTTTCGCATCTACTCGATGGCGACCTTCGCGGTCCTCCTCGTGTTCGGTGTTCTGACGTTCCGGGATGCGCCGGGCGTGGGCGCGAATCAGCCCACGCCGCTCCTTGGTGTCTGGGAGCGCATCAACATCGGCGTCTTCCTCGCGTGGGTGGTCGTGCTGGCGCTGACGCTGCTGCGGAGTGGTCACGCGCGAAAGTTTGATGCGCCAGCGCCCTCGCTCGCCGCCACCGGGCTGACCGCGACCCAGAGGCGGTGATGCGGCACCCGCTGGTTTCAAAGGCGATCTGGACATAGCGACGTGCTGGGGCGCCGCACTCAAACATGCCAGAGCTGGGCAGGGGCGGCTGTACCGGTGCAAGGTTGGGAGGGTGAACGACGACGCGCGCGCGGACGGCGGCGCAGCCAGCCGTCACTCCGCGCGCGGGCGACGCAGCAGCAAGCTACGGACGGCTTCGCGATCGATCGACTTTGCCGCGCGTTGCAGCCAGTCGAGCGGCGTGAGCCCGTTGTCGTCACGGGCGGTCGGATCCGCTCCGTGCTCGAGGAGAAGCGCGATCGTCTTCACGAACCCCGCTTTCGACGCGTAGTGGAGGGCCGTCGCCCGCCCGCCGTCACTGGCCTGCCCTGCCGCGCGTTTGTCGTCGACGCGCGCGCCGTAGCGAAGCAGCGCGGCGACATATTCGGGGTGGTCCTTTCGACCTTGATTTCCGGTGCACGAGGCCCCGATCCATCCTCCCGTCGGTTCGACCCGCGCCCCGGCACGCGACAGCATCGGCGCGAGGTCCGGATGGAGCACCCAGCGGCCCGCGCCGATAGATCGCGCGCTCGCCCCTCGTGCGAGGAGCATCTCGACCATCGCGACGTTCTGTCGCTCGGCCGCGTCGCGGAGCGCCCGCGCGCCGCCGACCAAGGGCTCGTTCGTCTCTGCTGCGCGCGAGAGCAGGAGCCCCAGCGCCTCGCCGCGCTCACCGACGACGGCGTGATGAACCGGGGTGATCTGCAGGGCGTCGACCGCCGGATCGATCGCTTGCGACGAAGACGAGTCGCGGTCCAGGTCGTCTCGCAGACCTTCGAGATCGCCGAGGAAGGCGTGCGTGAAGATGTCCTCCTTCGCTCCCCGCCGCAGGAGAAGCGCCTCGATCTCCTTCTTGCGCTTGCCGCGTGCGGCGCAGAGGGCGGTCAGGAAGATCAGCGTCTCGCCGATCGGCGACGGCTTGTTGACGTCGACGCCGCTGTCGAGGAGCAGCTCGATGACCGCGCCGCGTCCGGCCGCCGCCGCGATGTTCAGGAGGCTGGCGGCGATCGGCACCGAGGCGAGGAGGTCGGGCTCGCGCCGGAGCAGCGCGCGCAAGCCGGCCGCATCGCCGCGACGCGCGAGGGTGAATGATTCACTCCCCGGCTCGTAGCGCAGGCACATGCCGTGCGATCGAGCGCGCAGCGCCGAAGGCGTCCCGCTCTCGTTGACGAGCGCCAGGGCCAGCACCGTCGCCTTCTCGTCGATCGCGGCGCGAGCGCTCAGGTCGGGCACGGCTTCATCCAGCGCGTGGCGAAAGTGCGCGAGCCATCTCTCGGCGAGGGCGCGCGTGATCGGGACGAGATCGTGGCGATGCTTGAGCGGAAAGTGGGCGGAGTCGCTGTACTCCGCCTCGCCGCCGAGCCATTCGGTGAAGAAGCGCTTCTGGGCCTCGCGTTCGTTGCCGAGATCGCGCCCGAACAGGGGCCGTAGCGCGGCGTCGACCTCGACCCGCGCGTAGAGCCGGTCGATGAGCGCATCGACCGTGGCGCGACCGCCGATGCGCCGGAACAGATCGCTGCCGGCGAAGGGGCGATGAACCTCGCTATGGGCCAGGAGGCGACGATTGTCCATGCCGGCGAACGATAGCAAAGCTCGACTGTCGTTGGCAGGGAAGGACTCCGGTCGCTCACTGATCGCTGTCAGGGCCGCCGCGCGCTCTTCGTCGAAGCGCTCGGGCGCCTTCGATCGATTCGCCCGCCACCAGTGCTTGCGAAGGAGGATCTGCGCCGCCGCCCTCGGGCGCGACGACGAGCGGGTCTGTCCCTCGCTGTCCCTGCTCCGTCCCGCGAGGCCAGGCGAATTCACCCCTCTTTCTCTGTTTCTCCAGGGAACCCGATGGGCCGTTGGCGCGTTGGTGCCGGTGGAGGGACCCATGAAGATGCAGATTCGCAACCGAGGGGGCGCGCTCTGTGCCCTGCTGATGACCACCGTCTGCTCGTGTAACTCGAACGGCAACAACCAAACGGCGGCGGTGGCCTTGAAGGCCTACGTCGGCCTGTTCGGTGACAAAGCGGTGGCGGTGATCGACACCAGCACCAACCAGGTCACGAACACGATCCCGGTGCCGACCGGCCCGCACGGCTTGGTCGTGACACCCGACGGTGCGAAGGTGTTCGTCAGCAGCGACGGCTCTTCGACGGTTTCGGTCATTGCCACGGCGAGCGACACCGTGATCGCCAGCGTCGACGTGGGCATGACGCCGCACGGACTCTCCATCTCCAGTGACGGCAAGCGCGTCGTTTGCGCGGGCTACGGCACTGATTCGGTGCAGGTGATCGACAGCGCCACCAACCAGGTCGTCACCCGCGTCGCCGTCCCACGACCCCACAACAGCACGATCAGCCCCGACGGCAAGCTCGCCTACGTCGGCTCCCAGCAGAAGGATACGCCCTCGATCGCGGTCGTCGACCTCGACGCTGGGTCGGTCATTGCGTCGGTGCCGCTGGCAAACCCACCGCGGGCGCTCGACTTCGCATCCGCGGGCACGGTCTACTTTACCGTCGGCGGCCTCGACGTCCTGGAGAGCCTGGACCCGGTCACCGGCCAGCTGGCCGCCACTCCCATAGCGACCGGTGGGTCCCCCCACCATATGATCGCGACGAAGGACGGGGCCTTCGAGCTCGTGGTGAGCCAGACCGTCGGCGATCTCGAATACGTCGACGCGACCACGCGCGCGGTCACGGCGCAGGTGCCGACCGGCATGACACCGCACTGGATCGCCCGCAGCCCAGACGGTGGACGCGCCTACGTGACCAACGAAGGCAGCAACACCGTCTCGGTGGTGGACCTCGCCCAGCGCACGGTGGTGGCGACCATCCCCGTCGGCAACGGTCCGCGAAAGATCGCCGTCCAGCCGGTCGTGGCAGGGCCATGAGCAACCGGGGAGATGACCACGTGTCGTATCAAATGAATCGTCGTGACGTACTCAGTCTTCTGGGCGTGGGCGGGGTCGTCTTCTCGTCGGCCCTGGCCGGTGCCGCGGGCAAGAAGGTGAAGTCCAGCAGCGACTCCGAGTTCTTCTTCCTGCAACTGTCGGACACCCACTGGGGCTACAGCGGTCCCGCCAATCCCGCGGCCGACGTCACGCTCGCCGCCGCGGTCAAGACCATCAATGGTGTCGCCTCGCGCCCGGATTTCATCGTCTTCACCGGCGATCTCACGCACAACACCGATGACGTCGCCGTCCGCCACCAGCGTATGACGGAATTCGACAAGATCGTCTCCGGCCTCGACGTCAAACAAGTGCGGCTCATGCCCGGCGAGCACGATGCCTCTCAGGATCGAGGTGCCGCGTACCAGCAGCACTTCGGCGCCCCGCACTACGCGTTCGACCACAAGGGCGTTCACTTCGTCGCCCTCGACAACGTCTCGGATCCGAAGGGCGCAGTCGGCGCGGACCAGATCGATTGGTTGGCGGCCCGCCTCAAGCCGCTGTCCCGCGACGCGCCGATCGTGGTCTTCACGCACCGTCCGCTGTTCGACCTCTACCCCCAGTGGGAGTGGGCCACCGCCGATGGCGCCAAGGTGATCGACGTGCTCATGCCTTACCGGCACGTGACCGTGTTCTACGGGCACATCCACCAGGAACACCATCATCAAACCGAGCACATCAGGCACCACGCCGCCCGGTCATTGATCTTCCCGCTGCCTGCGCCGGGATCGGCGCCCAGGAAAGCGCCGATACCATGGGACGCCGCCGCGCCGTACAAGGGTCTCGGATACCGCAGCGTGGCGCTCGACGGTCGCGACAGCGATCCGCTGCTGGCCGAATTTCCGATCAACCGTGGCCCTTGAGCGCATCGGTCAACGATCGTCTGGCGCTGGTGTCCCGTCCGCGCGCGGAGCGCCATCAGCGCCAGCTCGACACCTGGGAGGGAACCAAATCGGTCCCTGAAACGTTGGGTGTCGTGGCGACGGAGCGCTCTGCGTATGATGCAGCCCGGATGCGGGGGCCCGAACGTGAAAGTGAACGTGAAGGTGACACGACGCGGGTCGTGCGCGAGGCCATGGCGCACGCCGACGCGCTGTACAATTTTGCGCACTATCTCAGCCGTGATCACGCCGAGGCGCAGGACCTGGTGCAGGAGACCTATGCGCGGGCGCTCGCTGCCGTGGCCCAGTTCAAGGATGGAAGCGACCTCAAAGCATGGCTTTTCCGGATCTTGCACAACACCTTCATCGATCTGCGCCGCCGGGATCAGCGCCAGCGAACCGACGGCGGGCTGGACACGGTCCTCGATCAGCGAGCCGCGGAGGATCATGGCGCGGAGCCCCACCAGTTGCGCCAGCTGGTGGGGCGCGAGATCGAGCAGGCCATGAGCACGCTGACCGAGGACGCCCGTCTGGCGATCCTCCTCGATCTCGAGGGCTTCAGCGAGACAGAGATGGCAGAGTGTCTGGGCTGTGCGGTAGGAACGGTGAAATCACGTCTGTTCCGGGCGCGCGCGGCGCTGCGCGCGAGGCTAGGCAAACATGGCGACTGACGACCGGCAGGTGAGCTGCGAGGAGGTTCAGCCCTTGGTCCGCGAAGCGACGCGGGGGCGGCTCGATGACGCGACCCGGGAGCGGGTCTATCGCCATCTGGCCAGCTGCCGCGCGTGCCAGGGCCTCGCCGAGCAGGAGCGGGAGCTCGATCGTTTGCTCGAGGAGCGGCTGCCGCGCTATGCGGCGCCGCTGTCGCTGAAACGCCGTCTGCAGGAACGCTTGCCGCCGGTGGTCGCGGCGCCGCCGCGGCGGCGTCGCGCCGCAGTTCGCTGGGGCGCGCCCATCGTCCTGGCGGTGTTCGCCTGTGCGGTCGTCGCGCTTGGCCTGCGCCGCCCCCGCGATGGTGAGCCGTTGGTCGCGGAGGCCGTCGCCGATCACCTGCGGGTCGTGTATCGCGAGCACCCCGTGGACATCGAGAGCGGTGGGCCGCATCAGGTCAGACCGTGGTTCACCGGGCGGCTCGACTTCGCGTTGCCCACCGTGTTCGCCGGCAACGAAGAGTTCAAGCTCGAAGGCGGCGCGGTCGGCTATTACCTCGACCGCCAGGCCGCCATGCTGGTCTACAAGCGGCAGCTCCACACGGCGTCGCTGTTCGTCTTTCGCGCCGATGGGTTGTCCTTCCCGAAGACCGATCACTCCGTCGGCCACGCGCCGGCATCGGTGCGCCGCGTGCGCGGCTTCTCCGTGGTGGTGTGGCGCGACGGTGAGCTCGGCTACGCGCTGGTGTCGGACCTGAACACCGCCGAGCTGGTGCGTCTCGGCGCGGACATCGCGGGCGCCAGCTAACTGAACCAAAGGGCCGCGGGTAGAGGGAAGTGCTGTCCGACCGGGACGTCGCGGTGCCGGCGTCGGTGCCGCCCCCGCGTGGCGCCAGCGCGCCCACCGACCGGCTTGCCTCGGTCGGGGCGCCTCCGGTTTGACCTGGGGTTCACGGAGTGCCACAAATGGGCCGCGCCGAGCACCGACCCGGCCCGACGCAACCTCTGGGGAGATTTCGCTTGCCCTGTCCACCGGACGACGAAGAGACGCCACCGAATGCAGAGAAAGGCCTCGCCGGCGGCGATCTCGGCGAACGGAGCCTGCGCGCGCAAGCGCGCGAGCGCGCCATCCTCGAGGTCAACAACGCGATCATTTCGAACCTGACGCAGGAGACGCTGCTGCGGGCCATCTCCCAGGCGCTCTTTCGCGTGGTTCCTTTCGACCGTGCGGCGCTCACCCTCTACGACGCGGCGACCGACCAGCTGCGGGTCCTGGCGCTGGAGGGCCGCCTTCCGCCCCGCAACTATCCGATCGGCGTGGCGCTCGACCGCAAGGACAGCCACGTGGGGTGGGTGTTCGACCATCAGCGGACGCTTCTGCGACGGAACCTCGAGACGGAGCGAGAGTTTGGGCCCGAGCACCGCCTTTACGACGAGGGTATTCGTTCGCTGTGTACGGCGCCGCTGGTGCTGGCGGGCAAGAGTATCGGTACGGTCACGTTGGGGAGCACGACGGTCGGGCACTTCACCGAAGTCGACGAGACCTTTCTGCGGGACGTCAGCAACCAGGTCGCGCTGGCGATCTCCAACATGCGGGCCTTCGAGGAGATCGCCGCGCTGAAGGCTCGGCTCCAGGCCGAGAACCTGTACCTGCGCGAGGAGATCCGCGGCGAGCACAACTACGCGGAGATCGTCGGAAAGAGCGCGCTTCTCCTGGAGGTGCTGCGCCAGATCGATCAGGTGGCGCCTACCGACGCCACGGTGCTGATCCTCGGCGAGACGGGCACCGGAAAGGAGCTGGTGGCGCGCGCCATCCACGACCGGAGCAAGCGCAAGGACCGACCGCTGGTGAAGGTCAACTGCGGCGCCATCAGCGCGGGGCTGGTCGAGAGCGAGCTGTTCGGCCACGTCAAGGGCGCCTTCACCGGCGCGCTCGGTAACCGCGACGGGCGCTTCAAGCTGGCCGATGGCGGAACCATCTTCCTCGACGAGGTCAGCGAGCTCCCGCTCGACACCCAGGTCAAGCTCCTGCGCGTGCTGCAGGAGCAAGAGTTCGAGCCGGTGGGCAGCAGCAAGAGCATCAAGGTCGACGTGCGCGTGATGGCCGCCAGTAACCGCGATCTGGGCGCGGCGGTCAGCGCCGGCAAGTTTCGAAGTGATCTGTTCTATCGATTGAACGTGGTGCCGATCAGCGTTCCGGCCTTGCGTGACCGGGCCGACGATGTCGAGCTGCTGGCGGCCTTCTTCGTGCAGAAATTCGCCAAGAAGGTGGGGCGGCCGCCGCTGCAGGTCCCGTCGGAGGTCCTGCGGCGACTCCGTGACTACTGCTGGCCGGGCAACATCCGCGAGCTGCAAAACGTGATCGAGCGCGCCGTGGTCCTGGCTCAGAACAGCACGCTGGCGCTGGCAGCCGATTTTGCCCCACCTGCGGCGCCCGTGCTGGAGGTCGCTCCGTCGCGGCCGGAAGGCGCTCCGGCGAGCACCAGCAACACACTCGATGATGTCGAGCGTCGCCACATCGAGTCGGTGTTGACGCAGAGGAACTGGATGATCGAGGGCGACCGAGGAGCTGCCAGGGCTCTGAACATTCACCCCAACACCCTGCGGAGCCGGATGCGGAAGCTCGGTCTCAAACGGCCGGGCGGCGCCGCATCCGAATCGGATCCTGGCGAGGAGCATTGAGAGGACCTCCGGAGCAGCGCGCCAGGTCCCGCGGTCAGGCCTTGGGATCGCGCTTACCCACGCGAACCAGCAGCGGCAGCCACAGCGCGCCGATCAGCGCGCCGATCACGACGCCGCCTCCGTGGGCCAATCCCACATGCGGTGCGCCCCCGTACGGACAAAGCCCGTGGAGCGTGAGACCCGAGAGGGCCCCGGCGGCCGCCCCGACGGCGGCGCCCAACCGGGACAGGCGGGCGGCGACCACATTTCGCAGGACCACCGCCGCGACGCCGACGGCGGGGATTGTGACCTTGAGGCTGAAGGACACGCAGTGCCACCAGAGGTGTGCGAATCCTGCCCAGGTCGTCTTGGGCAGGATGGTGACACCGGGAACATCGACGGTGAAGAGCAATCCCACCAGCACCAGCGTGAGAGCCGCGAGAAATGCCGTTCGGCCCGCTCGAACGCCGTCGGGCAACACCTGACCAGGTGCCGGCAACAGCGCCGCCATGAGCGGAAAAATGAAGCCCGCAAACCACACCAGCGCCACACCCGCGACCCAGATCGGGGGCAGCGCTGTCAGATCCCGTCGCAGCGGGTAAAGGGCGATCGCGGCGACGGGAAAGACGCACGCGGCCGCGGCGACCACGACCAACGTGCGCAGGGGGATCCGCGTGCGCACCGGGCGGATCTCCTGCATGGACCTCAGGAGGTTTGCAGACGGCGGCGGGGGCGGCAGCGCCGTCTGGAAGATGCCCAGTGACCGAAGGTCGTCAGCTTCCCTGTCAGTCATGGCGATTGCTCGAGAGCGATCTTGGATGCCACCGCCAGACCAGTCGAGTCCGGCGATGTAGCGCCGGCCAGCTTTCGCCGCAATGCCACGTACCCGCGATGCGCGCGGACCTTGATCGCGCCGACGGTGGTCCCGAGAATCGACGCCGCCTGGGCGGTGCTGTGGCCGTGGATCTTGATGAGCAGGACGGCCTGGCGCTGCGGCTCCGGCAAGGTCGCGAGCGCAGCCATGCCTCGCGCCACGGCCTGCTCGTCGGTTCCCGCCGCCCGCGGTTCGGCCGAGCCCGTGATGTCGGCGGTCGGTTCGTGAGGCAGATTTCCGTCGAAG
>DASRQZ010000022.1:0-12203 GCA_035696125.1 Polyangia bacterium
CGCAGTCAATCAAAATGACCGGGCCGATCGCTCGTTTCGAGCGAAGGCGAACGTCGCCGGGCCGATCGGCGCGTCAGGTGGCGCTGCTGAAGGGTTGCGACTGAAACGTGTCGGCCAGCAGGGTTCGCAGGCGCGAGCGCACCAGCGCCAGCCCGGTGAGCGCCGCGCACAGGCAGGCGAACGGGTAGCCGACGGCCGGTGGTACGCCCACGGCCTGCGCCAGGGTCATGAGCACGGCCTCGCCCCCGAGCAGCACCAGCGAGATCAGGAGCGCCTCGCGCCGCAGGTCGAAGTAGTACAGCAGCAGGATCTCCAGCAGCGCCAGCACCTGGATCGCCGCCCCCACGGTCACCAGCCGGAACGCCCAGACCGACTCGGGGCGCATACCGGCGACGCGCACGATGGGCGCCGCGGCCAGCAGCACGATCAACGTACCGGCGAGCTGGATCTCCGCGGCGCCAAGCAGGATGCGCCGCGATTCAGTCGCGACCTGCGCGGCCCCCTCGTGCAGCCGCGCCAGCGGCGCGCCCGCCTCCAGGGCGCCGTAGAAGGTCCGGAAGCGGCGATAGAACGCGGTCTCGACGTTGACGTAGATCCAGCCGAAGGCCGGGATGACCGAGAACCAGGCGATCGCCGACAGGCCGGAGTAGACCTCCGCAGCCTCGCGGCCGAGCAACACCCAGATGACGATCTTGTCGGTCCAGATCGACAAGTAGTAGACCAGCGAGGACAGCGCGAGCAGCCAGTACTCCGCGAACGCCGGCGCCAGCCGCGCTCCCTCGTCCATCTCGGGCGGCAACACGGCGGCGACCCCGCGCAGGAGGAACGCCAGCGTGACCAGCTGGCCGGCCGCGTAGCCGTAGAGATAACCGAGCGCCCCCAGGCCCAGGACGTGGCTGCCGATCAGCGCCGCGACGATGCTGAGCGGAGCCCCGAGACAGAACGCGCGCAGCACCACGGTCGGCGACGATAGACCGCCGCCGACGGACAGCAGCAACCACTGCGTCCCCACGACGACCGTCAGCATGGTGCCCGCCACGCCGATCGGTAACGAGACGCCCAGGATCAGCATCAGCGCGGCGCCCAGGATCAGAAATCCGACCACCGTGAGCGCGACCGCCCGCCACAACGGGGCGGCGATCTGATCGAGCCTGCGCTCGTACAGGCGGTCCGCGATGGCGCGCGAGACCACGACGTGGACCGGGGCCGAGAAGACCACCGTCAGGGCGTAGACCAGGGTCACGATCCGCTCGATGTTCAGGAAGTCCGGGGTGCCGCCAAAGCGGGCCACCAGCCGCAGACTGGTGAGCACCGCTGTGGTGAGCAACCAGGGGGCAGACGTCACCGCCACTCCGGTGAGATAGGCGCCGATCGTCCCGGCCAGGGAACCGCGGTCGATCATCCGCTGCAGCTTCCATCCGATACCGGCTATGACGTCACCTCTTGCTGATAGAGCGCGCGGTAGGCGTCGAGCATGTCGCCACGCTGGTAGTAGGCGCTCACCCGCTGGCGCCCGATCTCGCCGAGCCTGCGGCGCAGATCGACGTCGCTGGCCAGGCGCACCAGGGCGGCCGCGGTGTCTTGCGGCACGGCGACGCGCGTGACGACGCCGCTGGTCCCGAGCTGGCGGTCCTCGCCGGAGCGCCCCTCCACCATCTCGCGGCAGGCGCCGACGTCGGTCGCGATCACCGGTAACCCCGCGGCGTAGGCTTCCAGGATCACCAGCGGCTGGCCCTCGCTGAAGCTGGTCAGCACGACCACGTCCAGATCGCCGTAGATCTGCGCCAGGGGCTGGGGGCCGACAAAGCGCACGCTGTCCTGCCGGCCGAGCGCCTCGACCAGCCTGCGGCAGCGGGCGGCGTAGGCGAGATCCTCGTCGACCGGCCCGATGATCCGGACGTCGAGCGCCGTCTGGCGCAGGGCCAGGTCGCAGCTCTTGATGAAGGTGACGACGTCCTTGATCGGCACCACGCGACCCACGAAGCCGACCCGCAGCGGGCGCGCCGTGACGGCCGCCGGCTCGTTGCGAGCCGCGAGCGGCGGGTCAGCCGTCGCCGCCCCGATCGCGGTCGCGATCGGGGACAGCCGCACGCCGTTGGGGACGATCTTGATCTTGTCCGGCGGCGCGCCGTCGACGATCTCCCTTTGTCGGTTGGCCTCGCTCAGGGTGACGATGCGGGCCGCGCGGTGATAGGCGATCCGTGACAGCTTGAGGAACATGCGCGACCAGAGCAGCCGCAGCGCCGAGGGCGCCGGCGCCCAGCCCGCGAGACCGTCGTCCTCGCCGTCGTCGCGGATCCATTCGGCCCGGGACAGCTCCATCTCGCGCTCGCGGGCGTAGATCCCGTGCTCGGTCACCAGGAACGGCCGGCCCTGGGCCTGACTCCAGACCGCCCCCAGCAAGCCGGCGTAACCGGTGGACACGGCGTGGTAACAGGAAGCCGGGGCGGGCGGCGTCGACAGCAGCCGCAAGAGCGGCACGTGCATCGACCGAAAGTGCCAGAACAGGTCCAGGAACGAGGTCGATGGCGCGAGCCGCTGGTTGATCTCGAGGAGCAGATCAAAGCTCGCCTTGCCGTACAGGAACGAGGCGACGTCGAGGTCGCCCGATCCGAGATCCGCGATGAGCTCGTCGTCCACCAGATCGTCCAGGTGCAGGCGACGGATGCCGCGCAGGGTCCGCGACGGCTTTTCGTCCGCCGGCCGCCGTCGGACGGCCCGGATCCGGCGCGCGAGCGCGGCACGCTCCGGCCCGCGCACCGGCGCCGGGCGGTCGTCCCCGCGGCAGAACAGCACGCTGAGGGAGCGCACGTTGGACGCGAGCTTGTAGCGCGGCTCACCGTAGCTGCCAGGGTGAGAGGCGATGTTGACCATGTCGAAGGTCACCTCCGGCAACCCCTGCACGATGTCGTGCACCCAGGACGACACCCCGCCCGACACGAAGGGATAGGTCCCCTCGACCAGCATGCAGACGTCCGCGCGTCGCGACGCTCCGGCCGATGTGCCTGCATCCGCCCCCGGCGCGGCCGCGCCGTCAGGCTCGGTCATCTCTGCAGTCATCAGGCTGTGAGATTTGCCGGCGCGCCCGAGGTTGCCGCCGCCAGACCACGGCCGCGAGGCCGGTGCGACGCGACCCGCGCGGCGTCGCGCAGCTCGGTCAGGGCCGGGCGCAGGCGGCCCCCGGTTGGGCGCGCCAGGGCCGTGTCCACCAGGCGCAGCGCGGCCTCGGGGTGCATCGCGGCCATCTCCATGTGGCCCCACGCCAGCGCGACATCGTCGGTGCCCGCCGGCTCGAGCTTCCTCGCCAGCGCGAAGCACCAGCGCGCCTCGTCCGCGCGTGCGGCGAGCATCACCGGATCGACCAATCCGGACTGCATCGCCCGCGCGATGAAGATGCCGCCCTCCAGCGCCGAGGCGGCCGAGGGCGACCGGGCCAGCACCAGGCGACGACTCTCGAGCCCGTTGTCGAAGCGCATCGACAGCTCTTCGAGGGCCAGCGCCGCGTCGACGGCCATCTCCGTGCTCGCGCTGACCAGCCAGCGCAGCAACCCCACCGACGCCGCATCACCCCGCCGGGTCAGCGCCGCCAGCGTCGCCCCGCCCTCGTGGTTTCCCGCCGTCGACAGGACCTCGCAGGGCGACAGCGCCTCGGCGATCTTGTGAAAACGCGCCGCGTCCAGCGTCGGCGGCTCGATGTAGTCGACCGGCATGGCGTCGACCAGGCTGGCCCGCGGTCGGGTGACCAGCGCCAGCGCCGCCAGGGCGATGCCGGTGAATGGCAGCGCGAGGGCCAGCGACCCCGCGAGCACGCGCCGGGCACCCAGAAAGCCGCCCCCGAACCGGGTGGCGACGTGAGCGGCCATCAGGTGAACCGCCGCGGCCGCCAGGTATGACGACAGATGTCCGCCGCCGAGCGCGATCAACGCCAGGGCCAGCAGATCGATCCCGGCCGACAGTGCGAACGGGACCCAGGACGGGCGCCCCGGCCGGCCGTCCGTGACCTCGAGACTCTGGGCGACAGGCTGCCCCGGCGGCAAGCCGCGGAGCGACGGGACCGCCTGCGCGGAGGCAACCGCGACTTCGTGCTGGCTCCGAGCGAGGCTCACGCTCGCACCTCCGCGGCGATGCGCGGTTGAACCACGACGTCGTACGACAGCAGCAGGTCGAGGTACGGATGGTTGTCGTGGTCACCGGTGGCGCCCCTGGCCAGCGCGGCGCTCAGCTCTCTTGACTGCGCGCCCTTGCCCTCCCGCGGCTGGTTGAGCACGTTGGCGAGCCAGGCGCTGGCGACGGCCAGATCCCGCAGCGCGATGGTGCCCGCCGCCCGGTGGGGCAAGCCGCGCACCGCCAGCACGCCGAACACCCGGCCGCGCGGATCGAGGAGCGGGGCCGCCATGTCGGCATCCCCCGGGCCAGCGTCGGCGACGGCCGCCGCCATCACCGGCAGGCCCGACTCGAGCGCGGTGGCGACCACCCGATCGCCGCTCAGGACCGGACTGGAACCGTCACCGTTCCAGGGCCCGACCCAGGACAGGAGACTTGCGGGGCCCGCGCGGTTCGCGCCCGATCGCGCACGCGATCCTGCGCCCGATCCTGCGCCCGATCTTGCACCCGATCCTGCACTCGATCCTGCACTCGATCTTGGCCCCGCCAGCTCGACCACGCCGGCGCGCGCCTCGAGGCAGGTCATCGCCAGCACCAGCGCGGCGGAGGCCGCCTCCTCGGGATCTCGCCGCTCCAGGCGCTCCGCCACGCTGCGCAGGAAGGTGAGCGACAGGTTCATGCGATCGGCGCGCGAACGCAGGGCCACCAGCGCCTCCTGCATCTCGCGCGCTGTCCGGCGGTCGGTGCGCGATTGGTCCTTCGCCAGGTCCAGCTCGCGAGCCATCTCGCCGCGGCGATTTTCGTGGGTCGAGGCGACCCAGGCGACCAGCACCGCCGCGACCAGCGCGGTCAAGTCGGCGCTCCCGTCGACCCGTGCCCACAGCGCAGGCGTCTGACCGAGGTAGGCCGCGCTGACGACCACGATGGCGGCGCTGAGCGGCAAGGAGATGGCCAGGCCCTTGGTTCCGTAGCGCGCCGCCAGCAGGAAGACGGCGATCCAGGCCAGGTGTGGTCCGGCCCGGCGGGCGCCAGCGTCGCTGGGCGAAAGAACCAGCATCGCCGCCAGCACGATGGCGCCGGCCACCAGCGATTCGATGACCACCGTCCGGTGGGTCACGACCTTCATCGCCGAGATCGGTTCTGCCGACCTCGGGGCCCGGATCGCGAGATGAAGACCCGATTCGATACTAGAAGTCGCCATGATAAGTCACCCATCCTGTTTGTCGTGTACCTGAAAAACCGCTCGCCGATTCCTTGGCCAGGTCGTAGCTGGCCAGGACCCTGGTCGACCAGAAGGGGACCAGCACCGCCGACGCGCCGAGGTTGTAGAGGCTGACGCTGCGCTCGGTGTCGTAGCCGAGGCCGCCGCGAACCTCCGCGCCGGCGCGTCCGGCGCCCAGGACCTTGCGCACGACCATCGAGCCGTTGTGAATCGCCGCGCGCTGCGCGAGGACGACGCGCGAGGCGAACTCCGGCGACGAGCTGCCGAACAGCTGGTAGTGACGATAGCTGAGGATGCCGGCGTCGCTCAGATACGAGCGGCGCACCATCTTCTCGTCGAGGGCCTCGCCACGCACCAGCTTGGTGGGGTCGTTCCACAGCACCAGGTCGGCGCCGCCGAAGAACAGGCTCTGGGTCGAGGTCGGATCGTCGCCGGCACTCTGTGGCGACAGCCGGAACTGCCGCCACTCCCCGCCCAGGACCGCCAGGATCCGCCGGCTGGTCGGGAAGGCGAACACCTGGCCGCCGGCCCCGCTCAGGCTTCCGCCCTCGGACACGGTGACCGGAGCATCATTCCACTGGCGGTTGAGGTCGCCGTGCAGCCGCGTCTCGGTGTGGTCGAGGAACGGCAACACCACCTCGGCCAGCGCTCCGGCCTGCGTGCGGCGCGGCGCGAAGCCGGGCTCCACGCCGGCAGCGGCCGGAGAGATCTGGCGTAGCTCGCCCCCGGCAGACAGAGACAATCCCCGACGACCCGAGAGCGTCAGCGCGCTGGAGACACCGGCGGCACTGCCGCCCCCCGGGACCAGGACGTTGCCGCGCAACACCCGGCCCGACGTCGATTCGTACCAGCCGAGGAAGGACAGGCTTTGCCGTGCCCCGAAGGGCAGGGCGAAGCCGGCCTGAGCGCGCAGGCTGTCGGCCTGGGGATCGCGGCGGGCGACGAGGCCACCACTGGCCTCGGGCGTGATCCGGTAGTGCATGCGCAGGAGCGAGGTGGCCAGTGTCTCGTCCGCCTCGCCATGCGACATGGCACGTGCGTCCTCATAACGATGGAAGGCGCCCGGAAAGTCCTCCGCGCGTTCGAGCGCGCGGCCCCACCCGCGCAGCCTCTCCGCCGTGGGGTCGTCAAACGCGACCGCACGCCGCACCGGCAGCTCGCGATCGAGATCGCCGCGCACCTCCAGGATGAACGCCAGCAGCTCGCGGGCGCGCAGGTGCCGGGGATCACGGGCGAGCAGGCGCTCGACCACCTCCTGGCCTCCGAGCCAGTCCCGGTTGAGGACGTGGGCCTCGACCTGATTGATCGCCACCTCCGCGTCGAAGGCGGGCGCGACCGGCCACAGCGATTCATAGATGACGTCGGCGCGCACCAGCTCGCCGCGGCGAGCGTAGACGCGCGCCAACCAGAGCTTCGCCATGCGGTCCTTGGGCGCAATCCCGATCTCGAGCTCGGCGATCCGATGCTCGATGCGCGCTCCTTCATTACGATTGAGAGCGTAGAGCGCCTCGCCCCTCAGGTAGTGCAGTTCCGGGTCGGAGTGATGCTCGTCAAAATGATGGGCCTCCTCCAAAACGTCGGCGGCATACTGGAACTGCCCGGCCGCGGCCGCGCAGCGGGCGGCGTCCCGCGCCGCGGCGGCGTCGCCCGGCAGCAAGGCGAGCACCTCCGCGAACTTTCGACGGGCGCCCTCGAAATCGCCCGCAGCCAGCGCCTTTGTGCCTTCGGCGCGCACGCGCGCGGCGTGCGCCGCGGCGTCTTCTTCGCCCGCGACCGCAGTCCCGGCGGGCAGCGCCCACGCCAGCACCAGGACCATCGCTCGTCTCGAAAGCTTCCAATCGCTCATAATCTGATTCCTCTTCCTGGTCATCGCGTCTCGGCGAGCCCGAGTAGCAGGAAGTGTGCCGGGGTGATCGGTTCCCTGTTGATGCGACGAAGAGACACCTCTGTGAGATCGATGAGCGCGCGCGGACGGCGGTGCCTCTGCGCGCGATGGCACGCCTGATGCTCAGCCATCGCGCACGCGCAACCGGCCTCCTGGACGGCGCGCGGGGGGAGACGCCTGATGGTGACTGGAACTCGATCGCACAGAAGTGGTGTTCTTTGGGGACTGAGCTTCGGCGTGGTCCTGCTGACCAGCTGCGCAGACCAGGCACGATCGCCGTCGCCGCCGCCGGGCGCCGTGGCCCGGCATAGCGTCGTCCGGGGCCCGGTCGCTCCGCGCCGGTTCGTCACCACCCCGCAGCTCGCCGTCGAGACTCTGGGAGCGACGGCCGCGCCGTGGGCCGCACCCGGCCTCCCGGCCGACTTCAGCCTCGACGCGCGGCTGCTGGTCATCACCTCCGACGGAACCGACGCGGCCTACACGACGATCGTCGAAGCGCTGCGCTACGCGGGGACGCCCTTCGACATCTTGAACGCCACGACCGATCCCGAGTTGACCGCGGATCGCCTGGCGACCGGCAATCACGGTCATTACTATGGAGTGATCCTCGACCGGGGGAACCTGTCGGTGGGCTCGGCCAGCGCTCTGTCCGCCACTGAATGGATGGTCCTCTCCAATTATGAGTCGCAGTTTCACGTCCGCCGGGCCGCCCTTTACGCCTATCCAGAGGACGCCTATGGATTGGCACCCTCGGCCGCGGGCGGGTTCGACACCACCACCGTGCCCCTGGCCATCCATTGCACCGACGCGGGCGCCGCTCTGTTCGCCGAGAGCAACTGCGCCGCGGGCCTGACCGTCAACAAGGCCTGGGCCTATCCGGCGACCGCCACCGGCTCGACCACGGTTCCGATCCTCGTCGATTCTGCGGGCTGGGTCTTCGGCGCGCTGTTCACCGACGCCGGCGAGCGTGAGTACCTCGCGCTCACCTTCGCGCAGGCCCCCAGCCTGGTTCACTCGCTGTCACTCATCCACGATGTCGTGCGCTGGGTGACCCGCGGGGTCTTCCTGGGCGAGCGGCACGTATATATGACGTCTCAGATCGACGACCTCTTTCTGGCCTCCGACCTTTATCCCTTCTGCAGCGATTGCGGCAGCGGCGTCGACGCCGCGACGGTTGGTGGGGGCCGGGTCAGCACCATCGGTGACGGCGGCACCGTCGATGGTCTCACCTACCGGATCACCGCGCTCGACCTGCAGGCCCTGGCCGACTGGCAACTGGGCCCGCGCAGCAACCCGCTCACCGCCGACCTGCGCCTGGATTGGGCGCTCAACGGCTTCGGTTCGACGGACGCCGATCCGCTCACCATCCGCGCGCGCACGCTCGGCTCGGCCTTCAAGTGGATCAGCCACACCTGGGACCACGCCAGCCTCGACGGGATGACCTACGCGAACGCGCTCATCGAGTTCAATCGCAACAACGCGCGGGTGAATGCACTGGGCCTGCAGCCCTTCGACGTTCGAAATCTGGTGACGCCGTCGATCTCGGGGCTGGCCAACCCCGAGGCCATGCACGCCGCCTTCGACGCCGGGATCCGTTTCCTGGTCGGCGACACCTCCGTCCCGGGGGCGAGCAACCACCTGTCACCGAACACCGGGGTGTACAGCGAGAGCCAGCCCGAGATCCTGATCATCCCCAGGCGACCGACCAACCTCTTTTACAACGTCTCGACGCCCGACAAGTGGCAGGACGAGTACAACGCCATCTACAACTCGTACTGGAAGCGCGACCTCAGCTACGAGGAGATCCTCGACTTCGAGGCCGACTTGCTGTTGCAGGACCTGCTGCGCGGCGACACCGATCCCTGGATGTTTCATCAGGCCAACGCGCGCGACTACGGCGGCGGGCGAAGCCTCATCGCCGACCTCCACGACCGCGTGATCGCCAAGTACGCCAGGGCCTCGCAGCTGCCCATCGTGAGCGACACCATGGAGGTCCTCGGCGAGCGTGTCGCCCAGCGCATGGAGTACGACGCCGCGCAGGCGACCGCGGTGATCGGGCCGGGAGGTCAGATCACCATTCGCGTCCTCCACGCCGCCGTCGTCCCGGTGACCGGCCTCTGCACGGCGTCGGCCGAGACCTACGCCGGCCAGAAGATCTCGTTCCTGGAGATGGCCGCGGGTAGCGAGGTGACGCTGCCGCTCAATGGCTGCGATCCGGGCACAGGCGCCGGCGGGACGGGCGCGGGCGGCGTCACCGGCACCGGCGGCGTCACCGGCACCGGTGGCGTCTCCGGCAGCGGCGGTGTCCTCGGCATCGGCGGTGTCCTCGGCATCGGCGGCGTCACCGGCACCGGTGGCGTCTCCGGCAGCGGCGGTGACCTCGGCATCGGCGGCGACCTCGGTTCCGGTGGCGCGGCCTCTGGCAGCGGTGGGGTCGGCACCGGTGGCGTCATGGGCTCCGGCGGCGATGTCGGCATCGGTGGCGTCACGGGCACCGGCGGCGCCATCGGCACCGGCGGCGGAGTCGCTGGCATCGGCGGGGTCTCGGGCACCGGCGGCCTCTCGGTCCTGGGCACCGGCGGGGTCTCGGGCACCGGCGGGATGCTGCTGGGCGTGGGCGGCGACCTCGGTTCCGGGGGTACCGGCTCCGGGGGCGGCGTCGGCAGCGGCGGCAGCACCGGCGCCGGCGGCGGGGTCACCGTCGCGGACGCCGGTAGCTCCGCGGGCGCGAGCGGCTCCGGCGGCGCCGCCGGAACGGCAGGCGCCGGTATACCTGCCGATGCGGGCCCGCCCGGCGGCCCATCATCGAACGGGGGTTGCTCCTGCGCGCTCGCCGAGACATCGCCCGCCAGTCCAACCTTCGTCTTGCTGCTGCTGATGGTGGCGGGCGTGATCAGCCGGCGCCGCCGCCGGGCACCTCGTCCCTGACAGGATTCTCCATCCCGACCATCGCGATCTGACCGGGCGCGTCGACAACCTTCTTCACCTCTTCTTACTTCGCGACCATGTAGTACCTTTGACCGATGCTCCACGAGTTCCTGGCCAGCAACCGGGAGGAAATTCTCGCCCGCTCGCGCACGAAGCTCGTCGCGCGCGAGGCGCCCACCCCCACCCCGGCTGAGCTGGCGGAGGGACTGCCGCTTTTTCTGGACCAGATCGCGGCAACCCTGCGCGCGGACAAGGGCGACCGCTCCGCCGGGCATCACAGGGTGGCTGCAAGCGCTCGGGTCCGCGGCGGGGAATTGCTCCGAATCGGCTTGACCGTGGGCCAGGTGGTCCACGACTACGGGAGCATCTGCCAGAGCGTGACCGAGCTGGCCGACGAGCGAAGTGTTGCCATCACCGCTGACGAGTTCCAGACCTTCAATCGATGCCTCGACGACGCCATCGCGGAGGCGGTGACCACTTTTGAAGATCAGCGTGACCATGGGGTCGGCGAGCAAAGAGCAACACACCTCGGTTTCCTGGCGCACGAGATGCGCAACCTGCTCACCACCTCGATGTTGACGTTTGACGCGTTATCGAGAGGCAGCGTCGGAGTTCAGGGCAGCACGGGCGCGTTGCTCGGCCGCAGCCTGCGACGGATGCGGGCCCTCATCGATCGCACGCTCGCCGAGGTTCGCCTCGGGGCTGGCACCCAGAAGTCCGAGCCGATACAGGTCGCGGAATTGATCGAGGAGGTAGAGGTGCTGGCGATGCTCGAAGCGACCGATCGTCAGGCCAAGCTCTCGGTGGATGCCGGTGCGCATGGCGTGATCGTCCTCGGCGATCCTCAGATCCTGGTGTCTGTCATCGCGAACCTGGTACAGAACGCCTTCAAGTTCTCCCGTGCTCGTGGCCAGATCACGGTCCGCGCCCACACGAAAGGGGACCGGGTCCTCATCGACGTGGAGGACGAGTGCGGTGGATTGCCGCCGGGCAAGGCCCAGGAATTGTTCCGGCCATTCGCGCAGCACAGCGTCGATCGGACCGGGATGGGTCTCGGCCTGGTGATCAGCCAGCAGGGCGCCAAGGCGAGCGGCGGTGAGATCCATGTTCGCGACGTGCCAGGAACCGGGTGCGTCTTCACCCTCGATCTGCCGAGAGCGCCGGCGGGATCCTGATTGCCGCCGATCTGAGCTGGAGGTCACGGCATCTGAACGTGGCCGCCCCGGAGTCGTGCTCTACCGGTTCTGGTCCTCGATGGCACCCGTTTCGGCGGGAGCGGCGGCGGGCTGGAAGTGGGTCGGGCTGATGGCCGCGGATCCGATGCCGTCATCTCCCGGCGGGGCAACGCTCGGTTCAGGAACGGCGCCCATGCTCGGCTGGGATTCAACGTCAGCGCCCTCGACGGGCACCAGCGCGTTCGCGGCGGCTGACCACACGAACCCATGCAAGGCGATCGGTCGGCTGGTTTTGGCCCGTGACTCCGATTTCCGTTTGGGCGCCGGGGCTTCCCGATTCTCAGCAATCGGCTCGACCGCTGATCGCCGGTCGGCCGCCACCGGCGCCGGCGCCGCTGTCACCGGGATACTGATCGGTCTGCTCGCCGGGAGCGCCGCCACCGCCACCGACATCACCATCCGCGCAGGCCCTGGTCTCGGATGTCCGCGCTGAATTCGCCAGGACACCGCGCCAATCGCCAGCAGCGACATGAGGCCGGCCATGGCAAGCACCGGTCGCCGCCTTCTCGGAATCTTGTCAAACGAATCAAACTGGAGATCGGAAGAGGCGGGACCGGCGATCTCCGGAGTGAGATCCTTGTACCCGCTGGCTTCCTGTTCATCCCCTCTCAAGAAGAAGTTCCGGGTCAACGAGCTCAGTCTGATTGACGGTCTTCTTGGCAGCCCGGGAGGGGAAGCGGTCGGTGACATCGATCCTGAGACGTTTGGGTGTATCGACATTCGAACCTCTTTCACGGACGGATCGCCGCACGTTCGGTGGGCCTGAGTCACGATTGAAGTCGCCCCCGTTGTGCCTTCTTGCCCCGGTGAACAGCAAGGGGCGCGCCAC
>DASRQZ010000023.1:0-52596 GCA_035696125.1 Polyangia bacterium
CGACGGGAAAGACGGCGCCGGACCGACTCGCGAACGAGATTCGCGGGGATTCGTCAGCCCCACGTGCCCCCCACCAGATCTAGGGTCGACGCCGGTGCGGCGGAGCCGCACCTCCCGTCAATAAACCCGCTCGCTCGCTCGCTCTGGCGCTTCAATCAAAACCTCTCCCTCGCCCCGTGCAGCGGGTCGACAGAGCCCTCGACTCCGCCATCACCAAGGCTAGAATCGTCGCGTGAAACTTGCTTCAAACGTCACGGGCTCGGACCTGCAAGTCGCCTGGACCGCGGCTCGGATCGTCGGCCGTTCGGAAGGACAGGACACTCAGTCGGTCCTTGGCTGCGCGGCGAGGAAGTCGCGCAGCGCGGGCTCGTACTTCTTCCGCAACTGGGTGCGGCGGATGCGGCGCAGGAGCGCGCTCATCGCGGCCAGGAGGGGCGCCATGACGATGGCGAGCGCGCCTGCGAAGGTCGCGGTGGCCAGCAGCAAGGACAGCCGTATGTCGCTGGCCGGCATCGCCAGTCGCGTCGACAGGTGGTCGCTCAGCATCTGGCGGGCGAGCAACCAGAAGGCCAGCGTCGCCAGCACGAGTGGCCACAGGAAGACCGCCCGGCCGTGTCGGCCCAGGCCGTGGAGGCGGCTCAGATCGGCCTCGTGCAGGGCCACCCGCCCGGTCTCGGGATCGACCGAGGCGATGGCCCGTCCGCCCCCTTCGATCACGCCCAGCAATCGGTCGGGGCTGACAGGAAAGTCGGGACCGGGCGACCGCCAGGGGATGCGGCGCGGCGGCGAAGTTGGTGAAAATGCGGGAGGTGCGGCCACGATCCACAGGCGGCTGCGCGATCGTTCATCCGCGCGCAGCCGGCCCCGGGTGAAGCATAGTTCGTAGCGCAGCCTGTAAAGCTCGACCTGCCGCAGGGGGGCAGGGAGAGGAGACTCACCCGCGCCCGGGTCGGCGGCGCACGGCAGGCGCTCGCGGCGCAGCGCCGCCAGCAGCGAGGCCGCCACGGTGGCGAGCGCCAGCAGGACTTCGCCAGGCAGCAGGCGGTCGCGCACCAGCTGCTCGAGCGCCATCGGATTCGACCCGTCGAGATTCACGCGCAGGCACAGTACGAGCCGCGGGGCGCGCTGGTCAATGCGTGAAAAACCCCCGGCCAGACCTTGTGATACGGTGAAGCGATGTCGATGTGCGCGCTGGCACGGCGGTGGCCGTTGCTCGTGCTGGGCGCTGCGGTTCCGTTGGCAACGGCGGCCGCCGCCCCGGACAGTGATCTGGCGCCAGGGTTCGTCGATCTCGCCGAGATTGCGCCCGCGATCGCGATCGACATGCGTTATGCCGGCGCGCTGAACTTCGTCGGCCGGCCCGTGCGCGGCTACGCGGCGCCACGCTGCCTGCTATCCCAGCCCGCGGCGCGGGCGCTGGCCCAGGTCCAGGACGACCTGGCCCGCCACGACCTCGGTCTGCTGGTCTACGACTGCTACCGCCCGCAGCGCGCGGTCGACGACTTCGTCGCCTGGGCGCGTGAAGCCGGCGATGAGTCGGCGCGCGCCCGCCACTATCCCTCGGTTCCGCGCGCGCAGTTGTTCCAGCGCGGTTACATCGCCGAACGCTCCGGGCATAGTCGTGGCAGCACCGTCGACCTCACCCTGATCACGCTCTCCAGCGCGCGCCCCCACCAGCCCGAACCTGAACCTGACGATTGCCGTCTGGGATCGCACGCGAGCGACGGCAGCCTGGACATGGGAACCTCGTTCGACTGCTTCGACGAGCGCGCCCACACCGATCACACCGGCCTGCCTCGCCGCGCCCGCCTGCACCGCGATCTGTTGAGGCGAGCCATGCTGCGCCGAGGATTCTCCGCCTACGCCAAGGAGTGGTGGCACTTCACCCTGGCGGCGGAGCCGTTTCCTCACCGCTACTTCGACTTCGAAGTGCGGTAGCGAAAACAAACTGGCCACGACCACTTGGCCGAGCTGCCGGTCGGAGAGTACCTTTTGTGCCGGGGAGGAATCAGACATGTCGGACATTTCCAGTGCGGTTCTGCCGCTCAACACCGGAGTTGCCATTCCCCAGGTCGGCCTCGGGGTCTGGCAGACGGGGCGCGGTGAGATGACCCAGGCGGTGGTCGCGTCGGCGTTGCGCACCGGATACCGGCACATCGACACCGCGCGAATTTATGGTAACGAGCGCGACGTCGGGATTGCCGTCCTGCAGAGCAGCGTGCCGCGCAGCGAGGTCTTCGTCACCACCAAGCTGTGGAATGACGACCAGGGGTACGACAGCGCGCTGCGCGCGTTCGACGCGAGCCTGGCGCGGCTGGGACTCGACTACGTCGACCTTTATCTGTTGCATTGGCCGGTGTCGGGCCGGCGCCTCGACTCCTGGCGCGCGCTCGAGCGTATCCACGCCGACCGTCGCGCGCGGGCGATCGGCGTCAGCAATTTCCTGAGCACGCACCTCGACGAGCTGCTGGCGCGCGCCCAGATCGTGCCTGCGGTCAACCAGATCGAGGTCAGCCCTTTTTTGCAGCAGCGCGACACCCGCGGCTTCTGCGCGCGGCACGGGATCGTGGTCGAGGCCTACAGCCCGCTCACCCACGGCCAGCGCCTGGGACATCCCGCGATCACCAAGATCGCGAAGCGCATCGGACGCTCGCCGGCCCAGGTGCTGCTGCGCTGGGGGGTCCAGCACGGCATGGTGGTCTTGCCCAAGTCGTCGCGCGAGGCGCGCATCCGCGAGAACGCCGCGATCTTCGACTTCGAGCTCGACGCCGACGCCATGACGGCGCTCGACGGCTGCGAAGAGGGGTTGGCGACCGGCTGGGATCCGCGCACTCAGCCGTGATCGCCTGCCGGGCCGTCGCGTCGCAGGGGTGTGATGCTCACAGGCGCGCCGCGATGGCAGCGACCGCCGCGAAGCGCACCACGCGCGTCACGAACATGATCGGTAAGAGGTAGGTCGCGCTCAGCCCCAGCCCGGGCGCCAGCGCCGCGGTCGCCGAGGTCGGCGGCAGGCCGATGAGCCCCGCGGTGACTCCCAGCCAGGGTGTGCTGCGGATCAACCGATCGCCGAAACGCAGGCGGGCGCGTTCGCACTGCCGGTCGAACCAGCGCCAGCGCCGGCGGATCTGATCACCGAAGAAGTAGAGCACGACGTGCGCGGCCGACTGGCCCAGGCCGGCGACCACCCCGACCAGCACGGGGTTCCATCCGTAACGCGTGGCCCACAACACCGCCCCCGCTTCCGGGCTGACCGGCCAGAAGAAGGTTCCCACGAAGGCAATCCCCAGCAGGCCGAACGGCGACCGCACGTTCCCAGATTACCCGATCGCCCGGCCGTTACCCAACGGCCACGCGTGGAACGACGGAGACAGCGCCCGTGGGCGCGGCCCTCAACCGATGTCTTCGGCGTAGGTCATCACCAGGTACATCACCGCCTCGACCGGGCCCACGTTGCGATAGGCGTGCGGGACGTCGGCGGTGAACAGGATCGCGTCCCCGGGGTGCAGGCGATGCGCCACGGCGGCGACGTCGATCTCGACGGCGCCGGCGCTCAGGACCAGGTTCTCGGCGGTGCCGGGAGCGTGCGGCTCGGCCAGCTCTTGTCCGCCGGCCCTGAGCCGCAGCTCGTAAAATTCGCTGCGCCGGGGCTCGTCGAAGGGAAAGAGCGCGCGTGAGCTGAAGGTCCCCTCGCGGTTGGTCAACACCTTGGCGGTCGCGGCCGACAGGACGCGGGGCCCGGCGCCGGCGCCGCAGGTGATCAGCGTCGAGAAGGTCACGCCGAGCGCGCGCGAGATCTTCCACAGGAGGTTGATCGTGGGTGCGCTACGGCCGAGCTCGATCTGGCTCAGCATCGCCCGGCTGACTCCGGATCGCTGCGCAAGGCGTTCCAGCGATAGCCCGCGCTTGCTGCGCAACCGTCGCAGGTTGGCGCCCACGGGGGGCGTGCCCTCGGGCTGGTCGGTCCGGGCAAGACCGAGGGTCGCGCGCGCGGGTGGCGGTGGCGGCGGTGGCGGGACCGAGGTCGATGGCGTGTGCTTGGAGAGCGGCACCGACTGGATACTTGTCCACTATTATGGACGTGACAAGCGAAAATTCGGCCACCGCCTCCGTGAGCGCGCGCGATTGTTTCCGGTGTGTCAGTCCGAGGCAGCGACGCGAGGCGCTCGGTCCTCGAGGAGCACCGGGCGCATTCTCTTCCCTGTCCGCAATAATAGATCTGCGTCCAGCGCGTCCTGGGTTGCGACTGGCAGACTCGTCCCGCCCCAGGTAGCAGGCCGCGCACACTGTCGTTGCTAAACCCTGCCCGTGATCTCCCGCGTGCGACATTCTCGCGCATGAGAACCTGGCCGGCTGCAGGGCGCTCGCGGGGAGGGCGGCGTCGACAATCCGATCGCTCAGCCGCGCCGGGGTTTGGACTTTTGGCGCCCGAACTCACCGTGGGTAAAGGAAGGGGCGGGTCCGTCCGAAAGGATGGTTGCGGTCAGAGGTTTGACGCCTCATCCGCAGACAATCCACCATGAGCGACGACGAGCAGGACGAGATAATCACCGAGTTCCTGGTCGAGGCGCACGAGAACCTGGACGCGCTCGACCGCGAGCTGCTGGCGCTGGAGAAGAACCCCAATGCGCCTGGCCTCCTGGCGAGCGTCTTTCGCCGGGTGCACACGGTGAAGGGGGCGTGCGGGTTCCTGGGTTTCTCCAAGCTGGAGATTGTCGCCCACGCATCGGAGAATCTGCTCTCCAAGGTTCGCGAAGAAGAGCTGGAGCTGACGCCGACGATCATCACAGCATTGCTGGGAGTGGCCGACACGATGCGCGGCATCCTGCGCGGCATCGAGGCCAACGGCAAGGAGGGGGACGAGGACCATTCGGCGGTGGTCGACAACATCAACCTCCTGCAGCGTGGGGAGGAGCCGCCTCCGCCGCCCGCGGCCCCCGAGGGCACGCGCGCCGCGTCCCCCGCCGCCGCCGCCCCGCCCCCGGCCACGGCGGCGGCGCCCGCGCCCGCGCCCGGGCCGGCCGCCCCGGCGGCCACAAAGGCGGCAACTGCCGCGCCCGGCGCGCATGCGCCGCATCCGGAACCAGCCTCCGCCGATCTGCGGGCCCACAACGTCTCCGACTCGTACCTGCGCGTCGACGTCGCCCTGCTCGACAAGCTGATGAACCTGGTCGGCGAGCTGGTGCTGGCCCGCAATCAGGTGTTGCAGGTGGCACCGCTGGTCGACGACCAGAATTTCTCGGCCACGTCGCAGCGCCTGAACCTGATCACCACCGAGCTGCAGTCGGGGGTCATGAAGACCCGCATGCAGCCGATCGGCAACATCTGGGAGAAGCTGCCGCGCGTGGTGCGCGACCTCGCGCTCATCTGCGGCAAGCAGGTGCGGGTCGAGATGGAGGGCACCGAGACCGAGCTCGACAAGACCATCATCGAGGCCATCAAGGACCCGCTGACGCACCTGGTACGCAACTGCGTCGACCACGGCATCGAGACGGCGGTGGACCGCGTCGCCGGCGGCAAGACGCCCGACGGGCGCCTGTCCCTGCGCGCCTATCACGAGGGCGGCCAGGTCAACATCGAGATCTCCGACGACGGCAAGGGCATGGACCTGGAGGCGATCAAGAACAAGGGGCTGGAGCGCAACTTGATCACGCCCGAGCAGGTGGCGCGCATGACCGACCGCGATCTACAGAACCTGATCTTTCTGCCCGGCCTGTCCACGGCCGAGAAGATCAGCAACGTGTCGGGCCGCGGCGTCGGCATGGACGTGGTCAAGACCAACATCGAGAAGATCGGCGGCGTGGTCGACGTGCACAGCCGGCGCGGCCTGGGCACAACGTTCCGCATCAAGATCCCGCTGACGCTCGCCATCATCCCGGCGCTGATCGTCACCACCGGCGGGGAGCGCTACGCGGTGCCGCAGATCAGCTTGCTCGAGCTGGTGCGCTTGACGGCCACGCAGGCCCACGAGCGCATCGAGCTCGTCCAGGGCGCGCCTGTCTATCGGCTGCGCGGAAACTTGCTGCCGCTGGTCTATCTGAACCGCGAGCTGGAGATCGAGGACAGGCAAGCCGACGCCGGCGAGGCCAACGTCAACATCGTGGTCTTGCAGACCGACAACCGCCGCTTCGGCCTGGTGGTCGACCAGGTCAACGACACCGAGGAGATCGTGGTCAAGCCGCTCGGCCAACATTTGAAGGGCATCACCGCGTTCGCGGGTGCCACCATCATGGGCGACGGTCGTGTTGCGCTGATCCTCGACATCCTGGGCATCGCCCAGCACGCCAGGGTGATCTCGGAGGCGCATGATCGCGCCTCGGCCCAGCAGGAGGGCGCCAGGGAGGACAAGGGCGGCAGCAAGCAGACGCTGCTGCTGTTCCTGACCCGCGATGGCCGCCGCATGGCGATCCCGCTGTCGATCGTGGCGCGCCTCGAGGAGTTCCCCAGGCAAAGCGTCGAGCGCTTCGGTGTGCACGCGGTGGTGCAGTACCGCGACCGCATCTTGCCGCTGGTCGACATCGTCGACCTGGTGGACGGCGGCTCTGGCGGCGGCCTGGCCGGCCAGGACCCGTTGGAGCTCAACGACACGATCCACGTGGTGGTCTACAACGAGGGCCAGCGCAGCGTGGGCGTGGTCGTCGGCCAGATCGTCGACATCGTCGACGACGCGATCGACTTGTCGCCGGGCGCGGGCCGCGGCGGCCTGTCGGGCTGCGCGGTCATCCAGCAGAAGGTGACCGAGCTGATCAATCTCGAGGCTCTGGTGTTGAGCCGGGGCGCCGAGTTGCTGGACCTCTATCAGTCTTCGCAGGGCGCGGGCGCCGGCCCCGGCCCGGGCGCGGCGCTGGGAGCATAGACGATGGTCGCTCAGAGTCAGCAGTTGTGCACCTTCACCGTCGATCGCTACACCTTCGGCGTCGAGGTGCAGAAGGTGCAAGAGGTCCTGCGCTCCCAGGAGATGACGCGGGTCCCGCTCGCGCCCTGGGTGGTGCGCGGCCTCATCAACCTGCGCGGGCAGATCGTGACCGCGATCGATCTCCGGCGCCGGTTGGGCCTGCCCGACGCGCCCGTCGGCGTTTCGCCGATGTGCGTGATCCTGCGCTCCGACCAGGGCGCGGTCAGCCTGCTGGTCGACAAGATCGGCGACGTGCGCGAGGTGTCGCGCGACGTGTTCGAGCCGCCGCCGGTCACGCTCAGTGACCTGGGGCGCGACCTTATCCACGGCGTCTACAAGCTCCCCGACAAGCTGCTGATCCTGCTCGACGCCGAGCAGGCCATCGCGTCGACGTTGGCGCGCGCCAAGACCTCGACCACGTCGTCGCGGCCCGATTCGACCAAGGCCGAAGGAAAGGTGAGCTGATGAAGAATCTCAAGTTGAACCAACGCCTCGTGCTGGGGTTTGGCGTGCTGGTCGCCGGCGCCGGCATCATCGGCGTCACCGCGGAGGTGAGTCTGCAAACGCTGGGCGCGCACGTGAACGCGATCACCACCGATGTCGTGCCCGGGCTGCGCGGGATCGGCGAGATCGAGTCGCGCGCGCAGAACAACTTCGGGGTGCTGGGCGAGATCCTGCGCATCGACGACAAGGCCGAGCGCGCGCCGCTGATCGCGAAGGTGCGCGACAACACCGACAAGCTCACCGCGGCCATCCACCAATACGAAGCGACCATCCTCACCGATGAGGATCGCCGGCTGACGCGCGAGATGGTCGAGGCCCGCGAGGCCTGGCTACGCTCCCGCGATGCCTCCATCGCGCTGCGCGAGCAGGACAAGAGCGCGGAGGCGCGCGCCGAGCTCAACGACCGCGCGCGGCCGGCGTTCGACAAGTTCCTGGCCACCTTGGTCGCGCTCAGCAGCTGGAACGGCGCCCACGGAGCCAAGATCGGCGCCGAGGTCGCCTCGTCCGTCGACGGCGCCCGGCAAACGATCTGGATCGTCCTCGGGCTCACCTTGCTGGCCGGCATCGCCGTCGCGGTCGCCATCGGGCGCTCGGTGTCGCGGCCCATGCGCCTGCTGCTCGAGCACGTCAACCACGTCGGGCGCGGCGAGCTCGACTCGCGTTGTGCCTACGAAGCGCTGGACGAGATGGGCCAGCTCGCCGGCGAGCTGAACAAGATGACCGAGGACCTGAAGGTCGCGCGCGAGACCGATCGCCAACGCGCCGAGGGCGAGCAGGAAGAGAGGCAAGCGCTGCAGCAAAAGGTCGACGCCATCCTCGCCACGGTCCAGACCGTCGCGCAGGGCGACCTGACCCAGCGGGTCTCGGTCGTGGGCAGCGACGCCATCGGACAGCTCGGCGAGGGTTTCGGCCGGCTGATCGGGGACCTCAATCAGAACATGGGCTCGATCTCGCGCAACGCGCATGCGCTGTCCGCGTCATCAGACGAGCTGACGTCGTCGTCGCAGATGATGGCGGCCAACTCCGAGGAGACCTCGGCGCAGGCCGCCTCGGTGTCGGCCGCGGCCGAGCAGGTCAGCAAGAATGTGCACACTGTCGCCGCGGGCGCCGAAGAGATGATCGCGTCGATCAAGGAGATCGCGCGCAACGCCCACGAGGCGACGCGCATCGCCACGTCAGCGGTCCGCGTCGCCGAAGTGACCAGCGGCACGATCTCGAAGCTGGGTGACAGCTCGGTCGAGATCGGCAAGGTGGTCAAGGTGATCACCTCGATCGCCGAGCAGACAAACCTGCTGGCGCTCAACGCCACCATCGAGGCGGCGCGCGCCGGCGAGGCCGGCAAGGGCTTCGCGGTCGTCGCCAACGAGGTCAAGGAGCTGGCCAAGGAGACCGCCAAAGCGACCGAGGACATCAGCCAGAAGATCGACGCCATCCAGGGCGACACCAGCGAGGCGGTCAAGGCCATCAAGGAGATCCGCGTCATCATCGCCCAGGTCAACGACATCTCGAATACGATCGCCGGCGCGGTCGAGGAGCAGGCCTCGACCGCCAACGATATCGGCCGCAACGTCTCGCAGGCCGCGGTGGGGGTGTCCGAGATCGCGCGCAACATCACCGGCGTGGCCGAGTCCGCGCGCAACACCGCCTCGGGCGCCACCCAGACCCAGGCCGCGTCGGGCGCGCTGTCGCAGATGGCCGGCGAGCTGCAAGAGATGGTGAGCCGCTTCCGGATCGATCGCGTCGACGGCCGCGCGGCCCACGCGGCCGCAGGGGCCACGCCGCCGTCGCGCGCCACCCGTGCGCGCGCGCCGGTGCCGGCGCCCAACGGTCCCGCGCACGCCAACGGCGCACCGTCGTCGTGGGAGGAGTGATGACCGACATCGGCGCCAAGATCCGCGTGTTGATCGTCGACGACTCGACGGTCGTGCGGCGCTTTCTGAGCAACGCGATTGCCGCCGACCCGGCCTTCGAGGTGGTGGGCACCGCCGCCAACGGCCAGATCGCCGTGCAGAAGGTGGCGCTGCTCTCGCCGCAGGTGGTGACCATGGACATCGAGATGCCCGAGATGTCGGGCCTCGAGGCGCTGGCCGCGATCCGCCGCACCAACCGCACGCTGCCGATCATCATGGTCAGCTCGCTCACCGAACGCGGCGCCCTGGCCACGCTGGAGGCGCTGTCGCTGGGCGCCACCGACTACGTCACCAAACCGAGCGCGCTGACCGCGGCCGGCGACGTCGAGAAGGACAACTTCATCCGGGACCTTTTGCCCAAGCTCAAGGGCCTGACCAAGCGCGGCACGGCGTTCCCGTCGGCCTCCGTTGCGCCCGGCGCGGCGCGGACGCCGGCACGCGCCTCCGTCCAGCCGCTGGTCCGGCGCGCGGGTCGTGTCGACATCGTCGCCATCGGGATCTCGACTGGCGGGCCCAATGCGCTGGCCGATCTGATCCCCGCGCTGCCCAACGACCTGCCGGTGCCGATCGTGATCGTCCAGCACATGCCGCCGCTGTTCACCCGCCTGCTGGCCGAGCGGCTGGCGAGCAAGTCGGTCATCCGGGTCAAGGAAGGCAACGGCGGCGATCCGCTGAGCCCCGGCCTGGTGATCCTCGCGCCCGGCAACTTTCACATGGCGGTCGAGCGCGCGCTCGGCGGCGCGTGCCATATCGTGCTCAACCAGGGCGCGCTGGAGAACTCCTGCCGTCCGGCGGCCGACGTGCTGTTCCGTTCGGTGAGCGAAACCTACGGCGCGGGCGTGCTGGCCATCGTGATGACCGGCATGGGACAGGATGGGCTGCGTGGGTGCGAAGCGGTGCGCGGGCGGGGTGGCCAGGTGATGGTCCAGGACGAGGAGAGCAGCGTCGTCTGGGGCATGCCGGGTTTCGTCGCCCACGCCGGTCTGGCCGACGAGGTTCTACCCCTCACGCAGATTGCGGCGGCGATCGTTCGCAGTGTGCGCGTGGGACGCGACGGCGCGCGTTCGGTCGCGGGGAGAGGTTAAGCCATGCGAGCGCTGATCGTGGATGACTCGCGGACCATGCGCCGGATCGTCGGCAAGGTCGTGAGAGAGAACGGCTTCGACACCGTGCTCGAGGCCGGGAACGGGCAAGAGGCGCTGAACCACCTGCGCGAGTGCCGCGACGCACCCTTTGCGCTGGCGCTGGTCGACTGGAACATGCCGGTCATGGATGGCCTGTCGTTCGTGCAGGCGGCGCGCGCCGAAGGCTTCTCGGAGCTGCCCATCATCATGATCACCACCGAGGGCAGCCTCGAGTACGTGACGCGCGCCATGGAGGCCGGGGCCAACGAATATCTGATGAAACCATTCACCAAGGAGAGCCTGCACGACAAGCTGGTGCTCCTGGGGTTCGAAACCACGACATGACGCCCGCCGGCTCCGAGAACGCGTTCGCTTACCTTCGCAAGTTGATCTACGACAACTGTGCGATCGTTCTCGAGGCCGACAAGCGCTACTTGCTGGAGGCGCGCCTGACGCCGATGCTGACGCGCGAGCGGCTGACGTCGTTCGACGAGCTGGTGGCCCGCCTTCACGGCAGCAACGCCGGGCCGCTGCGGCAGCGGGTGCTGGAGGCGGTCACCACCCACGAGACCTCGTTCTTCCGCGATCTCCACCCCTTCGATCTGTTCCGCAAGACCGTGGTCCCGCGCCTGCTGAACGAGCGCTCGGGGACAAAGCGCATCAACCTCTGGTGCGGCGCAAGCTCGACCGGACAGGAGCCCTACAGCATCGCCTTCATCATCAAGGAGTGCGGGCTACAGCTCGGGGGCTGGACTGTCGATTTCACCGCCACGGACCTCTCCGAGGAGGTTCTGGCACGTGCGCGCACTGGTCTTTTCACCCAGCTCGAGGTCAACCGTGGCCTGCCCGTTCCCATGTTGATCAAACACTTCGACAAGGTGGGCCTTGAATGGCAGGTCAAGCCCGACCTGCGCAACATGATCAACTTCCGCAAGGTCAACCTCATGGAGGCGTGGCCGGCCATGCCGGAGATGGACGTGGTGTTCATGCGCAACGTCCTCATCTACTTCGACGTCGCCACCAAGAAGCGCATCTTCGACCGCCTGGCGCGCATCATCCGGCCCGGCGGCTACCTGTTCCTGGGAACGGTCGAATCGACCCACAGCCTGACCGAGCAGTTCCAGCCGATCCAGGTCGGCAAGGCAATCTGCTACCAACGCATCAGTTGAGGACCAGAACCATGTCGAATCTCCCCGATCCCGTCACCCTGGCCAACCTGGTCTCCAACGTCACCAAGACCATGTGTGGTTTCTCGTTTGGCGTCGCCGAGCCCAGCATGCGCGCCAAGATCAACTGTTTTCGCATGGCGGTCCTCGAGGTCACCGGCGGGCGTCCCTGGCGAGTGGCGCTGTTCTCGGACCAGGGCGGCTGCATCGCCCTCGGCGCCGCGCTGTGCCAGGTCGAGCCCGACATGCTGGAAGACGGCATGATCGAAGATTCGCTGTGCGAGCTGCTGAACATGGCGGCCGGGCAGATCAAGGGACTGCTGTCGGCCGAGGAGACGCTGGGGTTGCCCAAGATCACCTCTCCCGAGCAGCTGTCGCCCGAGTCGCAGAAAGCCTACAACGATGGGATCCTGCTGCGCAGCCAGGACTCGGTGAACTTGATGATGTGGATCTCGCAAGAGCAATAGGAGAGTCGGAGCCATGCCAAAAGTATTGACCGTCGACGATAGCCGCGCCGTGCGGATGCTGGTCAGCAAGAACGCCAGAGAGATGGGCCTCGAAGTCGCGGAGGCGGAGGACGGCCAGCAAGGCCTGGCCAAGACCAAGGAAGAATCGTTCGACCTCATCATCCTGGACGTCACCATGCCGGTCCTCGACGGCCCGGGCATGCTGCAGGAGCTGCGCGCCGGCGGCAACAAGACGCCGGTGTTGATGCTGACCTCGGAGTCCAAGCGATCGATCGTGTCGTCGTTGATGAAGATGGGCATCGAGGACTACATCCTCAAGCCCTTCAAGCCCGACGAGCTGAAGGCCAAGATCGCCAAGGCCCTGAAGATGGCGGGGCCGGCGCCCGGCGACGAGGCGCTGGTCAAGGAGATGGCGTCGATCGTGCAGGCGCCCTCGGCCAACGACCCCAAGGGCCCGGCCGGCGGCAAGCAGTTCGTCGACATCCTGTGCATCGATGACATGGAGAACGTCGCCAAGCGCCTGCGCACCATGATCCCCGAGCACGTCACCCTCAGCACCGCGACCAGCGCGTCGGCGGCGCTGGCCATCTGCCGCGAGCGGGTGTTCCGCATCATCATGGTCGACAACGACATCCCCGACGTCGACAGCAGCTCGTTGATGCGCCAGCTGCGCGTGATGCAGCCGCAGGCTGCGTTCGTGATGCTGTCGTTGCGCAGCATGGCCAAGGCCCAGGACGAGGCGCGCGAGGCCGGGTTCGTGGGCGTGATCTTCAAGCCGTTCGACCAGTCCGCGCTGGAGGAGTTCCTGCTGCGCTACTTCGACAACCAGGAGCTGATCGCGATCACCGACAACGTCATCTCGATCTCGGCGTTCAAGGGCCGTGAGAACCGCCTGCCCGGCTACTTCAGCCAGATCACCACCCTGGTGTCGAAGGCGGTCGAGGAGATCGCCGCAGCCTGCTTCGCCGAGGTCATCGTCGACATCTCGCAGATCCCGCTCTTGCCCGAGAAGACCGGACGCATGGTGCTGCAGCTCAGCGAGCGCACCCGCAAGGTGGGCCTGGAGATTCGTCTGGTCGGCTCGGCCGAGGTGTCGAACAACCTCAAGCAGCTGGTCGAGACCTCCGATCTACCTGTCTTCAAGACGGTCGAGGAGGCGAAAGCGGCATGAGTCAGGCACCGACGCCGGGCGCGGGAGCGCCCTATCAACGACTGGCGGGCGAGATGGAGAAGATTGTGATCAACCGCATCTCCAACGACCAGCTCATTCTGCCGCCCATGCCGGCGGTGGCGATCAAGGTGCTCACGTTGCTCAAGAATCCCGACTTCTCGCTCAAGGAGGCCGCGACCACCATCGAACGCGACCCCATCCTGACCGTGCAAGTCCTCAAGGCGGCCAACACCGCGGCGATGGCATCGCGCGATCCCATCCAGAGCGTGCTGCAGGCGGTGACCCGTTTCGGGGTGCAAAAGCTGCGCATGTTCCTGATCGAGGCCTCGGCGCGCAAGTGCTTCGAGTCGCGCGACGCCCGCATCGTCGAGGCCGCCCGCGGCGTCTGGGAGCACTCGCTGGCGGTGGCCATGCTGGCGCGCGACGTGGTCGCGTTCTCGAACAGCGGCGCGCCCGACTTTGGCTACCTGGGTGGTCTGCTGCACGACATCGGCAAGCCGATCGTCGCCGCCATGTTGCTGGAGGCGGAGAAGGCGATCCTGGGCGCGAAGGCGTCCATGACCTGGATCGGGTCGGGAGAATGGATCGGGATCATCAACCGCATCCACCGCCAGGTCGGCGTCGCGCTGGCCAAGAAGTGGGAGATGGCCGAGCCGGTGTGCCGCAGCATCAAGGACTGCGACGAGTACGACAACAGCGATCGCCTCTCGATCGCCAACGCCGTGCGCTTCTCCAACGCGGTCGCCAAGCAGCAGGGGATCTACGTGGGCAACGTCGACGCCGACGACATCGACGCGCTGGTGATGATCGGCCGCTCGCTGCTGGGCCTCGAGCCCGAGGTGGTGGTCCGCCTCACCGAAGGCCTGAAGAACAAGGCCAAGGAGTCGATGGCGTAGCGGGCGGGGAGGCTTCGGGCTTGAGGGCAATGCGGTTCGGTTAAGGGGTCCTCCCTCGGGCCTCGGGCCTCCGGCCTCCGGCCTCAGGCGTCAGACTTCGGACTTCGGGGGCGTCGGACCTGTGGAGGGCTGCGCTCGGCGCTCGGCACGCGACTACCTGCGTTTCGTCGGCATCGCGATCGGCTCGGCTTCCGAGGTGCGCTACTTGATCGGCCTTGCGGTGCGCCGCGGATTCGCCACCGAAACCGATGGCGGGCGACTGCAAGCCGGCTACAGCCGTGTGATCAGGGCTCTGCAGGCACTCGTAACTTCTCTCAACCTACCCGAGGCCCGAAGCCCGAGGCCCGAGGGCCCTTGACCGAACTGCATTTGGGCTTCAGGGGGTCTTCAGTCTTCCCTGCCAACCCTCAAGTATGTCGTCTGGCCGCCGAATCCAGTTGGGTGAAGGAGCAAACCGGGAGCTTCGTGCGCGCTGTTCCCGAGGTCGACGAGCGCCGCCGGCATCAGCGCGTCGAGTCCCAGGGCGCCTCCATCGAGCTGTCGCTGTCGGGCCAGCCGCTGGCCTTCACCATTGACAACCTGTCGGAGGGTGGGGCGTTGATCGCCGGCCGGATCCCGCTCGATCGCGACCTTGCCTTCGAGCTCCATATCCAGTTGCCGGGCGGGGCGCCCATCCACATGTGGGCACGCGTCGTACGCTACACGTTGCGCGCCGGCCAGGACTTCACCGCGCTGCTGTTCCTGTCGTCGTCCGACGAGCTGGCGCACTGGATCAGCGATGTCGTGCTCCAGGGGCTGCGCGCCGCTTTTCCGGAGCTGTAGGCGCCGAGACCTCGACCTCGCCATGGCGCACGCGCGCCGGGTAGATCGGGATGGCCACCTCCGGCTTCTCGAGGCACTCGCCGGTCAGCAGGCTGAAGCTTTGCTTGAAGATGGGCGATGCGATCTTGGGCACGCCCTTCCTGTCGCCGACGATGCCGCGCGAGAGCACGAAGGCTTTGCTGAACGGATCGAAGTTGTCGATCGCGTACACCTCTTCGCCTTCGCCCACGCGCACCACGGCGATCTGTCGCCCGTCGAGCAGCGCGCACACGCCGGTGTTGGGCACGATATCGTCCAGCGCGCACACCCGCGTCCAATCGGCGTCGACCCAGCTGGATGGCGGAGCGGTGTCGGGATCCTCCATGGCGGCCGTGCTCATCAGGCGCTCTTCTTCTCGGCCTGCGCGGATCTTCCGAACAGATCGTCCGCCCGTCCGGCCTTCTCGTCCCAGGACGCCGGCCGGTGCTGGTCCCGCTGGCGGATGAACACGATGCTCGGGTCACCGCGGCTGGAGTTCACGAAGGGACGGAACTGCTTGAGCTTGGCGGGGTCCTCGATCGCGGCCTTCCACTCGCACTGGTAAGTGTCGACCACCAGCGCCATCTCGGCCTCGAGCTCGGCGCAGATGCCCAGCGAGTCGTCGATCAGCACCTGGCGCAGGTAGTCCATGCCGCCCTCCAGGTTGTTGAACCAGCTGGCGGTGCGCTGCAGGCGATCCGCGGTGCGGATGTAGAACATCAGGAACCGGTCCAGGTACTTGATCGTGGTCTCTTCGTCGAGGTCGGTCGCGAACAGCTGCGCGTGCTGCGGCTTCATGCCGCCGTTGCCGCACAGGTACAGGTTGTAGCCCTTGTCGGTGGCGATGATGCCGAAGTCCTTGCCCTGCGCCTCGGCGCACTCGCGTGCGCAGCCTGAGACGGCAGACTTGAGCTTGTGCGGGCTGCGCAGGCCCTTGTAGCGGTTCTCGATGCGCACCGCGAAGCTGACCGAGTCCTGCACGCCGTAGCGGCACCAGGTGCTGCCCACGCAGGACTTCACGGTGCGCAGCGCCTTGCCGTAGGCGTGCCCCGACTCGAAGCCGGCGGCCACCAGGTCGCGCCAGATATCGGGCAGTTGCTCGAGGCGCGCGCCGAACAGGTCGATGCGCTGGCCGCCGGTGATCTTGGTGTAAAGTCCGTAGCGCTTGGCGACCTCGCCCAGCACGATCAGCTTGTCGGGTGTGATCTCGCCGCCCGCGACGCGCGGCACGACGGAGTAGGTGCCGTCGCGCTGGATGTTGGCCAGGAAGCGGTCATTGGTATCTTGAAGGGGCACGTGCTTGCGGTCCAGGATGTGCTCGTTCCAGGCCGAGGCCAGGATCGAAGCCACGGCCGGCTTGCAGATCTCACAGCCCAGTCCCTGTCCGTGCTGCTCGATCAGGTCCTCGAAGCTGCGGATCTTGTGCAGCCGCACCAGGTGGTAAAGCTCCTGGCGCGAGTGATCGAAGTGCTCGCACAGTCGCCGGCTGACCACGACGCCGGCCTTGCGCAGCTCCTTGGTGAGGATCTCGGCGATCAGGGTCACGCACGATCCGCAGCCGGTGCCGGCCTTGGTGCAGTCCTTGATCGCGCCCACGGCGGTCAGCTTCTGGCCGGAGATCGCCTCGCAGATCCGCCCCTTGCTGACGTTGTGGCAGGAGCAGATCTGCGCGGTCTCGGGCAGCGCGTCGACGCCCAGGCCCGCCGGGCGCTCGCCCGAGCGTGGCGGCAGCAGCAGATCCTCCGGGTGGGCCGGCAGCGCGATGCGGTTTTGCATCAGCTGTACCAGCTGGCCGTAGCTCGCCGCCTCGCCGACCAGCATGCCGCCCAGCAGGTGCTGCTTGTCGGGGCTGACCACCAGCTTCTTGTAGACCTCCGACACGGTGTCGACGACGCTGATGACGTGCGCGCCCGGCGTGGTGGCAAAGGCGTCACCGAAGCTGGCGACGTCGACGCCCATCAGCTTGAGCTTGGTGCTCATGTCGAACCCGGTGAAAACCTCGCCGCCATGCCCGATCAGCGCCGACAGGGCGACGCGCGCCATCTGGTAGCCGGGCGCCACCAGGCCGTAGACCCGGTCGTTGTAGGCGGCGCACTCCCCGATGGCGTAGATGTCCGGGTCACAGGTGCGGCAGCGGTCGTCGATCTCGATGCCGCCGCGCTCGCCCAGGTCCAGGCCGCTGGTACGGCCGAGCTCGTCGCGCGGGCGTATGCCGGCCGAGAACACCACCATGTCGGTGGGCAGCTCGCTGCCGTCCTTGAGCGCCAGGGCGACCACCTGACCCTCGGCGCCGGTGACGATGCGGGTGGTGGCGGCCGCCAGGTGCACAGTCACGCCCAGCTCCTCGATGCGCCGGCGCAGCACGGCGCCGCCCACGTCGTCGATCTGCAGCGACATCAGGCGCGGCGCCAGCTCGACGACGTGGGTCTCGAGCCCCAGGTTCTTGAGCGCGTTGGCGGCCTCCAGCCCCAGCAGGCCGCCGCCGATCACCACGCCCACTTTGACGCGCGCCGCATAGGCCTGAAGCAATTCCAGATCTTCGATGGTGCGGTAGACGAAGCAGCCGGGCGCCTGCCGCCCTTCGATGGGCGGGACGAAGGGGTAAGAGCCGGTGGCGAGCACCAGCTTGTCGTAGGGAAGCCGGGCGCCCGAAGCCAGGGTGACCTGCTTGCCGGCGCGGTCGATCGCGGTCACCCGCTCTGCGCGGCGCACCAGGACGCCGGCGCGTTCGTAGCTGCCGGGCTCGACCAGCGACAGGTCATCCGCGCTCTTGCCGGCGAAGTAGCCGGACAGTCCGACGCGATCGTAGGCCGGCCGCGGCTCTTCGCCGACCACCGTCACCTGAAAATCGCTGGTCCGACCCTCGCCGATCAGGAGCTCGACAAAGCGGTGTCCCACCATGCCATTTCCGACCACGACTAGCTGACTGCGCCCCGACATCGTGTGTAAAGGCAGCCTAGAGCGGTCGATGTTTCCAGTCGGTCAAGTGACCGTTAAATGTTGGGCGCCCAGCCCCCGAGCGTGAGGTCGAAGTCAGATCAGGCTGCGACCGTCGAGCAGGGGATCGGCGCGCGCCAGCGGATGGCCCAGCGCATCGCCCAGCCGCCTGACCATCTCGGCAAAGGCGGCCTGCAGGGCCTCCGGCGAGCGGATGACGTTGAACAGACGCGCGCCCGCCATGGTGCCGTGGCCGCCGGCGGCGCCGTCGCTGCCCACGATCTGCCGCATCATCGAGCCGGCGCGCGCCTCGCTGGCCTCGGTGCGCAGCGACAGGTACGCGTTGCCGTCGTACTGGCCCATGCACAGCACGAAGCGCGCGCCCTCGTACGAGAGCAGCAGATCCGCGATCTCGGCCACCAGGTCGGGGTAGCCGAGCGTGCCCAGGTTGACCGCCACCAGATCGCCGTGGATCTGCGCCGAGCGCAAGGCCCGGTCGAGCGCCGCGAAGTGCTCGCGCCCCACCTTGGGGTGGCTCATGCGGTAGAGGAGATTGTGGTCGACGATCGGCACCAGGTCGAGGTAGGCGCGCCGCTCCGCCTCGGTCGATTCGCGACCGAGGTCGCGGGTCTCGGTGCGCAGCGCGAAGAAGAACGCGGTCGCCAGGCGGGCGTCGATCTCGATCTTACGCTCGACCAGGTAGTCGAAAACGATGGTCGACGTCGCGCCACGCTCGGGCCGGATGTCGCTCCAGGGCGCGCGCGCGCTGGCGGCGCGCGGCGGGTGGTGATCGATGACGATGTCGATGCGGTGGCCGACCGGCAGCGAGTTGTTGCCGGTCTCGGGCTGGCTGTCGACCAACCCGATGATGTCGAACTCGTCGGGCTCGACCCGCTCGACCGGCGTCAGCGGGATCTTGAGGTTCTCGACCATGGCCCGGTTCTGCGCGCGGCCCACGATCCCGCCGTGCGCCAGCGTGGTCGTCGCGCCGATCTCCTTCTCGATGAGCTGCGCCAGGCCCAGCCCCGCCGCCAGCGCGTCGGGGTCGGGGTTGTCATGGGTGTAGATCAGCATCGAGGTGCGCCCGCGCAGGCGGCCGAGCGCCTGGTCGAGATCGAACGGCGCCCGCTGCTCGAGCACGCTGACAGGTGTTCCGGCCCTCATGGCAGTGGCCGGATGCTGAGGTTGTCGAAGTAGACGTCGGCTTCCCAGTCGTTGACCGCCAGGTATTCGTGCCCGCCGCCGGCCAGCGGCGCGGGGTCGTTCCAGGCCAGAAACGGCTGTCCGTCGATGCGCCAATCGAGCGCGCCGGCCTGGCGGGTGACCGTCCAGTGATAGGTGCGTCCCGGCTGGACCGGTGGCTCGGTGCGCTCGGCCTTGCGACCTTCGTCGTGCTCGTTGTTGCGACAGATCACACTCAGCGAGTTCCTCCAGCCGCCGAAGATCAGAACGTACCCCGACGACACATATCCCCCTTTATCGGGATCAAAGGACTCGCCGTCGCCATAAATTTCGACCTTCAGGTCGCCGGCCGGGCTCTTCGACATGGCGTCCAGCTCGATGACCGCGTCGCGCGGGAGCTTCTTGCGTAGCCAGGCCGGGTGGTTGTATGCGCTGGACACGTTGAGCCGGCCGTCGGTGATGCGGTAGCCCGCCCCGGTGTTGTTCCAGCTGGGGCCGAGCTCCGCGCGCTGGAAATCGTCGGTGAAGGGTCCGGTGATCACCTGGTCCCTCACTTTGCAGCCGGACAATGGCAGCCCGCTTCCGGCCGCGAAGAGGGCGATCAGGGCCTGGAGACCACGGGGCCGGCCGGGACGAGATGGGTGCACATCCGAAAAATACCGTCGAGGAGGCCGCCCAGCAAGCCGGGGGTCATCCAACGGAGGTATCCCGTCCTGGCAAGTGTGGGTGCGCGCACGCGATTATTTGTCACAAGAAGGTCCAATAGAACGATGACGCCCCAGGTTCCGGGCGGGGGAGATGGCGAGGGATCGCCGACGCTGACGCCGACGCCGACGCCGACGGACAGATCGGAACCGGCCTGCTCCGGTCCGACCGTCGGCGTCGGCGTCGGCGTCAGCGTCGGCGTCCTTCCCGGCCGTCCTGGTCCGACCATCGGCTGCCCCCTCCGCCCCCTCCCAAGCCCCACTTGCGCCTTTCCGATTTTGCCTTAACCTTGCGCCCCATCAGACCGTTTCGCTTTCCGCTGCGCCCGCTGTCCGCGGGTTTTTTGTTAGTCGCTCCGCTGGTCCTTCTCGCCCTCGTCCAGTGCTCGCACGTCCAGATCGGACCTTGCGGATCCGACAAGGACTGCAAGCTGGACCGGGTGTGCGACGGTGGCCGCTGCGTCTGGGCGCAGGCGCCCGGCCCGGGCCCCGGACCCCGTCCGCCAGCGGCCGTGCCGCCGCGCCTGGTGCCGGGCGCCACCGCGCCGCTGCCGCTGCCCCAGTACGCGGTCGAGCCCGCGCAGGCGATGTTCCGCTTCGGACCGGCGCACCGGGGCCGCTCCCCCTTCGTGCTGCCGGCCGCCAAACCGTCGGTGTGGTGGAGCTACACCACCGGCGGCCCGGTGACCTCGTCGCCGGCGGTCGCCGACGACGGCTCGCTGCTGTTCGGGTCGCACGACGGGCGTCTGTACGCGATCGCGCGCGACGGCTCGCTGAAGTGGCAGCACGCCACCGGCGACATCATCTTCAGCTCGCCGGCCATCGCCCACGATGGCACGATCTACATCGGGTCGGATGACGACCACCTGTATGCGATCGGGCCCAAGAGCGATCGGCCGCGCTGGGTGTTCCAGGTCGGCTCCTGCCCGCAACGGGTCGGAGTCGGCCCGGAGGCCAGCAAGTGCGACGTGGACGCCGGGCCCACGATCGGTCCCGACGGCGTGGTCTACACGGGCGGCGACGGCATCTACGCCATCAACCCCGATGGGACGCTGCGCTGGCGTTTCCCCACCAATGGCCACGTGGCGTCGGCGCCGGCGCTGCTGGCCGATGGCACCGTGGTGGCCGGCTGCCAGGACGACGTCGTGTATGCCATCGCGCCCAGCGGCATCAAGCGCTGGGACTTTCGCACCGGCGGCGACGTCGAGTCCAGCGCCAGCGTGGGCGACGACGGTACGATCTACATCGGCAGCGACGACCGCAAGCTGTACGCGCTCAACTCTGACGGCACCCTGCGCTGGGCGTTCAACACCGGCGGCGACCTGCGCGCCTCGCCCGCGCTGGGCAACGGCGTGGTCTACGTCGGCTCGTTCGACGCCCAGCTGTACGCCGTACGCACCGACGGCACGCTGTACTGGACCTTTCGCGCGGGCGACCGCATCTTGTCGTCGGCGCTGGTCGACGCCAAGGGGGCGCTCTTGTTCGGTTCGCAGGACGATCGCCTGTACGCGCTCGAGCCCGAGGGTCGGCTGCGCTGGTCGGTCGAGGTCGGCGGCGACGTCGACAGCTCGCCCATCCTGGCCGCCGACGGCACCATCTTCGTCGGCAGCGACGACCGAAAGATCTACGCCCTGCGCGCCGGGATCAGCGCCAGCAGGTGATCCGTGGTCGCCGGGTGGCCGACGCTCCAGCTGCGGGGCGCACGCGCTACGCTTCTTCACCCATTTTCTTTTTTTCTTTCTTGCCGTACATGATTCGTTTCCATTGATCAAAGGATGTTCGTTTGACTGTAGATGATCCCCAGACCCGTACTCCCGCTGGTTCGACCCGGACACTGACCGGGCGGATCAAGATCCACCCCGTCGGCTACGGCTTCGTCGTGCCCGATGACAAGTCCGAGGACGTGCACGTCTCGGCGCGCAACCGTGGCAATGCCATGGACGCCGACAGCGTCGAGATCCAGGCCTGGCCCGGCGTGCGCGGCACCGAAGGGCGCGTGCTGCGCGTGCTGGCGCGCGGCCGCGCCAAGATCACCGGCCAGCTCCAGCGCGCCGGCAAGCAGATGATCCTGCAACCGGACGACCCGCGCATCACCGGGCCGGTCTCGCTGCGCGGCCACGTGGCCGCGACCCTGGCCGGCCAGGCGGTGGTGGCCGAGATCACCCTTTATCCCGAGGTGGCGGGTGGCCCCATCGAGGCCGAGGTGCTCAAGGTGCTGGGCGATCCCGACGACCCGCGCACCGAGGTCGAGAAGGTGCTGGCCTGCGCCGATATCAGCGACGAGTTCCCCGACGAGGTGGCGCGCATCGCCGCCGGCTTGCCGCAGGAGGTCCTCGACTCCGAGCGGGTCGACCGCGCCGACCTGCGCGACATTCCGTTCCTGACCATCGACCCCGAGACCGCGCGCGACTTCGACGACGCGGTGGCCATCGACAGCCTGCCGGGCGGCGGAACCCGCCTGTTCGTCGCGGTCGCCGACGTCTCGCACTACGTGCGCGAGGGATCGCCGATCGACGTCGAGGCGCGCCGTCGCGGCTGCAGCATCTACCTGCCCAGCCGCGCGATTCCCATGCTGCCCGAGCCGCTGTCGGCGCGCATCTGCTCGCTGGTCCCCGAGGAGGATCGCCTGGCGATGGTGACGATCATCGATCTGGACAAGCACGCCGAGGTCGTCGCGCGCGACTTCTGCGCGGCGGTGATCCACTCGCGCGCGCGCCTCGACTACCCGGGCGTGGCGGCGGCGCTGGCCGGCGACACGCGCGGCAAGCGCAAGAAGTACGAGCCGCACCTGCCGGAGCTGCGCGGGATGGACTCGCTGGCGCGCCAGATGCGCGCGCTGCGCGTACAGCGCGGGTCGCTGGACTTCGACCTGCCCGAGGCCTTCGTCGAGCTGGACGAGGACGATCCGCGGCGCGTGCGCGACATCCGCAAGTCGCGCCGCGATCCGGGCGAACGCCAGGCCTACTCGATGATCGAGGAGTTCATGCTGGCGGCCAACGAGGCGGTCGCCACCAGCTTTCGCGAGCGCGGCGAGGACACGCTGTGGCGCATCCACGACGCGCCCGACCGGAACCGCATGGAGCAGTTCGCCGCGCTGGCGGACAGCTACGGCCTGCGTGTCGACGTCGACGACGCGCGCACACCGCAGGGTTTGAAGCGCGTGCTCGAGCGCTTGAAGGGCCACCCGGCCGAGAAGCCGCTGTCGTTCCAGATGCTGCGCTCGCTCAAGCAGGCGACCTACGACGTGGTCAACGTCGGCCACTTCGGGCTGGCATCGGCCGATTACCTGCACTTCACCTCTCCCATCCGCCGTTACCCGGACCTCATCGACCACCGGTTGCTCAAGAGCCGGCTGGCGGCGCAGGGCAAGCCGGCGGGCGGCTTCCGTCCGCCGTCGGAGGCGCCGCTGCCCGACCGCGCGGCCCTGCAGAAGATGGCGGCCGACGCGTCGTTCGCCGAGCGCCAGGCCATGGAGGTCGAGCGCGAGGTGGTCGATCTCTACCGCGCCTTCTTCCTGCGCGATCGCATCGGCGACGTTCTCGAGGGCACGGTCTCCAGCGTCATGGGCTTCGGCCTGTTCGTGGTGATCGACCAGCCCTTCGTCGAGGGGCTGGTCCGGCTGGAGGCGCTTTCCGACGACTACTACGTCTTCGACGAGACGGCCAGCAAGCTGGTCGGCCGCCGGTCGGGGCGCACCTTCGCGCTCGGCGACACGGTCAAGGTCGAGGTGCAGTCGGTGAGCGTGGTGCGGCGCAAGATCGACTTCGCGCTGCACGAGCACCGCGCGCGTCACGCCGACGGCGCCGGCCGCGGCGACGGCCACCGGCGCGACCGCGCCCGCGGCAAGGGCAAGCACGAGCGCCGGGGCTCGCGCGAGGACGCCGGGGCGCCGCCGACGGCCCGACGCCGCGACCACGATGGGGTCGCGCGCGTCGACAAGGGCCACGCCAGGCGCGCCAAGAGGAAGACGCAGGACAAGTTGGAGGCCGCCAAGGGGGGCCTGCGCACCAGCGCCAAGCGGGCGGACCGGCCCAAGATACCCGTGCACGGCAGCAAGCCCCGCTCGAGCACGGGCCGCGGCAAGCGGCGGAAGTAGCGCGGGCCGAGACGTCCATGACCGCGACCATCCGCGAGCAGCTCGAAGCCGACGAGGAGGCGGTGCTGTCGCCGTACGCGCAGAAGAGCCGCGCCAGCCTGGGCCGCGACGTCGCCGAGCCGCCCGACCCGGTGCGCCCGATCTTCCAGCACGATCGCGATCGGATCATCCACTCCAAGGCGTTCCGCCGCCTGGCCGGCAAGACCCAGGTCTTCCTGGCGCCCGAGGGTGATCACTACCGCACCCGCATCACCCACACGCTGGAGGTGGCGCAGATCGCGCGCACGGTGACGCGCGCGCTGCGCCTCAACGAATCGCTGACCGAGGCTATCGTCATGGGCCACGACCTCGGCCACACGCCCTTTGGCCACGCCGGCGAGAAGGTGCTGGCCAAGCTGATGCCCGACGGGTTTCACCACGTCAAGCAGTCGCTGCGCGTGGTCGAGGTACTGGAGCGCGAGGGGCGCGGGCTCAACCTGAGCCGCGAGGTGCGCGACGGGATCCTCAAGCACTCGAAGGGCAAGGGGCACATCATCTCGGACAATCCCAATTTGCTCGCCATGACGCTGGAGGGTCAGATCGTCCGCATCAGCGACATCGTCGCCTACGTCAACCACGACCTGGACGACGCCGTGCGCGGCCGGGTCGTCGATCCCGGTGACGTGCCGCGCGGAATTCTCCAGACGCTGGGCCAGACGCACGGCGATCGCATCGCGCGCATGGTTCACGACATGGTGGGCGCGTCGCGCCTGGAGGAGAAACGTCAGATCCGCATGAGCGAGGAGATCCTGAGCGCGCTCATCGCGCTGCGCGACTACCTTTATGAAGCTGTCTACGAGCGCGCGGAGATCCGCGGGGAGTTCGAGAAAGCACAACGAATCATCTCCGACCTGTGGGGGTATTTTCACGCCCACGGCGACGAATTTCGCGCCAAACACTGGCCGAAGGGCGTGCCCGAATCCGACGGGCTGTCGCGCGCGATCGCCGATTTCATCACCGGGATGACCGACCGCTACGCGCTGCGGGTCTACGAGGAGTATTTTTTGCCGCGTCGCTGGCCGGTCTACTGACCCCCGCGATGGGCTGCGGCGGGCGGACCCGCCTCCGCTCACGCGCTGCTCGCCAACCGATTTGTTGAGCTGTTTGCGCTGCGAGCCGCCACTATAGGCGGTCGGGCCAGGAGGTGGGGTGGCTCGGTGCGTCCCGTTCGACGTCGGGTAGGTGGCCCGGGAGACAGGGAGGGTGGGGCTCGTGTTACTCTGAATTTGGTTCTGCTGCGTCTGAGCAGAGGCTGCGCGCATGTCGTTCCGTGCCCCTCGTCTGAATCCATGGATTGGTGTGCGTATCGCGACGGGGGTCGCGATCGTGGTGCTGATGTGCGCCTCGCGCGCCCGCGCCCAGCCGGAGAACCCCGTGCTGGCGCAGGTCCTGGAGCTCAATCGCAAGGCGCTCGATGACTATGACAACTTGAACTTCGACGAGGCGCGCGCCGAGTTGAAGGAAGCCCTGGCGCTGTGCGATCGGCACGCGCTCGGCCACCACCCGATACGCGCGCGCACCTACGTCAACCTCGGTGTGGTCCTGCTGGCCGCCGACGCGGCGCACCCCGAGGTCGCCATCGCGCAATTCCGGCGCGCGTTTCAGATCCAGCCCGACGTTCAGTTGCCGGTGCGGTTCGCCAACCCGGAGGTGGCGCAGGCCTTCGCCGACGCCAAGCGCGACGTGTCGTCGGGCGCGGCGCCCGCGAATTCCGCTTCGGCGCCCGCGCCCAGCAGCGCGGCGGGCCCGCCAAGCTCTCCGCCCGCCAAGGGGCAAGCCAGCGCGCCGGCCCCGGCGGAAACGCTGGTGCGCGCGCCGCCACCCAGGGCGCCGGGCCCCACGGATGACACGGGCCAGGAAGAGGAGGAAGAAGACCAAGAGGCCGACCGCGTTGGCCCTCGCTGGCTCTTTGCCATGGGCGTGGGCAGCGGTTTCGGCTGGGTCAGCGGCAACGGCGAGGTCAACAGCGATCTGCCGCTGCCCTCGGGCTTTCAACCCTCGTCGGTGGTCCACCTGTCACCGGAGGTCGGATACTTCGTGCGCCCCAACCTGGCGCTGTCGCTGCAGGGCCGTTTCCAGCTGATCTCGGGCACCACACCCGAGCGTTCGCCGAGCGGGACGGGCTGCGGCGGCGACGGCCTGTGCACGCCCAGCAAGGGGGCGAGCGCGATCTTCGCCAGGGCCAGCTTCTTCTTCGGCGCCGGCGCCCTGCGTCCGTTCGTCAGCGCCACACTGGGCGCTGGCCAGATCCGGCACGTGGTGCCCTTGCCAGCCCACAACGACTGCGGCGCCGATCCCGCGCACCCGGTGGCCTGCGTCGACACCGCGGTGGCGGGCCCAATTTTCTTCGGCCCGGGCGGCGGCGCGATGATCGACCTCGCCTCGCACTTCGCGCTCACGCTGGGCGCGACCGCGCTGCTGGGCGTCTCGAACTTCACCGCACACGTCGACGTGAGCGCCGGCCTGGTGGTGAAGCTGTGAGCCAGCCGCGCCAGCCGCGCCGTCCCCTGGTCGCCGCTCTCGGCGGCGGCATCGTGCTCGCCGCCTTTGCCGTCACCGCGGCCGGCTGTTTCGCCTCGCCCGAGGCCTGCAATGGCTGCCGCGCCGACGGCGTCGATTCGAGCGCCCTTGACCACCCGGGACCCGTCGATCGCGTCGGTGACGCCGACACCGGCGTCGCGGGCGCGACCGGCAGCGGCGGATCCACCGGCACCGGCGGTCGGACCGGCGTGGGCGGCGCGACGGGCGTCGGTGGGGCAACCGGCGTCGGTGGGGCAACCGGCGTGGGCGGCATGACTGGCGTTGGGGGCATGACCGGCGTGGGCGGCATCACCGGCGTCGGCGGTACACCCGGCGTGGGCGGCGCGATCGACGTCGACCTCGTGGCCTGGTACCGCTTCGACGAGACCACCGGAACCTCGGCCAGCGATTCGTCGGGTCACGCGCGCACCGCGACCCTGGCCGCCATGGGGACCGGCAGGGCCACCTTCTCGACCACGCGGCAGGTGGGCACCGGGTCGGTCAACCTGGCGTCGAGCGACGGGAGCAACGGGGGCTTCGTCACCGTGCCGGCCAGCCTGAACACCATGGGCGCCTCCAGCGCGCTGACCATCGCCTGCTGGGTCAACGTGCGCACGGCGCGGAACTGGCAGCGGGTCTTCGACTTTGGCTCCAGCAGTACGACCACGTACATGTTCTTGACGACACACCAGGGGCTGAGCGCGCCAAACTCGCCGCATTTCGGGATCACCACCGCCGGCAACACCAACGAGCAGATCATCGATATGACCACCCGCGCGGCCCTCTCGACGGGCGTGTGGCATCACCTGGCGGTGGTCCTGAACGCCGGGGCGCCTTACACCGGGACCCTCTACATCGACAAAGTTGCCGTCGGCACCAACCCCGGCATGAGCCTGCATCCGTCGGATCTTGGCAACAGCATCAACAACTGGATCGGCCGCTCGCAGTTCGCGGGAGACGCGCTGTTCGATGGACAGATCGACGACTTCCGCATCTACAAGCGCGCGCTGACCCCCGCCGAGATCTCCGCGCTGCCCTGATCCGCTGGCCGCGCTCGCGCGCTGAGCCGCTGGAGTTCCGGCAAGTTACAAAGAATGTACGATCCGGAAACCGCAGATTAACGGGCGCACCGCTAGAGTCGGGGCGTCCCTGCGTCGAGTGGGAACATCGTTGACCAATGGGTTCGCCTTCGCCCGTGCTACAGACTATCGTGGTCACTCTCGACCACGCGCTCAATGACGTCAGACCAGACGCGCCCGCGGTCTTGCTGCGCGGCCTAGGCCACCAGGTGCTGGTCGTCGGTTACGACTTCGCGGAGCTGTCGGGCCGCCGCGTCGCCGCCGACCTGGTAGTGGTCGAGGCCGGCTCGCATCTGGAAATTGGCAAGGACGCGATCAAGCGCCTGCGCGATCGCGAAGAGCTGGCCGGCACCGGCATCCTGATCTGCGTCGACGTCACTCGCGTCGCTGGCCTGGACGTGCAGATGGGCGCTGACGACTTCATCTTGATGCCGCTGGCGGTCGACGAGCTGGCGGCACGCCTGCGCCAGCTCAAGTGGCGCGGCACCGCGCAGAACCCCGCAGGGCGCAGCCGTTACGGCGAGATCATCCTCGACACCACCTCGCTGCAGGCGTTCTCGGGCGGGCAGTCACTGAAGCTGACCCCGTACGAGTTCCAGCTACTCAAGTTCCTGGTCGAGCGCGCCGGTCGGGTCTTCACCCGCGAGGAGCTGCTGTCGCGCGTGTGGGGCTATCGCCACGTGGGCCGCGTGCGCACCGTCGACACCCACATCCTGAACCTGCGCGGCAAGCTGGGCGCGACGGGCGAGCTCCTGGAGGCGGTGCGCGGCATGGGCTACAAGCTGCGCAAGCTCGACACGCCCGCCAACGAAAAAACCCGCGCCCAGTCACTGGGCTAGCGGCCGTTCCTGGGACCTGGTGCGCGGCGGCTCCGTCGCGGGACGCCGGGGGGGGAGCAGTCAGGAGTCCGACACCATTTCCTGTCGACTGAAAACTGAAGACTGATGACCGCAGGCCCCGCCGTGCCCTGCAACCGAGCCAGCGTGCACCAGGTCCCCGGACGCAGCCGGCGAGACCCTAGAACCGCACCTGGATCTCGTAGCGCCGGTTCTTGGCCTTCTTGGCCGGCGTGTCATCGGGGGTGACCAGCGGGCGTTCGGCGGCCATGCCGACCGAGATGATCTCGGACTTGGAGATACCGCGCGCCACCAGCTCGCGCTCGATGACCGCGGCGCGCTTGGCCGACAGCTCCTTATTGTGATCGGGCTTGCCGCTCGAATCGGTGTGCCCCGACACCTCGAACTTGAAGGTGGTCACGCCCGCGACCTTGAGCCGTTTCTTCACGTCGACCAGCGCGTCGGTGAGCTTCTTGAGCTTCTGATCGCAGCCGGGCATCAGCTCGTCGCTGTCGGTCTTGAAGCTGCACTGGTTCTTGCGGCCCTCGGCCAGCAGCTTGGCGTTGACCTCCTTGACGGCCTTGTCGCGCGCGGCGTTCGCGCCGCTGCCGACCGCCTTCCCGGCCAGGCCGCCGAAATCGATGGCGCGCGCCGGCCGCGGCGCCAGCGCGCCCAGCGCGAGACCAAGCACCAGAATCACCCCACGATAGCTCGAGAGAGATCGCCTCATGCCCCTACGATAACGACGCCGACCACCATTCCGCAAGTCGCACGCTCATCGATGTGGCGACCCCGGCCCTGGCAACCGCCGAGCGATCCCCCCATCGCAAGGTCTCAAGATGCAGGGGGCTGGCGGCCCCGTCCTTTCCTTTTGCAACCCGCGGTCTGCCGAGGCGCCCGCGTTTGTTGACCGCGATGCGTGGCATCTCGGATGCACTCCCGCCCCTCATGAAAGACCTGGTGCTCATCGCCGTCACCGTCGGATTTTTCGCGGTGGCCTGGCTCTACGTCCGATCGTTTGATCGTCTGTGAGCGATCGCCTGTGAGCGATCACTCCTGGGAATTGGAGACAACGCCATGACCCTCGACTACGGAATCGGTGCGCTGCTTTCGGTCCTGCTCGGCGCGTATCTGGTGTACGCGCTCATCCGTCCGGAAAGGTTCTGAAGGAGGCTCGCGTGACCGCCATCGGCTGGTTGCAGATCATGGTTTTCTTCGCCGCGATCGTCGCGGTGACGCGCCCACTCGGCGTGTTCATGCACCGGGTCTTCGAATCGGAGCGGGCACCCCTGCCGCGCGTGCTGGGACGCTTCGAACACTTCATCTACCGCCTGTGCGGGGTCGACCCCAAGCGGGAGCAGACCTGGCAGGAGTACACCTTCGCGCTGCTGGCGTTCAGCCTGTTCAGCCTGCTGGTCACCTATCTCTTGCAGCGCGTGCAGCACCTGCTGCCGTTCAACCCCCAACACCTCGGGGCGGTCGAGCCGACCTCGACGTTCAACACCGCGGCCAGCTTCACCACCAACACCAACTGGCAGGGATACGCGGGCGAGTCGACCATGAGCTACCTCAGCCAGATGGCGGCGCTGGCCTGGCACAACTTCACCTCGGCGGCGGCCGGCGTGGGCGTCGCGCTGGCGCTGGCGCGCGGCTTCACCCGCCGGGCCGGCGTGAATCCGGTCAGGACCCTGGGCAACTTCTGGGTCGACCTCACCCGCGGCACGGTGTACCTGTTCGTGCCGCTCAGCGTGATCTTCACGTTGATCCTGATCTCGCAGGGCGCGATCCAGAACCTGTCGCCCTACACCGAGGCGACCACCCTCGAAGGAGCCAAGCAGCTCATCGCGCAGGGGCCGGTCGCGTCGCAGGAGGCGATCAAGCAGCTCGGCACCAACGGCGGCGGCTTCTTCAACGCCAACGCCGCCCACCCCTTCGAGAACCCGACGCCGTTCACCAACTTCCTCTCGCTGTTCATGATCTTCGCCATTCCGTCGGCGCTGACCTACACCTATGGGCGCATGGCGCGCAGCCAGCGCCACGGTTGGGCCATCTGGGGCGCGATGACGGTGCTGTTCTTCGCGGGCGTCATCGCCGCCTATCATTTCGAGGGGCAGGGAAACCCCGCGCTGAGCGGGCTGCCGGTCGATCAGAGCATCGGGAACATGGAAGGCTAGGAGACGCGCTTCGGCGTGTCCGCTTCCGCGCTCTATGCGACGGTGACCACCGACGCCTCGTGCGGCGCCGTCAACTCCACGCACGACAGCTTCACGCCGCTCGGCGGGCTGGTTCCGCTGGCCAACATCCAGCTCGGCGAGGTGGTGTTCGGCGGCACCGGCGCCGGCCTGTACGGGATGCTGATCTACGTGGTGCTCACCGTGTTCATCGCCGGGCTCATGGTGGGTCGAACGCCCGAGTACCTGGGCAAGAAGATCGAGTCGCGCGAGATGAAGCTGGCGATGCTGTACCTCCTGATCTTCCCGCTGCTGATCCTGACCTTCACTGCCTGGAGTGCGGTCGAGCCTTACGGGGTTTCATCCCTCAACAACGGGGGACCGCACGGTCTCATGGAGATGCTGTACGCCTACACCAGCAGCGCCGGCAACAATGGTTCGGCCTACGCCGGCATCAGCGCCAACACCCCCTGGTACAACGTCACCCTCGGCATCACCATGCTCGCGGGCCGCTTTCTGATGATCGTGCCGGCGCTGGGCATCGCCGGCTCGATGGCGGGCAAGAAGGTGGTGCCGCCCAGCCTGGGCACCTTCCCCACCAGCGGGGGCACCTTCGCGGTGCTGCTGGTGTCGGTGGTGATCGTCGTCGGCGCGCTCACCTTCTTTCCGGCGCTCTCGCTCGGCAACATCATCGAGCACTTCGCCGCGATCAACGGAAAGGTCTACTAGCCATGTTTCGCCCCAAGGCCCAGGCCCTGTCGCTCTTCGAGCCCCAGATCGTACGCCGCGCGGCGCTGGATTCTCTGCGCAAGCTGGCGCCGCGCCACGTGGCCAAGAACCCGGTCATGTTCGTGGTCGGGGTCGGCAGCGTCCTCACGACGGTGATCTTCTTCCGCGACCTGTTTCACTCGGCCAGCGCCACCTCGCCGCTGTGGTTCACCGGGCTGGTCTCGGTCTGGCTCTGGTTCACCGTGATCTTCGCCAACTTCGCCGAGGCGGTCGCCGAAGGACGGGGCAAGGCGCAGGCCGATACTTTGCGGCGCATGCGCAAGGAGACCACGGCGCGCCGCCTGCGCGACGGTCGCGAGGAGTCGGTGCCGTCGTCGTCGCTGCGCAAGGGCGACCTGGTGGTGGTCGAGGCCGGCCAGCTGGTCCCCGGCGACGGCGAGATCACCGAGGGCATCGCCTCGGTCGACGAGTCGGCGATCACCGGCGAGTCGGCGCCGGTGATCCGCGAGAGCGGCGGCGACCGTTCCGCGGTCACGGGCGGCACCAAGGTGCTGTCGGACCGCATCGTGGTGCGCATCGTCGCCGACCCCGGCGAGTCGTTCCTGGACCGCATGATCGCGCTGGTCGAGGGCGCGGCCCGCCAGAAGACCCCCAACGAGATCGCGCTGCACATCCTGCTGGTCGGCCTCACCATCGTGTTCCTGTTCGCCTGCGTCACGCTGGTGCCGCTGGCGCAGTACTCCAGCATCGCGCTGCCGGCGACCGCGATCGTCGCGCTGCTGGTGTGCCTGATCCCGACCACCATCGGCGGCCTGCTGTCGGCGATCGGCATCGCCGGGATGGATCGCCTGCTGCAGAAGAACGTCATCGCCATGAGCGGGCGCGCCGTCGAAGCGTCGGGCGACGTCGACACCCTGCTGCTCGACAAGACCGGCACGATCACCCACGGCAACCGCATGGCCACCGAGCTCTTGCCGCTGCGCGACGAGCGCATCGAGGACCTGGCGCGCGCGGCCCAGCTGGCCAGCCTGGCCGACGAGACGCCCGAGGGCCGGTCGATCGTCAGCTTCGTCACCGAACGCCTGCGCTTGCCGGCGGCCGAGGCGCGCGGTGGCACCTTCGTGCCCTTCAGCGCGCAGACCCGCATGAGCGGCCTGGACCTGCCGGGGCGAACGATCCGCAAGGGGGCCGTCGACGCCGTCGCGGCGCACGTCGAGCGGCAGGGCGGCAGGGTGTCAGACGACCTGCGCGCGATCGCCAACCGGATCGGCGACTCGGGCGGAACGCCGCTGGCCGTCGCCGACGGCGCGCGCGTGCTGGGCGTCATCCACCTCAAGGACGTGGTGAAGACCGGGATCGCGGAGCGCTTCGAGCGCTTCCGGGCCATGGGCATCCGCACCGTGATGATCACCGGTGATAACCCGCGCACGGCGGCGGCCATCGCCAAGGAGGCCGGCGTCGACGACTTTCTGGCCGAGGCCACGCCGGAGGCCAAGATGAGCCTCATCAAGGAGGAGCAAGCCAAGGGCAAGCTGGTGGCGATGACCGGCGACGGCACCAACGATGCGCCGGCGCTGGCCCAGGCCGACGTCGGCGTGGCCATGAACACCGGCACCCAGGCCGCCAAGGAGGCCGGCAACATGATCGACCTCGACTCGAACCCGACCAAGCTGCTGGAGGTCGTCGAGGTCGGCAAGCAGCTCCTGATGACGCGCGGGACGCTCACCACCTTCTCGATCGCCAACGACGTGGCCAAGTACTTCGCGATCCTGCCCGCGATGTTCATGGGCGCCTTGCCCGAGATCGCGCCGCTCAACGTGATGCGCCTGGCGTCCCCTTCGAGCGCGATCCTGGCGGCGGTGATCTTCAACGCCATCATCATCATGCTGCTCATCCCGCTGGCGCTGCGCGGGGTGCGCTACCGCCCCATCGGCGCGGCGGCGATCCTGCGCCGGTCCCTGCTCATCTACGGCGTGGGTGGCGTCATCGCCCCCTTCGTCGGCATCAAGATCATCGACATGGCGCTGGAGGCGCTCCACATCGTCTGAGGGCGCTGCCTTCCACGCGGTCGTAACAGGAGAGGACATCATGCGAAGAGAACTGGTCATCGCCCTGCGCGTCACCATCGTCACCCTGGTGGGCACGGGGCTGGTCTATCCCCTGGTGATGACCGGGCTGGCGCAGGTGCTGTTCCCGGGCAGGGCCAACGGCAGCCTGGTGCGCGACAACACCGGCAAGGTCGTGGGGTCGGAGCTCATCGGCCAAGCCTTTGCCAGCCCGGGGTACCTGCAGGGACGCCCGTCGGCGGCCGGCAACGGCTACGACCCGACCGCCTCGTCGGGATCAAACCTGGGGCCGACCTCGAAGAAGCTGCGCGACCGGGTGGTGGCCGACGTCGAGCGGCTGCGCAAGGAAAACCCCGAGGCGCCGCTGCCGGTGCCGGCCGACCTGGTCACCGCCTCGGCGAGCGGGCTCGATCCGGACCTGTCGCCCGCGGCCGCGCTGTGGCAGGCGCCGCGCATCGCGCGCGCGCGTCAGGTGACGCCCGACCGCGTCGCCGAGGTCATCCGCTCCCGCGTCGAGGGCCGCGATTTCGGCGTTTTCGGCGAGCCGCGCGTCAACGTCCTGGTCATCAACCTGGCCCTCGATCAACAGTTCGGCAAGCTGGCGCCAGCTCCGTCGGGGGTCGCGCCGTCGGCGGTCAAATGACCCCGGCGCCGTCCGGCGACGCGGGGGGCGCGCGCGCCGCTCGGCGGTTGCGGCGCCAGCTCATGATGCAGCGCCCGCGACCGGGCGGCGGCGGGGTGCGGTAGAATGCGCCGCGCGCTCGATTCGCCGCTCGCGTTTCACTCCGCCATGGCAGACGTCTCCGTCAAGAAGCTGCACGTTCTGGTGGTCGATGACGAGAAGAACATCCGGCAGACGCTGGGGCTGTTCCTCGAGCGGCTCGGCTGTGAGGTGCGCCTGGCCAGCAACGGCGAATCGGCGCTGGCCGTGCTCGGCCACCACGCCATCGATCTGGCGTTCCTGGACCTGCGTCTGGGCAGCGAGCGCGGCGAGGACTTGCTGCCCAGGTTGCTGGCTCTGGCGCCCGCGCTGCCAGTCGTCGTCTTCACCGCCTACGCGACCGTGGAGACCGCGGTCGAGACCCTGAAGCGCGGCGCCTGGGACTACCTGCCCAAGCCCTACACGCCGGATCAGATCCGGCACTTCGTGGCGCGCGCGCGCGAGCGCAGCGAGCTGACACAGAAGGTGAGCGACCTCGAGCACCAGCTGGCCAGCGCCGTGCCGGAGCTCGACACCTCCTCGGACAGCCCGGCGATGCGCCAGGTGTTCGATCTGATCGCGCGCGCGGCCAGGAGCGAGGCCCAGGTGCTGCTGCGGGGCGAGACCGGTACCGGAAAGAGCGCGCTCGCCCGATTGCTGCACGGTCAAAGCGCGCGCCGCGACCGTCCGTTCGCGGTCATCAACTGCCCGACGCTGTCCGAGGATCTGTTAGCCAGCGAGCTGTTCGGCCACGCGCGCGGCGCGTTCACCGGCGCGGTCAAGGACCAGCCCGGCCGCGTCGAGGCCGCGGCGGGTGGGACGTTGTTCATGGACGAGATCGGCGAGATGCCAGTGTCGCTGCAGGCCAAGCTGCTGCGCTTCCTGCAGGACAAGCAATACGAGCGCGTGGGCGAGAGCGAGACGCGCACCGCCGACGTCCGGGTCGTCGCCGCCACCAACCGCGACATCGAGGCCGACATCGCCGCCGGGCGTTTCCGCGAGGACCTTTTCTATCGACTCAACCTGATCGAGATCCGTGTGCCTCCGCTGCGCGAGCGGCCCGAGGACATCCTGCGGCTGGCCCGGCGCTTCCTGGCATTCTTCTCGGCCAGCGTGCGCCGCGCCGTGCCCGAGCTCTCGAAGGAAGCCGAGGCGCTGATGCTATCGCACCGCTGGCCCGGCAACCTGCGCGAGCTGCGCAACGCGATCGAGCGCGCCGTGATCCTGTGGCCCGCCGAGCTGATCGGCCGCGAGGCCTTCTCCGACCGGGTCGCCGGGCCATTTCCGGTTCGGCCGTTCGTGGGCGGCGACTTCTCGCTCGACGACATCGAGCGCGAGCACATCGCGCGCGTGACCGCGCGCACCGCGACGCTGGAAGAAGCGGCGGCAATCCTCGGCATCGACACCTCGACGCTGTGGCGCAAGCGCAAGCGCGTGGAGTGACCGCGCCCGGAGCACTTCCGGTCCCCTCTCCCGTCCGCGACGTCCGCGGGAGAGGGGATCCCGTTCGACGCGAGGCGTGGCGCTCGGCAAGGTCTGCCCCCTCCCTGGCCCACCCCCGCGGCGGACCGCGGGAGAGGGGAGCGGACTGCTCACGCGCTTTCGACCGGCAGCTCCAGCCAGAAGGTGCTGCCCTGACCGGGCTCGCCGTCGACGCCGATGCGGCCGCCGTGCGCGTCGACGATCTCCTTGGCGATGTAGAGGCCGAGGCCGGCGCCCGGCTCGGTGGCGCCGGGCATGCGGAAGAAGCGCTCGAAGATCGCCTGGCGATGCTCGGGCGGGACGCCGGGTCCGGTGTCCTGGATCGCGAAGCGCACCGCGTGGTCGTGGCTCTCCGCCGAGACCGTGACCCGCCCGCCGGCCGGCGTGTACTTGATGGCGTTGCCGATGAGATTGTCGAAGGCCAGCGCGATGCGCTCGGGATCGGCGACGACCTCGCCCAGGCTGGGCATCAGCTCGACGCGCAGGTCGATGCCCCTGGCTTCGGCGGTCGCCGCGAACGCTTTCACGGCATCGCGCGCCAGTGTGGCGGCGTCGACGGCGCGCCGGTTCAGCTCCATGTGCCCGGATTGGATGCGCGACAGGTCGAGGAGATCGTCGACGATCTGCTGCAGGCGTTCGGTGTCCTGGCGGGCCGCGAAGAGCAGGTCTGCTTGCTTCTCGGTGATCGGCCCGACCGCCTGCTCGAGACATAGGTGCAGCGCCATGCGCAGAGAGGTCAGGGGGGTGCGGAACTCGTGCGCGACGGTCGCCACCAGGTTGCTCTTGAGCTCGTCGAAGCGCATGAGGCGGGTGACGTCCTGGAGCAGGATCGCCGCCCCGATGACGCCTCCCTTCTCGGACAGCACGGGCGTCGCCCGCGGCAGCAGGAACACCTCCTGGCCGGCCGCCGCCGTGCGCAGCGCGTCCTCGAGCCCGCGCGGCTGGTAGGCGCCCCTGCCCGCCAGCATCTGAGCCGCCAGCCGATCGACGGTGGCTCTCACTTCGGGCGGGGCGGGCGCCAGGGGATCGTCGGCCTCGGTGTCCAGGGTGACGCGCAGGTTCTGTTCGGCCGCGTGGTTGACCGCCACCAGATGTCGTTCGGCGTCGAAGATCAGCACCGGGTCGGGCAGGCTGTCGATGGCCGCCTGCGACTGTTGCTGCGCGGCGATGAGCTCGCCCAGCGAGCTTTGCCGGTATTGCGCCAGGCGGTCGGCCATGGTGTTGAACTCGCCGGCGACCTCGGCGATCTCGTCGCGCCCCGAGACCCGGGCGCGGGCCTGCGAATCACCCTCTCCCAACCGCCGCGCCGCCTGGCGCAAGATTCCGAGCGGGCGCAGCAGACGCGTGGTCAGCACCAGCGACGACAGCAGGCCCAGCAGACAGGCGGCGGTGGCCGCGGCGATCGTCGCCGCGTCCAGGCGATCGGCCATGCGGCGCGCGCGCTCGCTCTTGCGCAACATCGCGTCCTGGTTGATGGCCAGGATGACGTCGGCGCCGTCCTTGACGGCCAGGAACGCGGGCTGCAGCTCGGCGAAGTAGGCGCGCCGGCGCTCGACCTCGGTCGCGAGCGGCGTGAAGGTACCTAGCCGCCGTCGGTAGAGGTCCCAGCGCGCGCGCAAGGTGGTGGTGGCTTGCTGCTCACCCACCTCGGTGATGTTGCCCTCTTGTGCCTTCAGCTCGCGCTCGAACAGGGGGACATACTGCTCGGCCTGGCGGAGCCCGGCAGCCTCCTCGCCGGCGACCAGGAACAGCGCCGCGCTGTCGACGCGCTCGATCGCCTCCTTCATCCGTTGCGCGGCCAGCACGCTGCGGTAGTTGTCCTTCAGGATCAACTCCGAGCTGCGCGCGAGCTTGCCGTTGGTCACGCTGGCCAGCACGCCGACGGCGATGACCGCCAGCACCGTGGGCGCCTGCGCCAGCAGCAGCTTGGAGCGCAGGGTCATCGCGCGTCGTCCTTCTCTTCGCGCGCAGCCACGAACACGTCGAATTCGGCCCCTTCGCGCAGCATGCGGGCCACGGCGGTGCGCCCCATGCGTTCGCGCCACCAGGCGTCGCGCGAACGCCCGAGCACGATCTGGCCCACCCCATGCGACCGCGCGAAGTCGAGCAGCGCCGCGACCGCGTCGTGGCCCTTGAGGCGCACCACCTCGGCGCCCAGCTCGCGCGCCCGCTCGATGTTGGCTAACAGATGCCGCTGCGACTCGGCGTCGATGAGGTGGGGCGCCTCCTCGGGCGTCTCGACGTAGACCACGAACCAGTCGGTGTTCAGCTTACCCGCGAGCCGCGAGCCGCGCCGGAGCAGCGCCGCCGCGCGCCGCGGATACGACGACATGCACACCATGACCCGCCCGAGCTCGGGGCCCTTGGCTGCCACGCTCGCACCCGCGGGTTCGCCGTTCGCCGCGGGACCGCGCGCGCGCGCGCGCCGGCCCGGACCGCCGCCGCGGTCCAGGCTCTCGGCGACCTCGCGCAGCGCCAGCTCGCGCAAGGTGGCCAGCTTCTCGCTGGTGAAGAAGTTCTCCAGCGCCCAGGGAATCTTATCGGTGCTGTAGATCTTGCCGCCCTTGAGCCGTTCGAGCAGGTCCTCGACGGCCAGGTCGAGGTTCACGATCTGATCGGCCTCGCGCAGGAAGCCGTCAGGCACCGTCTCGCGCGTCTTGACCAGGGTCGCGCGCTCGACGACGTCGTTGAGGCTCTCGAGGTGCTGGATGTTGAAGGCGCCGATCACGCTGATGCCGGCTTCGAGGATCTCGAGCACGTCCTGGTAGCGGCGGCGATTGCGGCTGCCGGGCGCGTTGGTGTGCGCGATCTCGTCGACGACCACGATCTCGGGATGGCGCGCGACGATGGCGTCGACGTCCATCTCCTCGATGGTGACGCCGCGGTATTCGATGCGCCGGCGCGCGACTTGCTCCAGCCCGGCGACCAGGGCCGCGGTGTCGGCGCGACCGTGGGTCTCGACGAAGCCGAGCGCGACGTCGACGCCCCGGCGCGCCAGCGCGTGTGCCTCCTCGAGCATGCGGTAGGTCTTGCCGACGCCGGCGGCGAAACCAATGTACAGCTTGAGCCGCCCGCGCTTGGACCGGCGCAGCATGGCCAGGAAGTCCTCGGGCCGCAGCGTGGCTTCGTTCATCGCCCGTGCCGAATATTACGCCAGGACTCGCGCCGCTCGGACGACGCGGCTGGGCGCCGCGGATCGCAATCTGCAAGGTGACTGGCGGTCGGATTGCGAAACGCAACGCCGGCGGGCCGGGCGCCAAAAAAAGATGGGTCTCCGTCGAGAATTTACTTCTGCGAAACCGCGCAACATGGAGAGCCGTCCGCGCTCGACGACCACCAGTTGAGCAGCTGCTTCAGTTGGCCGCGAAGGTCGGGTCGCCGATCCGTCCCGCGAGCGCGCGCGGGGTCTCGCCCGCGAGGTTGGGGATGTCGTCCTTGGCGCCGTGGCGGCGCAGCAGGTCGACGATGGCGCGGCGGCCTCGTGCGAAGAAGATGGCGCGCGCCAGCGGGGTATTTCCCTCTTCGTCCTGCGCGTTGACGTCGGCGCCCTTGGCGATCAGCCGCTCGGCCATCTCGGGCAGCACCTCTTGCGCGGCGAAGTGCAGCGGGGTGCAGCCATACGGGTCGCGCGCGTCGACCTCCGCTCCGCCGCGCAGCAGGACATCCAGCAGCGGCAGGCTGCCGCCCAGCACGGCCGATACCAGCGGCGGCCGACCCTCGTCGTTGCGCACGTCGGGATCGGCGCCGCGGCGCAAGAGGTCGCGCACGCGTTCGACGTCACAGATGAAGGCGGCGTCGATCAGCTCCTGGTCGAGGGGGTTCGGGTCCTTGGGTTGGGGCACACGCCCAGCCTAGCAAACGCTTCGCCGGCCCGCCGGAGCTGAGGTATTCTGGCGTCCGAATGATCCCAGGGGGCAAGGTGGTTCCTCGCACGGTCGCGCTTCGGGTCGATCCCCGCGTCGAGACTCGGCCCCGTCTGCTGGCGGCCGTGGGCCGCTGGGGCTCGGCGCTGCTGGTGCTCATCCTCCTGGGCGGCTGCTCGAAGCCCCCGCCCAAGCGCGCCAAGCGCGCCCACTCCCCGGCCCCGGCCGCCGCTCCCGTTCCCACGCCCGAGGAGCAGGCGCCGGCCGCGGCGGCGCCGTCGCCTGCGCCGTCGCCGATGGCGGTGCGCGTCGCCGAGCCGGCGCCCGCGCCTCCCGCGCGGCGCGCGCTCACCGTCGACCACGACCCCAGCCCTCCGCCGGCGCCTCCGCCGCCCCGTCGCGCGGCGCGGATCGCGGCGGCGCGCTCCCCGGCCGCAGCGCCCCGCCCCGCGCCCGAGCCGGCCGCCAAGCCGGTGGTCGACAAGTCCAGCGGCTCTTCCTGCGAGGGCGGCAGCGGCAAGGGCGAGCTCCTGTCGGTGCAGGGCGTGGCCGCCGACGACGTGCTGAACGTGCGCGAGGCGCCCGACCGCACCAGCGCCATCCTGGGCGCGCTGCCGCCCGGCGCGACCGGCGTGCGCGGCACCGCCAACCGCAAGCGGGTTGGCAGCTCGAGCTGGCGCGAGATCGAATGCGGGAAGATCCGCGGCTGGGTCAACGAGCGATTCCTGGCGCAGTGAGCGGATAAGTCCCCGCGCCCCGTCCGCGGGCGGCCCATGTATAATTTCTGTCCATGCCACACCCTCACCGTCCTGGCCGCGGTGCTCTCGTGGTCGCCTCGCTTCTGGTCGCGTTCCTCGGCTTTGGCCTGGGCGCGGAGGCCAGGCGCGCGCGCAAGGCGAAGGCGGCGCCCGTCGCCACCGCCGACTGCAAGACCGACAAGGACTGCGTGCTGGTGCCCGACGATTGCTGCACCTGCGAGCAAGGCGGAAAGCAGCGGGCGATCCCCAGGAAGCAGAAGGACGGCTACGAGAAGGATCGCAAGAAGCGCTGCGCCAAGACCGAGTGCATCGAGATGATGTCGCAGGATCCGTCGTGCACCCAGAAGCCTTTCTGCGGCGCGGGTATTTGCGAGCTCGGGGGTTAGAGTTAGATCAAATCACGGCGGGCGCGACGCGCCGCCGGATCAGCCGCGTGCGCAGCAGCCGGAACAGGATCTTCGAGACGTCGAATGATCCCATGCGCAGCGCGCGGATGATCTCCTTGACCGGCGTGCGCCCATTGACGAACTCCAGCACCGCGATCTCGTCGCTGGTCAGCTGGCCGCGCGCCACCTCGGCGAGCTTGGCCTCGTTGGGCACGAAGATCAGATCGAAGTCGTCGATCTCGCGTTCGATGACCCGCCATTCGTCGACGCGGCGGAAACCCTCGAGCAAGAGACCGTCGACCGACAACGACAGCGCCGCGCTGCGCGCGACCTCGGGGAAAGCCGCCTGCGCGACGGCCTGGAACGAGAACCGTCCCTGGGTCCAGCGCAAGGTCTCGTAGACCACCTCGGAGGTCTGGCGCGCCATCGCGGCCTGCAGCTGCGATTCAGTGAGCAAGCCGCGCGCGACCAGATCGACGCCGAACAACCGCGGCGGTGTGAGCGCGCGCGCGCGCGCGTCCAGCACTGCCGTCAGCGCCTCCGGTGTCAGCGCGCCCTGTTCGACGGCAAAGCGCCCCAGCAGCAGATCTTCGCCCACGCCGACCGCGGCGGCGAAGTCGACGCGGCCTCGGCGCAAGTAGAGCTCGACGCGCGCGTCTCCGCCGACCATGCGCAGGCAGCCGGTGAGCCCCTTCTCCTGCAGCCACGACAGCACCTCGCTGATGGTGATCGCCGCCAGGTCGCCTGACAGCGCCTGCCCGTCGGTGCTGGCATCCGCGCCGCCACCCGCGCCGCGTCGCACGTCGTAGGTGGTCAGCAGCTGTTCCAGGGTGACGTCGTCGAGGGCGCCCTGTATGAGCTCGTCGAGATCCCACTTGCTGGAATCTTCCCGGTAGCTCTCGATCCGCTGCGCTATCTCGACGCGCAGCGCGGCGAGCGCAGCGCGCCGCTGTCCATCCGGCGCCGTCTCCGCCTGCGCCGGCCCCGCGGCCGTCGGCGCCGCCGTGGCCGGTCGCGCAGCGGTACCGGTCGTGGCGACGCTGCCTGATTGCTGCGCGGGACGACGGTCGTTTCCCAGGTGCCGTTCGACCAGCGCGGCAATGGCGTCGGGCGAGAACGGTTTGGTGATGTAGTCCACGACTTGCGGGGCGCGCGCCAGCCGGTCCTCCGGGTCGGCCCCCTTGGGCACCATGAGGACGATGGGAGCGCCGCCCAGGTGGGGTAGCGAGGCCAGCTCCTGGCAGCAGGCGACGCCGTCTTTATCCGACATCGCCGCGTCCAGGAGCACAAGCGCCGGCGCTGTCTCCATCTCGCGTGCCAGCGCCAGACCTGCGCTCGCGCCGGTTGCGGCCGCAATTCGATGACCCAACTTGATGAGAGCGGCCTCGATGACCTTCAGGACCGTCGGACTATCGTCGATGACCAGAAGTTGTTGCCCGAGCATGTCTCCCTCCTGGCCCAACCGAACACTCTAACAACTGTCGGACACCGTGTAACCTGATAAAATCGTTGGCGCTTGTTTCACCGGGCGCGTCTTTGGACATGAGCGATTTCCCTCGCCGCTTCGGTTCCTACCTCCTTCTCAAGCCATTGGCGAGAGGGGGGATGGGAGCCCTTTACCTGGCGCTGTCCGGGGCTGAGGAGACGGCGAAGCTGTGCGTCATCAAGACGGTCTTGCCGCACCTGGCCGACAAGGAATATTTGCAGCGATTCCGCGATGAAGCCAAGGTCGTCGTGCGGCTGTCCCACGGCAATCTCGTGCCGGTCTTCGACTCTGGCCAGGCCGACGGGGAGATCTACCTGGCCATGGATTTCGTCGAGGGCCGCGACCTGCGCGCGACCTGGAACCGTTGCGCCAAGAAGGGCATCGCTTTTCCGATCGACGTCGCCGTTCACATCGTCAAGGAGCTCGCACGCGGCCTGAACTACGCGCACAGCTTCGGCTCACTCAAGCTGGTCCATCGCGACGTCTCGCCGCCCAACGTGCTGCTGTCGTACAGCGGCGAGGTCAGGCTCACCGATTTCGGCCTGGCGTCGTCGACGCTGAAGATGGAGAAGACCGCGCCCGGGATCATCTACGGCAAGGTCAGCTACATGTCGCCGGAGCAGGCCCGGGGTGAGCCTCTCGACGGACGCACTGATCTGTATGCGGCCGGGATCATCCTGTGGGAGCTCTTGACCGGGCGGCAGCTATTTCCGTCGGGAAAGGTGGCAGGCGCGCCCAACAATGACGCGGCCACCGCCGAGGAGCTGCTGCAGCGGGTGCGCTACCCCGAGATCACGGGCCCATCGCGGCGCGCCTCGCGCGTTCCCGGCGAGCTGGATCGCATCGCGTTGAAGGCGCTGGCGCCCGACCTGGCGAACCGCTACCAGACCTGCGAGGAGCTGCGCCGTGACCTGGCGACGTTCCTGGCGCAGACCTCGCCCGCGACGGACGGCGTGCGCGTGGCCAAGTTCCTCACCGACCTTTATGGCGACGAGATCGAGACCGAACGCCGCGACCGCGAGGCAATCATCGAGTCGGCGCGGCGCAGCCTCGTCGCGTCGGCCGTGCTCGAGCCGCGCGCGCCGCTGCCCCCGCCACCTCCGCCGGTCGCACGCGCGCCGCGCTCGCCGGCACCGCCACCGCCACCCCCACCTCCGCCTGCTGCTGCCAGCCTGGCCGGGGCCGCGGCGCGCGCCGACCAGGACAAGGACAAGGAGCAAGAGGTCGAGCGCAAGAAGCGGGAAGAGAATCGACGCGAGCGCGGCACCGTCGTCAACGCACCGGCGCGACGCGAGCGGCCCGCCGACAGGGCAGGCGTGGGCGCAGGGCTCTCGGCGGCACCCGTCGCGGCAGCCCTGACCACCGGCTCGGCGGCCGCGGCGGCGGCGGCGCTGCTCATCTCGGGCGTCGAGATGTACGAGAGCAGGGATGAATCGTCTGTGACCGGCGACACCGAGGCGCTCAGCGTCTCGGTGATCGGATCGCTGGTCGGGGGCCGCTACCGCATCCGACGCCTGTGCGGCGAGGGCGGCATGGGACGCGTCTACGAGGCGGAGCACATCGAGATCGGCAAGCGCGTCGCTCTCAAGATCCTGCACCCCGCGTACAGCCAGACCCCCGATCTGGTGGAACGTCTCAAGCGCGAGGCGCGCGCTTCCTCGAAGATCTCGCACCCCAACGTCGTCGACGTCACCGACTCGGGCACGACCCCCGACGGATCCTTCTTCTTCGTCATGGAGTACATCGAGGGCATCGAGCTCGGCGAGCTGATCTTTCGCGAGAAGCGCCTCGATGTCCCGCGCGCGCTGGCCATCACCGCGCAGGTGTGCCGCGCATTGCACGCCGCGCACCAGGTCAACGTGATCCATCGCGACTTGAAGCCCGAGAACGTGCTCATCTTGTCGCGGGATGGACAGCGCGATTTCATCAAGGTGCTCGACTTCGGCATCGCCAAGAGCGGCGCCGACGACGAAGGCAGTCGCGACAACCAGGGGCGTCCCTCGCGCCGCCTGACCCATCCCGGCATGACGATGGGGACGCCCGAATACATGGCGCCCGAGCAGGCGACCGGCCACCCGGCCGATCCGCGCTCTGACGTCTACGCCGTCGGCGGCATCCTGTACGAGATGCTGTCCGGCAAGCCGCCCTACGAAGGGGCGAACTTCATGGAGATCCTCAACAAGAAGGCCAACCAGTCCCCGCCGGCGCTCAGCACCGTGCGCGACGACGTGCCAGCGGAGATCGAGGCGTTGATCACCCGCACGCTGGCCAAGAACCCGGCGGCGCGCCCGCAGACCATGGAGGAGCTGGAGCGCGAGATTCAGCACCTGGCCAGCATCTGGTACCCGCCGCGCACCGAGCAGGAGCTGGCGATCGTCGCCGCCAATGGCCTGGGCGCCAGCCTGGGCCGGCTGCCCGTGGTGCGCGGGTTCAACGTAGGGGCTTCGTCGTCATCGCCGTCCGATGGTGGTGGCTCGTGGTTGACGCGGCTGCGCGCGCTCGAGCGCAAGAACCTGGCGATGGCGGTGGGCGCGGCGCTGGCGGTGCTGGTGGGAGCGGTCGCGCTGGGCGCGGTCGCAGGCCGCAAGAAAGCGACGCCTCCGGCGGCGGGACCGGCGACCACCGCGCTGTCCGCGCCGTCGACCAACCCGCAGCCGTCGCTGACGCCTCCGGTCGGCGCCGGTTCGCCCGGGATCGCGGTTCCCGGCGGCCAGACGACGGCCGAGCAGGCTGAGGGCGGCGAGGGCGCGTCCGGGGAGGCGAAGCCGGAGGAGCGACCCGAGCCTGAGGCCGAACCGGCGGGGAAGACCGGCACCGGCTCGGGGCGCGCCGGCCGCGGCGGCGGATCATCGTCGGCGGCCGACAGCCGCAAGCAGCTCGAAGAGGGCGAGCGCATGCTACGCGCCGAGCGCTTCGTCGAGGCGCGCGCTATCTTCAGCCGGCTCACCAGATCCAAGCGCGATCGCGGGCCGGCGCTGGTGGGCCTGGCGGAGATTGCCTTTCAAGAGCGCAACTACGCCGAGGCGGTGAAGTCCGCGGCGCGGGCCGCCGATCGCGGTGGCGGCGTGCGCGCGCGCGTGCTGCTGGGCGACGCGCATTTTCGCCTCAACCAGTTCAAGGAGGCGGCCAAGGCCTACGAAGACGCGCTGAAGATCGATCCCAGGAACGCCAGCGCGCGCAGCGGTCTCGCGCTCGCCAACAAACGGATGTGAGGGTGACCCGCGGCCTGGGGCGGGGGCTGTCGTGGGCGGTGGGCGGTGCGGGCAAACAGGGTTTCAAACTATCCGCATATCCCGATGACGGGGTCCGCTGCAGCCTGCTGCGGCACTGGCGATCTTCCTGGTGTCGCCGGAGCGCTCGCGCGGGCTTGCCGCGTCCGGTCGGACGGCCTGGGCGGCGGCCTCGCGCGTGCGTCGCGACCGGCCACGCTCCGCTGACCCCCCCTCGTGCTTCAACGACGGGAGGGCAATCGGTCCAATGTCCGATGCAGGGTGTCCCGCGCGAATCATGTCCAGTCCTTTCCCGGTGTCGTTTCGATTCGGATAAGATTTCGCCGGACCCGATTTGGGTCCCCCCGCCCGCGGCGACCCTGTTAGAATTTCCCGTTTCGACCAGACCATCGTTAGCCTCCAGAGGTCGTCGTTCTCTGAGCCCGCGTCGATGCCTGATCGCTACCCAAAAAGGTTCGGGAAATACATTCTGCTCAAGCCGCTCGCACGCGGCGGCATGGGAGAGATTTATGTCGCGGTCAGCGGTGAGATCGACGGCTTCGAAAAGCTGTGCGTCATCAAGAAGGTCCTGCCGGAGAAGGCCGACAAGGGCAAGGCCAACCGGTTCCTCGACGAGGCCAAGGTCGTGCTCAAGCTGTCGCACGGCAACCTGGTGGTCACCTTCGACGCCGGCGACGTCGACGGCGAGTTCTTCATCGCCATGGAGCTGGTCGAGGGCAAGGACCTGCGCGAGATCTGGAACCGCTGCGTGCGCACCCGCACCCGCATCCCGCTCGACGTTGCCCTACATGTGACCCGTGAGGTGGCGCGCGCTCTGTCGTACGTGCACACCTACGGCGACCTGCACCTGGTTCATCGCGACGTCGCGCCGCCCAATATTCTGCTCAGCTACTTCGGCCAGGCCAAGCTGACCGACTTCGGCCTCGCGCGCAGCGTGCTCAAGCAGGAGCATACCAACCCGGGCGTGGTGTTCGGGCGCGCGTCGTACCTCGCGCCCGAGCAGGCGCGCGGCGAGGTGGCCGACGCGCGCAGCGACATCTACAGCCTGGGCATCGTGCTGTGGGAGCTGTTGACCGGGCAGCAGTACATGCAGCTCAGCGATCTGGATCCCGCGACCGCGCTGTCGCTGGTGCGGCACCCGCGCGCCGAGCCGCCGTCACGCAAGGCGCCCTGGCTTTCGCCCGAGCTCGACGCGCTGGTGATCAAGGCGCTGGCGCCAGAACGCGAGCAACGCTTCCAGACCGCGGAGGAGATGCGCCAGGCGCTGTCGGACGTGATCATCCGGGTCGCGCCGCAGGCCGACGCCGAGCGCGCCTCGGAGTTCCTGCGCGGCCTTTACGGTGGCCTGATCAAGGAAGAACGCGACGAGCGCGAGCGCCTGCTCAAGGCGCGGCAGAAGATGATCGTCGATCCGCCACCGCTGCTGCCCGCGGTGCTGCCGCCGGCTTCCGGCGAGGTCGTGGTGGGCACCGGCACCGGCGGCGAGAGCGGCGACCTGGTCGGGCGCGTGATCGAGAACCGCTACCGCATTTTGCGCAAGATCGGCGAGGGCGGCATGGGGACGATCTACGCCGGCGAGCACGTCGAGATCCGCAAGGGCGTCGCGATCAAGATCCTGCACCCGGTCTACTCCAAGCAGCAGAACCTGGTCGAACGCTTTCGCCGCGAGGCGCGCGCTGCTTCGCGCATCGGGCACCCCAACATCATCGACGTCACCGACTTCGGCACCACCGAAGACGGCTGCGCCTACTTCGTGATGGAGCACCTCGACGGCATCGACCTGGCCGACGTGCTGTCGCACGAGCGGCGCATCGATCCGCTGCGAGCGGTGCGCATCGGCATGCAGATCTGCAGCGCGCTGCACGCCGCGCACAACGCCGGCGTGATCCACCGCGACCTCAAGCCCGAGAACATCTACCTGGTGGCGCGCGACGGCGAGGCCGACTTCGTCAAGGTGCTCGACTTCGGTATCGCGCGCAGCGTGAGCCGCCGCTCGCGCCGGCTCACCAACCCCGGCATGGCCATGGGGACCCCGGAGTACATGGCGCCCGAGCAGGCTCTGGCCTCGACCAGCGGGGACGGCGGCAACGTCGACCGCCGCTCGGACATCTACTCGGTGGGCGCGCTGCTCTACGAGATGATCTCGGGCGCGCCGCCCCACCAGGGCGTCACCTACCAGGACATCCTGGCGCAACGGGCGAAGGCGCTGCCCGAGCCGCTGCGCTCGGCGCAGCCCGAGCTGCCCGAAGAGCTGGACCGGACCATCCTGCGCGCGCTCGAACCGGAGCCCGCGATGCGCTTTCAGACCATGGCCCAGCTGCAATATGAGCTGACCAAGATCGTCTGGGGCCGCCCGCGCGCGGTTGCCGAGCTGCTCAACATGCGCGAGCCGAACGCGCGCATCGAGACCCCGATGGGGCTGCGCAACCGCTGGGCCGACGCCAACGCCACCGTCGAGCGGCGCTTCGAGGAGTTCGTGCCCGACGGAGATCTCGCGCGCCAGGACACGCCGGCCACGGCGCCCATGACCCTGGTGCCGCCGCCGGTCGAACGCCGCGCCTCGCCGGTGCCGCCGCTGTTGCTGTCGCCCGAGTTGCCCGCGCCCAACGACGCCGCCGTCTCCGGCGTTGGCTCGCTGGCGCAGCTCGGGGTGCGCACCGTGGGCACGATGGCGATCCTGAGCCTGGGAGTCGCGGTTACCCTGGGCGTCTATCACAAGTTCCCGTGGTCCCCCAGCGTGGGCGCGGGCGCGGCCGCGTCGGTGCGCGCGGCGCCGGGCGCCGCCGCCAAGCCGTATGCCGTCGACTCCGGAGCTGCGCGTGCCGCGCGCTTGCAGGCGTTGAATAACGAGGCGGAGCTGCGCATCGCCAATGGCCTGGCGCCGGTGTCGGCGCCCGGGCTGCTCGCGGTGCTGACCGAGATTCGCAGGCTGGGCGGCGCCGCCACGGCCGACCGCATGGCGGCGGCCGCGTCCAATCTGCTCCAGCAGCGGGCCGAGACGGCGCTGGACCAGGGCGATGTCGAGGGCGGGATCGAGCTTTACCGGTCGGCGCTCTCGCTGGATCCGGCGGCCCAGGGCGCGAGCTTGCTCGCGCGTGCTCTGCTGGATCGCGGGCGGCGCGCGCTCGCGGCCCGGCATCCGGCCGAGGCGGTGCGCTGGGGGCGCAAGGCGCTCAGCTACGCCGAGGCCGATCCCGGTGCGCACGCCTTCCTGGCCGACGCGTTCTTCGCGGCGCGCGAGTACAACGCCGCCGCCGAGGAGTACACCAAGGCGCTGTCGAGCCGGCCCGCCGACCCGACGCTCAGGCGCGGACTGGCGCGCTCGCGCGCCAAGCTGGCCGCGGTCCACCCGAGGTCGACGGCGGCGGTGGCGCCGGGTGGCGGCGGTGCCGGCGGGGGCGAGGGGGCGGCGGCTTTCGGTGATCCCCCGCCGGGGGCGGCGGACGCCCAGGTCGCCACCGCCAGGACCCGATCGGCGGCGCTGTCGGTATCGAGCGCGCCTGACCGGGAGGTGGGCCCGGGGGCGGCGGCCGTCCCCGCCGCCCGCGAGAGCGCGCCAGCGCCGCCGCCGCCGCGCGCGCCCGCGGCCGCCTCAGCGGCGCGCGAGGCGGCTTCCAAGTAGCAGCAGGAGCTGCATGGCCAGGGCGCGATCGCCCTCGATCTTGATGCGCCCGTCGAACAAGGGCTGCATGGGTGGGACGCTGCCGCTGCGCAGGCCGTCGAACGTCGCGCCGTCCAGGCGGACGGTCGAGCGCGGCCGACCGGCGCTGACTCCGGCCTTGCCCACGCCGACGTCGAAGGCCCAGCGCCGCCCTCGCCGGCCCGCCACCTCGACCAGCAACCGGCCGTTCACCTGGCGCAGCAGCTCGACGTCGCGCGGGTCCAGGAACAGCAGATCGAGCGCGCTCCATCCCGGCGGCAACATCTGCGGCAGGTCAGGGTCGGGCTCCGGGCTGAGCGCGGTGAGAAAATCCGTCGCCGACTGCCGCAACCAGACGTCGGGTGGCTCGCGGGTGGCCTTCTGCACGTGCAGGTCGCCGTCGCGTGCCCGGACGTCCCAGGAGCCGCCGCCCGCGCCCGACAGCGAGGCGCGCACCAGCGGGGCGGCCAGCGGCGCGCTCCGGCCCGATGCCTGAAACGCCGCCGGCAGCCAGCGCTCGAAGAACTCGACGACGGTGGTCCCCGCCGGCGGGCGATCCCAACTGCTCATGGCCGGGACCGACTATACTCCGCGGAAATCACCCGGGTATGATCTGACATTGATATTGGACATGGCGATGCGACGTCTGGTGGGTGCGCTCTCACGCCGCGCACGGGTGCTGGCCGGCACCGTGCTGGCGTCGCTGGCCGCGTGGGGCACGCCGGCGGCGGCCCAGGTGGCTCCGGTGGTGCAAGGCGCCGATGGTTACGGGCCCTCGCGCGGGATCTTCGTGCCCTGGCGCAGCGTCGCGGGCGAGGCGGACGGAACCGCGCTGGAGCTGAATCCGGGACAGCTGGCGCAGCTGGGCGGTTCCAGCCTGGTCCTGATCGGCAACCAGGTCACCATGGATGAACTCTTGCCCGGGCGGGGCGTGGGCCTGCTGCTGGGCGCGCGGCTCTGGTCGCAGAGCTACGCCGGCATCGGCCTGCAGTCGGTGGGCGGCACCAGCGCGCCGCTGGCGGGCGACCGCACCAAGTTCCAGCTCGGCTACGCCGTGCGCCTGGGGCGGTCGCTGGGGCTGGGCGCCAGCTGGGGCCACCTGTTCGGCTCCAGCTACGCGGGCCTGGACACCTTCGACCTGGGCGCCAGCTGGCGCATCTGCCCCGGTCTGTCGCTGGGGGAGGTGGTCCAGGACGTGGGCGCGCCCAGCGGCCTGCGCCGCGCCTGGACCCAGGAGCTGGCGCTGCGTCCGCTCGGCGGCGACCGCCTGGAGATCGCAGCCGCCGCGACCCACCTCGAGGGCCGGCCCTGGCGCGCGGTCGCGCCGCGCCTGCGCGTGCTGGCGCGCATCGCCGAGGGGCTGCGCCCGTTCGTCGAGGTCGAGGGCGTTCCGATCGGCGGCGCGTCGGCCTTCGCGGACACCGACAACTATCGTGCGACGGCCGGGCTGTGGATTGACTTCGATCACCTGGGCGGCGGTGGCGCGATCCGCACCGTACGCCGCGCGGGTGAGGGCGGCGACGCCCTGGGCGGCAGTATCTTCGTGCGCCTGACCGGCGATCGTTTTCCCTCACTGGTCGACGCGCGGCACGTCGAGCGCGTCGAGGTGGCCAAGGTCCGGTCCGACCGCCAGTTCCTGGCGCTGGCGGTCCGCCTGCGCGCCATGGCCGCCAACGACGCGGTCGCCGGCGTGGTGGTCAAGGTCGAGGACCTCGAGCTCGGCGTCGCGCGCATCGAGGAGCTGCGCGATCTCATCGCGGCGCTGCGGGCGCGCGGCAAGATGGTGTTTGCCTACAGCGTCTACCCCTCGACGCGCGAGATGTACCTGGCCAGCGCCTGCGATCGCATCGTGCTGCACCCGGCGGGTGGCGTCTCGCTGGGCGGTCTGTCACAGGACGTCACCTTCTACAAAGAGGCCATGGACCACGTCGGCGTGGCCGTCGACCTGGTGCGCATCGCCGAGTTCAAGGGCGCGATGGAGCCGTTCATCGTCAACCGGCAGTCGGAGCCGGTGCGTGAGAACAAGAACCGCCTGCTCGACGACGTGTTTGGGCGGATGGTGGCGGCGATCGCCGAGGGGCGTCAGCGCGCGGGCGGCGGCGCGGGCGCGCTGTCACCGGCCAAGGTGCGCGAGGCGATCGACCGCGCGGCGTTCACCCCGCGGCAGGCCGAGGACGCGGGCCTGATCGACGCGGTTCGCGACGAGAACGAGCTCGGGAGCTACGTGGGACAGGCGATGGGCCGGCGGGGCATCGCCATCCGCGAGCCCGATCCGTCGCCGCCCCATCCCGAGAGCTGGCCGCGCCGGCGGTTGGCGGTGGTGCTGGTCGATGGCACGATCGCCGACACCTCCAGTCAGCAGTTGCCGTTCGATCTGGGCGAGGTCGCCGGCGCCGACACGCTGGTCAAGGTGCTGGAGCAGATCCGGGGTGACGCCTCGATCGGCGCGGTCGTGCTGCGGGTGAACAGCCCGGGCGGCTCGGCGTTCGCGTCGGACGTGATCGCGCGCGCGGTGAACCGGGTGCGCGGCGTGGGCAAGCCGGTGATCGTCTCGATGGGTGACTACGCGGCCTCGGGCGGCTACTACGTATCGGCGCCCGGTGACGCGATCTTCGCCCAGCCGTCGACCATCACTGGTTCGATCGGGATCTTCGCGTTCAAGGTCGACCTGCGCAAGGTGATGACCTCGGCCGGCGTCTCGGTCGAGACCTATCGCCGCGGCGCTCACGCCGATCTGTTCTCTCCCTATCGGCCCTGGACCGAGGACGAAAAGGAGTTGATCGCCGACAAGATCCGCCATCTCTATGATCTGTTCCTGGCGACCATCGAGGCGGGGCGCAAGAGCCGCGGCATCACCGCGGCGCGCGCCGACCAGCTCGGCCGCGGTCAGGTGTGGACCGGCGCGCAGGGGCTGGGGCTGGGCCTGGTCGACCACACCGGCGGCTTGCTGGCGGCGATCGACCACGCCGCCGCTCTGGCGCGGTTGCGCCCCACCGCCGCCGGCTTGCCCGAGATGGTCGTCCTGCCACGCCCGCGCTCCAATCTGCTGGCGCAGGCGCTGGGCCTGGGCGCGGCGGCGGCCGAGGCGGGGAGACCCGCCACTGACGAAGAGGAGGCGCCCCTGGCCGGCGGCGAGCTGCTGGCCGCTATCGCCACCAGCCCGGCCGCGCGCGCCGCCTGGCGCCCGCTGCTGCGCCTGCTGGCCCCGCTGCTGCTGTCCGGCGGCGACGGTCTTCAGGCCAGGCTGCCCTTCGACATCGAGTTGCGCTGAGGGGCCGCAATGTACCCCCGGCGGGGTGCTTACCGGTTCCAGGGGGACAGGGGCTCCGGAGCAATGCAGTGGCAATGCAGTTCGGTTAAGAGCCTCGGGCCTCGGGCCTCGGGCTTCGGGCCTCGGGTAAGTTGAGAGAAGTTACGAGTGCCTGCAGAGCCCTGATCACACGGGCTGTAGCCGGCTTGCAGTCGCCCGCCATCGGTTTCGGTGGCGAATCCGAGGCGCACCGCAAGGATCAAGTAGCGCACCTCGGAAGCCGAGCCGACGCGATGCCGACGAAATGCAGGTAGTCGCGTTCCGAGCGCCGAGCGCAGCCTTCCACGAGGTTCGCCGGAATGGACACAGCCCCACGGCGGATTTGGCTCTGCAGACCGAATCGCTCGGCGATGGGGAAACCCGCCGTCGTTCGATAAGCGTCGGCGACGAGGTCGTCTGCCAATACGAACGC